>JAHDLC010000009.1 GCA_018436595.1 Synergistaceae bacterium | reverse complement strand
GTAGCGACTGTGTTGGGAATCAAGCGATTTTTGGGTTCCAGGATTCATTTTTCTTGAGCATGGTATTGAGGATGGTCAGGAGCTTTCTCATGGCGGCGATGAGGGCGGTCATTTTGGTCTTTCCGTTGTTACAGAGTCGTTGGTAGAAGTCTCGGATCACAGGGTTGCTTCGAATCGCGCAGAGGGTCGGCATGAACAATCGGGCGCGGAGGTCCTTTCGTCCTGCACCGGTCATGCGTTTTCCACGGTAGTTTCCGCTGTCGCGATTGATGGGAGCGACGCCGACGAGCGCGGCGATCTTCTTGCGGTTCAGTTGGCCCAGTTCGGGCAGTTCGGTGACCAACAAGGCGGCGGTGGTCGCTCCGACGGCCGGGACCGAGCGCAGTTTCTCGGCTTTGTGTCGGAGCGTCTCGACGGTTTGGACGAGCTTTTGGATCTGCTGTTCAAGTTTGTCGATCTGTTTGTCGAGCATCTTGAGTACGGCTCGGATGCTCTGCTTGATGAAGGGATCGGTGGCATGTTCGGTGCGATTGACCTCGGCGGCTCGCATGTGGACGAGCTGATGGCGTCGGGCCACGCAGGCCTTGAGTTTGCGGCTGTGGGCGTCGAGAGGCTGCTGTGCGGGCGGGCGCATCTTCTCGGCGAAGCGCGCCATGACCTGGGCATCGATTGTGTCGGTCTTGGCGAGCTTTCCGTCGGCCCGGGCGAACTCGCGAATCCGGCGGGCATTGACCACGGCGACGGGCAAGGCGGCTTGCTGGAGGTGGATCTGGAGGTTGGTTTCGTAGCCTCCGGTGGGCTCCATGACGATCAACTGCGGGTCGAGCTTCTGGAGCAACCGGGCACACTGGCGGATGCCCTGGGCGTCGTTGTCAAACTGGTGGATTTTCTGTTGCGGTTCAAGGGCGAGATCGAAAGTGTGTTTGGCGATGTCAATGCCTGCAAACGTTGCCATAGGGTTTCCCTTCCTTGCACATTCGGGCTGATCGGTTAGAATGCCCTTGCGACTGTTCGGGCTAAGCATATGGTGACGACGTCGGACCACGCTACATACGGGCTCGAGGCCCGAGGGGCGACCGATCTCGACGCCGCCGCAGGTGGATGGGTGGCCACCCATCCACCTGCCCGAACGCCAGGCATTGGACAACTCTCCAACACCATAGCAGGACAAAACCAACATACAAGGGGCGAGGCATGCCTCGCCCTTTATGCCCCTTCGGCAAGCTCGGAGCCCGCTCTGAACACCGTTGAAGGGGTATGCCCTGACGGGCACACTACGAACGGCGCGCCGGTGGCTCGCCGTGCCCGAAATGGCCTCGTCCGGAAATCTGGACAGGCACGCGGCTGCCGGCTGGGGGTTTTGTGTTTTCGCGGACGGAGTTGTCTGTTAGCATGGCGACTGACGAAAGGTCTTTCCCATATTACGCCGGTCAAGGATCAGAAGTCCAATCAGAAGAAGGAGCGGACCATGAGAGTATCGTGTGTAGCATCCATCGCGGCCGTGTTGGCGGTCGCT
>JAHDLC010000049.1 GCA_018436595.1 Synergistaceae bacterium | reverse complement strand
CATGTCATACCGTTCAACTTGCATGTGTTAAGCACGCCGCCAGCGTTCGTCCTGAGCCAGGATCAAACTCTCAAATGATTTACTCAAGGACCGCTTCTTTACCTCTTTCCTTCTCCTATAAAACTGTCAAGGTTCGGTTGCGTTCGTTCCCGCCTGCCTTTCAGCTCCTTCGGGGCCGGTCCGGCGGCGCCGTTTCAACGACGCGAGGGGTATAATACCATTTTTTGGAGAGAAGTCAACTCGTAACCCGGAGCACTCACAAAAAGAACAGCAGGAACTCGGAACGTTGCAATCACTATAAATATTCACCATACGGCGCGTCTCGAGCCGAAAAAAAGACATCTGAAACAGGTTTTCTGAATAGACAGACATGCATTTGACGCTTTTTTTACGAAAGAACCCCCGAAAAAAAAGGGGCTGCACTCGAAAGCACAGCCCCTTCCGTATCGTGCTCTAATAGGCCTTTGCGAAAATGACCTTGCGGCCTCCCGGCTTACCGGTGAAGAAACAGGGTCCCTCTTCCGGGCTGTCTATGGGCATGCACCGGGCAGTAGCTCCGGTTTCCTCTTTTATTTTCTTTTCATCGTCCCTTGTGCCGGCAAACCATGTTTCCACAAATCCGCCCTTTTCTTCCATAACCTTTTTCATCTCATCGTAGGTGGAAACCACAGAAGTGTTTTGCCTCCGGAAATCGAGTGCCCTGTTGAAGAGGCCGGACTGGATATCCTCAAGGAGTTCGGGGATCCTGGAGGCCAGGTTCTCGAGGGGGATGTCCATCTTTTCTCCGGAGTCCCTGCGGACCACCCTGGCCGTCCCGGCTGCCAGATCTTTCTCCCCGAGCTCCACCCGCAGGGGTACCCCTCTCTGGAGATGCTGGAAGAACCGGTCTCCCGGCCGGAGGTAGAACTGTTTGTCCACCACTGTGCATCGGCCCCCGAGGCTCCTGTCGAGTTCAGAGGAAAGCTCCAGCGCTCTCGGAAGAAGGGTTGATGCTACCTTCTCTTCATTGGTGCCGATGGGAAGGATGGCAGCCTTCACGGGGGCGACCCTGGGAGGAAGGACCAGACCGTCGTCGTCGGAATGGGTCATGATGATGGCTCCGATGAGACGGGTGGAAACCCCCCAGCTCGTGGTCCATGCATACTCGAGATCTCCGTTCTGGTTCTGGAACTTGATGTCGAACGCCCTGGCGAAATTCTGGCCGAGGAAATGGCTTGTCCCGGCCTGAAGGGCTTTTCCGTCGCTCATCATGGTTTCGCAGGCATAGGTGTTGTCTGCTCCGGGGAAGCGCTCTCCCTCCGTCTTTTCCCCTTCCACTACCGGCAGGGCAAGAATGTCCCTCATTATCCTTGCGTAAACCCCCAGCATTTTCAGGGTCTCTTCCATAGCCTCCTCCCTGGAGCTGTGGGCTGTGTGCCCTTCCTGCCAGAGGAATTCAGACGTCCTGAGGAACAGCCTGGGACGCTTCTCCCAGCGCATGACGTTCGCCCACTGGTTGATGAGGATGGGAAGGTCTCTCCAGGACTGGATCCATTTGCTGTACATGTGACCGATGACCGTCTCCGACGTGGGGCGGACCACCAGGGGCTCCTCGAGGACTTCTCCGCCGGCATGGGTAACCACGGCGCACTCGGGAGCGAATCCTTCCACGTGCTCCGCTTCCTTTTCAAGGAAGGAGTTGGGAATGAGGAGGGGGAAATAGGCGTTCACATGGCCGGTTTCTTTAAATGCTTCATCGAAATGATGCTGGATCGATTCCCACAGGGAGTATCCCGTAGGGCGGATGACCATGCAGCCCCTCACAGGGGCGTAGTCGGCGAGTTCCGCCGCCTTGATGATGTCGAGATACCACTGGGAGTAGTCTTCAGCTCTTGGAGTTATGTTCCGTGCCATTTACGTTCCTCCTGTATAGATTCCGTCAGTTTCGCACGGCCTTTTTTGAAGCCGGCGGAAAACCATTCTAGTCCCTGAAGGCCATTCCGCGCAACCAGGGTAACCTACGGGAGCGGATAATGCCCCCAGACGGGGCTGCCGATGAAGAATCCAACCTTGAAGTCCTTCTCGTCGTTGTAGAGGAACATGAGCTTCCCGTCAAAAAGGAAGCCGGGGACGGAGAAGGAGATGCCCGCTTCCCATGCGTCGCGATAGCGGTTGCCCGTATCGTCGTAGACAAAACCCATTCCGCCGAAAATTTCGGTGTTGAGGGCCCCCCACCAGCTCTTCATGAGGATTCGCCTGAAGGCGGCGTTCCACCAGAACATCCGTTCTCCCTGGATTGGATTCCCTGAGTAGCTGTAGAGTTCTTCGGCAGCTCCGAGAAAGACTGCCCTGTTTCCCCCCGCTGCGGTTTCGTCCCCCTCGGCGAAACCGGCACGGAAATAGAAGCGCCAGTTGTCGGAAAGCCTGGCAGCCTGGAAGTAGGTTGCCCGGTAGAGTACCTCTTCCATGTCGGGCCACCAGGCCTGAAGGTGGAAGAGCGCACCGGATGTGGGGTCGGTAGGATCGTTGAGGGTGTTCGATGTCAGGAAGAGGGTAGGGCCCGAGGCGTCGTAATCGATTCCGCCTGTGTGCACCCGTTCGAAAGCGTAGCCGAGCCCCGCCTGGAATGAACCCATGGCAAATCTTCTTGTCACCCCGGCTGCGTAGCGGTCCCAGGATCTGGTGCCTTTATTGGTTTCAAGTTCCCAGTTCTGGGCTGAGAGGGTAAGCTCCCAGCTCTTGTTTTTTTCCGGAGAAGTCAGATAACTTGCGTCAACGCCCCATTGCGATCCCACCTTGGCGTTGAACCGGAGGGAATCTCCGTCAGTGAAAAGATCCCTCCGGACACCGTGGATGTACACCCAGCGGTGAGGGTGAAGGTTCGTCGTGTAGCCCCCGAAGTTGATTTCCAGCTCGGGGTTTCGCTGAACGACAAAGATGACGTCCAGGTTTTCCCCGGCCTCCTCAAACCTGTAATCAACAGCGAGCACATCCTCCTGGTCGCCGATTTCCCTGCTGGCCCGCACCATGTTGATATTGCTGAGGGGCTTTCCTATCCAGTACCTGTAGCGGTTTTTTATTCTCCGCTCGAGGTCGGCGGTCGCTCCCTCGACCCTGATGGAGGCGACTGTGGCGGCGATGCAGAGGGATTCCCTCTGGGCAACTGGAGGAGCGTTCTCCGCCAGGTTCCTGATGGCGGCCATGCGGTCCATAGTGGCCTGCCTGCCTGATTCAATGAGGCGGGATGCATGAGTGAGGTCAAAGATTGGAACCCCGGCCACCGAAGGCGAGATGACGAGATCGGCCTTCATGATCTCGTTTTCCACATTCCTGCGGGTAAAAATTGTGAGAGACTGGTCGATGACGTCAACGAGAGAGCGGATATCCTTCCTTTTCTTGAGGGTTCCGGAAACATCCACTGCTATGACCGGGTAACCGGGGAAAAGGTCTTTCGCCGTTTCCACGGGAAGATTTGAGACGAGGCCACCGTCCACCAGAAGCTTTCCGCCTACGGGCCAGGGGTCGAAAAGGGCCGGTATGGCCATGGAAGCCCGCATGGCGGTGGCAAGGCTGCCTGTCCGGAGCACGACTTTTTCCCCGGTTTCGAGGTCTGTGGCCACTGCCGCGAAGGGAATGGCCAGTTCGTCGAACCGGACAATCTGGCTCCGCGACGCAAGCTGGGCAAAACGTTCGAGGAGCTTGACGCCTGACATGCCGCCGAGGGGGCCGACTACGTCACCCGACGAGCTTATGGCAACCCAGGGAACCTTGCTCCTGGGAGAAACGCTGTCCTGACTCAGGGGGACAAAAATGGGATTGGTCTTTTCCGAAAGGAGGTTTGTGAGATCAAGTCCGGCTATGACCTCCCTCAGTTCCGCCGAGCTGTACCCGCTGGCCGCCAGTCCGCCGATGATGGATCCCATGCTGGTGCCTACGATGCCCGCAATGGGGATGCCCTCTTCCTCCAGAACCTCGAGAACCCCTATGTGGGCCAGCCCTCGTGTTCCTCCGCCGGAAAGGGCGAGGACAACGCCCCCCCGCGCGGAGGCAGGTCCCGCGGCAAAAATGAGGATGAGTGTGAGAATAGCGGTTGCAGCTCGTTTTGCGGACATGGCAATACCTCCCGGGGATGTACGGTAAAAAAAGTACACACCTGCTTGGATTATCCTAACAGAATTCGTTTTTCTTCACCACTTTTCTCCTTTCTATTTATTATCCCCCCTGAAGAGCAAAAAAAGTTGAAACGAAGGAATACGGGGATAGATCACCGGAGGTATGGCAAAGGAAAGGGAAATAGAGTATGCTGTATTTGGAAATTACGGCCTCTTGTTTCACAAAGGAGGGATGAGAAGAAGACATTATTTTTCGATAATCGTTTTTTCAATCCATTTCTTGAAGGAGGCGGTAGTGGTGTCAGGCAAGAAAGTACCTCTGATTTGGCAGATAGGGATCGGATTTGTTCTCGGTATTGCCGCAGGAATTCTTTTCGGAGACAAAGTGAAGTATGTGGAACCCATCGGGCAGATATTTCTTGCGCTTTTGAAGATGCTCATCGTTCCTCTCGTATTTTCCAGCCTTGTGGTGGGGGCGGCCTCCATCGGCGATCCCCGTGACCTCGGAAGAATCGGCATCAAGACCATTGTCCTCTATCTCGTGACCACCGCTGTGGCCATCGTTATCGGCCTTGTTCTCGGCAACGTGATCCAGCCCGGTGTGGGACTCGCTCTTTCCCAGGAGGCCTCAGCTTTCAAGGCCCCCGAAGCGCCGAACGTCATGAAAGTCATCCTGGGCCTTTTCCCCTCCAACCCCATCAAGGCCGCCGCTGACGGCGTAATGCTCCAGATCATCGTCTTCGCCCTCTTCCTGGGAATTTCCGCCGTGCTTGCCGGAGAAAAGGGCAAGCCCGTCATTTCTTTCTTCGATTCCCTGGCGGAGGCAATGTACAAGCTGACGGGCATTGTGATGAAAACAGCCCCCTACGGCGTGTTCGCCCTCATTGCGGTGACCGTCTCCAAGTACGGCCTTTCCGTGCTCGCCCCCTTCGCCAAAGTCATTGGGGCAGTCTACCTCGGATGTGCCATCCACGCCCTGCTGGTTTATTCAGGCCTGATCATGACGTTCGCCAAGAAGTCTCCCCTGTGGTTTTTCAAGGGAGTCCGTGAACCGGCCCTCACGGCCTTCGTGACCCGTTCAAGCTCGGCGACCCTCCCCATCACCATGAGGACCGCCCAGGAAAACCTCGGCGTCTCCGAGAAAGTATCCTCCTTTGTCCTTCCCCTCGGCGCCACGATCAACATGGACGGAACGGCGCTCTACCAGGGCATCTGCGCCCTGTTCGTCGCCCAGGCCTATGGTCTGCCCCTGACCATGGGAGCCCAGATGAACATCGTGCTCACGGCAACCCTCGCTTCCATAGGCACGGCGGGAGTTCCCGGCGCGGGGCTCATCATGCTGACCCTCGTGCTGACCGCCGTCGGACTTCCTCTTGAGGGCGCCGCCCTTGTGGCAGGAATCGATGCTGTTCTCGACATGGCCAGGACGTGCATCAACGTCGTGGGCGACTCCTGCGTCACCGCAGTCGTCGCCTCCACCGAGGGAGAAAAGCTGTAAGGAAGATTTCTCCTTCATTACGAAAAAAACAGAGGCGCCCGGGAAACCGGGCGCCTCTTCGGTTCGGTGAAAGGTTCAGACATGGAAGGAGAGAACAAGAAAGAGCGTTCCCCCGACGGGAAGCCTGAAGGGCAGGGTGAAACTCCTGACCCCCGGGGACTGGCTCGGGATCGTCTTGATTCCCGCCCCGGAAATCAGCTGGGGAGGGGTTACTTCCGTTCCCTCCAGGGCAGCCTGCACAAGGGCCCTCCCGCTGACCATGTTCGCAAGTTCGCCAATGACGCTCATGGAGACCGCGTCCTCCGTATCCGGGGTGATCATTCCTCCGGACATGGCTGAAACAGTCGCATTGAAACCTTCCCTGTCGAGCATGATGACAGCCGTCCCCTGCACTCCGCCGCCGACAATTCCCACAAGGGCGGCGACGCAGCTTCCGGTCACGTTGACTCCCTGGGCAATTTCCGACTTCACAAGAGAAACTTCGACTCCCATCTCTTTACTGACAGTCATCAGAGAAGACCCGAATGTGTTTACAAGTACCGCCAGCTTCTCCGTTCCCATTCTCATTCACCCTTCCTGTTCATTGAGCGCTTTGCGATTCGATACACTTCAGGACGATCGCCAGGGCGGCAAAATCATCCACGTCCCTCGGAGGAACACGCATGCTTTCCGGAAGCAGTTTCCGGAAGCCCCGGGGAGGATGGTGTTCCCAGTACAGTTTCCTCGCCAGCAGAGTCGTTCCTTTTTCAGGTATTAACTTTACTCCAAGGGACAAGGATTTTGCAAGCGAAAGAAACAATTCTTTTCCGGTACCGTTTCCTACAAGGCATTCATTGATGGAAAAAGATTCCGGAAAAGGCCCTGGATTTTCAAGAGCAAAAGATGCAATTACCCTCCCCTCTCCAGAAACAGCGGCCCGTAAAAAGTCGGCGGCTCTCTCTGTGGGAAATATCCCCGAGGCAATCAGCTCTCCCCCGGGAGCGGCAAAAACCCATCCGCACTTGTCCCTTCCAGGGTCAATGCCGAGAATCATCGTATCCGGCTCTCCGTTGAAGCCCAGCGCGGATAGAGCCACATCCACTGCTCCGGATATTCCCTTATGAACCGGCTGATCGCGTCATTGCAGAGAGTCATGGCTGTTTCCATGCTTTCGTCATCCTCGGGATATCCTTTTTTCCAGGGGGAGGGAAGTATATGAAAATCATGCACCATGGACGTGCCCCTGCGGACCATAAACGCGGGAAGAATGGTGCTACCCAGTTTCCGGGCGATTTTCGCAGGGCCATAGGGAGTGCTCGCGGGAAGACCCAGGAACGGAACCACCACTCCCTTGTCCCTGACATCCTGGTCCATGAGGATGGCCAGGGCTTCCCCTCTCTGAAGGCATCGTATGGCGGCCTTGAGGTCGAAGCCCTTGCCGACGGAAGTAACACCGCTTTCGGCTCTTTTCTGTATGATGAGGTTCGTAATCCGTTCATCCCGCTGGTCCGTCCCGATGGCGTTCATGGGGTATCCCCTTTCGGCGACGGCGGCCGCTCCGATCTCCCAGTTTCCCAGATGAGCGGAGAGAAAGAGGACCCCTTTCCCCCTTGCCAGGGCCTCACGGAGATGCTCTTCACCGTGAAATTCCACCAGGTCCCGCAGATCGCCCCGCACCTTGTCCATGGAAAGGAATTCAGCCACTGAACGTCCAAGGTTCATATAGGATCCGCGAACGATTCTCCTGGCCTCGGTCACCCCGACCTGCAGTGCCTTCACGCATCTCCTTTCCGCTTCGTCCACCTTTTTTTTGCTCGCCGCCCAGAGAAGGGTGCCGAGGCCGGCGCCGAGGGAGATCGACCATGAATAGGGCAAAGCCCTGAGCACATTCCGGATACCGCCTGCAATCTTCCACGAAGTATCCCTATTCATGCTCAATACCGCATCTTTCGAATTTTCTCCGCACTGAAAAGACTCCTTTACGATATACTTGTCCGGAAGACCAGAATACCATGGGAGGGATGATCATGCTCACACGGATTCTTTTTCTCGCCGATGTTTCCCCCTTTTCCGAACGGGCCCTGGCCTGGGCGTCGGAGAAGCTGAAGGGACAACAGACGGATTTTCTCGTGCTTCACGTGGTCGATCCCGCCGCAGGAATGGAGGCTCCCCACGTGGTGCGGGAGGCGGAGGGATACCTCGAAGAAATGGCAGCCCGGGTTCTCCCCCCCGAATCCTATTATAAAACCCTGGTTCTGTCCGGCGACATCCTGGAGTCCCTGCCGGAAACGGTCCGCTCCGAAGGATGCACCTTTGCACTTCTCGCATTGCCCGAAAGAGTGGACGGACTCCCGCTGATACGGTCCATTCCCGTTCCCCAGCTTGTAATTCGGGAATCGGAAGGACAGCTGCCCGACACCGGGGTTTTCGGGAAGCTTGCCCTGGCTCTTGATCTGGAGCCCAACAGGACCAGCCTGATGCTCGACAACCTCAGGGCAATGCTGTCAGCCACGGGAACATCCCCTGAGATCGTCCTCGTCCACGGGGTATCCCCCGTGTCGGCTGAAGAAGCTCCCGCGATGCTGAATGCGGCGGAAGAGGCCCTGGAGGAAATCCGGGATGAAATTGCCTCATGGGGACTTGAAGTTTCAACGAGCCTTCTTGCGGGAGATCCCGCCACTGATCTTCCGGGCCGGATAGAGGAGCTTGCCCCTACGGCGCTTGCCATCGGGCTTCCAGCAGCGGGAGAGCTCGGGCGGCTCGTCCCCGGATCGGTTGCGGAAGGACTGATCGAGAGCACCCGGTGTCCCCTGGTGGTCTTTCCTCTCTAGGGAAGCCGCTCCAGCAGGAGATCAGTTTTGCGGCGGAGGAGCATTTCCACGAATCCGGCGTTCTTCATGGGAGGCTCCTTAAAAGCATAATACCGGGTCCCATCCTTTATGATTTCTCCCGCTGCAAAGGAGGAGATATCGTTTTGCAGATCCTGAAAAGCTGAACAGGATGACCGGATGGAGATAACCCGCACTCCCCCATCTTCCCCCGGAGGGAAGGGAAAATCTTTGCCTCTCCTGCGCAGGGCTCTCCCTGCAAAAGACGAGAGCTTTTCCGTACGGAAGCCTGCCGCCCAGAATCCATTTTCTCCGGCGTCTGCAAGGACGAGACAGTCCCCCTCGTCGCCGCGGTGCCGTTCATAGACCTCCCATGGCACAGGCAGGAGCTTCGGCTCTCCCGTAAGTTCAAGAGCATTGTTCCATTCAACGGCAATGGGGAATACCTGAAGCCTGTCCTTCGCCCTGAACAGGCTTTGGGCAAACTTGGGGTCAGTGTGAAAATCCGGGAGGAAAAAATTGGGGCGGGAGGATTGGACCAGGAAAAGAACCGCCGCTCCGTACCCCTCTCCCGCCAGTTTCCAGAGTTCTTCCACGTGCTTCCGCCCGCGATCCGACGGCGCGTCGGGAAACATAGCCAGCTCATGGCCGAAAAGAGTGCAGGATTTCACCTCCAGAAGGAGGAGACGTCCTTCTTTTTCAAGGAGAAAGTCGAACCGGGAATGACCGAATGATGCCTCCCTTTTTTTTACCGTCCACCCCTCCAGCCCGGGTATCCTGTCGTTCCTGATGAGCCACCCGGCTGCGTCATTGGCAGTGTGGGTATGGAGAAGGACGGCTGATTCTCCTCTCAAGGCGGCAACAGCCGTGAAAGCGGTTTTTCTGGTCTCGCTCCCGCCGTCTTCGGCAAGGAGAAGTTCCGTCCCCGGGAGCAGTATTTCCCATAGCCTCCCGGGATTGGGAAGAAAGGCCCTGACCGGATGGCCGTCAAGTTCACAGCGGACCAGAAAGCGGTTTGGCCTGTCGATGAATCGGGCGCGCCGGAGCATTTCCGGATCCGCAGCACGAAACACGGCAACATTCTTTTCGATTTTCTTCATCTCCTTTTTCCCGGTCAACTGTACCAAAAAAAAGATCCGCGGGAAAGAAGACTCTCCTTCCCGCGGACGTTCTCTGACACTCCTGCTTGCAGAATCCTTTACAGGGAAGCGACAGCTTTTTCGATTCTGTCCATGCTTTTTTCCAGGTTCTCCATGGAAACAGCGTAGGAAAGTCTCACATACCCCTCGCCGTGGGAGCCGAAGGCCGTTCCGGGAACTACAGCCACATGAGCCTCCCGGATAAGGTATTTCGTGAATTCCTCCGCACCCATGCCCGTTTCCTTTATATTCACGAAAACATAAAAAGCACCGCCTGGAACACGACAGGAGACTTTTTTCATGCCCCCGATTCTGCGGCAGACATAGTCCCTGCGCTTTCTGAATTCCTCAACCATGCCGGCTACCGGTTCCTGAGGCCCCTCGAGGGCCGCTAATGCTCCCCACTGGGCCTGGGCGGAGGTATGGGTGACGATGTACATATGCATTCTGTTCATCACGGAGATCAGCTCGGCTGGAGCGGCGATGTAGCCTATCCGCCAGCCGGTCATGGCATAGGCCTTGGCGAAGCCGTTGAGCACGATGGTCCGCTCCCTCATTCCCGGGAAGGCGGCGATGCTGTAATGCTTCTTTCCGTCATAGATTATTTTTTCATAAATCTCGTCGGAGATCACGAGAAGGTTGTGCTTTACGGCAAATTCAGCGATCCTGGCGAGAGTTTCCTTTTCCTGAACCGCTCCCACAGGGTTGGACGGATCGAGGACCACCATCATCTTCGTCCTGGGTGAAACCAGTCTTTCCAGGTCTTCCACGTCGATCTGGAAGTCATTCTCCTCCCTGAGCGGGTAGCCCTTCGGAACCGCGCCGTTCATGGTGGGAACATGGAAGTAGCTCACCCAGGAGGGATCCGGAACAAGCACTTCGTCACCGGGATCAAGGAAACTGCTCAGGGAGACGTACACTCCTTCGGAAACACCAACGGTGCAGATGATTTCCTCGGGGTCATATTCGAGACCGTCTTCGACTTTCAGCTTCCGGCACACTGCTTCGCGGAGCTGGACGATTCCCTTGTTGGCGGTATAGTGGGTCGCTCCGTTCCGGGTTGCAGCCGCCATAGCCTCGGTAATGTGCGCGGGGGTATCGAAATCGGGCTCCCCGATGCCGAGGGTTATGATGTCCACTCCCTCTGCCTTGAGCTTGTCCACCTCGGCGAAAATTTTCCTGATGGGTGAGAAAGGAACCGCTTCCATTTTTTTTGATTGGGCGAACATCCAAAAATCCTCCTTAACCGGGGGTGAAATTGAGGTCCCTGTCGAGGTCGATAAACCCGCTCCCCGAGAGCCGCGGAGAATAATCGATGTCAAGAGCGCACGGCAGGGCAAACCTTGTAAAAAATCTATCATGCAGTCTGTTTTATGTCAATTATATTATTTGAAATGAGTTGCTTTGTTTCATTTGGAAGGAAAGGAAATGGACGAGGTTATGGAAAATTCCACCTGAAATGGTAAAATACGAAGTTGTGGCATTCCGGGAGAGGAGTTGGGTTCTTTGGCAAGTCGAATTTTTCATTCTTTAGGCGACCAGGTTTTTGAAACAATCAAGGAGCTTATCATCAACAACACGTATCATCCGGGCGTCGTTCTCCAGATTGACAAGCTTGCGGGGGAGTTCGGCGTCAGCACCACTCCGGTTCGGGAAGCGCTTCTCAGGCTTGAGGGAATCGGCCTCGTGGACATTGAAAGAAACAAGGGAGCCGTGGTCACCCAGGTAAGTGAAAAGCGCTCACGGTACGTGTGGGAATTCCGGCGCATTCTCGAGGCAAAGGTAGCCCGTGACGCGGCCATCGGATGTACGGACGACGAAATCAGCGCTGTGGAGACCAAGCTGAAAAAGGTCCTCGAACATCCCGATGATTTCTCCGTATACCAGGATTCCGACATTGCCCTTCACGGTCTTCTTTCGAGCCATACGGAGAATCCCCTGATCCTGGAATCGCTGGCCAATCTCAGCGTCCATGCGCGAAGGATCCGGTACTTCGCTGAAAACGGCCCTTTCCGGGAAGAAGTCATAGAACAGGTGACCAGGGAACATAACGAAATCATCGCCGCCCTCAGGGAACACAACCCCGACAAAGTTGAGGCCATCGTGACACGGCACCTCATCAACGCTGAGGAACGCACAAAAAAAGCCCTCTCCGAAATTTCCGGAGGGGCGGACAACGACGGGAAATAGGCTTTCCTATTTCCCGTTTTTTCCGTATTTCGCCGGACCTTCCCGGTACATGCTGTTGCCCAGACTGTCAATGAGGACGACCAGCGGCATGTCCCGGACCTCAAGTTCCCTCAGGGCTTCAGGCCCAAGATCTTCATAATCGAGAACCCTGGAAGCGACTATTGTCCGTGCCAGCAGGGCCGCGATTCCTCCCGTTGCCCCGAGGTAAACGGCCCCGTTTTTTTTCATGCTCGACACGACGTCCTCCGACCGTTCGCCCTTCCCGATCATCCCCTTGACTCCAAGCTCAAGAAGCAGAAGGGTGTAGGGATCCATGCGGTAGCTCGTTGTCGGCCCGATGGAGCCCATGGGCTCGCCGGGCCGTGCAGGGGCCGGTCCCGCATAGAATATGACCGCTCCGGACAGGTCGACTTTCAGCTTTTCATTCCGGGCAAGTGCTTCTGACATCCGTTTGTGAGCAGCATCCCGTGCGGTATAAATCACCCCTGAAAGAAGAATCTCGTCCCCCGCCCTGAGGTTCGAGGCTTCCTTTTCCAGAAAAGGCGCATTGAGCCTTCTGCATTTTTCCACCCTGTCCCCTCCTAAATTTCCGCGCTGCAGTGCCGGTTGGCGTGACAGCAGAGGTTAACCGCCACGGGCATGCAGGCTATGTGGGTCGGGGCCCACTCAATATTGACTCCGAGGGCGGTGACGGTACCGCCGTATCCTGCCGCTCCGATGCCGAGATCATTGATTTTTCGAAGCAGTTCAGCCTCGAGAGCCGCATACCTGGGGTGACTGCTGGAGCTTTCCGCAGGCCTGAGAAGAGCCCGCTTCGCGAGTTCCGCCACTCCCTCGAAATCGCTTCCCACCCCCACGCCGACCACTATGGGCGGGCAGGGATTCGGCCCTGCTTTCCGCACCGTTTCAATCACGAACCGCTCCACTCCTTCAGGTCCGGCTGCAGGAGAGAGCATGGCCAGGGCACTCATGTTTTCGCTCCCAGCGCCTTTAGGAGCGACGGTAATGGCTACCCTCTCTCCCGGAACGACGCGGACGTGAAGGATGGCCGGGGTGTTGTCTCCGGTGTTCTTCCTCTCGAAGAGGGGCTCCCCCACTATGGATTTTCTGAGGTATCCTTTGTCATAGGCCCTCCTGACTCCTTCATTCACCGCATTCTCAAGATTTCCTCCCGTCACGGCCGTTTCCTGCCCCATATCGAGAAAAACAACGGCCATCCCGCAGTCCTGGCAGAGAGGGAACTTGCCCTCAGAGGCCACGCGGCGGTTTTCAAGGATCGTCCGGAAAACCGATTTCGCCACCGGATTTTGTTCCTCCCGTTCTCCTTTTTCGAGAACCGACACCATATCCGGAGGCAGATGATAATTCGCCTCGATAAACAGCCGTTCCACCGTTTCCGTTACTTGTTCCGCAGGAACTTGTCTCAATCGGATGCCTCCTTGCCTATTTTCCCGGAATCAAAAAACGGGGGTCCCTTTCGAGACCCCCGTCATACTGGATCAGCTCAGGAGAGTGAGCATGACGCCGGCGGCCACGGCGGTGCCGATGACGCCCGCCACGTTGGGGCCCATGGCGTGCATGAGCAGGAAGTTCCCGGGGCTCTCCTTCTGGGCCACACGCTGCACTACACGCGCCGCCAT
>JAHDLC010000001.1 GCA_018436595.1 Synergistaceae bacterium | reverse complement strand
TTCGCATAATTGCCTTTATGTAAAGCTTTACATAAAGGCAAGTCCTTCCTTGCCCAGGCTCTCGGACAGGCCGCCTGCAGGCGTTTTCTGAAGACCCGCTACATTCAGCTGCCTGATCTGCTGGACGAGTTGAAAATGGCCAGAATCAAGGGGGTGGAAGCCTTTAATCGCCTGAGGAAGCAGTTTATCAAGTACGACCTCCTGATTATCGACGAATGGCTTCTGTTTCCCATCTCCGTGGAGGACACCCAGATGCTGCTCTCGCTCGTCGACCGGAGGCACAACCACCAGGCTACGATCATTGCCTCCCAGTTCGAGCCCGCCGAATGGCTGGACCAGATTCCTGTCCCGGTTGCCGCCGAGGCGATAACGGACCGACTCTGTTCTCAGGCGTACAATATCGTCATCAAGGGCAAAAAGTCCATGCGTGAAGCAGCCCGCGATTGATCTTCAGGTTGTCAAGGTGCAGAGCCGCTTCGTTCCAATGGGGTGGCTCTCACCCCGCGCGCCGATGGCTCTGTTTAAGCGCGGAGGCGGCTCTCATATCTGCGAGCAAGTGGCTCTAAAAAAACGCGTTTCGCAACAACTCATCAAGCCAAACAACCAGTTTCAAGAAGATAAAAATAGGCTTTTCTGTCAAGCGTTATTGCTAAAATAGTACTACCACACTTAATAAAATTTTGCAAGCTCTTCAGAAAAAAGTAGTTAAAAGTATTATTTCATGGAATTTCGTTTTCACCAAAGGATATCTCTCTGTTTTGGGTAAATTGAGATCTTTCTCTAGAAATAAAGGGAAATAGGGATTGCAGTTGTGAATCCGTGGTCAAAGAAAAGTTTGGAAGATTCTGCGGTCTTTTTCAACCCTCGCTGGTTTGATTTTCGATAAGAACCCGGAGGTGGTGAAATGGCGAGGATTACGGTTCGGGTATCCGAGGAAGAAGCAAAGCTGATCAGGCAGTACGCGGAGAGAACCGGAACGACGGTGTCCCTGTTCATTCGCCGGGCTCTGATGGACCAAATCGGGAACGAGTACGCCCGGCCCCTCCTTTCGCAGTACCTGGAGACGGCCGGGCGCGGGAATTTCATTCCTTACGAAGAGGCTCGCAAAGACTGGGAGCTCGATTGACCTCCCGCCGGAGCGGGAAAAAACTCTTATGACGATGCGTCCGTCAGCGTCATTTCGGTGATCCAGACCTCGCCCCGGTCTTCGAATATGATCCTCAGGTCGACAAAATTATCGGGCGCGGTAAAGGTTCCGGAAAAGAAGGTCCATCCATAGGAACCTGCATCCATGGAAATGGGGCGGATGTTCCACTGGGGGTCCACGGCGATGTTGACAGCACCGCGGGACGCAAGGTTCCGTGCCGCTGCCCAGAAGCTGACCGTGTATCGTGCCCCCTTCCGGACGGTGATCCTCTGGCTGGTGCTACCAAAGACATGGGGGGTCCTTCCGGAGTTGTTGACCAGATAAAGGGCAGTTGCGGCCGAGGAGTTGGGGGGCCGGTTATCTCCCAAGTTCACGACCGTGGCCCGGGAATCGGCGTTCCGGGAGTTCCACCAGATCCCGAAATTGGAGTACTGGCCGGTGCCCCAGGCGTTTCCGCTCGTAAATTGAGCGAAGTGAGGATCTCTGGCGTAGTTTCTTCCACCTCCTCCGCCACTGGAGGAGTTCCTGTCAGCGGGATCGAATAGGGCGGAGTCTCCCCGCCCCCACCCGCAGTCGTAATGGGGGCACACTTCCCGGTCGTAATGGGCGTACATGCGGGTGACCGCCCTCGCCACGGAGAAGCTGTAGTTCCCCCAGGGGGTCCGGACGCCGAGGTATTGCATGACCGCCGGGGTACCGCCGGACAGGGCCGGATCCTTGGTGAAAAAATAGCACCGGCACCACTGCAGGCCCCTGTCGGTGTCTATCTCCCGGTGCTTCCAGAGAACCTGGTAGGGCCCCTGGGGTGAACCGAACCGGCTGGTGTATTCCTGGGTACCCAACAGGGACCAGAAGGCTTCGCCCCGTCCCATGTTTCGGCTCAAGTCCCGTGTGATGTAAAAGTTGAATTCCTCCTGGGAAGGCCCCCGTCCCAGAACGCCCATGAAAAGAGAGTTCAGAAAATCTGCATTCTGGTAGGCTCTCCACTGGATGATTTCCGGATCGGCCACGGCTTCGGCGGGGGCGGAAGAAAGGAGAAAGGTCGCGGAAACCAGCAGCGCAAGAAAGAGAACAGTCCTGGAAAAGCGCGGTTGTTTTTTGCTTCCCGTTGTGCGGCAGGAAAGACAGCTCATTTCGTTTCACCCTCCTTTTGATGGCAACTCCACTCTCACAGGGGCCTGGAAACCCTGTCCGCGGGCAATGCATTACACACCCGAAAGCGATAGCCGAACACATTTCCCAATATTCTCGATATATATTGTACTGTGAAGAGACAGATCATTCAAGAAAGGGGATTTGGGAAATTGCGGAGGGTTAATGCCCGTTCGGAGGCGGAGAGCGGAAAGAGCAGGATGCTGCCCTTGCAGCACAGACGGGGCGGCCCGGTGAACCGGATCGCCCCGTCTGCGTATTCCGCATTGCCCTGCTACAGGTTTTTCCAGTGCTTGAAGCCTTCCCCCACCACCTCCGCGACGTCGGCCATGATGATGAACGCGTTCGGATCACGAGAGACGGTAAAGAGTTTCAGTTCCATGGCCTGGCGGCGGTTCAGCACCACCATGATCATCGGGCGTTCCGCGCCGGTATAGGCTCCCTCGCCACGGATGATGGTAGCACCCTTCCCCATCTCCTCGACGATAAAGCGCTTCACGGCTTCCATCTTCGAGGTGATGACGGTCACCTGCTTTCTTCGGTCGAACGACTTCAGCACGCTGTCAATGGTGACGCTCTCGACGTAGAGCAGCACTCCGCCCATCAGCAGCTGCTCCAGGTCGACGGCGAACCAGGAGAGAAACAGGATAGCCGTATTGATGTAGAAGGAAAACATGCCGACATCGACACCCCAGCGTTTCTTCGCGGCCACGACGACAACGTCGGTCCCGCCTGTCGAGCCGCCGACGCGGAAAACTAGCCCCATGCCGATGCCGCTGCATACCCCAGCGAGCA
Source organism: Synergistaceae bacterium (assembly GCA_018436595.1). Classification (GTDB taxonomy): domain Bacteria; phylum Synergistota; class Synergistia; order Synergistales; family Aminobacteriaceae; genus Aminivibrio. The sequence continues at coordinate 139,965 of JAHDLC010000001.1, read as the reverse complement.
GCGCGGCGAGAAAGGTGTTGGCCAGCACGGGATAGGAGAAGAGTTCGAAGAAGGCTACCGCTCCCGACGAGAGCAGCGAGACGTAGAGGGTCCACAGGACGAAGCGCGGGGAGAGCACCCGCCACCCCCAGGCAAGGAGCATCAGGTTTCCGACAGCGATCACCCATGCGGGAGAAATGTCGAAAACGTAGCGGGTAATCAGGGCTATTCCCGAGAGGCCCGCACCGGCGAAACGGTACGGCACGACAAGGGCCACAATGGAGAAATTCATGAGGACGGCTCCCAGCGTAGCGTACCAGAAGGTTCCCCACTCGGCCCGGATCAGCTCGCCGAACTGCCGGAAAATCTTGCGGATGTTGAAGCGTTCCATGATCTCTTCCTTTCGTCATGTTGCCCCGGTCAAAAAGAAGCCCGCGAAGGGCTTCAGGTCTTTTCAAGGGGGCCGGAGATCTCACAGCAGAAGCTACATCCTGGATTCCCGGTCGTTCATAACGAGAGAACCGGGAATCCAGGCTACATCTCCAGCAGCGTCTTCACTCTGATATACGTAGGATTGAGCGGCATAGGCCCTGTCCCGACAGGAGAAAAGTGGATCCACATCTCCAGGGTCTCCATGTTCAGAATGATGGACTGCGCCGTCACGATACGGTTCGAAAGAAACACAGCCCCCGATGTATAGGCATTGCCGTCGGTTCCGTAATATCCGGAGATTCCTTTCATCTTTTCAACGTCGATTTTCGTCCCGCGGACCAAATAGGATGAAAGGAGCGTCCGGTAGGTTTTCCAGCGGTTGTTGTCAGAGGGATCATCGTCCGGATACACGAAATTGCCGGGCAACCGAAAATCGTTCACCGTCGCCAAAGCGTCGGGCACATCCCAGACAACGCCCTTCCGCAACTCCGAGTCCACCCGCCGGAAACCTCGTCCCGGACTTCCGATGTTCTGCTCCAGCACCCCTGCGCTCTCTTCATCCGCCATGAAGAGAAGATGATTGAACGCATACTCCTTCGTCTTCAAAAAATCCGCTATTTCCTGCATCGTCGACATATTCTCCAACGCGTAGCGGAAGTCGAGGCAATAGGAGCGCTTCGAGCTTAGATCGGCGGGATAGGGGGCTCCCGTCTCCGCATCGAGAAAAGCACCGAAAATCTTGTTATCGTTATAAGCGGTGGCAGGCGTCAACATTCCTAGAAAATGCACCATTACTATCGATTTTTCGCCGTTTTTTGTGGTCGTCACCGCGTGCATCCTGGACATATCGTTTCGCGGCAGGGCATCCCAATCGAGATTGCGCCCGAGAATCGTCTTTCCCGTTGCCGACGATCCACCGAAAGCGGCAGCTGCAGAACACTGAGTCGGGCGAATCACGTCCTGAAAAACTTGCAAAATAACCAGCTCGTTTTTTGAAAACCTTCCATCGCCCAGAACATCCGTATCGAAATTGAAAATTTCCTGCATGCCCGCCAATTCATCCAAATATTCCCGAGGGACCTTCGGCAGGATAGCTTGCGCGCGGCTGAGCGCCGTGGGGAAATCGGGGCTTAGATTATGTTTCGCCAACATATCGAACTGATCCTTGAGTAACGAATCCGCGATGGATTCATAATCGGGCACGACTCGCAGGATTTCCTCCGCAAGCGCCTTCCCCATTTCATTGCTCGTGCGCCCCGTATAGTCCATAACAACGTCGTAGTAGGCATCCTGCATCTTCCGTATACTCACCGCTGCGAAAGCTTCGTCGCCCTCCCCGCGGCCGCAACCGCCAAGCAGAAACATCGAACAAAGAATAAAACAAACAGGAACAAAGACGGTCTTTTTCATCAGGCTCCCCCTTTTTAAAACACCCTTACCGGCCCGTTTTCAGATATCCGCTCGCTTCGTTATAAACATATACCACCCGACGCACCTCCTTTACCTGTTGCTCCGAAAAAAAGTCGGTTCAGGAAACCGTCATCTCTCCGCGGAAGACCGTTACGGCCTTTCCTCGCAGCAGCACCTGCTCCCCTTGCACTTCGACAAGCATCGCTCCTCCGCGCGTGGAAACCTGCTCGGCGTTCATCAGCGTCTTTCCCAGTTTTTCCCCAGGAGGGGGCAAGCGCGCAGTGCGCCGAGCCCGTCACCGGGTCTTCGTTCACGCCAACAGCAGGCGCGAAGATGCGGGAGGCGAAGTCGAACTCGCAGCGCGACGACGGCGCCGACACCATGGTTCCCCTAGCCTCCACATCGGAGACCGGCGACGAGCGCAGGAATGATGATCAGCGCCGCCAGACCGAACACGAGGAGATTTCCCGTAGCTGGGTTGAAGTCGTCGAGTGCCTTCCGCGGGGGGCGTTTCAGCAGCAGCATGCCCAGCGCCAGGTCGAAGCCGGCCATGAAAGCAGCCAGCACAAAACCAAGGGCAAGGTGGCCGGAAAGGGTGGACAGCCCCATGCCGGGAACGAACGCCCAGCACAGGCCGAAGGCTATGGCCGTGCCGGAAAGGATGCTGAGTTTCAGGGCGCGGGCCTTGCCTACCCGGGGGACCAGGAAGACGGTCCGGGCGATTCCGTGCAGCGTCTCCGCCCCGGCAAGGGCGAGACATAACGCCAGGGTTCGGAGAATTATCTCCAAAGTCATGACAACAACCTCTTCAACTGCCCGACCAAGGGCTGGAATTTCAGCAAGATGGTCTCTTTCGACAAGGCCCCCCGACCAGGGCACGACGTGTCGGGAAGGGAGCCGGCTGATCCAGATTATACCCTGCAATCGGGATGTCTGTCGGGGGATAAAACAGAAGCCGCCCCGCAGCAGCACGAGGCGGCTCTGTCTTCGTCAGGTTTTAAAATACCGGGGCGTTTCCGGTTTTGTCCTGAAATTTTCTCAGGAATACCTGGGTATTGTGCAGCACGTTTTTGGCTTGCGAAAAGGTGAAGCGGTCTATCAGCTTCATGGCTTCCTTTTTCTCCTCGGTTCCCTTGTTCAGAAGTTCCAGCGCCCGATTTTCCATTCCGGCCGCGCTGATTCTTATTCCGGTCCGGTTCGCCTCCCAGAATCCTTTCAAAATGCTGAAGAGGAGGTCATGGTCAAGATCGGTCACTTTCTGGAGCATGCGGGTCGTCCACCATGCCGAATTCTGGCCGTAGGCACTGTTCACATTCTGAAATTCTTCCGGAATGGAGGAAGCCCCTGCGTAGACAGGGAAATAGCCTGAATATCCGGGCACGTTCATGGCATACCACATGACGCTTCCCACTTCCACCGGCCAATAGCCGCGAAGATGGGCAACGGTCGATGACTGGCACAGGCTTGTACGAATCGCCCGGGGAATGAGGAGCTTATCTGTCACATCTTCCCAGGGCTCCATATGATTGATGGGTTTATGGTATTTTGAAGTTCCCTCGTAAGTGTCGGAAAGGACTGCCATGAGGTCTTCAGGGAGAAGGGCTCCGATTTTATCTCCCAACAGGTCATACGCCCTGTTTTCCCTGTCTATGTCGTATGGGGAAGACATTCTTGCCGGGTCGCCATAGGCCTTGCGGAAATTGAATTTTCCGGCGGAAGGATCGTACCATCCCTTTTCCACAGCGGTCGATATAAGCGCTGCACTCGCACTATCAAATTCTTCCCCGATGGTGAAACGGTTCGCCACAACGAGCACTTCGTCGTCTTTCACTCTCCGGGCAACCCAGTTTCTGGAAGTCGTTTCTACTATCCATGCTTCCCCGGGATCAGCAAGACAATAGGTGAGGCCTCCCCAGTCCGCCTGCCCGTAGGCGTCGATGAGATCTCCCACCAGCTTCACTGCATCCCGGGCAGTTTTTGCCCGCTCCAGTATCAGCTGGCGCATGGCGTAGCGCCGAACCCCTTTGCCGGGAAGGTTGTCCTCTTTTGAATACATCCAGTTGCAGCTCATGGTGACACCCAATTCGTTCATGCCTACGAGAACGGAATCATAGGGGCGCGTCTCGGACGCAATGCCAAGCCCGGACGAACCGTAGGCATTTCCCGATGCCCAGTAGCGGAGTGTGGAGGCAGGAAGATCCAGCTCCACATAAGGGACCTTGATTTTTTTACCCTGTTCGTGGGAGACTGCCGGTACAGGCCAAAGCCGTCCCACTGCCGTAAAGCCCATATCCTCATTGTGCCCATGAAGAACAGAACCGTCTGCCGTAGCTCTTTTGCCGGCAAGAATCGTAGTGCAGCCTTCGGACATTACGGGAATCAGAGAAAAAATCAAAAGCAGCGCTAATGCGATCGACATTCTTTTCATTTTCACGCCTCCTGTTTTTTTCGATTCGGTCTTTTAAAACCTCCCTGGAACAGCTTTTATTCCTTGCTCTGCTTCTTCGTCCCGATGAGAATAAACCTGGTCGCTCCCTCCTTTCGCCGGAAGATGCCGAAAGAAGCCGCCGGCAGATGCGAGAAGCCAAAAATTCACAAGCGTTCTACTGTTGAAGTTTTTCCTTCAAATATACTAGTTTTACTTTTACACCTTGTCAAGATTTTATTATTTTTCTGTTATGAGGCAGAAAAAATGTCATCCCTGAAACAGAGCAGGGTGGGAAAAGGACAAGACGGCCGCTGCGATAGCGGCGTCCTTGCCGGAGGTGGTGAAATTGCGAGGATGACGGTTCGAGCATCAGGGAGAGAAGCAGGGCTGATCAGGCAGTACACGAAGATGAGCGGGACGGCGATGTCACGGTTCATTTGCCTGCCGTTGCGGACCGGATCGGGGACGAGAGCGCCCGGCCCCTCCTTTCGCAGTACCTGGAGGCGGCCGGGCGGGGTGATTTCATTCCCTATGGGGAGGCGAACAAAGGCTGGGAGCCCGAATGACCGTCGGGCTGATCCGCGAGGGAGGATATCGGGTCGAAGCCGCCGCTAAAGGCCCCGTTCTTCCGCCAGAATGCGGGCCAGCTCTTTTTCGACCGGGCCTGTGTACAGGTTTCCGTGGTAGCAGGAAATCTGCTCGAGGTGCAGATTCTTTATCTTTTTCACGGATCTGAGGGCTTCCTTTTTATCAAGAGTGAACTTCGGATTGGCTTTGGCGAGCCTTCCGTCCTCGATGGCCAGCGCGTCACCGGCCAGCAGGAGCTTTTCATCTTCAAGAAGAAGGGAGATGTGCCCCGGAGTATGACCGGGGGTCTCAATGACCTTCACGCCGCCGCAGATATAGTCCATGTCCTGTACGACATCATCGACCGGGCAGTGTTCCACCGTCTCCAGGTAGCGGGCGAACCGCTCGCCGAATTCCTTTTCTTCTCCTGAGAGGGATTTGTTGTACTCCAGGGCCTGGAGCAGCCTCAGCGATTGTTTCTTTCCCGAAATGTAGTCCGCTTCCTTCTCGCCCGAGAGTACCCTGATCTTCGGGTTTCTCCTCTTGAGTTCCGCCAGCGAGCCGATGTGGTCGTGGTCATGGTGGGAGAGGACGATTGCGGTAATGTCCGCCACGGTACCACCCATCTCCGCCAGAGCCTGCTCTATGTCGTCCGCCTGGTCCGGGTAGCCTGCGTCAAAGAGGATGATGCCGCTTTCGTCCCTTATGGCGGCAGGATGGATGACTGATTTTGTGAAACCGAGATCTTTCGTGATCGACAGGACAGTATACGCAGTCATTTCAATCCTCAACTCCGTAAAGTAATTTTTTAAGAGCACGGCCTTGCCAGCGGCGAGGTCAATTCCGCAGAGGAGCCCCGGAACCCCTCGTCAGGCCGCTCCACTTCTCAGTCTTGTTTCGTTGCCCTGAAATACAGGAGCGCGCCGTTATCACAGGGAAGGGGTTCAAAGGTAAAACCGCTCTCCCGGCACATTCCGCCCAACTCTTTTTCCGAATGGAGCACGCCCCGGATCGTACTCCGGAGCCTGTTTCTTTCCGGGACGGGAACGCTGCAGACAAACATGCCGCCGGAAATGAGGAGGCGATGGACTTCCTGAAACACCTTTTCCACCTTCCCGATGAAATTCAGCGACAGGATGCACAGGCAGAGGTTAAATCCGCCGGTTTCGAAGGGCAGGTCGTCCCCGCTTGCCACGTAGAATTCCGGGGCCGGGAAGCCGGCTCGAAGAAACCGTTTTGCCGCCCGTTTCAGCAGTCCGGGGCTGATATCCGTTCCCACGTACTCGTTGTCGCTATGGAGGAAGTTGACCGCGCTTCCGCTTCCCGTACCCAGTTCAAGGATGCGCCTGCCGTGAACCCCTGCCAATTCCCGGGCGAGGACGGAATAGTGCTTCTGGAGATCCCCGCCGATTTTCCCGGGAAAGACGGATTTGCTCATAAGGAAATCGTACAGGAAGGAAAAGCAGTCTCCCAGCCATGGCTTGAATTGCATCGGGCGGCCGCCGCTTCCGGCAAGATAGCGGAGTTCGCCTTTCCTGATGATTCGGATACCCGGTTTCAGTTTCGTCATTGTTTTTTCCTTCGCAGCGCCTTCGGCATTTCTGCGGGCTGACTAATGTATCTGTTTTATTTAAGGGCTAATTTTGTACCTTCGCCGGTAAAATCGAGGGAGAGGCGCAGCATGTCAAAAAGCTGAATGCCATCCTCAAAGATCGGCTCAGGGTAGTTATGTATGAAAAAGTCCCGGTCAATGGCTGTGACCCGGAACCCCTGCCTCTGGTAGAAAGCGAGCTGGTAGCCGAATGTCCCGGTGTCTACTTCCAATCGGCCGGCGCCGGACCTCCGGTAAAAGTCGATGACCCACTGAAGGAGTGCCGTGCCGATGCCGGATTTCTGTCGGTCAGGATGCACCGCGATGCACATGAGCTCCTGCCCGCCGGAATCAAGGGGCTGAACGGCACATGCGCCGACAACAGCCCCATTCTCTGACGCGGCGAAACACCGTGATTGTGCGAGATACGAGCGGACTTTCGCCTCCGAGGGATCGGCAAGCAGCAGCAAATCCATGGGAGCATCTTCAGTCGGAACTTCCCGAATCAGCAGCGGCATATCCATATCATCCCGTTGTATAGTTTTTTGAGGTCACAGGCGGAAAAACATGCCATGGCAATACACCTACAATATGATCTTTCTCAATCCTGCGACTGTTTTTATTGTACATGCTTTCCGGGTCAATAACACAACTGCGGGAGCCTCCGTATGCCCGTTCAGCACTCCACGAAAACATGATACTATACGGCTGTTGTGCCGAACGAAAGAAAACAAGGTGAAAGCATGGTGCACACTGCAAAAGAAATACTGTTTTTTCGAAAGGAGACAGCATGAAGGAAATTCCGGAAATGTCGGTTCGGGGGTTGGCTGAGGAGATCCGGGCCGGGGAAGTATCGTCGGTGGAAGTGACGGAAGCGTTTTTGCGCCGGATCAGCGAGGTGAACCCGAAACTGAACGCCGTTGTCCAGGTTTGCGCCGATACGGCGCTGTCGGAGGCGGCACGGGCGGACCGTGCGCTGGCAAGGGGAGAAGATTTCGGCCCCCTGCATGGTGTCCCCATGACGCTGAAGGATTCCTTCGATTCCGCGGGCGTTGTTTCCGCAGGCGGAACCCTTGGGCGCAAGGACTTCGTTCCCGGGAAGGATGCCACGGTCCTGTCCCGTCTCAAAAAGAACGGGGCGATCCTTCTGGGAAAAACCAATACGCCGGAGTTTACCCTGATGTACGAAACCGACAACCTGGTGTACGGGCGGACGAACAACCCCTATGACCTGGAGTGTTCGCCGGGCGGCAGCAGCGGAGGCGCCGCCGCGATCGTGGCTTCCGGAGGTTCCCCCTTCGACGTGGGCAGCGATTACGGCGGGAGCCTGCGGTATCCCGCCCACTGCTGCGGAATCTCTTCGATCAAGCCCACGTCGGGCCGGGTTCCGAGGACGGGGCATATCCTTCCCTTCGGCGGCGTGCTGGATTCTTTCCAGCAGGTCGGCCCCGTGGCGAAGCGCGTGGAGGACCTTGAATACATTCTTCCCCTGCTTGCCGGTCCCGACTGGATCGATCCTTCCATTGTCCCCATGCCTCTCGGCAAGTCGAAGAACGTGGATGTCCGCACGCTGAGAGTCGCCTTCCACACCGATAATGGAGTTCTTCCCGCTTCGGAGGAGACCGCGGCGGCGGTGCACGCGGCAGCGAAAGCGCTGGAGGACGGCGGCGCCCTGGTCGAGGAGGGGCAGCCGAAGGGTATGGAAGACTCGTACGAGATCATGATGGGGCTGCTGTCCGCCGACGGAGGGGCCTCCATACGGAGGCTGCTGCGGGAGTCGGGTACGGAACGGCACTCCATTCCGTGGCTCGGCCTTGGGTCTCCCATGGAAAGTGCCGCTTTCGACGCACTGGTCATGAGATGGTACGGCTTCCGCAGTTCCATGCTTTCGTTTCTGGAGAACCGGGACGTGATTCTTTCGCCGGTGAACGCGCTGCCGGCACAGCCCCACGGTGCTGTTCGGGACGATCTTCGGGCGTTCAGCTACACCATGGCCTACAATCTCACCGGCTGGCCCGTCACGGTGGTTCGTGCCGGGACGTCATCGTCGGGCCTCCCAATCGGGGTGCAGATCGCGGCCCGTCCCTGGAGGGAAGACGTGTCTCTGGCCGCCGCCGCATGGGTGGAGCGCGGACTCGGGGCATTCCCTCCGCCTGCTATTTAGCACAGTTGAGTTACTGTGCCGTGTAACCGCCGTCGATAGAGTGGACGCTTCCGGTCATGAAGGCCGCCCGGTCACTTAATAGGTATGCGACCAGATCGGCAACTTCCTCCCTGGTGGCGAGCCGTTTCATGGGATGCAGGCCCGCCATCCAGTCCGTGACTTCTTTGCCGGAATCCCTTATGCGAGGGGTAGCGACGTAGCCCGGCGCGACCGCACACACGCGGATATTCGACTCCGCCAGCTCCAGGGCGGCCGAGCGAGTCAACCCGATGACTCCGTGTTTCGCCGCGGTGTATGAGGCCATGCCCGCCAGGCCGACAAGGCCGTTTGCGGACGACATGTTCACTATCGCGCCGGAACCGTTGGCAAGCATTGCGGGTATCTCGTACTTCATGGAATAAAAGATGCCGGTCAGGTCCGTGTCGATAACCTCGCGCCATATCTCCGCCTCAAGGTCCTGGACAGGAACACCTGCCGGGCCTGTTATACCGGCGTTGTTGACAGCCAGGTCGAGCTTCGCGAACCGCTCAAGAGTCCGCCTCACTGCTCCCTCCATAGCTTTCGGATCACGCACGTCCGCCTCGAGGGCCACTGTCCGGGCACCTTCGGGGTCGATACTCCTGGAAACTGACTCCACCTGCTCAAGGCGGCGGCTGACCAAGGCAACACAGGCACCGCCGGCATGCAGCCGCGCGGCTATTGCTTCTCCGTTCCCTGTGCCGGCACCGGTTACAAGGGCAACCTTGCCTTTGAATTCCATGATTTACCCCCTTGTCGAAATAGGCGCACAGAGCGCTATAGACACCGCTGCCTGCAGCGCTCTGCCGGAACAGGCGTACATGTCCAAAGCATGACGCCCCGGGCCAGGCCGAGCGGCGAAGCGGTTCATTCCGCAAACTCGTACTCTATTTCCTCAATACGGCCACGCCGGTAGGACTTCTCTCCCCCGTGCAGCCTCCCGATTCACGACGTGCCGAAGTACTTCAAAAACCAGTGCATGTATTTTGTTATCTTCGCAGACGCGAATATCCGCGCCAGTTCCTGCATCAGGGTAAAATCCAGGCCGGCCAGAGCGTCTTCGTCCATCCTCAGGTCGTCAAAGACAAAAGCCTTCCAGAGAGAGTAGTTCTGCGGGGTATACCTCGTTATGTATAGCTGGTCAAGCAGGGCCTTTTCTTTCGTCGCCCTGATATATCCGGGCGGTCCCTCCACCCTGCTGGTGCCGGGAAAAACCAGGTTTGAGGGAAGCCTCTCCCAGTCGATGTTTCCGTATGGCGTCATCAGGCTGGAGCTCCGCTTCTTACTGACGGCCGTGACCGATGCAACGGCATCAGGTATAATACCTGCCTCAAAGAGCACGAGGTTTCCGGATACTGCCGCCGGACCGCAGATATTACAGGCAAGATATCGCAGGGAGGGCTCTCTTCTGCGCACGAGGGATCCCAGGCAATACCATCCGCGCTTCAGCCGTTCGATGTACCCGTCCGATACCAGGCCCTCTATCTTCTGCCATACATTGACGTATCCGTTCTCGCGAAGCCTGTTCTGCAAGACCCAGCCGGGGATCTCCGTCTCCAGGCCCGCGAGCAGCTCCAGATCAGTCATGACTTCATCATCCTGTCCTTGTTTTTCCATTTTATGTATATTAACATCTAATAAAAAGATTTTACTCCACATAAAACAGAAATACCAGGCCATCACAATCCTAGATTTCAGGAGGATCCTTCCTGTGAAATTTTATGTGAAAGGAGAAATCGTGCAGCTGCATCGACGAGTTTTTCCTTCTGCTGAAGGAACATCTCGAAGAGAAGTTCTTACCCCCGCCAGTCGGTCACTCGCCGGTGGAATAGGTGCCTTCGATTCTCAGGGCGGCTTTTCCGCCGAAGAGGACCTTTCCGTCCTTCGTCCTCAGCCTGACCTCGTTGAAGATCCGGTTGTCGCCCCCCTGCTCTATTTTGATGCTGTCGCCGTTCCACTTTCCGTTTTTGAGCAGATAGCAGCCGAAGGCGCTGTTTCCCGACCCGGTAGCGGGGTCCTCCAGGTAGCCGAATTTCGGGGCGAAGACCCTGGTGTGGGCGAAGTACCCCGGAGCGGCGGTCTCCATGGAATAGACGAGCACTATGTCCACGTCGTTGCGGAGGCAGTACTGTTTCAGCCCTTCCTCGTCGGGGTACATGGAGATCTCGTCGGCCAGGTTGTTTATAGGGACGATGAGCGTCCGGAGCCCCGCGTCGATGATATCGAGGGGCAGGGAATCCGATATGGCGCCCTCCTTTATGCCGAGGGCGGCAGCAATGGACTGTTTCGGCAGGGGGCACCCGATCATGAGGGGATCGGGGGCGGAGATGTAGATGCAGTCCTCCTCGTTGATGTGGTTGTAGATGTTCAGCCTGCCCTTCCGGTTGGTGCCGATTTCGATGACGGGCGTTTTTCTCAGCCCGTCGTCCCGCCGGATGACCTCGTACATGGCGGCGATGGTGCCGTGGCCGCAGAAGGCGACTTCGCATTCCGAGGAATAGTAGGTCAGGAGGATGCCTCCCGCGTCATCCCTGGTGACGTAGACCACCTCGGAGACGAAACCGGAGTGCTCTTTGGCGATGTTGAGCATGGCGTCCCCGGAGAGCGGGTCCGCTCCCAGGTCGAGAAACGCAGCCGGGTTTCCCTCGGACTTTCCGATGGTGAAAGCGTTCAGCTTGTAATACGGGTATGTTTTCATGGCCGTCCTCCCGGGTACTTTATTGGTAGTCCTGTTCCCCCAGCCAGTTCTCAAGAAACCGGAGCTGATCCGGGGTGTGGAAATAATGCTCGCCGTCCTTCATGACCGTCACCCGGCAGCTGAACTTCTTCGCGAAGGAGTCCAGGACATCCCGCTCGGTGAGGGTGTCGTTCTCTCCGTAGAGGATGGAGGTGGGGCTGTTCCAGATGTCCACAGGGTGGGCCCGCACATACTCATAATACTCCCACGAGAGGGTCTCGCCGAAGGGTGTGGGAATCTCTTTTTCCTCCCGGAGCCGTTCTTCGGTCACGCCCGTCCACCGCATCATGTTCCGGATGAGCCGCTCCATATCCAGCACCGGGGAGAGAAAAAGACACTTCCGGAAAGCCACGCCTCGCCATGCGACCAGGCTGAAATAGGCGCCGAGGCTGCAGGCATACAGGGAGATGCTGCTGCAGGAACCCTTCACCGCCTCATGCACCGCCCGGAGGTCCCGGACACCGTTCTGCACGGTGCAGGGGCGGGGATCGTTCGTGCGGTCGCCGTGTTCGGGCAGGTCGAAGGCGAGGACCCGGTATCCCCGGGGGACCACCTCCCTGGCCAGCATCTCCGCTTCTTCTTTTTGGGAGCCTTTGCCGTGGACGTAGAGAAACAGCCTGTCGGATGGTGCTCCGAAGAGCAGCGCAGGAATGGTGCCGATGATTTGTTTTTCGATAATCATAGAATTCCTCGATTCCGGGATGTGATGACGGCGGGCATTGTGTCCGCCCGATTTTCCGCCCGTCTGTATCCTGCGGGTTTGGCGTCGGGTATCAGCCTCGGGATGGCCATGCAGAGATCATCGGAAGGGAGCTGCGCTCCGTGCCGCTTCAGAACGGGAAAAATCAGTCCGGAGAGGCCTTCGCTTTCCTGTAGCGTTCCGGATCGAATTCACTGAACGAGTTCTTCCCCGATTTCTTGGCTTCATACATGGCAAAGTCGGCACACTCGATGAGTTCATAGACGTTTTCCGTGTCCCTGCCGTACACGGCCATGCCCGCGCTGCAGAAGATCTTTTCCTGAACGTCGTCACCCAGCTGGACGGGACGGTTCATGACCAGCTCTTTCATCCTGTCCCAAACGGCCCGGATATCCTCTTTTTCAACGGTGCCGTACCCGTGGATATAGAGCCCGAACTCGTCGCCGGCGATTCTCATGCAGATAAGGCTGTCGAAGGGCAGACGACCCAGGCGGTCCGCGAATTCTTTCAGGTAGAGGTCGCCGGCGGCGTGGCCGTAGGTGTCGTTTATACGCTTGAAGTCGTCGAGGTCCACGAAGGTGAAGATTCCACGTTTTTCGGGGGCCCGGGAGATTGCGAGTTCAATCTCCTGCCTGTACTGGTACCTGCTGACAAGACCCGTGAGGGCATCCCTGACGAGCCTGTTGTTGAGGTCCTGGTTCAGCCTGCTCAGAGCGGAGTTGGCTTTTTTGAGCTGCCGTTGGGTGTTCACCAGGTCGCTGTTCAGCTTCTGGATCTTTTCGAACTGCTCACGGATGACAGTATCGCTTCCCGTCATGAAATCGGTGTCCGACGCTTTCACCACGTCCATAAACCGGTGTATGGTGTCCCGCAGGACGGCCGCCGCAGGGTCGCCGTCGCGGAGATAATCATCATGTCCGTGGATGAGGATTGTGTCGCCCGTCGCCGTCACGCAGAGGCAGACCCCGGCTTCCGGAGAGGCGATGCTGAAACCGCCCTCGCACAAAAGGAGATCCTTTCCGGAGAGGGCCTTTTGGGCCATTTCGACGATTCTTTCCATGTCGGCGGGGGAAAACAGCGCCTTCAACACCTTCTGGAAGGGAGAAAGAAGGTGAACGGGGTGGTACCAGAAGGTGTGGAGGATATTGAATTCGCGGTCACACTTGAACAAAAAGGAGGTTCCGCTTGTGTCCATTCCGGTTTCCTTTCCGGACCCGTTATGCGGCAAAAGTCTTGTGTGCCCAGCGAAGGAGCTCTCCTGCCGAAGGCGAATAGAAATCGATATCCCATTTTTTCCACAATTCGTCCGTCGTATCGAAAGCCTGGCCGCCCACCGCGATTTTTACCCCGGGATGGGCTGCCCTGATGGCCTTCACCACTCCTTCGCAGGAGGAAAGGTAGGGCGGCATCGTCACGGAAAGTGCCACGAGGTCCGGCTTGTGCTCGCCTATTGCCTCGACGACGGCCTGCCCGGGCAGGGCGGCTCCCAGGTAGAAGGTGTCCCATCCCTGGTACTCGAACATGTCGGACAGCATCCTGATTCCCATTTCATGGAGCTCGCTTCCGACCGCACAGGCAATCAGCGTCCTGTTCTTCCGGGGACTTTCGAAAATCTCATCGAAGAAACCGGACATGAACGTCTGGGTCACCGATGTGGCATAATGCTCCCTGTCCACCGTTATGACGTTCCGGTGCCATAATTCGCCTATTTCGTGCATGACCTTCCTGAGGATCTTTTCGTAGATGTGCTCCAGGGGCACTCCCTGTTTCCGGGCGTCCCTGATGATTTCGTGGGCGTTTTTTGTCCGGCTTCGCAGAAGGGCGTCCAGGTAGGCTTTTCGGATGTCGTAGTAATCGCCTTCGCTGAAAGATGTGGACAGTTCGATGTCTGTTACGGCTTCGGTAGTCACAGCGATCGCCAGGTCAAGATATTCCGCCGCTTTTTCCAGCTCGTCCCCGGTGAGGATTTCCGGGGCATGGTCGGCCAGGATTTCCGACATGATCCTGTAGTGGCCGGTCATGATCTCCATGATCCTGTCCCTGTCAAGGTCTTTCATCAGGTTGCACAGAAGCTCGTAGAGCCACCTGGCATATCCTTCGAAAATCCTGCCGTCGCTGAAATACACCGAGGTCATCAGAAAGCTGAGGTTGTAGACCACATCGTCGTACATCATCTTTCGTCGTCTCTCGTCCATCTGGCTTTCAAGCCCGGGGTCCCGTCTGAGCTGCTCTTCGAAGACCATCTGGGCAATTCTGGTGAACCTCTGATCTTCATAGTTCATCAAGAGACTCATTTTTCCATCCCCCTGTTTTTAATCAAAACGGTCCGGAAAAACCCGCATTGCCCTGTGAGCGCAAAGAGGACGTCACTTTCACAGCCCGGAACAGAAGGTACCAGATTTCTCCTCTGGGGAAAACAGCCTGATGAACTGCGCCGCCAATCCCGGGTCAAACTGCGTTCCCGCACAGGCGGCTATTTCACCGAGGGCGCAGTCGCGGCTCTGCGCCTTTCTGTAAGGGCGGTCATTGGTGATGGCGTCGTAGCTGTCGCAAATGGCGATAATCCGCGACATCAAGGGGATCTCGTCCCCCGACAGTCCGTCGGGGTATCCCCGGCCGTCATACCGTTCATGATGATGTCGGACCGCCTGCGCGATTTCCCGCACCTGGTCCATTTGATCCAAAGCGTTCGCTCCGTGTTCCGGGTGCATCTTAATGTACCCGTATTCCTCCCCCGTCAGATTTCCGGGCTTGTTCAGGATGCCGTGGGGGACAATGGTCTTCCCGATATCATGGACAAGGGATGCGTAGTGGATTTTCGTACTGAACTCCTCGGATATTTCGAGACTTTCCGCCAGCCGAAACGCCAGGGAGGCAACGTTCGAACAGTGGTCCTTTGTGTAGGGGTCATGGGTTTCCAGGAGCTTCAGGAAGGCCATGATGATGCCGTTCGTCATGTTCTTGTGAAGCAGGCGCATTTCCTCCTGCTTTCTGTCCACGATGCTCTGAAACCGGCTTTTCGTATTGGTAAAACTGAAAATGTTTTTCAGCCAGGTATCAACCTGGTACTGTGCTATGGCGTTGTTCTTGAAGCCTTCCGGCGGGATGTAATAGGGGTTTTCGTGAATTCTGCTCCGCCAGAGGATAAGGGGATGGAGCTGGATAATGTTCCGGATCATCTCGTGGGAAAACCTGTTTACGTTATACCGGCACAGGGCGGAAACAGGGTACCTGTCAAAGACGTACTCATTCAGCTTCCACTCGTACTCGATGATGAGATCCTCGCCGTCTTCGTAATCCAGAACCCAGCTGATCTCGCCAGTTATGGCAAGCCCGCTGTAGCCTTCCCTGACTGCGGTTTCAACCGTCGACTGGATCAACGAGATCAGCTTGTCCGGAGAAAATTTGCCGCCTTTCGAATACACGTCCGATTTTTCGAGCACGAGAAGTTCTCCGGAGGCGCCGGAACCGGCTGAGAGTCTTTCAACCCGCTGAAGCACGGCGGAAGAATCCACGTCCCCCGTGATGTAAAGACACCGCTCATTCCGCAGGAGGGCCGAATGGATGAATGAAGTCACATAGTCCTCGATTTCCTTCTCTTCGGCGTAGAGTGCGACCAGATGGTCCCCCGGCCGCACTTCCACGGCCTGGTTCAGCAGATCCTGCAAGGGCATGAAGACTTCCCCCCCGTTCTCTCTTCACTCAGATTTCAGTGATTATATCCGATTTCTCGTCAAGGGAACGTGACGTTATGAGACACCACCATAATACAGGAAATTTTCTGATTATGGGTCTCTCGCGCTCTGATGTTGTCTCAACTGCAGATCCTTCCCCTTCGGGGAGGAGGTGTCATTCTGAGGGCGAAGCCCGAAGAATCTCGGTTCGGTCTTTAAGACCTTTAAATCATCCCTCCCCCCCTCCGGGGATGCTCCGCGATCGCTTCGCTCATTCGGGACAACAGGGATAGTTTTTCATCCCTAACGCAGCCCCCTCTATTTCTTTGCCCGGACCATGATCACCGTCGGGATGCCCGCGGGGTTCAGCCCCCCGTCTTCCCTGTCGGCGAACCCGTACTTCATATACAGCCTTCTTGCCGCTCCTCCTTCAGGAACGCCGGGCGCAAAGGTCTGCACGGTCATCTCCCTGGCGGAATCCAGCTCGCCGATCACTTTTTCCAGTATCAGGGCGCCGATCCCCTGCCCTCTCTTCCCGGAATCGACGACGAACCAGCACAGCTCGTTCCCTTTCCGGTCGATGATAGCCGCGCCGCAGAGTTCGTTTTGCTCCTTGCAGCCCAGTACCCGGTTCGTTTTCAGGCAGCCCTCAAGGGCCGTTTCAAAATCGGCGACCCCGACCATCGGGCCGAAAAGGCCTTCCACCTGGGACGCCAGCCCAAGAACGGCCTGCATGTCCTCAAAACCCAGATATATGATCATTCCCTGCTCCGGCCGTCTCTTTTCCGGCTATTTTATGACCCTGAATTCCGGAACGACGTCGACGTTGTTCTTTATCAACTGCCAGACAGGGCAGACCGACTCCTCCGCAAGCTGGACCGCCCTCCGGAGATCTTTTTCCTCCGCGTCCTTCGACTCAAGGACAAACTCGACGGAGATCTTTTCAAGTTTTATGGGAGGCTTCTCGCTCCTGGCACCCTTTGCCCTGACTTCAAATCCGGTGACTGTCTTCCCCATTTTCCGCAGGAGAGCCACAACGGCTGTGGCGCTGCATCCCCCGAAGCTGAGAAGAAACAGTTCAAGCCCCCTGAATCCCATTCCGTCCCCCAGGGGCGGGACATAATCGATACTCACCGGGGAGTCCGGATTGGCCGAGGAAACGCCGGTAAACCGGACCTTGTCGTTGATCAGCCGGATTGAAACTTCTTCATGCAGTTCGGACATCGTATCGCCCCTTTTTTGCCCGGATCGCTCCGGATTGTGTGCCGCTCCTCCTGTTTCTTTCCCTAAATCCCGCCCGGCACGCTGTTCAGTCCTCGTTTGTTCCCTGAGACCGTTTATACCCCTTTCAACAACGCCAGAATCAGCCGGTTGGCCTCCCGGATTTCCGGGGAGTCGAAGTCCAGCTTGGAATAAAAGCCGTGGTCGCCGGAAATCAGCCGGGCCGTGACGTTCTGTTTCCCGTTCAGCCTGCCCACGAGCTCTTCAGCATCGAATCCCCGCTCGATGCTGAAGAACAGATCCACATCCGCCAGGGGCTCCACCTCCTGGAAGTGCCTGATTCTGGAGCCGTAAAACCCCACCACGGAGCGGACCTTCCCGTTTCGCGAGTGCCGCCACGCGATCGTGGCACCAACGCTGAACCCGAGCAGGGTGATCCCGGCGCCGTCGTTCGCGGTTATTATTTCGCCGATCATCTCCGTTGCCTTCTCAATCCCGACATCCCGGAAAAACCTGTCGTAGGAGGTCTGTTCGTCGCTCCCGGCGCAGTTGTCCCCGTAGAGGGAAGGCAGCACGACGGAAAAGCCTTCCGACTCAAGGAGCGAGGCCAGCAGCCTGAGATTCTCCGTTATGCCCCGGACCTCGTGAACGATGATGACAACCGGCTTCATCTCTTTTTCCCCAACCTGCAGCACGCTGGAACCGAACCGGGGGTCATTTCTTCATCTGCTCCCGGATCAGTTCATGGAGCTTCTCGTAATACTGCCCCACGTGAACCCCGTCGATGAAAATATGATTCACCTGGAT
The DNA here is from genome assembly GCA_018436595.1 of Synergistaceae bacterium. Classification (GTDB taxonomy): domain Bacteria; phylum Synergistota; class Synergistia; order Synergistales; family Aminobacteriaceae; genus Aminivibrio. The sequence goes on along the minus strand of JAHDLC010000001.1, from coordinate 122,237 downwards.
GTTGAAGGGAAGCAGCACCTTCCCGTCGGCTTGCGCGAATTTTCCCCAGGAGATCCTCGGGATGCAGTCCTCTTTCTTCAGGCTCATCGTATGGTCGACGGCGGTAAAGGGGACCCAGGGAAGGGGCGAAAAGAAGGCAAAGTCCGACCGGCCCTTCAGCAGGGACAGATCGAAATAGGACGTGCTGCGCTCTATCGCGGCCTTTGCTTTTGTGTCGAAAACGAAGATATTGTCCTCGAACTCCACTGTGATCATCCTGAACAGGTCTTCATTTGCCCTGATGCAGGCAAAGGAAGGGTTGATCCGGTCATACAGGACCACTTTTCCGTCCATGAGCCGGTACCGGAAGTTTTCCACCCGGTTGAGCGCCTTCACGGAAAGGAAAAGCAGGGTATTGGTGAGCGACAGGCCGCAGGACCGGGCATATTCCTTCAGCCCGGTGATGTCAACGTTGAAGTTCACATTGTAGAACGGGAGATCGCTTCTCAGGAAAAACTGAAAATGCTCTTTTCTGCTCCATGCTTCAATGTCGATTTCCTTCATTTTCCCCTCCGCACGAGAAGATAACGTTCAATATTCATTTTCCCAAATCACAAAAGAGACTTGTATCCCTTAAGAAGTTTTTAATTTCCGCTTACCCAAAAAAGACTGATCAGAAACGCAGACCGATCAAATAGTCAAAACATCCGGTATCCCCAAAATCTCCGTTTCACATTCTATGTTCACAAAAATGGGTTGTTCATTTTCCCAGCGCGAGGCCAGCATCATGCCTTTATCGGGAATCGTTGAGAACGGCGCTTCCAGGCTATAGAGATGATTCATAATGGCAGCTTCAAGCCTTTCCAATAACCTCGGCGTAGCGGGAACTTCAGAAAGAAATATCCGGTACTCTGACAGTTGGCATTGAATAGATTTTTTTATTTCGGCTTCACGGGCGAAAAATTCTTTTTCCAGATGCTTCCTATCTTTTTTCATCCAAAACCCGGGCCAAATTTTGATCTTCTTTCCCTGGCGCATTTCATCCAAATCAAAAATCGTATATACACCTGACAGGTAGTTTTTAGTATGTTCTTTAAACCTTTTAAGAAACGACCTGCGGGTTATCCCAGCGGCATATACAATAAAACCCTCTCTGTAGGGAAACGTCCATAAATACAATCCAGAAGCGCTTCTGGAAACGGACTCTAAAGGACAAATACCCTTTTGCGGGAAACCCGGCCATGTAAATGGCCCGAAAATCCTGATTGATTTCCCATAATTTTCTTCATGCCCCTCCCTGAGTTTCGGCCATTTATTGTAACCTATCTCAGGGTTATTAGATCGATATTTTCTTATAAATTCTACTTCTTTCTTGTTTATATCAATATTATCAGCACATTCGGTTTCCCAAAGTATTTCTTTTGTTATTGAAAAATTGTACTGTTCTTCCTTTGAGAAATCCTTTTCGACATAGGAGGAATCAACACTTCCAAAATAAGTCAATGTACCGGTCAGGTCTTTTCCGATATAAATTTTTCCATTGGGATATGTAATCTTGTAAATTTGTTTTTTCATGGTCTCTTTTCACAAAAACGGATCAAACATCAGAGCTGAAGAGCACATCTGCAATTAGGAGAACCACTGAAGAAAAACCTCATTTCCGCTAATCTCCGGGGCCGACCCAGAAATGGGGGTTATACGCCACTTCCCACAGGTGACCGTCCGGATCCTTGAAATAGCCGCTGTAGCCGCCCCAGAACACTTTCTCCGGCTGCTTCGCCACAGTTGCCCCTGCCCGGACCGCCCGGGCCATGACCTCGTCCACTTCCGCCTCGGACTGCACGTTGTGGGCCAGGGTGAAGGATTCAAACCCGCTGCCCTCAGGTGAAACCTGCGCGTCCTCCGCCAGGGCCTCCCGGGGATACAGGCTCAGCCACGTGCCGTTGAGGGGGAAAAACGCCACTCCGGGCGAGGTTTCCATCATGGGAAAGCCAAGCCCCTCCCCGTAGAATTTCACCGCTCTCTCAAGATCCCGGACTCCGAGAGTGACCATGCTGATTCGTGGTTTCATGGCGTGATTTCCTCCTTTTGGCGAAGCAGAAACATGGTGCCGCCGTTTCGAACATTATAGACCTCGTACGGAAGGCAAAAACGGCGCCGTTTATGCCCGATCCATCGTTTCAAGGATTTCCTGCCGTGATGCAGGCGCGTTTTTTCAAAATAATTGATTACGGGCCGCCTGAAACGTATTATAGACTCAGGATCGCCGCGGACGTTTTGCCTATCCGCCGGTCCGGACTGTCAGCCGGTCAAATAAGCAGGGGTGATGAGAAAATGCCAGCCTCGAAACGAAGTGAACGAAGAATACACGCCGGATTCGCAACCAAGGCCGGCATGTCACCAGGCACAATGGTTTTTATAGGTGAGCAGCAGGTGGACAAAGCCCGCATCGACATCATCCGGTATGATGCGTCCATGCTCAGGGAAATGGGTGATGTCTCTCCGGACCAATGCCGGGACAGCTCCATAGCCTCCGGCGTGACGTGGATCAATGTCAGCGGCATCCATAACGTCGCCCTGATTGAGTCGCTGGGGAAGCACTTCGACCTGCACCCGCTGACGCTGGAAGATATCGTCAACACCACCCAGCGGCCGAAAGTTGAAGAATTTCCGGACTACGTCTATGCCGTCCTGAAAATGATGGCCTTTGATGATGCTGCGAACAGGCTCGAGATTGAACACGTCAGCCTGATCTTTGGAGAGAACTATGTCATTTCCTTCCAGGAGCACGAAGGAGACGTGTTTGACTCTGTGCGGGAGCGGATCAGGAACTCTAAGGGACGAATCCGTTCACTGAAAGCGGATTTTCTTGCCTACGCTCTCATGGATGCCGCGGTGGATCATTATTTCCTGGCCCTTGAGCGTATCGGGGACCGGATCGAGAACATGGACGACCGTATCCTGGTTCATCCCAGGCCGGGGGATATTCAGGAAGTTCATAAGCTGAAACGGGAAATTCTGAGCTTCCGCAAGGCCGTCTGGCCGCTGCGCGAAGAGGTCGGCGCACTGGAAAAGAGCGAAACCGTCCTGATCCGGCCGGAAACAAGGGTCTTTCTGCGGGACCTGTATGACCACATCATCCAGATCATCGACATGGTGGAAACCTTCCGGGACATTCTTGGCGGCATTCATGATACCTACCTGTCCAGCGTCAGCAACCGCATGAACGAAATCATGAAGGTGCTCACCATCATTTCCACGATCTTCATCCCCATGACGTTCATCGCCGGAGTGTACGGAATGAACTTTACATACATGCCCGAGCTGAAATGGCCCTTCGGCTACTACCTGATCTGGGGCGTCATGATTACGGTAGCCCTCAGCCTTGTTTCCTTTTTCAAACGAAGGAAATGGTTTTGAAGGGGGGGGAAATCCGCAATAATCGCCGCCATGCACGGGGACAGGTCCAGGAAGGTGCTGGTTGTCCCGGCATGAGTTAACTATGGCGGTTTTGCATCGGCACCACCACCGGCATCGGTTTTCCGGTACGTTCAGGATCCGGCCGGTGATTTCTTTCTGACGACTTTCTTATTTTCCGCAGACCAGGCTCATCAGCAGGACGATCAGCAAAGGCAGGCCAACAAGAAAGCCTATCATCCAGAAAGCCCCCGCCCGGCTGCCGAGGTTGAGAGTCCATCCCATCCACGGGATGGACTTCGGAACCCAGGTCCGGCTGTCTTTCTTGCTGAAGTAGAAGCCCACCGACCAGTTGTCGGGGTTGTTCCATTCCGTCTGGTTGATTTCTTTCTGATTTTCCTTCTGCTCCATTTCGCTCCCCCGTCATCGGATACGACCTTCAGCGGTTCTGTGACCTTCCCTGCACCATGGGGGCATCGGGGTTTGTTTGTCTTCAGAAAGGGATAGGGATTGAGAAACGGGATGCAGTAACGAATCGACGTCTCCAGGTGTTTTTATAATTTCCTGTACACATCTCTTCTGTGGGCAATCCGGACAACGAGCACAAGGAGAACACTGTCATTGATTTCATTGACAATACGGATGTCTCCTACACGAACACGCCAGGTATCCGGAATTCCTTTCAAAGGTGCGCAGCCCCGGGGTCTTGGATCAGACGCCAGAGTCCGCAGAACTTCAGCAATACGGCGTTGGTACATCCGGTCAAAACCCGCAATTGCCTTAACGGCATCTTTCTTGATCGATACCGAATACGTCGGGCTCAAAGCCCAAGCTCCTTCAAAGCTTCTTCCAGCGGGATGCTTGGCTCATCCTTGTTCGCCGCAATGTAAGCCGCATCCTCAGCATCTTCCCGATCTTCAAGAAAACGGAGAAAGGCGGCGTAATCAAGCAGCTTTCTGATGTCATCAGGGCTCATGGAGTCAACTATTCTGCGCAATTCCTCTTTTTCCTGAAAGGCGGCAACGGCCATGGAAATCAACTCCTTTCATTTCATACGTTACGCCATGAAAGAACAGACGTCAAGCCGGGTCCGGGCACGGCTTCCCCGAAGAAAAGACACCCCCGGAAAAAAACTCAAAAACGGGTTCCGCCAAACAAAAAAAGTTTGTTGAAAAACGGCTCCCGAGTGCTATCATCAGGCGGCGGCACATATTTCTTTCTTAAGGAGCTGTTGTTGTATGTTGAAGACCTGCGCCCCGGAGATTGCGGCATTCCGGGAGGTGCGTACACGGTAAGGTTCTGTATACGCCTCCCAAAAGACTTCCACAATCTCATCTTTTGGAGGGTGAAAAGTGAACACCATAGATATGGAAAATCTGGGTCTCGGGCGGGAACTCCTCGCCGGGGCCTCTGCGGTATACCCCGGGCTTTTCCCGGGGAGGATCGTTTCCCAGTCCAGGGACCTCTACACGGTCGTAGCCGAGAGGGGCGAACTGACGGCGGAGGTTTCGGGAAAGTTCCGTTTTGAGGCCGGGACCCTGTCCGATTTCCCGGCGGTGGGCGATTTCGTCCTGCTCGACCGGAGCGAAGATGCAGGCGGCAACGGAATCATCCATGCCGTGCTGCCGAGGAAGAGCGCCTTCATCCGGAAGGCTGCGGGGACGTCCAACGACGAACAGGTGGTGGCGGCGAACATCGACACCGTGTTTCTCTGCATGTCCCTGAACAATGATTTCAACCTGCGGAGAATGGAGCGCTACCTGGGCGTGGCCTGGGACAGCGGCGCCGTCCCGGTGGTCGTGCTGACGAAGGCCGATTTGTGCACCGACCTGGCCCGCAGGCTCGCGGAGATAGGGACGGTGTCCTGCGGCGCGGAGGTTCTGGTGACCTCGAGCCTGTCGGAAGACGGATGGACCTCCGTGCGGAACTACCTGGGCCGGGGGAAAACGGTGGCCTTCATCGGCTCCTCCGGCGTGGGAAAGTCCACCCTGATCAACCGGCTGCTGGGGTGGGACGCCCTGGCAACCAGGGGGCTGCGGAACGACGACAAGGGGCGCCATACCACCACGAGGCGGGAGCTTATAGCGCTTTCGGAGGGCGGAGCGGTGATCGACACTCCCGGAATGAGGGAGCTGGGCATTGAAAGTGCCGATTTTTCAAAGGCTTTTGCGGATATCGGTGAACTGGCCGCAGAGTGCCGCTTCCGGGACTGCACCCATTCGGGGGAGCCGGGCTGCGCGGTCCGGCGGGCTATGGACGAAGGACTGCTTTCGACGGAACGGCTGGCGGCCTGGAAGAAGCTGAAGAAGGAAGCCGGGTATGAGGGGCTGAACTCCCGGCAGATCGAGTCGGAAAAGATCTCCGTCATGTTTGCTGAAGTGGGCGGCATGAAGAACGCCCGCAAGTTCGCGAAAGAGATGAACAAAAAGCGGCACGGGTACTGAAGTTCCCGCCGGCAGTCTCCGGCGTGTGAAGCATTGAAACGAACGGTCAAAAACGCCCCCCGCTTTTCCGGCAGGGAAAGGCGGGGGGCGCTGTTCTTCAGGCGGAGAAATTACCTGTTCCGCAATGATCCGTTTTTTGATTGACGGAGCCGTTCTCTACCCCAGGTTAATTTTCAAAAGGCGGCTGGGCCGTCCGACTTCATGCCGAACATCCGTCCCGACATACTGTATATAGCTTCCGGCGGATTCAAGTTTCGAAAGAATCCGGTTCATACTTCTGGGACTCACGCCGTAAATTCGGGCCAAGTCTACAGGGGTTACTACGTCAATACGATATTGTTTCAGCACCTGGTCAAGCTTCTGAAGCGTCAAAAGACCTAATCCCGATTTACGGGATATTTCCTGAAGCCGGTCATTCTGCCTTTTCTGAGGGCTACCGCCTGCAGGAGTCAGGGGTCCTTTGACAGTTTTGTCTCCGAAAACTATATACAGGCTGTTCTCACCTGAAAGACTTGATTTTTCTCTTCCGTAGTCGGCGTTGCTTTTTGCCTCGAATGCATTCTTTCCCATGCCGATGCCGATATGAACCCTGTTCACAGCCCCATCCGCAACGAGAGATCCAAGCAGGTCAAAGGATTTGAAGTTTTTTGTCTCATTTCGAAGAGCCGCTGTGTTCGTAAAAATATAATGCCGCCCATTGGTCGCTCCGATAACTGCCGCTCCTATCTTCTGTCCGAATACATAAATGGATTCTGTTACCTGTTTGGTCCTATAGAAGGTTTCGAGTTCGCTTTTTCCATAGACGGCATAATGGTCCACAACGTCCATCTCTACAGAAATAACTGAAGCATTGCTTCCGCTGTTCTCTGAAATCTGGTGACGAAGCCGGAGTTTTATGAGCTGCTCTCTCACAGGTTCGGAAAAAAACATCCGGCGAAAGCACGGGAGACCAGTTTCTTTCAGCCGGGCGTAGGATTCGCTGGATCCATGAATGGAGCAGCTGATTTTTCCTCTTTTGAAAAGGTCCGTATGGAAATCACAAAGGTAGTCAATGTAATTTTTTTCGTTGTTTTTTCGCCTTCTCGGAACATACACCTGCAACTGATCCGGAGAATACCCTATTTCCAGGTATGCGTCGAGAATTATGTTGTTCAGCGTTCCAAATCCATCAAAACTCATTTTTGTGACGTCGTATCCCTTTGAACCTGCCAGAAGGATACTGCAGGAAAGCGTCATCACATTACAGCTCGTGTGCTCCCACGGGACAAGAGGTTTCACAAGGCCGCTCGCGTAGGTGAAAATCTCGAAACCAGTAAAGAGAACGCCTTCGAGTTCCCGCTGCCTTGACTCCAGCATTTCCACGGCCTCACAATAGTTTCGATACACCATCGGGACCAGGTCGATGTAAGGTTCGCTCTTCTCAGCAACCTTCATTACGTGGGCAACACTGTCAGCCGGGCCAAGAACTCCTATGATCACTTCATGCCACCGCCTTTTTCATCCCTGCTTTTCATTCCGGATTTCTGACGCCCAAACCGGACTGTTTTATTGTACAACGTGACGCGGGATTCATTCCCTGCCTTTCATCATCCAACTGCCGGCACTGATTTTTCATTCCTATACGGGACCATATGTGAAACGTCCCGGGAAAAAACCGGGACGTTTCAAGCTACATTTCGCCGTTATGCAGCAAGCATGCCACAAAATGCCCATTAGCCACTTCCCTGAGTTCAGGATTTCTGCCGACACATTTTTCGGTGGCAAAATCACACCTGGGGGCAAAACGGCAGCCGGGTGCGGGGTCAATAGGATTGCCGACCTCCCCCCTGATGACTGTCGGCCTGGCATGCCTCTTCGAAAGGTTGGGCACGGGAATCGCCGCAAGAAGGGCTTTCGTATAGGGGTGAAGCGGTTGAGAGAACAGTTCATCAGACGAAGCTTTTTCAACACATTGTCCGAGGTACATCACGGCTATTTCATCGGAGATATGTTTGACGACCGAAAGATCGTGGGTGATAAAAATGTAAGTAAGACCCTTTTCTTCCTTCAGATCCATGAGGATATTGATAATCTGCGCCTGTATCGAAACATCCAGAGCGGAAACCGGTTCATCGCAGATTATGAATTTAGGATCGAGAGCGAGAGCCCGGGCAATGCCTATTCTCTGCCTGCGGCCCCCATCCAGTTCATGGGGGTAGGAATCTCTCAGCCGCGGAGCAAGCCCGACTACATCCATCATTCTGTCTACACGGTCATCAATTTCCTTTCTGCTGCCGCAGAGACGATTGACCTTCAAAGGATCGGATATGATCTGGGCGACACTCATACGCGGATCGATGCTTGAATAGGGATCCTGAAATATCATCTGCATTTTCAGGCGGGTCTTTCGAAGCTGTTTCTCATTCATGGAGACTATATCCTCTCCTTCGAGAAACACTTCGCCGCCGGTGGGTTCTGTAAGGCGCAGTATCGTTTTCCCAAGTGTGGATTTCCCGCAGCCCGATTCGCCCACGACACCGAGAGTCCTGCCTTCGTCAATCGTGAATGAAACGTCGTCAACCGCATGAAGAAGGCCCTTTTTCGTCCTGAAATATTTTTTCAGGTTATTTACGACCAGTATAGGCTTTTTTTTCTCACTCATCTGTTTCCCTCCCCGTACCGCCGCCATAAAGATGACATGCGACCCTGTGAGTGCCTTCCACGGAAAATCCAGGCTGGACCTCTCTGCAGATGTCCATGCAGCGCGGACATCGGGGATTGAACTTGCAGCCCGTTGGAAGATCCGTAGGATCCGGCATAAGACCTTCGATAGGGTACAGACGGTCAGTCTTCTTCTCCAGGTCCGGCAGGGAACCGAAGAGTCCGGTGGTATAGGGGTGCTGCATTTTTCCTGAGTAAATCTCCTCAACGGAACCTATCTCTATGATCTCTCCGGCATACATGATAGCTACGTTATCGCACATCTGGGCAACAATTCCGAGATCATGGGTGATGAGGATCATAGCGGTCCCGAGCTTCTCGCGAAGCTCGTCAATCATGGCAAGAACCTGGGCCTGGATAGTCACATCCAGTGCGGTCGTAGGCTCATCGGCTATGATGAGGACCGGCTCACAGACAAGGGCTATTGCTATCACGACACGCTGCTTCATCCCTCCGCTCAGCTGGTGAGGGAAATCATACTTTCGCTCCTTTTGAATACCGACGAGTTCAAGTGTCCTGTCAACTTGTTCTTCGATCTTTTCCGGTGAAAGTTCTTCCTTGTTATGGAATTTGAGCGCTTCTGCAATCTGGTCTCCGACCTTCATGATAGGATTGAGGGCAGACATGGGGTCCTGAAAAATAATGGCGATCTTTTCCCCCCGTATACCGTGGCGCATAAGATTTTCAGGGACTTCAAGCAGATTCTTGCCTTCAAATTCTATCGTTCCGTTAACAACCTTTGCAGTACGGTCGGGCAGGACCCGCAGTATCGCGTAGGCTGTAGTGGTTTTCCCGGCACCTGTTTCACCCACCAGACCCAACGTCTCGCCTTTTTTGAGGGAGAGACTGACTCCGTTGACTGCGTACACAGTTTCTCTTCGCGCTTTGTAGACCACCTGGAGATTCTCAACTTTTAGCAGCATATTATTCGATGTATTCATAAGCCTTTCCTCCATCAGTCCCTGAGCCTTGGGTCAAGAGCGTCCCGCAGACCATCTCCCACCAGGTTGAAGGAGAGAGCCGTCAGCAGGATTGCAATCCCGGGGAAGATGATCATATGCGGAGCAGTTATGATGAATTCCCGCGCCTCGCTCAGGAGGGCTCCCCACTCGGGGGTGGGAGGGCTTACGCCCAAACCGATGTAGGACATGCTTGAAACCTGCAGAGTAATGGCCGAAAGGTTAATCGTCATGCTTACAATCATGGCACCAAGTGAATTCGGAATAACGTGCCGGAAAATCAGGTGGTAATCCCTGCTGCCGTAGGATCGTGCGGCATCGATGTACTCCTGTCCGACAAGAGAAATCATTATGGACCTGGCCGTTCGTACACTTGCAGGAATTCTCGCTATTAGCATCGCAATCACAAGGTTAAAAATCGATCCCCCCAAAGCTGCCACAACCGCCAGAGCGAGCAGCTGTCCTGGAATAGCCTGGAACACGTCAAGGACGCGCATCAAAATGTTGTCGAACCATCTGCTGTAGAACGCAGCACACGCTCCGAGGATAATGCCGATTACCTCAGCGATAAAAGTCGCAGGGAACGCTATCATCATTGTGTATTTTGTCCCGTGAAGAACTCGCGTAAAAATATCCCGCCCGTAGGCATCTGTACCGAACCAGTGTTCGGCGCTTGGCCCCTGGAGGCGTATTCGGATGTTCTGCTTTACACCATTCTCAAAGGGAGTCACAAACTCTCCGAATATGATGACGAGTAAAAGAAGAATTACGACAGCCAGGCCGATCAGGGACACCTTGTTCTGGCTAAAGCGATATATCGTCTCCTGAAGGGGAGACATGCTGCGGGAGGACTTTTTCCCCATAAACATGTCTATTTCGCCCCCTTTGCCGTGTAGCGGGCTTTTATCCTTGGATCCACAAAAGCATACAGGATGTCCACAGAAAGAAGGATGAGGGCAAATATGATCGCCAGAAAAACCGTTCCGCCAGTGACTGCCGGTATATCCTTCCTCTTCACCGAGTTTATGATAAAGCTGCCCAGGCCATTGCACCCGAATACGTTCTCTGTTACCACCGCTCCGCCAAGAAGGCCTCCCATGTACACGCCGATAGTGTTTATTACGGGCAGACAGGCGTTAAGGAACGCATGTTTCCAAATAACGACCCTTTCAGGTACACCTTTCGACCGGGCGGTACGTACAAAATCCTGGCGGACAGCTTCGAGCATGTAACCCCTCGTGCTTCTCAGGATACGGGCAGAATAGGGCAGGCCCAGAGTCATCATTGGAAGGATATAGTGCTTCCAGCTCCCTGTCCCGCTTGATGGAAGCCATCCGAGTTTCAGCGCAAACAGTATAGCCAGCATCATCCCCAGCCAGAAAACGGGAACTGCAGCCAGTATCATGGCTGTAAGGCGGGATATGTAGTCTAGTTTTGAATATTGCTTCACGGCTGAGATGACACCAAGAGAAACACCTATGATGCTGGCAAATGCGATGCTGGATACGGCAATGATGAGCGTTATCGGAACTCTTGCCTTCAGCGTGTCAAGGACAGGCCTGGATGTAAGCCAGGAGGTTCCGAAATCAAACCGGGTGAACAGCTGAAGAATGTAATTAAAAAAGCGATAGACGAATGGCTTGTCGAGCCCAAATTTCGCGTTGAAAGCCTGAAATTGTTCCAGTGTTGCGCCGTCACCGAGCATCATTTTTGCAGGATCGCCGGGAGTCATCTCGAGAATGGTGAAGACTACCAGCGTCACGCCAATTATGATTGGAATCAGAACAATCAGCCGCCGGATGATGTATTTGATCATGGTGTTTTCGCTCCATCGCATTCCTGGAAATGGCGCATGGCCGAAATTTTGAACCGTGCAGACCATGCGCCTCCAAAAGATTACTTTCCTAAATCTTGTTTCCTAAGACTTTTCTGTTTATTTCCAGTGGAACTTGTAGATATAGTAATAGTTTGTGTTGATCTCGTCGCAGACCAGATCTTTGCTGTAGGCATAGGGTATCGCCTTGTGGAACGTTGGTATGGTGTACATCCTGTCCTGAAGGAGGCGGTTCAGATCAAGATAGGCAGCTTTTCGCTTTTCCCTGTTCATTTCCGTGAGTACTTTCCTGTAAACATCATCAAGTTCGCGGTCCTTAAGACCAAGTTCAGTTCGTTCTCCCGCCTTTCTGGCTTCATCGCTCAAGTACTTGAAATAAATGTAGCCGTACGTGGCTTCCGGCGTGAAATTAGTACCCGTGTTGGAAATATCATAGTCCTGGTCATACCTGCGTGCCCTGCAGGAAGCTGAATCAGCCACTTCAATATCCACTTTTACGCCAATATCCGCAAGATTGGCCTGAAAAACAGTGGACATTTTCTCCCAGTAGCTGCCGCTGATACACAAAATCTTCCCCGCATCAAAGCCGTTCGGGTAACCTGCCTCAGCAAGGAGGGTCTTCGCTTTTTCAGGGTCGTACTGGTAACTCGGAATTCCGGCTTTCTCCATTTCTTCCACGGTGAAACCGCCGAACACGGAAGAGGGATTGAACAGGGAGTACGCGGTCTGGGCGATGCCGTCATAGGCAGCTATTACCATCATCTCACGATCCATGGCGTAGGAGAATGCCTGGCGGACGCGCTTGTCTGAAAGTACATCGCCCCGAATTGAGTTGATATGGAAGAAGCTCGTGTGATTGGTAGGAGAGAGGTAGGTATTATAGTCGCTGTTCGACTTGAATCTCGTCCATGCGGCCGTAGGCACGACAATGAGATCCAGTTCGCCCGATTCAAAAGCAACCGTTATGGTGTTATTGTCGGTGAGGATTTTGTAATTTACTTTTTTAATCGAAGCTGGTCCCTGATAATAATCCTCGAAAGCCTTGAGCTCTATTTCCGTATCCGGATTATAGGATGAAATCACATATGGCCCCGCTCCGCACGGGATCCACTCAATCCCGAATTTCTCGCCGGCAGCAAGGACTTCCTCTTTACAAAGGATATTGACCCAGATGGATATATTGTTCAGAAGGGTTGGATTCGGTCCGTCCGAAACAATCTGGAAGGTGAGGTCATCGATCACTTTTACGCTTTTATATCCGGGAACCTTCGGACGTATCATTTTGTAGGGCCCGGATTTAAGCGCGTAGTCGATTGACCATGCGGCGTCCTCTGCGGTAAGTTTCTTGCCGTTATGAAACTTGACCCCGTCGCGCAGGTGTACAGTATAGGTTACATTGTCCTCAGCCAGTTCAAAACTTTCCGCAAGGCGGGGTTCCAGCTCTCCCGCATCGTTTTGGAAAAACAATACATCATATATCTGGCAGTAAAGCTGAGTGCAAATAATTGAACTGACGTTAAAAGGGTTGAGAGTTTCTATTACCTGATTCAACGACAGATTGATGTCATCGCGGCCGGATGCAGCAGTACTTACTCCGCTGAAGGAGAGGAGAACCATCAGTGCAAGCGCTGTAACAAAAATCATAGTACGCTTTCTCTTCATCTTGATTCCTCCTGTTTTTTTCATTTTTACTCCTCCGCCGTCGTCAATACAATCCGGCGGCATTGCCGTTGAAGTCTCGAACAGTTATTTCTTTTTTCTAAAAAGCCCGAATTTACGGGAGAAAAGAGTGAAGGAACGTCCGTGGCATCAACCCCTTTCAACGTGATCACTCGAGTTAACTGGAGTTTTTCCCCAATCGTTTTACGGGATGCTTTCTCTTCAGCACCTGCAGCCTCCCGAGAGGAGCCTGAAGGTTACGGCGCTGATGGCCTTGACTGCCTTGGGCAGGGCGTCGGTGTCGTCGAAGTCGTATCTGCTGTTGTGGGCAACGGCAGCCGTTTCGGTGAGGATCCGCAGCATGGAGGCCTGCCCTCCCTGGTCCTGCACCCGCTTCATCATGTAGGAGAAGTCTTCGCTGCCCGAGGCCTCCCGGCGAAGCTGGGGGTGAACTTTAACGGTGCCGAGGTTCTGTTCGCAAACGTCCCGGATGAGTTCCATGAGAGGCCTGTCGCTTTCCAGAAGGAAGGCCTCCCCCATTTTCTTCACTTCGCAGGTGCAGTCGTGCATTTCGGCGGCCGTCCGGAGGATCCGCTGGGCCCACTGCTCCATGTAGATGTTTCCCTCACTGGTTTTGCCCCGGACTTCCAGCTCCATTTTTGCGAATTCCGGGATGACGTTCCTCCCCGAACCGGCGTGAAGGGTACCCACGTTGACCCTGGTGTCGGACTTGCTGTTCCGGGGGATGGCCAGCAGGTTCTGGACGGCAGTGACGGCGGCGGCAAGGGCGTTGCGTCCTTCCTGGGGGTCGCCACCGGCGTGGGCGGATTTTCCGTAATAGTATGCGTCCATCTTGGAGGTGGCCAGGGAGCCGCCCGTCCCGGCGGTGATGTCGGTGCCCCTGTCCTCGGCGGTGGTCCTCTCTGTGACGTGGCAGGCAAGGACGAAATCCACGCCGTCGAGATGCCCCTTGTCCACGATGCTTTTGGCACCCCGCACTCCTTCCTCGGCAGGCTGGAAAATGATTTTGACGGTGCCCCGCAGGCCGTCTTTCACCGCCATGAGGATCTCCGCCACGCCAAGGCCGATGGCTGCATGGCCGTCATGGCCGCAGGCGTGCATCATGCCGGGGTTCACGGAACTGAAGCCTTCCCGGAATGGACGGTGACCGGGGGAGGCGTCTTCCACCACGCCCAGGGCGTCGATGTCGAACCGGAGGGCCACAGTGGGGCCTTCCCCGCAGCGGAGGATTCCCATTACCCCGGTGAAGCCGCCCCGGACTTTCTCAAGGAATTCCGTGTCAGCCCCCTGTTCCTTCGCCCGGAGGCAGTTCTTCTCGAGCTCTTCTTCCGGGGGCAGTCCCATGCGGGATTCGTCAAGGCAAACGTCACGACCTGCAAGGACTTCATAGCCCATATCGGTGAGACGCCTGGCGATGAGAGAGGCCGTCCTCATCTCGAACCATCCGCTTTCCGCGTGCTTGTGGAAATCCCTGCGGCAGGCGACAAGCTTCTCCGTCATCCTGTCCGCCAGTTCTTCTATATGTGCGTACATGGGCATCCCTCCTGGTGCTGATCGTCATGAAAAATTCAGCCAAAACCGGAGCTTTCTTTATGTCCTTTTTAGAGCTCCACCTCAATCAAATCTTCTCTTTTCACCAATTTGGTTCCATAAGGGGCGCTTAATCTTACCAGTGTATCGAAAATAGCCTGGCTTTCGGCTTCATCAGCCACTCTTGGCCAGGTGGAATAATATTGCGGCAATTTTTGTCCAAGAGATATGGGTTTGAGAACAAGCTTCGTCAATCGGTCGCCTTCCATACGGAACCAGGGAAGAACTGTCTGAAAGTTCGCCGCGTCATTGTGAAGGGGAACAGACGCCCTTTCACTTCTCGCCTGGAACGCTGAGGCCGTCCGTGTATCGAGGGGAAGCCCGTTCTTTTCCATATAGTCGGGGGGGAGCTTTTCTACGAACGCATTCTGAAAAATGAAATTCCCAAGGGAATAAAAAATGGGCCTCTTTTTGTACATTTCTATCCCCTTTAACTGATGTGTTCCTCCTCCTACCACCGCGCAGGCACCGGCATCAATACACTTTCTGGCAAACTCCTCGTAGAAAAAGTCAGGTTCGTCGTTAGTAACGTCCTTTATTTCATGGGAATGTACTGCGACTACAACATAATCGACGGAAAGCAATGCATCGCGGATCGTATCAACTGTTCGCTCTATATCAGCCTTGTTAGGCCGGGTCATGCGTCCGGGAGTATCTCCGACAGCAAAACGGGAACTTCCAAAATCAAAGGTTCCCTCCGGCTCCCTGAGAGTGTATCCCTGTATTTTGGAAACATCCGTACGATTGTTGATTTTCGTGGCGGCAGCAATTTCTTTCAAGGCTTTCATCTGTTCCGGTGTCACCGTGAATGTGGTGGAAAAACGCAAAGGGTTCAGTCCGGGGCGTCCGGGTTGGCTCTGAGACTGGATTCCGGCCTGAGCAGCCGGTTCAAATGATGAACATATTGATATAACGCCGACCCTTCCGGAGGGAAGGTCTACCATTGCAGGTTTTGAAGCCTCGTAAAGATTTTCCCCCGCTCCGCAGTGCGCCACATCGGCAGTATCCAGGCTGGCTTTGGTCATTAAAAGCCCTTCATAGGAGTAATCCATGGTGTGGTTGTTGGCCCAGCAGAAAATATTGAAACCAAACTTCTTCAGGTCCTGGATAACGTCCGGGCGGGAAGTCAGCCAGGTTCCTCCAGAATAAGCGGACGGGAAGCAATTCCCATCGGTAAGTGTTGTTTCCAGATTGGTAATCCTTGCCTCGGCTGTAAGGATAAAGTCCTTTACTGCCGCGAATTCAGGATAGTCCGGGAGATGCTTGAGGATTAGAGAATCTCCAGTTGCCAAAAAAGTCATACTTTTTTCCATTATCATTCTCTCTCCTTGGCACGTCGTATGGAATTGCATAAGTTGACGGAAAAAGAGCAAATAAGTCTGCCTCAAATTTCGGGAATCATTCGGGAATCAGATGGTTAAAAACACAAGGCAAAGAAGGCTTTAAATTGGGAACTTCAGTTTTCCTTAGGGACTACTATCTGAAGATGGCCCCCAATACTTCACATATCAAGAGAGAACCGGATTTCCCCCTTTAACATCTCCCGAAAACACGATGAAAAATTTAGAAATAACATACTCAGCTGAGACAAGTGTAAGATATTTCATCTCCTGACAGCTGTAAATTGTCCTGAATAGTGTCCCAAAACATAATGGCTTTTCTGGGTAATGAGAATATTTTAGGAAGAAAACCAGTGATACTGTTTTTCTTCCAATACAGGCGCAGAAATTTGCATCGCTATTGATTTTTTGTTTTTCCGACTTGGCATACTGCGATTTCCATTCACATGACTGTTGAAAAAACGATTGAGAGGTAAAACTTGTTGTTGCGCGAAAGAGTACGAGAATGTAACAACAGCGCCCCCCCCTTTCCTTGCCGGAAAGGCGGGGGGCGCTGGTTGTCCGGCGGCGGGGCTGCCTGCCTGCCCCGGACTCTCTTTATTCCACCATGATCCGGCTCTTCTTGTTGGCCTTCCAGACGTGGATGCCAAGGGCCACGCCGATGACGCCGTAGACCATGAAGGTCCTGAAGTATTCTCCCAGTATGGCCTGTCCGAAGAGGGACTGGCCGATCTCGGGCGACATGATGAACATGGCGTTGAAGAGGATGGTCCCGAAGATGGCGTGGGTTATGCCGGCCTTCGAGGTGGAGGCGCCGCCGACGAGAAGGGCCGCCACGGAGAACATGCCTATCTGGGTGTGGGCGTTGTAGGTGTTCAGAGTGCCCATGTTCTGGAGGTAGATGATCTGCCCCCAGGACGCCAGTACGGTGGAGATCATGGTGGCGATTATCCTCGTCCTGTCCACGTTGATCCCCGAGACTTCCGCCGTGTGCTGGCTCTGACCCACCGACCGGAAATCCTGCCCCAGCTTGGTCTTCATGATGAGAACCGTGAACACGCAGAGGCCGATGATCAGCAGCCCCGTTACCACGGGAACCTTGCGCACCATCATGAGCGGTGATTTCGTGACCATGGCGTGGATCGCCACACCTGCGATGGCGAGACACAGGCCGCCGTTGACGACGAGGGACAAGGGGCTGTTCAGGTAGGAGCGGCCTTTCCGTATGTTGAGCCAGTACCGGACGGCCAGCAGCAGGAGCAGTCCCACCGCAACGATAAGAAGAGCATGGACGAAGGGGATCTGGTAAATGTTGTCCAGGGCGTATTTCAGACCACCCTGTTTGACCGGAACAAGGTCCACGGTCATCCGTATGCCGATGCCGTCGGGCTTGATCATGGGATGGGTTGCGGGAACGGCGATAATCACGCCGACGACAAAGAGGAAGAGGAACTGGTAAATGCCGTTGGCGAAGAACCCGACGATGAGGCTGGCGATCATTTCCTGGCCACGGGTCTTGTTGTAGAGCTTCCCGGTGAAGTAGCCGCAGAAAGCCGCAGCCACCATGGCCACGGCGAAGCAGAACAGGAGGCCCGACAGACCTCCCATTTCAAAGTAGCGGGCGATGGCGATGGCCACCTGGCCGGACATGGCGCCGATGACAATGCCGAAGTTGAGCCCGAGACCTGCAAGGACCGGGATGATAAGAGAGAGGACGAGGAAGGAGTTCCGGAACACTCTGCTGGAGAGCTCGGAGAAGAAGTAACCCACGGATACCCCGCTGGAGACCATGAAGCCGAAGAGGGTAAAAGCCACGAAGATAATGGTCACCAGGTTTTCAAGAATCCAGGATCCTGCGCCGTTCGAGTTCCTGTTGAGTCCGTCCATCACTGTACACCTCTTTTTACCTGGGTCAGGGCGTAAAGTATGATTCCGTTCTGGATGATCATCCGCATGATTTCCGACAGGTCGGTGCCGACGAAGATTTCGTTGGCCACCGGGAGGGCCGTGGTGAGCAGTCCCTGGAAGAGGACGACGCCGATGACCACGTGGGACACCTTCGCCCGGGAGGCGGTGGCTCCGCCGATGAGGATTGCCGCTACGGCGGGGAAGGCCATCATCAGGGGTGCAGTGTAGAGCTGGGCGTACCCGTAGCTCTGGGAGTAGACGATGATCCCGATGGCGCCGAGGATGGTTGAAACCACGTTTGCCAGCACCCGATTCCGGTCGATGTTCAGACCGGCGGCCTGGGCGAATTTCGGATTGATGCCTCCGGCGGAAATGGCGATTCCGAGCTTCGACCTGAAGAAAAGCCAGACGAGGAAGGCGAAAAAGGCAAAGGTAAGAAGAAGACCCGTGGGAACGATCACATCACCCACGGTGAACAGAAGAAAGTTGTTGAGGATCTGGGCTCCTCCCACGGCGTCGAGCTGGATGGTCTCCCGGAGCCCCTTGCCGATGAACCAGCCCATTTTCGGGTTGCGGAAGGGAATCATGAGCCACGCCAGGCACATGAGGGCCACGATGGAGAAGCCCGTATAAGTGGCGATGGTCATTTCGGAACCCTTGACGGCGTTCATCAGCTTGCCGTAGCCGTAGCCCACAGCGGCCGCGAGGGGTAAGGCGAGGGCGAAGGATGTCAGGAGCCAGGTCATTCCCGTCAGGTCCATCTCGATGGCGGTGACGAGGCCCAGGAGCCCGCAGACGATGCCGATGGGAAGGGCGAAGTTCGGCCCCGTGCCCGACTGGATGGCGGGCACCATGGCGAGGACGAGGATGCCGTTCATTCCGGCCCGCTTGATGGTGTCGCTCACGAGGGTGGACATGGAAATCCCCACGAAGTGGCCGGCGACCAGGGTGAGTACCCAGAAGACGGCAATGATCACCGTGGGGAGGCCGATATCTCCCAGCAGGTTCCGGGAGGCCCGCGCAAGGTTGTTTCCGTTTCCGTTCATCTCAGCCATGATCGGCACTCCTCTCCGGTGAATCTTCCGTTTTTCCGCCCCGGCTGCCGGACATCATCAGGCCGAATTCCGCGTCGGAGGCATCGGGCGGCAGCACGCCTTCCACCTTGCCCTCGCAGACGATGACGATCCTGTCACAGATGCTCCGCAGCTCCGCCAGTTCGGAAGAGGTCATGACGATAGTCATCCCCTCCTCTTCGTTGAGCTTCAGCAGCAGGTCGAGGATCAGCTTCTTCGCGCCGATGTCGATGCCCCTCGTGGGCTCCGAGACGAAAAGAAAGACCGGATCCTGGGTGAGGGCCCTGGCTACGCAGACCTTCTGCTGGTTGCCGCCGCTCAGGCTGCCGGCGTGCTGGACGGGGGACTCGCAGCGGATATCAAGGTCTTTGATCATCTTCAGGGCATGCTTCCGAATCCCGTCGTCATCCTGGAAGCGGAAAGGGCCTCCCTGCTTCAGAAATTTGTTTCCCACCTGCATGGCTGTAAAGGCGATGTTCAGCTCGATGGACTCGTTGAGCAGAAGGCCGACGCCTTTCCTGTCCTCGCTGACGAATCCCATCCCCGAGGCCATGGCGGCACGGGGGTCGCCCAGGATCATGGGTTTGCCGTTGAAGACCACGTCGCCCCTGGCCGGATAGGTTCCCATGATGCCGTTGGCAATGCCGAGCTTGCCCTGCCCCGCAAGACCGCCGATGCCGACGATTTCTCCCTTCCGGATGTCGAGGTCGATGCCCCGGACCATCTCGCCGGGCATACCTACATGAAGGTCTTTCAGGCTCAGGATAATTTCGTCCGAAATCCTGCGCCTGTCGGACTGGACCCGGTCGATGGCAACCTTTCGGCCGATCATCAGGGCGGCGATTTCCACGGCATTGGTGTCTTTGATGTCCTTTGTGGCCACAAGCTCACCGTCCCGGAGGATGGTGACCCTGTCGGCAACGCTGATGATCTCATCAAGCCTGTGGCTGATAAAGATAATGCCGATGCCCTTGGCAGCAAGCCGTTTGACCGCTGCCAAAAGGTTCTGTGCCTCCGATTCAGTGAGTACCGCCGTGGGCTCGTCGAAAACGAGTATTTTGATCCCTGTTTTGTCGATTTCCCGGGCTATTTCGACGAACTGCATGTGCCCCACCGGAAGCCCCGCAACCTGCGTAAACTCCTCGATGTTCATGTCGAGCTTGTCCAGGGCTTTTCGGGCATCGGCGTTCATGGAGGCCATGTCGAGGGTTTCAAGCCGTTTCCCGAAGATACGGGAGACCGGGTTCGGCGTGGTGATTTCCCTGTTGATCTTGATGTTTTCCGTAATGGAGTAGCCTGGTATGAGCATGAATTCCTGGTGGACCATGCCTATTCCGGCATACATTGCCTCGTGAGGGGACTTGAAGCTGATTTTCTCTCCGTCGATCAGGACGTCTCCCTCGTATCCGCCGGTGCCCGTAATGACGGGCATGCCGAAGAGGATATTCATCAGCGTGGATTTTCCGGCGCCGTTCTCTCCGATGAGGGCGTGGATTTCGCCCTTCCTGACATCAAAATTGATGTTTGCCAGAACGCTGTTTCCATAATAGCTCTTTGAAATATTCCTGAACTGGAGAAGGCTGTCGCTCAACGCATTACCCCCTGTATTTCAAAATCGGCATGACGGCCGCAAAAAAAGCGGGGGCGAACGGATTCAACCCCTGCGGTCCGGACCGGAAGCGCTCCGAAAAAATCGCTCCCAAGCCTCCCGCTTCGTTGAAAA
Source organism: Synergistaceae bacterium (assembly GCA_018436595.1). Lineage (GTDB taxonomy): Bacteria > Synergistota > Synergistia > Synergistales > Aminobacteriaceae > Aminivibrio. The sequence goes on along the minus strand of JAHDLC010000001.1, from coordinate 101,590 downwards.
ATCCGCTCGTCCCCGGACACCACTCTTGCTGCAGCCTGTTGTGAATATAACTTTCGCCTGGTACAGCCTCTTTTACCCTTAGTAGGTCAGGAAGTCCATCAGGACGAACAGGTAGTTGTCGTACTTCTTGCCCGCTTCGTCAACGTAGGGATTGGTCGTGACCGCGACCTTCGCGTAATCGGCCATGCACTGCTCGAGGACCTTGATGTCGAGCGTGTCGAAGGGAACTTCGCCCGCAATGACCTTGAAGGCGTACTCCGTGGAGGCCACGGTGGACATCATGGCCACGGGCACCGGCCACGTGGAAAGCCTGCCGGACATGCCCTTTTCCTTCAGGATCCGCCGGGTTTCATCGATGACGTGCTGGAGGTCGCCGGGCTTGGAGCTGTCGGACTCGATGCCGAGAGCCGTGGGGAAGCCGTGGTAGGGCGACGGGCAGCAGGGCTGGGGATAGATGGCGCCGGTATCGACGACAGCCTTGATCAGGGGGATCTGCATGGCGCAGTTCGTGGAGAAGAACGCCGTGTCCTTGCCGTATTTCGCCACCATCTTCGGCACGTCCTCAAGGATGAACTGCTGGGCGCCGGGAAGACCGGAGTCGCCGGTGGGGTCCGGAGCCGTGGCGTCCACGAACTCGAGGCCGATCTCGGCGCACTTCTTCTTCATGAGCTCCCTGCGGGAGGAAAGAAGCACCTGGGACATGTGGCGGGGGAAGGAATAGTGAACAAAGACCTTTGCGCCGAGCTTCTTGGCCTGGACGGGAATGGCGTTGCCCATGGCCAGTTCGTCGGGCTGCAGGATGAGCTGGGCCCTGGACGCCACATCGGGGGGATTCTCCTGGGGAGTGCTGTAGACGATAAAGACATCGTCCCGTGTCTCGAGCAGCTTGTCCACCGCCGCGTTCGTTCCCGGTACGGCCTGGTTGATGACCAGAGCCTTCACGTCCGGGTCATAGGCGAGCTTGGCGACGACGCTGACCATCTGCTCCTGCTCGGCCATGAAATTGTCGGGCCACGTCACGTGGACGATCCTGTCGCCGTACTTCGCGACCATCTCCTGGGCGGAACGGTACTCTTCCTCGTTCTGAGAAACGGTGTTGGTTACAATCGCAACCTTCCCGGAGCCGGCAAGAACCGGAGCGCAAAGGCCGAAGAGCATGACTGCAACCAGCAGCAAACCAAATACCTTCTTCATTCATTTCCCTCCCTTTCACATGCAAAAGTTCCGGCTGTTTCTGCAGAAATAACCGGCAGTGCTGCAATCATATTCCTGACCCATTCTTTCGTCAACACTACTGGAATTTCCCATAAAGCATACCATCATTCATATATCTTTAAAAAAAATAAAGAAATAGATATAATTCATGGCATGCAATAAAGGAATTTTAAAATTCCAGCCGGTCCGTTACTGGTTCTATCCTTAGGGTGGTATGCCTTTCGTATGGATTATGAATAAGAGAAGTATTATTATGGCAAGAGAAAAAAACCGGACGGGGGCAAATCATCCCGTTCGGGAAATTCCGCTCCGCAGGCAGGGAATGGGCTTTCTGCGGGCAAAACCACTTCAGGAGGATATCCATGATCAATCGGAAGAGACTGGAAGCGCTTGCAGAAGAACTGAAGAAACTGAAGCTCGACGCCATGTACCTCGGCCCTTCCACGGACCTGGAGTACATCAGCGGGCTGGACACCCACCCCGACGAAAGGGTCAGGGGGCTCATGGTGTCGAAGGACGGACGGTGTTTCGCCATGACGCCCCTGCTTTATAAGGAGGAGATGGTCAACGCCTTCGGAGACGTCCCCTTCTACGCTGAATGGAACGACCACGAGGGATTCACGGGCGCCTTCAGGCGGGGCTGCGAACACCTGGGCGTCGTCGGGGGAAAGATCGCCTTCAACGACGGCGTCAGGGCGGTGGACATGCTCGCCGTACGGGACACCATGGATCTCCGGATGTGCAACGGGGCGGGCGTCCTGGATCCTCTCCGCTCCCGCAAGGATGAAGATGAGCTTGCGGTGATGAGGGAAGCGTCCCGCATCGTGGATGCCGTGGTGGGCAAACTGCTCCGTTTCATCCGGCCGGGCATGACGGAACGGCAGATCGCCAAAAAGATTCCGGAGTTCTTCGAGGAAGCGGGCTCCAACGAAATTTCCTTCTCCCCCATCGTGGCCAGCGGCCCCAACGGCTCCATGCCACACTACGGCGGCGATCAGAGGATCATTGAAGAAAACGACGTGATCATCCTCGACCTCGGCGGACGGTACAAGTCCTACTGCTCGGACACCACCCGGACCTTCTTTACCGGCACCCCCACGGAGGAGCAGAAGAAGGTGTACGAGATCGTCAGGCAGGCCCAGGCTGCGGGAGAGGCTGCCGTGAAGCCCGGCGCCACGGGACAGGACGTGGACAGAGCGGCCCGGCAGGTCATCATCGACGCGGGATACGGCGAGTTCTTCTTCAACCGGGTCGGCCACGGAATAGGTCTGGCGGTCCACGAATCCCCCTACATGATCGAGGGCAACGACAGGCCCCTGGAGCCGGGGAACGTCTTCAGCGTGGAACCGGGCATCTACCTGCCCGGCAAGTTCGGAGTCAGGATCGAAAACATCGTTGCGGTCAGGGCCGACGGAACGGGCGAAGCGCTGAACCACTTCCCGAGGGACCTGGACTCGGTCTGCATCCCGGGATAAAGGGCTTCCCCCTGCCATCCGGGGACAGCACGGGACATCCGAACGGAACTCACACAGGCCCGGGGCGTTCGTAGCACCCCGGGCCTTTCACTTTTTCCCTGAGAACCGGGGAGAAGTCACAGATCCTCTTCCCCGAAGACGCAGACGCGGTTCCTGCCGCTGTTTTTCGCCCGGTACAGCGCCCGGTCGGCGCGGCCGACGAGACCGTGCAGCGTCTCATCTTCACAGGGGCGAAAATCTGCGGACGTGACGCCGACGCTGACCGTGACCCGAAGGGATACCCCCTCATAATCCACCGTCACGGTTTCGATCCCGCTCCTCAGCCTTTCGGCCGTTTCGGCGGCCGCTTCCGCACCGGTATCGGGAAGGAGAACAAGGAATTCTTCCCCTCCGTAGCGCCCGAGGATCCCCCGCTCACCCAAAACCCGCCTGCAGACAGCTGTGAGTTCACAGAGCATCCTGTTTCCGGCGATGTGCCCCCAGCTGTCATTTATGTTTTTAAAATGGTCTATATCGACCATGCAGAGGGAAAAAATGCGGCCCTCCGATGTGCAGGCTGAAAGAAGCTTTTTTATTTCTGCCAGTATCCTTGCCCTGTTGAATATCCCCGTAAGGGAATCATGGTCTGCCATGTACCGCAGTTTCTCGATCAGGCGCATTTTTTCCGTGACGTCGAGAAAAATGTAGAGAAAAGCCGCTGTTTTTCTTCCTTCCTTCAATTCCGTGAGACGAAACTCGTAAATCCGCTCTTCATCCCCGCTGCCGACGCCGATATTGAAATTTTTGTCCCCCGTGCTGACATTGAAGCGCGAATCCAGGGAAGAAATGGGTGCTCCCCTGTTTTTTTCAACGAGCCATCCGAAGACGGTCTGCGCTGATCTGTTGTAGTCGATCAGCAGCCCGTCGCCGGAAACGAGCATGAGCCCCTCCTTGATCTCCGAAAAGACCTCTTTATTATGGATCTCCTTTATCTCCAGGACATCGTATTTAAAAATGGCGACGGCGCAAAATACCGCAAGGACAAAATAGCCTACAGGCAGCATGTCGACCCAGAGCGGCGTCATGCCCGCCAGGTACAGCCCGAACAGTACAGCCGAAAGAAGCTGGCCGGCCAGAAGCAGAAAATAGGGGTTATTCAGACCAGTGCGGCTCTTGACCCACACGGAAGAAAAGGAAAACAGACAAAAGCCGGCGGCAGTGTATCCGTACACCACATTGAGAAGATACAGAGGACCGGTCTTCCTCCTGCTGAACAGGTACTCCCCGGCCTGAAAGACGTCTATTCCGGCGTAGTAGAGGCGATGATATTCGTTCGTCGAGACGAAAAAAAGGATAAGTGCCGGGATCAGCAGAATAACCAGGGTCAAGCTCAGGCTCATTTTTCTTCGGAAATATACCCTATGGGCAAAGATGACCCAAAGCCCCGGAACAAAGGGGGCTCCGAGGTATTTCAGCTTCTGGAAAAAAAGTATTTCATCCAGGGTATGTGAATTGAACTGGAACGCGGCACCAAGGACAAACACTGCGCTTGCAAGGCAAATAAGTGAAAAGACGGAGGACAGCGGTCCGTCCGAAATTTTGATGGACATGAAGAACATGAAAAGATACACGGCAACAACGCCGTATAGGAAAAAAGAGTACATTTCAAAGATGCCCATCGAAATCCTCCCGGGGAGTGTTTTCGGAGAGAAGAGGTTTCATTGTTCCTTTCCGGATTTTCCCTTATTCCCCATAAACATGCAATGACGGCACTACAAGAACATTGAAAGACATTCTCCCCCCCACGTTCCTTTTTTTAAGACTGCATGGAAAAATCATCGGACCGGATTCCGGAGAAAAATGAAGCCCGGGGCTTTCCAGAACGCCCCGGGCTTGCTCCGTTTTCCTGCCGTGCCGTCACTTTTCCTCCGGGTGCAGGTATCCCCCGGCCTGTCGCGCCTTGTGGTAGGACATGCCTTCCAAAAACAGCTCCCTGGCGTAGTCCTTCACGGATCCCGTCCACCCGTCTTCCGCCATGAGGCTTTTCATTTCTTCGACCTCGTCCGCCTTCAGATGAATATCCATCACTGCACCTCCCCTGATTTCGGCCTGGGGCATCCCGCCGTCATCTTAACAAGGGGAAAGTGTGTTGTCAATTCAAAATATACAAACCATTCAGTCTGCTGGAGAGCTCGGGTTTTCCCTGGTCTCTCCCCTTCGGCTCAGCGTGTGTAGATCTTCTGCAGGCGGTCCAGAAGAGCGTGGAATTCATCGTGCTTTCCCTTCCCGATCCGCTCCTCCTCAAGTTTTTCAAACTCCCGGAAGAGTTCTTCGTCCTTGGCGGCATCGAGGCGCTGTTCGGCCATGACGAAGAGGACGTTGTCCTCCTTCTGGATGTGCTGCCGCAGCAGGGCCGTGTACCCGGCGGCATTCTCCGCGAACATGGAGACTCCTCCCCTGTCGCCTGCCTTCATGGCGGTGATGCCCCGCTTCATGCCGGCGATGTGCTCCCGCCCTTTCCGGTGTTCGCCGAGCATCACGCCGATGGGCCCCCCCTCGTTGGGGATACCCGCGGCTTCAAGGCCCGGAAAGAGGAAATCCTCCTCCTTGCCGTGATGACACGTGTCGGCGAAGACGGAAAGGAACTCCATCATCCCGTCAAGATGGCCGAAGTCGGCGGGCGCTCCGCCGCTCAGCTTCTCCGCCGCACCGTCGAGGATGTCCAGCATGACCTCGATGCCCCTGTGCTCGTTTCTCAGTTCGTCAGTCGACTTCATTTCACTCTCTCCTTTCGCGGGTCAGGACGGCTGTTCCCCGGGGAAAGGTTCATCCCCCTATGGTGGGGACAATGGAATAGTCGCACCGGCCGTCGTAGAGTTCCCTGTGCTTCCGGTACTCCGCCATGTAGACAATATCCCCCGTTCCGATGGCCCTGTCAACGGCAAGCACTCCGTCCAGGTGATCCATTTCGTGCTGCAGCAGCTCCGATTCGGCAATCCCGATGTCCGTCCATTCCTGCGGGGCGCCCTTTTCGTCCCGGTACCGTATACTGAGGGACCGGTTCCGGCGGACCCGCACCATCAGGTCCGGGAAGGACATGCAGTCATCCCAGAGGGTGAACGTTTCCGGGCTCCTGTAGATGACCTCCGGGTTCGCTATGACGAAGGATCCCTTCCCAAGGTTTAGGGCAATGAGCCGCTTCGGGATGCCTATCTGGGGCGCGGCGATCCCCCGGCCGAAACCGTGTTCCTTCCGGAACAGTTCCAGGGCCTCCCTGAGATCCTCCATCTCCTCGTTCAGCAGGGGATCGGAAAAATCCTCCACAGGGGCGCATTTCCGCCGCAGAAGTGGATCGCCGAGTATCAGGACCGGTCTTTTCATCATACCCCCTCCATAAATGGCGAAAGCTGCGACAGCAGTTTATCGTAGACCGCACGGTCCCCTTCGGAGAAGCAGCAGAAAACGACTTCTTCAATGCCGGGATATTTTTCCAGTTCCTCCCGCACTGTGGACACGGCGATCCGGGCGGCCTGTTCGGTCGGGTAGCCGTAGACGCCGGTGCTGATGGAGGGGAAGGCGATGGACCTCGCCCCTACCCCTGATGCCAGCTCCAGGGAGCGCCTGTAGCACGATGCCAGGAGCTCCGCCTCTCCCCGGCCGCCTCCGTGCCACACGGGGCCCACGGTGTGGATGACGTACTTCGCCGGGAGCCTCCAGCCTTTCGTGATTCTGGCGTCGCCGGTGGCGCAGCCGCCGAGCTTTCTGCATTCATTCAGCAGATCCGGCCCCGCGGCACGGTGTATTGCCCCGTCCACTCCCCCGCCGCCGAGCAGGGAATTGTTGGCTGCGTTGACGATGGCATCCACCTGAAGGGTCGTTATATCCGCTTTTACAGCTGACAGCATTTCAATCACCTTCCGAAAAGAATGTACGGTATCCGTCGATCTCATGCAGGGGCGGCGGTACTTTCCTCCCGCGCCAAGGGAAAGACGATGTCGATCCGGCAGCCCTGCCCGGGAGAGGATTCAAGTTTCATGGTGCCGCCGAGGAGCCGCACCCGTTCGTTCATGTTGGCGAGCCCCCTATGCCCCGTGGTGCGGAGCAGTTCGAAATCCGTCCCGGACGCAGGTCCTGCGTCGAATCCGCCGCCGTCGTCTTCAATGGTGAAATGGACGGCATCGCCTTCTTTTTTCAGCGCCGCCCTGACGGAACTGGCCCCTCCGTGCCGCGCCGAGTTCGATACAGCTTCCTGGAAAATGCGGACCAGGGCCAGGCTGCTTTCTTCGGAAAGAACGTCAAGATCCTCGTCCACATCCACGTCGATCACCAGGCCCTCGTAGGCGCGGGAAAGCCTGTCGGCGTTCTCCTGCATGGCGCTGGCGAGACCGAGCCGGATCCACGACGGGGAAAGTTCGTCGCAGTAATCCCTGATCTCTCTCGCCGCCGTCTGGACGACGTCCTCGGCGGTGTCAAGATGGCGTCGGAGTTCCCCGGCCTGCGGGGGAAGGGCCTCCTTCGCGAGCTGGATGCGCTTGATGGCCGCCACGGACGACTGGAGGGGCCCGTCGTGGAGCTCCCGGGCCAGGTGTCTCCGGGTATTCTCCTCCGCCTGGACCAGGTCCGTCACGTACCGCTTTTTGAGCTCTTCCTTGGCGAAGGCCTCTTCCGCAAGGGTACCGATAACGGCTGACAGGGATTCAAGCTCATACAGCGGACCGCTGTACAGTGCCGGAGGGTGGTCTTTTCCCCACCGCATCCCCCGGATACGTTCCGCTATCCTCCGGAGCGGCACGGCCAGGTACCTCCAGAGGAGGATCATTCCCAGAAAAATTGCGGCGGAAGTGGCCATGGCGGTGAGAATCCAGGTTCTCCAGATTCCGGCCAGGGGGGCGATCAGCACCGTTCTCGACACTGCCGCGAGAATATAGCTTCCGTCTTCCAGACCCCGCTTTGCCACGTAATAATCATTTCCGTCGTCGCCCCGCACTTTTTCAGGTTCATCGGAGAATTCCGCCCGGGTTCGCAGGAAAAGCAGTTTCTCCGCCCCGGGCGATGCCGCGGCGACCCGCCCGTCCTGTCCTATGAGAAGGACGCCTCCCGCCCCTCCGTTTCTCAGCGAAGCGTCCGTGGAAAGCATTCTGAAGCGCATCTGGCCCATGGGCCTGTGCCTTTGGGGCATGCCCCTCCCCATGGCCGCCCCTCCGGCGAAGTTTTCCGCAAGGTCCACGACGTAGGAGCGCATCATGGAGTCCATGGCCTCCTCCTGGGCACGGAAGGCATACAGAGAAAAAAGGAATCCTGCCGCAGTGAGGAGAGTGACGACAATCATGAGCGCAAGAAGAAGATGCTTTCTCATGGCGTCCCCCTTTCTCCATCCAGGAACCGGAGTTCGTCCAGCAGCACGATTCCCTTCTTCAGCGCCAGCAGGATGGCTTCCGTCTTGTTCCGGGCGCCGAGCTTTCCGTAAATAGACGTCAGGTGGGCAGCCACCGTCCGCTCGGTGATGGAGAGGAGAGACGCCACTTCGGAAGCGGGCAGCCCCTGCCCGGCAAGGATGAGTACCTCCCTCTCCCTCGGGGAAAGTTCTTCCCCCGGCTCGTCGGCTCCGGTGAGTGACACGGAGGGGTCGAGGTAGAAGACTCCCCGGGCCGTGTCGAATACCGCCTTCCGCAGTTCCTCCAGGGGGGCTGACTTCAGGATGAAGCCCTTCGCCCCTGCCCGGAGAGAAGCCATGACATACTGATGGGCGCTGTAGGCCGTGAGCATCAGTACGTTGGTCTTCAGGCCGTTTTTCCGTATCCTGGCGGCGATGTCGATGCCGCCCGCGCCCGGCATCTCGATGTCCAGCAGGGCCAGGTCCGGCCGAAGCTCAAGGATGGACTGCCAGGCGGACTCCCCGTCGGAGGCGAGCGCCGCCAGCTCCACCCCCTCCTCCTTCTCGAGCCAGGAGGCGAGTCCCGACCGCGTGAGAGGGTGATCATCGGCAAGCAGAATCCGTATCATGTTCCTTCCTCCTTCCCGACAGCGCTTTCCCTGTCCGGGGAAGCGATCCCATGGGCCGATTGTAGCATGACGAACCGGAGCGGAATTGTCATTTCTTACAATAGGGAAACCGGCAGATCCGACCATGCGGCCTTCCCCCGGGGAGAGTATCCTTTACCCATCACAAGCTGAAAGGCGGGATTTGAGATGAAAACAATGAACGGAACGATAGCGGCGGTCGTGTGTGCCGCAGTGCTTCTTACGGCGGGCAGCGCCCTTGCCTGGGGAGGACGGGGTGGCAAGGCCATGGTCGGGCAGCAGGGCATGATGAACCAGCAGAACGCCCAGACCTGGTGCCAGGCAGCCCCCGGACAGGGAATGATGAACCCCGGGATGGCCGGCCCCTTGGGGAACAGGCAGATGATGGGACGCAGGGGGAATTTCGGGAACAATTGCCCCGCAGGCAGCCGGCAGATGATGGGCCGGATGGGGAATTTCGGAAACACGGACCCTGCAGGCAGCCGGCAGATGATGGGACGCAGGGGAAACTTCGGAAACAGCGGCCGGATGGGAATGTGGGCTTCGGTGGAAATTCCCCAGGAAATCAAGGACAAGCAGACTGAGATGGCGAAACTCTCCCTCGAGATGAGGAACGAAATGGGGAAGAAGCCCATCGACCGCACAAAGATCGAAGATCTGTACAAGAAGCGCGTGGAACTGCGGAACGAACTTTCCGGATGGAGATTCCAGCAGCGCCTTGACCTGATCGAAAAGCTGCAGAAATAGTTTTCGGCACTACTGGAATACACAGTCAAAAAAAGAGGGCGAAGACAAAAATCTTCGCCCTCTTTTTCCGTGAACAATATGACGAAAAGTGGCGGAATAAGGAGGCATGAATTATAATGAGCAAACATTGAAATACTATTTTCCATGATCCATTCGGATCATATACACTGATACTCTCTGACTGGTAAGGAGACGCAGACAATGAGTCCAAGTATCATTTCCTATGCCTCCTCCGTTTCCCTTCCGGGGAGCGGTTTCTCATGAGCCCGGACAGACACCTGTCCATCAAGAATTCCTTCATCCTTGTCTTCATCACCCTTTCTCTTGCCACAGGCGTCGTCATCAGCTCCATCTCCTTTTCCAGGGGATTCACCGGGGCGCGGAATGCCGTGAAGGCAATGAACGAGGGCATGAACGAACTGGCTGTTCTGAAAGTGCGGGAATTTCTCGCCATCCCGGCGGGAATCAGCGCTGCCTGCAGCGCAGCGCTCGGGAACGGCTTTATCGACCTGGCGGATGTCGAAGAGAGGGAGCGGTTTTTCCGGGGGATCATGGAGGTGCACAGGGAAGAAATCTCCGGGGTTTTTTTTGAAACCCCGGATGGTATCCGCTACGGCACCCGAAGAAATTCCGGAGGAAGCCTCGAGTTTATCCGACCCGCAAAAAAGGGGGGCGGTTTCGCCTGGCATGCCGACGGATCCGGTCTTCCTGTGGAGCCCCTTGAAAACGACGGCGGAAGAAATGTCCCGTGGTTTCAGGACATCCTGAAAAAACGGGAGCCCTCCATTTCCGCCCTGCACGGGCAATCATCTCCAGCAGTACCGGCCCTTTCGGCAGTCCACCCCGTCTACGGCAGAGACGGCACAGCCCTCGGAGTCTCCGAAACCCTGATTCCCTTTTCGGTCCTCGACGGGCAAATGGAACAGGCGGTCCGTCACGGGAGAGCCTTCGCAGCCCTTTTCGAAAAGGATTCCATGACCCTTCTTTCAACTTCCCCGGAAGGAAAACACGGGGATATCATCGGGAAAGCACTCGATCAATACCGGTCCACGGGGGAGAAAAATTTCCTTTCGGAAACCTCTGAAGGGAAATTTTTCCTGCACTTCTCCGACTATCTCCAGGAAGGGCTTGGCCTCGTGGTCCTCACCGCCCTGCCGGAAAACCTGCTTGCCGGGTCCATAAAGGAAAGCGCCCGCTTCTCCGGCCTGCTCCTCCTGCTCTCCCAGATCCTTTCCATCACCGTCTACATGATGGTGGCGAAGAAGCTGCTCAACCCGGTCTCCCTCCTGGTCAGGTCGGCGGAAGAATTCGCCGGGGGGAAACTCTCGTCCCGGGCGCCTGTCGTCAGGAACGACGAGATCGGGCTCATCGCCAGGTCATTCAACGACATGGCCGACACCGTCTCCACCCTGTTCATCAACCTGGAGAAAATCGTGGAGGAACGGACGGCCCAGCTTCAGCGGGCGAACCGGGAACTGCAGGAGCAGACCATGCAATCCATGGAGGCGGAAAAGAAGCTCCAGCTCCTTCTCGATTCCGCGGGAGAGGCCGTCTACGGCGTGGACCGGCATGGAAAGTGCACTTTCTGCAACAGGAGCTTCCTGAAAATCCTGGGGTTTCAATCGACGGACAGCCTGGTCGGAAAGGAAATCCATTCGCTCATCCACCACTCCCTGGAGGACGGCACACCCCTTGACCAGTCCCGGTGCAGGATATGCCTCGCCATGTCCTCGGGGCAGAGAGTCCATGCGGACAACGAGGTGTTCTGGCGGACGGACGGAACGGCGGTGGAGGTTGAATACAACGCATACCCCCAGTTTTCGGAAGGAAAAATCGTCGGGGCGGTGGTCACCTTCACGGACAATTCGGAGCGGAGAAGGAGCCGGGCCAAAATCGACTTCCTCAGCACCCACGACACCCTGACGGGGCTCCACAACAGGGCCTTCTTTGAAAACACCCTGAAAGAAGCTGACACCGAGGAAAACCTGCCCATTACGGTCATCTTCGGCGACATCAACGGCCTGAAGCTGACGAACGACGTTTTCGGCCACGCCGCCGGAGACAATCTTCTCAAAACAGCCGCCGAGCTGCTGAAAAGCTCCTGCCGTGGGAAAGACATTGTTTGCAGGCTCGGCGGAGACGAATTCGCCGTCATCATGACAAATACGGCAGAAGACGCGGCAGGGAGGATCATCCGGAGAATCAAGAGCGACTTCGCCGACAGGAAGATCATCGCCATACGGGGCAGCATCTCCATGGGATACGGAACGAAGACCGACCCCGGGCAGGACATCCTCAGCGTCGTTCAGTCCGCCGAAGAGGCCATGTACAGGGAAAAGACCCTGTACAGGAAGGACATCGACTCGGAAATGGCCGACACGATCATGGAAACCCTTCATGAGAAATGCCCCGGAGAAAAATCCCATGCCGAATCGGTACGGGAGATCTGCGGCCTGATCGGTGAAGGCCTCGGAATGACCCCGGCGGAGATCGAGAAACTGAAGACGGCAGGGTACCTGCACGATATCGGAAAGGTCGTCCTGGACAGTGAAACCCTCAACAGGAATGACGGCCTGGTCGAAGAGGAGCAGAATAAAAAAGGCCTGCTGCTCCACCCTGCAGCGGGATACCGGATACTGAACCTCTTCGACGCCACGCTGGAGTACGCCGAGGCTGTTTTCTGTCATCACGAACACTGGGACGGGACAGGGGTTCCCAACGGAATCGGAGGGCAGAACATCCCTCTGATCGCAAGAATCCTCCGTGTCGCCGAGAGCTGGGACCGCCTGCGGCTCCAGGCCGGGAACACCCCCGGATGGGAGCGGCGGGCCGTCCCGGAGCTGCTCGAACAGTCGGGAACCGCCCTGGACCCGAAAATCGCGGAAGCCCTGGCCGTCCGGGTATCAGCGGGAGCCCCTTCTTCCATAGCTCCAGCCCGGAATTCAACGGAAGGGCAGGGCCTGCATTCCCGATCTTCCGGCCCTTACTGAATGTTCGCGAGGATCAGAAGGGCATCACGCATCTGAAGGAAAGCAGCCAGGTATTCGAACAGAATACGCCACAGGATTTCCGCAACCACGAACAGGAGGGTACACCAGAAGAGGATTCGTCCCCTGTACCTGGGGGCGGGAGCGTCCTCCGCCCCTGAACGGTACGGCCCCGCCGCCTGTTTTCCCAGGAAGGGCACCATCCGCTGTACCGCCAGCCAAACCCCAAAGGGAATTCCGGCCGCTCCCAGGACATAACAGACGGGCAGAACCGCCGGGCTGATGAAATGCCTGAAGGCGAGAAAATCGACAAGGGTCTGCACGGATATGACATCTCCTTCCGGGGGCTTGCCTTCCGATACCCTACCCCACTCTTCCTCCCGGCGCAAGAGGTTCCGCAGAAAAACAAGAACAATGAAGGAAAAACGACAAAACAGAGACAAAATACCCTGAAGGCTGTAAAATCAGTTTTCAGTACATCAGTGGGGCAAAGAACGGATGAGCCTCGCTCTCTTTCCGTGCAGGACGAAACAGAAGGGTTCCCGCGCTTGTGCGGTTGTTTCCCGTACCTTCAGTCTTCCTTGTTCCGGAGAAAACGAGAGGTGGAAATGAACTTAAAAAGTCTCTCCATCAAAAGCATCGGCGTGCTTCTTTTCATCGTTCTTATCGTGTCCTCCTGCACAGTCGTGGGATATTTCATCTTCTCGGGGTGGCTGTCGTCAACGGCCGGGACCGCGGCATTCCTGGCCGATGAGCTGAACGGGCGCATATCCGGCAGGATCGGTGAACACATGAATACCCCCGCCCATCTCGTGGAGGTGTACAGGGACCAGATCGAAAAGGGCGTCATCGACATGGGGAATGAAACCCAGCGGGAGCGTTTTTTCACTTCCGTCCTCCAGACGCACAGCGAGGGGCTGTACAGCTTCAGTTTCGGTTCAGAGGACGGCGAGTATTACGGCGCCCGCAGAAACAGCGCCGGCGGAATCGAGATCATGAGGAACGACCGGTCCACCGGAGGTGCTTCGTGGTATTTCACCCTGGGGGAACATTCCACCGCCGGTAAGCTCGCTGTGAAGGCCGGACCCTTCGACCCGAGGACCAGGGACTGGTACAGGACCGCCAAAGACCTTGGAAAAACTGTTTTTTCCCCCGTCTACAGACACTTCATCATGGCAGACCTTGCCGTCTCCGCCGCCGCTCCGGTCAGGGAAAGCAACGGGAAACTGCGGGGGGTCCTCGGCGCCCACGTCACCCTGTCCCGAATCAACTCCTCCCTGGAGGAAATCGCCGGGGAAGGGAACGGCACGGCGGCAATCGTGGAGAGAAAGACGGGGGCCCTTATCGGAAATTCCCTGGGCATGGCGAATTTCGAAATCCGTCCTGACGGCACCTTCCGCAGGCTGACCCTGGCCGACGGGAAAAACGCGGTACTTCAGCAGGCGATGAAGATTCACGAAACCGCAGGGGAGAAAATCGTCAGGGTGAGCGACGGGCAGGACCGCTATATCGTCCATTTTAATGAATACCGCAGGGAAGGCATCGACTGGATCATTCTTTTGGCCCTTCCCGAAAGCACCTTTACGGCGGGGATTTTCCGGAACATGAGGTTCTCCCTTCTGCTGGCGGTCCTTGCCGTGACACTGGCGGCGATTCTATGCGCGAAGGCTGCAAACGTCCTGATGAGGCCGATGGAAGATCTCGTCCTGACGGCTGAACGCCTCTCATCGGGGGACCTCTCACGGAGGGCGGAGGTGCGGAGAAACGACGAAATCGGCCGGGTGGCCACGGCCCTCAACGCCATGGCCGAAAGGCTGCAGGCCCTGTTTTCCTCCCTGGAGGAAATCGTGAAAGAGAGGACCGCTGAACTCGGGGAGCGAAACCGGGAGCTGGCCCACAACAGGGAACACCTGGAGCTGATCCTGGATTCCGCCGCGGAAGGCATATACGGCATCGACAGGGACGGGAGCTGCACCTTCGCAAACGCAAGCTGCCTGCGCATGCTTGGGTTCGGACGTTTTGAGGATCTGGCCGGCAGGAATATGCATTTCCTGATCCATTACGCTTACAGGAACGGCAGGCTCATGGAGCTCGAGGAATGTAAAATCCACGCCACACTCCGGACTGGAAGAGGTTTCCACGTGGATGACGAGGTGTTCTGGACATCCGGCGGTACGCCCCTGGACGTGGCATACTCGTCGTTCCCCCAGTTCCGGAACGGGGAAATCGTCGGTGCCGTGATTACCTTCACGGACAACACCGAGCGAAGGAAAAGCCAGGCGCACATCAATTACCTGACCTACCACGACAGCCTCACCGGCCTGTACAACAGGGCGTACTTCGAAGAGGAACTGAAGAGGCTGAACAGGGAGGAAAACCTGCCCCTCACGATTATCTTCGGGGATCTGAACGGCCTGAAGCTGACGAACGACGTCTTCGGCCACGCAGCCGGGGACGAACTGCTGAAAAAGGCGGCGGAAGCCCTGAGAAAGAGCTGCAGGGAGGGCGACATCATCTCCAGGGTGGGAGGAGACGAGTTCACCATCATTCTTCCCCGCACAACGGCAGGTACTGCCGAAAAAATCATCGTCAGGATCAGGGAAGAGTTCTCGAAGGTCCGCGTCAATGCCATCAAGGCAAGCATTGCCGTGGGCTGCGCGGTGAAGGCTGTACCCGGCGACCCCGCCGAAGAGACCGTGAAGGACGCCGAGGAGGCCATGTACAAGCAGAAGAGCCTCAACCGCAAAGCGGTCGGTTCAGAGATGATCGGTACCATCATGGAGACCCTTCACGAAAAAAGCCCCCGGGAAAAGAAGCACTCGGAGAACATGAGCCGGATGTGCAGAGAGATAGGCCGCTCCATGAAGATGTCGGAGACGGAAATACGGAAGCTGACGGAAGCGGGGTATCTTCATGATATCGGGAAGATCATCCTCGGCGAGGATATTCTGGACAAGGGAAATGAACTCCAGCCCATGGATCAGTACCTGGACAGGGAGATGGCCCAGCATCCGGTGGCAGGTTTCAGGATCCTGAACCTGTTCGAGGACACCTTGGACCTGGCGGAAGAAATCCTCAGCCACCACGAGAACTGGGACGGATCGGGATACCCCAGGGGGATCGGAGGGGAGGAAATCCCCCCCATGGCAAGGATTCTGCGCGCCGGAGAAGTCTTCGACGATTTTATGGAGTCCCTGGAAGAGGGCAGAATGACCGGAGAAGAAGTCCTGGAACAGCTCGGAAAGCTGAGGGGCACGGTTCTCGACCCGACAGTCGCCGATATTCTCCTCGCCATGGCCCGGGCATCGGATTCCGCCTCTTCCTCCTGACTTCGGGCAAAGGGTTCCGGAAGGAAAAGGCCGTGCTCATGCAGTCATTTCCAACGGGTAGGGCAATTCCGGCTCTGGACTGGATGAAAAAAATAGACTACACTTTTTCCGGGGATTTCCATGGTCGAGCCCCGAATGAGACGGCATTCCTCAGAATTCGGCTGCTTTTCGTATACTGGTGGGAACACCCGCGGAGGAAGGGCCATGAGAAAAAGCTTCGTTCCGATGCTGTATCTTTTCCTTATACAGGTTCTCTCCATTCCCGCTTTCGGCAACGGTCCGCCCCATCCCTCCCCTCCTCCGGACAGCGGCCATTCCTTTTTTGTCTTTCTCCATTCCGTTACGAACCCCGATTCGATAGAACTCCGCATGGACGAACCCCCTGACCGGGAGGGCCGGATACGGCACGCCTCTTTTGTCATCCGGGGAGCGAGTTTCGGGGGACTCCGGGTGGAAAGGATCGCCGCCGAATTTTCCTTCCTCGAGCTGAATGCTCCCGGGGAATGGCGTCCCGGCCGGCCCCGTTCCCTCAGGGTGAAGGACGCCCTCCGGACCAATGCGGAAGTGGTGATCCTCGAGAAAGACATCAATGATGCCCTCGGGTCCTTTCCATCCCGCCGGGGCAGCATTTCCATCGATTTTCTTCCCGGGTCGGTACTGGTCGCCGGAAAACGGGAAACGGGATTCGGCACCATCCGGGTCGAAACGACGGGAATCCTTGCCGTGGAGGACGGCAGGAAAATAACGATGGGAAACGCCAGGATCCGGATCAACGGTCAGGACCAGACGGACGCTTTCCGGAAGGATATCGCCGGACTTGACCCCCTGCTCGATTTAGCTGACTTTCCCCTTCCCGCCTCACGCTGGATTCTCCGCGTGGACGATGTTTCCCTGCGGCTTTCCACGCCGGTTCCGCCGAAAGAGGCCGAGGGACTGACCTGGCGGCACGAGAGGGAAGCGCTGCCCCTTCCTCCCCCGGAACCCTTTAAATTTACGCCCGAGCGGTTCGAAAACGGCGACATCATTCTCGTGAACGGAAAATCCTGGAGGAGCAAAGCCCTTCTCTTTTTCTTCAGCCGCCCCGACGATTTTTCCCACAGCGGCATGGTGCGATGGTCGGGCGGACTCCCCTGGGTGATCCATGCCTCCCCTGAGTCGGAACGGGTTGAGATGGAGCCCCTGCAGGAATTTCTGTCGCCCTTCGAGATAGAAAAGGCCGAGGTGTATCGCCTGAAAGGGAATACACGGGCGGCAGAAAGGGCCGGCAGGGCAGCCTGGGGATATTTCCTCGAGGAAAGGCCCTTCGATGATCTCTTCGATAACCGGGACGAGAAAGCGATGTACTGCACGGAACTCATCTGGAAAGCCTGCGAAACGGCAGGTGTCGATCTCTTCGGCGGAAAAAGGTCTTCCTACTTTTCTCCCGTCCCCTTCTACGGGAACGTGCTGTTCCCCTCCGCCCTCATCCGCAGTCCTCTTCTGGAAAAAGTGATGACCCTGGACTGAAGGCTCTCCTCCGGGACGTCCGCTTTCCGGCGTGCCCTCTCCCCCTGGTCTCCCTGTTCCGCCGGTGCTGTTACCGGCTCTTCTCCTTTTCGGCGTCCCCGGCGATTTTTTTCTCCGCCCCGCAGTGGAGGCAGAAGGGAAGAAGAGAGTGCCGCATTCGGCCGCAGACCTCACACTCCTCGAACAGCCGGGTCCCGCAAGCCGGGCAGGTATAGGGCTTCTCTTCCTCTCCGCCGTTCGACAGGGGAACCCTGTTCACCGTGCGCCGTGTCCAGAACATGAACTTCCTCGGGCCTGTCCGGATAGGATACTCGCAGACCGGGCACAGGAACCGCTCGTAAGCCTCCCGGTACTGCTTCGTAAGCCACTGGGCCCTGGGGAAGGCCACGATCCTGATGATGGTGACCAGGATCCTGACGACCGCCGCGAGAAGCCCGAGGACAATGACATACTTGAAGTAGCGCGTCGGGAAATACCTGTGGATCACGAGGGCCGATTTCACAAGCACCGCGCCGCCGAAGGCGAGAAAAAGGGGAAAGTAGACGCTCCCTCTTTTCCTGGCGGCAAGGTACCCCCCGGCGGCCAGCAGGGGGAGCAGAACCGCCAGCTGGAAGGCGGCCAGCCTGAGATTATGCTTCTCGTCCAGCCGTTCGTACTCTTTCCGGGCAGGTTTCCTCTGCTCTTCGATGGTCTTCTCGATCCCGGCCAGTTCCGATTCGAGGATCCTTTTCCGCTCAGACAGGGCTGAAAGTTCGGCAATGTAGGCCTGGTAGCGTTTCCGGCTTTCAAGAAAACCGGCGAGACTCTCGGAAAGGTTTGCTGAATGGGCCTCGGGCAGGGAGAGGGACTTCTGGATGGTGAGTTTCTGCAGTTCGATCAGCTGGTTGATGGTCCCCTGGAGGTTTGACGAACTGTCGCTGAGAATCCTCATCTCTTCCCGCTTGGCTTCTATCGCCCTGCCGGCACCGGCGATCTCTTCCGCAAGCTGTTTCGACTTTTCCACAAGCCCCCTGTCCACGTACCGGGCCTCGATATCCCTGTACTGCGGTCCCCGGATGGATTCGATATCTTCCATGAGAAAGCCGAGAACCCAGAAGACAAGCACCGCCAGGACAACGGTGAAAAAGTTGATCAGGAACCTCTGGAACCAGGGACCTTTCGGTTGTGCCGCCATGGCCATTCCCTCCCTTGTGTCCGTTCCGTACCTTCCCTTCCGGAGCTTCAGATCTCCGAAGCCCCGCCCCTTCCCTGTTCCGGGACCGCTCCCCCGGCAAGAACCTCTTTCGCCGAACGGAAGCCTTCGGCGATCATCTCCCCGGCGAGATGAAACTCGAGAAAACGGACATTCCCCACCGCCGGGCGGATCAGCATGTCCGGCCGGTCGATTTCCAGGCGCGCCGCGGCGATCTGCTCCTCCATGATGCGGAGCGAATTGCCGAGCACGTCAAAAATACCCGGAGCAGGATCCCGGGACATCCATTCCTTCACCGGCTCGAGAAAACGGACATCAAAACCGCTTGTCTTCTTCTCAAGCCATGCGAAAATCTCCACCGCGGCAACTCCGCTCCGTCCCGGACCGCCTTCCGGTGAAGTCTTCTCCGGAAGTCCGGCCTGGGGGGCCTCCTTCACCCGGCCGTTGTTCAGATCCACGGCAATGACCACGTCCGCGCCCATTGCCCGGCAGACGCTGACAGGCACTGGATTCACCAGCCCTCCGTCAACGAGGAAGCTCCCGTTCCGCCGTGCCGGGGTGAAAATGCCGGGCACGGAGATACTGGCCCGGATGGCGGAGACAAGGTCTCCGTCGCTGATCACCACCTCGTTTCCGGTCATCACGTCCGCCGCCACCGAAGCGTACCGCACCGGAAGGGCGCCGATCTTCGCGGAACCCACGATTTCCGAGAGAAAGTCCGTCACCT
Organism: Synergistaceae bacterium; assembly: GCA_018436595.1. GTDB lineage: Bacteria > Synergistota > Synergistia > Synergistales > Aminobacteriaceae > Aminivibrio. Next base: position 82,412 of record JAHDLC010000001.1, on the reverse strand, counting down.
TCGTCCCCTCGATGAGCCCCGACCGGGGAAAAGAGACCTCCAGAAAATACCCGGCGGCCTTTTTCCAGTCCAGACCGAGGGAGACCTCCTCCAGTTCGTCGAGCTTCCCGGCGGCGTACACTCCTCCCACCAGGGCGCCGATGCTCGTCCCCGCGATGATATCCGGCCGTATCCCCGCCCCTTCAAGGGCCTGGAGCACCCCTATATGGGCCATCCCCCGGGCCGCGCCGCTCCCCAGGGCAAGCCCTATTTTCCGCTCTCCGCCGCTGCTTCCGGTCAGGATGGATCCCTCCCCCGCCGCCCCGTTCCGCCCTCTCCGGGGACATTCCCGGATTCTGTTTCCTCTGTCCCGGACGGCCCTTCATCGGCATTGTTTTTCGCTATTTCGTCAAATTCCCCGGCACAGCCGAGAAACACCTCCACGAGCCGGGGATCGAACAGGGTTCCGGAACCGGCCCGGATCTGCTCCACCGCCGCTTCGTGGGGAAGAGGCTCCTTGTAGGGCCTTCTCGAGATGAGGGCGTCGTAGACATCGGCGATGGCGGTGATGCGGGCAAGAACGGGAATGTCCTCCCCGGCCAGGCCGTGGGGGTACCCCGTGCCATCCCACCGCTCGTGGTGGTACTCCGTGATCTGTCGCGCGTAGGTGATGAAGGAATCGCTGCCCAGGAGTTCCTCCGCCCGGAGCAGCACGTCGCTGCCGATGGACGGGTGCCGCCGGATGACGCCGAATTCCTCCGGTGTCAGCCCGCCCGGCTTCAGCAGCACGGCGTCCGGCACCCCCACCTTTCCGATATCGTGGAGGACCGCGCACTGCCAGATCATGGGCAGGTCCTTCTCCGGAAAGAGGGACGCGCTCCCCGACCGCTCGAGGAGCAGCTTCACATACTGCTTCGTCCTGCGGACATGGTTGCCTGTTCCCATATCCCGGTATTCCGCCAGGACGGCCATGCCGTCGATGATGGCCTCCCGGTGCTTCTCCAGCTCCGCCGCCCGCTTCTCAAGGAGCCGTTCGCCCTTCTTCCGTTCCGAGACATCCTGGATGATGGACGCGAAATAGCGTACCGAACCGTCGGCATTCTTCATGATCTTTGTGGTTACATCCACGTCGATCCTGACGCCGTCTTTCCTGACGTACTGCTTTTCAAGGAAAAAATCGCTGGTGCCGCTCCATAAAGCCTTTTCAAAAATGGGGAGTTCCCTTTCCAGGACGTCCGGCGGCGTCAGTTTTTTCCATGGGAGGTTCATCAGCTCTTCCCGGCTGTACCCAAGCATCTCGCAGAGCTTCCCGTTGAAATGAATCCAGGCGCTGTCTGCTGCGACAAGGGCGAACCCGACGCTGTTCTGCTCGAAGAAGTTCCGGAACCGCTCCTCCGCCTGCCGCTCTTTCTTCAGGGCCCGAACCGAGGCCCCGAAGAACACAAGAACGAAAGCATTGAACACCACAAGGCTGAAGAGACCCGCCGCCCTCCTTCTGCGGTATTCCGCGAAAACGCCGTTCTTCTCCCTTCCGGCGACGACATACAGAGGGTACGGAGACACCTTCCTGTAGCTGAAAAGCCTCAGGATGCCGTCCGGCAGCCCCGCGCACTCCAGCGCCCCCGCCTCTCCGGCCTTCATTGCCGTCAACAGCCCGCTGTCCGCGATGGAGGCTCCGAAGGGGGTTTCGCCTCCCTCCACCGTCCCCGCGAGTATTGTTCCCCCGGCACCCACGAGGAGGACGGTTCCCCGGGCACCGAGACTGACCTGGCGGTAAAAGCCGGAAAAATAGAAGGGGTTCACGGAGGCGAGGACAACTCCGCCGAAGGAGCCGTCAGGTTTTTCAATCGGAAGACTCATGGGGATGTACCATTTTCCTGTGGCCGTGCCGAGAATGGGGGCCCCCACGAGGAATCCCTTTTCGCCGTCCCGGTGGGCCCGGAAGAAGGGCCTGGCCACTATATTGACCGGATTGAAGGGTACCTGGCTGCTCAGGACGAGGTCTCCGTTTTCATCGGCGATACTCAGCAGGTTGAAGAGGTTTCCCTGGGCTTCCCGGCTTCGGATGGCGTACCGGGCAACCGAGGCGTTCGCAGCTTCCTCGAAGGTCCGCACCACCCCTCCTCCCCTTTTCTCGTAGATTTCCTTCAGCGAGAAAAGAACCTGCCTGACGTTTTCCACCGTCCTCAGGGAATGCTCCTCGAAGGTCCTGGCGAGGTTGTCCGTCTGAAGAAAGGCGTTCCTCACCGTCCTCTCCCTGTCCGTCTTCAGCTGCAGGTAAAAGGCTCCCCAGGACAGAAGGATCATCGCGCCGCAGAAAAGGCCCGTAAGAACGCCCGACGTCAGGAAAACCGGTCTTTTCATCCCTGCCAGCCCTCCAAGAGGCTCCGCCCCCGCCTAGAGAAGGGGGCTGAAGAGCTTGGTCACCCCGTGGACCACCCGCAGGGCCCGGGGGCGTCTGCTCCATTCTTCCGCGGTCAGCCGCCGCGATTCCGCGATGTACCGTTCCTGGGCCATCCGGATGGCCGATGTCTCGTCCGTTCCGTAGAGCACGAGGTTCAGCTCGAAATTGAGGGCGAAGGAGCGGATGTCGAAGTTGCTCGTTCCCAGGAAGGCGAGACTGTGGTCCACGGTCATGGTCTTGGAATGGAGGATGTGGTCCTGGAAAAGATAGATTTCCACGCCCATGTCCAGGAGGACGTCGAAGTAGGCCTTGGCGGCGCTCCCCACGAGGAACTGGTCGCTCCGCTCCGGTATGACGAGCTGAACCCTGACATCGCCAAGGGCAGCCGTTTCCAGGGCGTGGAGCAGCTCATCGTCGGGGATGAGGTAAGGAGTCGTGATGACCACCCGTTTTTTTGCCCCATGGAGGGCTGCCACCACGAGGCGCTGGTAATTCTGCAGGGGGTAGGACGGTCCGCTGGGCACCGTCTGGAGAATCGCCCGTCCCGTCCGTTCAGGCCTGGGGAAGACCCGCTCCGTGGGAAGAAGTTCCCTGGTCTCCACGTACCAGTCCTCCATGAAGACCCCCTGGAGCTGGAGCACCACCGGCCCCGTGAGCCGGAAGGACAGATCCTTCCACAGCCGTCCTCCCGCCTTGCCTCCGTAGGAAGGCTCGGTGACGTTGTGGGAGCCGGTGTAGCCGATACGGCCGTCGATGACGGCGATCTTCCGGTGGTTCCTCAGGTCATACCGGGCCGTGGTGGCCGTCCTGCGGAGCAGTCCCTGGGGGAGGGCCTTCTCCACCCGGACGCCGGCGGTCCGGAGGCGGGAGGCGTCCTTCTTCAGGAAGGGCTTGGCCCCCAGGGCGTCCACAAGGAGCCTGCACTCCACCCCCCTGGCCGCCGCCCCTTCAAGGGAGGCGAAAAGGCGCTCCGTCATGGAATCCAGGGCGAAGATGTAGTACAGGAGGTGCACCGATTCCTTCGCTCCGTCGATGTCGGCACAGAGGCTTTTCAGGAACTCCTCTTCCCTGTCGATGAGCACGAAGGAGTTGCCCGTGGTGATGCACATGTCCCCCAGTTTTTTCCCCAGCGCCCCGAAACGGACAAGCTCTTCGGGCAGCCAGTGGGATTCGTCGTCGAGAATCCTGCGGAAGGTGGCCCTGTCGGCCGTGAGGGTGCGGAGCAGGGCCTCGTGCCGCTCGATCCTCTCCCGCGGCAGGGCGGTGGAACCGAAGGCGATATAGAGCAGAAAGCCCGGCCACGGCCAGAAATAGATGACGAGAAGCCATGACATGGCCGTGGTTGGACTGTGTCGCTGGGGGATGTAGCAGAGCATGACGATTCGGATGACGATGGAGGAAAGTTCGTAAAAGGTGTAGAGAAAAACTCCGGCCGTCATGAGGCCAGCGCCTCCCCGCTCCGGCCTTCAGGAGTGAAGTCGCAGACGAGGGGGAGATGGTCGGAATACCTGACCCGGGGGACCCGGAAGTCCTTCATCTCAATGCCCTCGCTGTAGAGCACGAAATCGAGGGCCAGGGCCGGCAGTCCGCTGGGATAGGTGGGCATGTTCCCGTCGTTGGCGTTCCTGAACAGCCCCTTGCGGAAGAGGGGGCGGAGCTCTTTCTCGCCGGCGTACATGTTACCGTCACCGGCGAGAATGACGGGCTTCTTCGCCTGGCGGCACCGTTCCGCCACTTCGCCGATCTGGATTTTCCTCGTTCCGTACCCCAGGGAAAGATGGGCCAGGAAGAGGGTAAAAGACTCAAACTCGACCTCGAGGAGGGTCCGCTTGACCCCCCTGCTCAGGTAGTGCTCCCGGGTCGAGAGAATCGGCAGCCTGGTCACCACGGCGTTCCCCTGGGATTTCAGCAGGGGGGCCCTGGAGACGAGAGACTCGTGGTGGTACTTGCAGGCAAAAACGGACTCGGCTTTCAGCCGGGCCGCCATGAGTTCCGCCTGGCATTCGCCGTTCTGCCTGTAGGAGCCCGAGTCAGCCTCCACAAGCCCCACGATGTCGGGCTTCAGCTTCGATATAAAGTCGGTGATCCGCCGGAACCGTCCCTCGGTTTTCCGGAGACAGCCGGAAAAGGGGAAGGGAAAATGGTAGTCCCATCCCGTGCCGGTCCCGTAGCGGATGTTGTAGAGTACAAGTCGCATGCAGATCCTCCGGGTAAAGAAATAATCAGTGATTATACAGCAAAACGCGAGTCTTTCATCGGTTTTTCGGCCTGTTTTTCAGGCAGCCGGCCCCGGAACAGGAGTTTCCAGCCTCCGTTCTGCCACATAGAACAGCTTCCGTGGCAGGTCGCCTTCCTCGAATTCCGTGACCTCCTCCAGGGAAAACCCGTCAGCGAGCAGGGCCACGGCCTGACGGTCAAAGAAACGGACGGCGTACCCGTCAAGCTCCCATATGTCCTCCGCCCTGCAAGCCCCCTTTCCCCAGTGGGCATCCCCCTTGTGCCTCACTGTGTAGATGTTCAGCCCCCGGGGGACAAGAACCCGCCGGATCTCCGAGGCAAGAAAGAGAAGCTCCTTCAGCGTCAGGGCCATGCAGAACAGCATGTGGGAATAGCATCCGTCGAAGGAACCGTCTTCGAAGGGGAGGACTTTCCGTGCATCCGTCTCCGCTGTACGGATCCGTGAGGCCGTTCCTCGGACAGCGGCTTCTTCCGAAAGAGTTTTCAGGGCTGCCGCCGAATAATCCGCCGCCGTCACAAAAAATCCCCGACGGGCAAAAAACAGGGAATCTCTCCCCTGGCCGCATCCCAGCTCCAGAATCCGCTTTGCGTCGTCCCGCCGGAAAGCCTCAGCCGCCCACCGGGCCGGAAGGCTCGCCTCCTGACCGAAAAACGCCCCATCCTCCGTGAAGGACCGCTCCCAGAGCTCTCTCTGGCCGTCAAAGCTCCCTGTCTTCGGCACATCCATCTCCTGTCCCCCTCCGTCTTTCGGGCCGGGACGGATTCCCTTCCCGGCCGCTCCCAACCTCTGAAAACAGGTCTTTTATACCACATAGCAGATGGTTGAAAATTTTTTCACACCCCGTGATAAAAAAGTGGCGCAAAGTACCGAATATGGGATAGAATAGCGGAAGAAACCTGACCTTTTCCCAAAAACCCAAAGGAGGAGTGAGCCCCATGGTCACCAGAGTTCCCCCCGAGCCCTTCCGCATCAAGATGGTGGAGCCCGTCCACGTCCCGGACCAGCAGGAGCGGGAGCGTGCGCTGGAAGCCGGGCATTTCAACATGTTCGGCCTGAGGTCCGCGGACGTATATATCGACCTTCTCACCGATTCAGGCACGGGCGCCATGAGCAAGCAGCAGTGGGCCGCCATCATGATGGGCGACGAGGCCTACGCCGGGGCGGACAGCTTCTACAGCCTGAAGAAGGCGGTGAAGGACGTCCTGGGCTTCGACTACACCATTCCCGTCCACCAGGGCCGGGCCGCCGAGAACGTGGTCTTCGGCTCTCTCGTGAAGGAAGGGGACGTGATTCCCTTCAACATGCCCTTCGACACCACCCGGGGGCACATCTTCAACGCGAAGGCATCCTCCGTGGACTGCGTCATCGAGGAGGCCTTCGACCGGGAGAACCCGCACCCCTTCAAGGGCAACGTGGACATCGCCAAGCTTGAAAAGGCCCTCGCCGACAACAGGGGGCACGTTCCCTTCATCATGGTGACCATCACCAACAACTCCGGCGGAGGACAGCCCGTGAGCCTGAAGAACCTCCGGGACGTGTCCGCCGTGGCGAAAAGGCACGGCATTCCCCTGCTCCTCGACGCCGCCCGCATGGCGGAGAACGCCTGGTTCATCAAGGACCGGGAGCCGGACTGCCGGGACATGACCGTGGCGGAGATCCTGAAGGCCACCATGGACACCGCCGACGCCATCACCGTGTCCTGCAAGAAGGACCCCCTGGTGAACATCGGCGGCCTCGTGGCGTGCCGGACAGAGGAAATGTACTTCCGGGTCGTCCCGCGGGTCATCCTCTTCGAAGGCTTCGCCACCTACGGCGGCCTCGCCGGCCGTGACCTGGAAGCACTGGCCGTGGGACTCCGGGAGATGGTGAACGAACAGCACCTCACCCACCGCATCGCCCAGGTCCGGTACCTCGGCGAACTGCTCTCCGAGGGTGGAGTGCCCTGCATCCAGCCCATCGGAGGCCACGCCGTCTTCATCGACGCCGGAGCCTTCCTTCCCCACATCCCCCAGGGGTCCTACCCGGCCGACGTGCTCTCCATCGAGATCTACCGGGAAGGGGCCGTCCGGGGCATCGGCCTCGGCGCCCTGGCCTTCGAAAACGTGGATGAGAAAACCGGAGAGCGCACCTTCCCGAAACTGGAGCTCTACCGTCTGGCCATCAACCGCAGAACCTACACCAACAGCCACATGGAGTACGTGGCGGAGACCATCGTCAACGTCTACAGGCGCCGCGACTCCATCCGCTACGGCCTGGAGATCACCTACGAGCCCCCGGTGAAGGGGCTGAAGCACTTCCTCGCCCACCTTCGGCCGAAGAACCTGTAAACGTACCGAAGACAGCCCATGAAAACGCCGCCCCGTTTCCGGGGCGGCGTTTGTGTTTCTTTGGGAAAGAACGGTTATTTCTTGCCGTAGACGTCCTTGGGATTCCAGAACTTCCACACGTTGGCCACGAGATCCGGGCCGGGATTGAGGACCTTGCCGCCGGGAGTCCAGCCGGAGGGGGTCACTTCCTTGCCGCCGGTCTTCCTGACAAGCTGGAAAGCCTGGAGCTGCCTGAGCGTTTCGTCCACGTTGCGTCCTACTGGAGGAGTGAGGATTTCCATTCCCTGGATGATTCCGTCCGGATCGATGAGGAAGCGGCCCCTGAAGTCCACGCCCTGTGCTGGGCTGTAGACGCCGTAGACGGTGCCGATGGCGCCGCCGCCGTCGGAGGCCATGTGGAAGGGCACGCCGCCGTCCACCATCTTGGAGAGTTCAGTGTCGTTCCACACCTTGTGGACGAACTGGCTGTCAACGCTCACGGATATCACTTCAACCCCGAGAGCCTGGAATTCCGCATAACGGTCGGCGACCGCCGACACTTCGGTGGCTCAGACGAAGGTAAAATCACCGGGATAGAAGCAGAGAGAAACCCACTTTCCGGCGAAATCGGAGAGTTTGACGGTGGTGAACTTGCCCTTGTAATATGCCGGAGCGGTAAAATCCGGCGCCTTCATGCCGACAGTGACACCCATGCGAACAGCCTCCTTCTTTACCTCCGCGGCGGGCGCGGGTTCATTACTCGATCCTTCAACGGTGGACGCGGGAACGGCGCATGATACTTTTTCCTCAGCCATGAAACCTCCTCCTTTCAAGATACCCTGAAATATACGACACATAGCTGGAATTATTTATATCAGTATACTATAACAAGAACGTTACGAGCCATCTTTTTCATTTTTATTATATGGTAATCATTTTAAATGTCAAGGATTTTTGTGTCTTTTTTCACCGTCATTCTTTCCGGCGGGACAGCCTCTTTTGCACTTTCCGCCGGAACATGTAAAAATAGGCCATCGTCAGGAAAGGGATGAGTTTATGGGCATTGCAACAGACCTCATCATCGTCGTCCTCGCCGGCCTTTTCGGCGGTCTTGCCGCCAGGAGGCTGAACCAGCCGCTCATCCTCGGCTATATCCTCGCCGGAATCGTGGTCGGACCCTATACCGGGGGAATCACCCTGAGCGATGTGGACCAGGTTGAGAGCCTGGCCGAGATCGGTGTGGCCCTTCTTCTTTTCTCCCTCGGCCTCGAGTTTTCCCTCAGGGGCATTCTACCCATCAGGGCGGTGGCCCTGGGCGGGACGGGAATCCAGATAGCCCTCACAGTGGGCCTCGGCTGGGGCATAGGGCAGTTCATGGGATGGGAGACCGTTCCGTCCCTGTGGTTTTCCGTGGCCATCGTCTCCTCAAGCACTGCCGTCATTCTGAAAACCCTCGCATCCAGGGGGCAGCTCGGTACCCTTTCAAGCAGGGTGATGCTGGGCATGTCCATCGTCCAGGACATCCTCGTGATCCCCCTCATGGTGCTTCTGATGAACCTCGACTCCACGGGCTTCTCGGTTTCGGGAATCCTGATGCCGGTGGGAAAGGTCGTGCTTTTCGTGGCCGCCATGTTCTACATCGGGGCCCGGTATATCCCCCTGGTGCTGAAAGCGGTGGCGAAATGGGAGTCCCGGGAGCTTTTCCTGCTCACGGTCACCGCCATCGGACTCGGCATCGGCTACCTGACCTACCTGTTCGAGCTTTCCTTCGCCTTCGGGGCCTTCATGGCGGGACTCGTGCTGAGCGAATCGGACTACGGCAGAAGGGCTCTCAGCGACCTTGTCCCCGTGAGGGACATTTTCGGCCTCCTCTTTTTCGTCACCATCGGCATGCTCCTCGATCCCTTCTTCCTCGCTTCAAGGTTCGGCACGGTGCTCGGCCTGTTTGCCGCGGCCGTCTTCGGGAAGGGGCTGATCCTTGCGGCGGTCACCAGGCTTTTCGGCTACGGGAGGGTCATTCCCCTGGCGGTGTTCTTCGGCATGATTCCCGTGTCAGAAATCGCCTTCATCGTGCTCCAGGAGGCCCTCGATGCAGGAGCCATCGGGCAGGAGGTATACGCCCTGTCGCTGAATACCGTGATCGTCTCCATGATCCTCGGACCGGTGATCTCGGGGCTGACCGCCCCGGTCTACTCCTTCACGCTGAAGCTCGGGAAGCCCTCCGCCGTCCGCTCGGTGAATCTTCCCGAAGCAGGCCTCAGGGATCACGTGGTCCTTGCCGGAGGCGGAACCTTCGCCCACCGGATGGCGGAAATCCTGATGGGCCTGGGAATTGCCCATGTCATCGTGGAGCCGGTCCATGACAGCTTCCTGAAGGGAAAAGGCGCCGGGCTCACCCTGGTCCTCGGCAATCCTGCCCAGGATGTCATCCTCGAGGCGGCATCCCCCGAGTCCGCCCGGCTCTCCGTGGTCACCGCCCAGGATCCCCTGGACGCCATGGACATCATCCGGGCCCTCCGCCGGCGGACCGGGGAAGGTACCATCCTGGCCCTCTCGGTGAGCGATGAGCATCTTCCCTTCCTGGAAGAAAACGCCGTCAGGGAAATCATCCGGCCCGACGTGGAGGCAGGGCTGGAGATGGCCCGCCAGGTCCTTTTGTACCTCGACTTTCCTGCGACGGCGGTCCAGAACGAACTGAACGCCATGCGCCGGGCGCTCTACGGATCCCTCTACACCTCACTGCCGGAATTCGAGGCTTCCACCAGGCTTCGGGACGCCGCCGGCCTCATGAGCATGGAATGGGTCTTTCTCCACGAAGGCACGGCCCTGGCCGGGAAAACGCTGGCCGAATCCCGCATCAGGCAGACTTTCGGCGTGTCCGTGGTGGCCGTGGGACGGGACGGCAATGTGATCACTGGCCCCGACGGATCATTCCGCCTGGAGGCGGGCGACTACCTGGGCATCGTGGGCGATCCGGAGCGGAACGCCAGATTTATCATCTCACAGAAGCCCGGAAAGGAAAAATGAAGGAGGGTCGCTGTCCTCCCCGGCACACAACCGCGGAATCAGTTGGGCAGAATTCCGTTCCAGGTCCGATTCTCCCCGTGATATACTCTAAAGGCGCTTTTTGAAATATACATTTTTCTTCCGGCGGACATAGTCTTTTTCCTTCCCGGGAACGGAACCGCGACGGGAAAGGCTTCTGTTGAAACGGAGGGCTGAGGATGGGGGAAAACAGCGCTTTGGAAAAATTCATACCTCTGCGCACAGCGGATATCGTGGAGGCACTCTGCGGCGAACAAACCCTCCCTGGAGAGGACAGGGAGAAGTTCCGCAGGGTAGCCGGGCTGGTCCAGGCCATTTACCACTACGAGTATCACCGTACCCTGAGGCAGGCCCGGGACGCTTATCATCCGTTCAATCCGGACGCGGACACCATGAAGCTCTGCGGCCCCGACGAGGATTACTCCGCCCGGTTCGACTCCATGGTGGAGGCCCTGGAAAAGCTCCTCGAGGCTGCGAACTACAAGGAGCTTTCCCTGGACGAGCTGAACGAGATCATGACAAAAGCCGCTCCCCGGGGACTGAACATCGAGGTCAACCGGGAGAAGTACGAAAAGATCCTCATCTACCGCAGGGGCAGAAAGAGCGTCCCGAAGGCCCCGGATCCGTCGGCGTGGTGGAACAGGCTCAAAAAGAAGAACGGAGACCCCGAGACGGAGGATATGCTCCAGAGGCTTCTCATCCTGATCAAGCTGAAAAGCGAGGAGGATGTGGAGGCATTTTACGACTATTATGCCGAAACGGCCGGCGAAACGGGACGGGAAAAACAGCGCCGCCTGCTGGAGGAGGCCGTGGTGGGAAAACGGGAAAGCGCTCCGTCCGGAAAGGGTTCGAAGATACCCACCATCTTCCTGAAAATTTTCAAGAACGTCCCCGTCTCCACCCTGGAGACCCTTTTTCCCGACGTGACTATCCGCATGACTCTCGTGGACAAGGGGCTCATCCTGCTCCCCCTTATCGGCGGACTCTTCAGCGTGGTGAACAAGGTGATTCCGGCCCTGGTGGTCATCGGCACCGTCATCACCGCCCTGGTCCTCGGGCATACGATCAACTGGAGCGATTTCCAGGACAAGCTCTTCCCCATCCTGGCCGCCTTTTCCGTGGTGGGCATGATCGCCTTCAAGGTCTTCGCCAAGTACAAGAACACCAAGGAAAAGCACCAGGCCCGTCTCATGAAAACCCTCTATTTCCACAATCTGGACAATAACGGCGGGGTGTTCGACTTTCTTGTGAACGAGGCGGAGGAAGAGGAATGCAAGGAAATCATCCTGGCCTACTACTTCCTCCTCGCCGAGCGGAACGCTTCGGGCCTTCCCTTCACCCGGGAGGAACTGGACGACCGGATCGAGGAATGGATGCAGGAAAAGTTCGGCGTCGCCATGGACTTCGAGGTCGGGGACGCCGTCCGGAAACTGGAAGAAAAGGGAATCCTCGAGCAGAAGGACGGGCGGTATTCCGTGCCGTCCATCCGGAAGACCCTGGAAACCCTGGACGGCCTGTGGGACAACTTCTTCCCCTACAACAACGAGGCGACGGCGGAATCCTGAGGCAGCGGCTTACAAAGAAGAACAGCCCCTTCTCCGGAGCGTCCGGGGAAGGGGCTGCCTTTTTGCGCAAAAAAAGCTCAGTGGAAGAAGGAATGGAGCATGGTTGTAAAGAGCACCATGCAGACGATGGCCACGGGGTAGGCTCCGCCGTAGCCGGCGCTCACCTCGTCGGTTCCCGTGGCGTCGATGGCCGCCCCGAGGCCGGGCGTGCTGGTCATGGCTCCGCAGATGGCTCCGGCGAGGATGATCCAGTTGATCTTCCAGAGGTAATAGCCAAGGAAAAAACCCGTCATCTCCGCCGCGAGAGCCGCTCCGATGCCCACGGCAATGAGCAGGACCCCGTGCTCCAGGAAGGCCTTCACCACTCCGCCCCCGGCGTTCAGTCCCACGATGGCGAGAAAGAACCCGAGGGAGATGCTCCGGATGGCGGAGAGGACCTTCTTGTCCATTCTCATGGGGAAGGGACCGATGCGCTCGAAGCTCCCCGCCCCGAGGGCAAAGAGGAGCGCCCCTCCCGTGGTTCCGAGGGCAATGGACCCAAGGCCGCCGAGAGGAACGGACACCTTGCCGAGCAGGCTTCCCCCGAGGATGCAGAAGACGAAGGAGAGCAGGGAAAAGGCCGGGGATTCGGACCGCTTCTCCACTTCCTCAGGGGAGGCATTTTTTTTCTCCGCGGCGAGCTTTTCCTTCTCCTTCGCCACGTCGATCCCGAAAATGGCCGGAATGAGCTGGACAAAGAGCACCACCGCCATGACGCCGAAGGGGTAGGCCACGGAATACCCAATGGTAACGTCGGGATTCCCCCCAGTGGCCTCCAGGGCAGCCCCCAGGCCGGGAGAGCTGGTCAGGGCTCCCGTGTAGGTTCCGGCGATCATGTGGGGCGAGGCCTCCCCGGCGAAAAGGATGCCCATGAGCAGCGTTACCAGGGCCCCCATGCCGGTCACCGCCACGGACAGGAAGATAAACCTGACGCCGTACCGCTTCACCACCCGGGCGGTGTCCTCGGCGGCGAGGAGCCCCACGGCCACAACGAAGAACATGAGGTTCCAGGTGAAATAATCGTTGGGAACGGTGTACCCCCACGCCCCGATAAAAAGGCCCACGAACAGGGCCCCGGAGATGCCGAGGCTGATGCCCCGGACAGAAATTTTTCCCACGAAAATGCCCAGAGCCACCGTGAGGCTCATGAGAAACAGGTGGTTCTTCAACAGGGAATTAAAAAAGTCCACGAAAAAACCATCTCCTTCGTCCGGTGAGAATCGGATGCTATTCTACTTCATTTTTTCCCTTCCCGTCACCGAAGACTGCAGAGAAAAAACGGTCCAGACCGTCCACGTACGCTCTTCCCGTATAGAGGAATCCCCAGTTGTGATCTCCCGTCAGGGGCAGGAATGCTTTCGGTTCCCCGGCGGCTTCGAAGAGGATCCGGCCCTGCTCCCCCGGGACGATTTCGTCATCGGGGCTTGACGCCACGAGCACCGGGCAGGAGATGCTCTTCATCCGTCCGAGGGTATTGAAGGCATCCCCCACAATGAGCCTTACCGGCAGGAAAAAGTAGTGGTGCCTCCCCACGTCGGCGAGGGAGGTGAAGGTGGACTCGAGAATCAGACCCGCGGGCCGGAACCGCTCCGCTGCCTGCGCGGCCACGGCGCCCCCGAGGGAGCGGCCGAAAATCACGATCTCGCCGGGAGGGATCTTCCTGTCCTCAGCGAGATGCCGCCAGGCTCCCTCAGCATCGCTGCAGACGCCCTCCTCGGTGGGCTTCCCCTCGCTCTTCCCGTACCCCCGGTAGTCGAAGATGAAGACCGACAGCCCCAGGCGGTGGAAGATCTCCAGGGAATCCAGCCGGTGGGAGATGTTCCCCGCGTTCCCGTGGCAGAAGAGCACCGTACCCCGGCCCCTTCCCCGAAGGAACCACCCGTGGAGGGACGTGCCGTCCCCCGCCCGGAAGGAGACGTCCTCGAAGGGAAGCCCCCGTTCCGACGGATTCCCGTCCAGCTCCCTCCGGGGAAAGAAGATGAGCGACCCGGCAAAGATAGAGGCCGCCAGGACCAGGCAGACATATCCCGCGGCAAGGTACACCAGAAACCTCATGCGCATTTCTTCCCCCTCCCCGGATTTACCGGGCTGACCACTCTCCGCTGAGGATGACGAACTCGCTGCCTCCCCACCATTTTCCTGAAAAAGTCCCTTTGTGGAATGATCCGCTGAGAGTGCCGGAGACTCTTTCGTTTACGTCATACCTCTCTCCGTCGTCCAGCATGTAGCCGCTGGATGTTCCCGCCCATTTCAGCGAAACGGTTCCCTTCCGGGGGTTATAGGTTCCGCTTCCGCCGGCCGAAATTTTCACGTTCTGTCCGTCTGCCGTGTAGTGCCCCGTGATGACCGCCCGGGCGGACCGTCCGGAAACGGTAAGGGTGATCGTTCCTTTCCCGATGTTGGTCACGGCTCCCCGGTACGTTCCGTCGGCGCCTTTCTCCGTGCTGTGTACTGACAGCGCTGTAAGAGACCCGAGGGACCTGCCTCCTCCGGCAAAAGACACCGCCACGCCTTCCGCGTCGCCCATGGCGAAGGCGGTAACGGTCACCGAGGCTCCCGGGGCGAGGGTTCCCGGCGAGGGAGGGCTTCCCCACCCCACGCCGCCGTCCAGGGACTGGTTCAGCGGGGCGAGGGAGACAGAAAAGCCGGGGATGGGCTTTCCGGAGACGTTCGTCACGGTAATGGCAAAGGACGTGCTCTCTTTGTCCATCAGCCGGGGAGTCACCGTCCACCGGACCGGAACCTCCGGAGCGGACGGGGCGGGTTTCACGGGAGCAGGCGCAGGTTTGGGCGCCGCAGGTGCGGGAGCATCCGGAGGCGCTGAAGGCTTCTGGCTCGCGGGATCCATCTGCTGGGGGTAGTCCTCCGGCATGGAAGGTGCGGGAAGTGCGGCGGCCGGCTTCTCTTCCGCCGGCTTCTCTTCCTTTTTTTCCGCCTGCTCCTTTTCCTTCGCCTTCCGCTCCTCCTCGAGGCGGGCCACCCTGGCGAGTTCTTTATCCCGGGCTATCTCCGCGGCCACCTCGGCCTCGACCCTGATTTCCCCCTCGAGGACCGCCAGAGTCCTGTTCTTTCCCTCCAGGCCGTAGGCGTCGCAGAGGCTCTCGAATCTCCCCTTGGCGAGGATCATGTCCACCGCCACGTCCTCCGCCCCGGCCCTGTCGGCCGCAAATCCGTTCTTGATGAGATAGGTCTCGAGATACCGGTATTCCGCGGCCAGAACGGCCTGGAAGAATTCATCCCTTTTCGCCCGGGCCCGGTCCTTCGGCCATTTGTCTACGGGCCCGACCACCTGCAGCATCCGGTCGTAGATCCGTTCGAAGTTCTTCTGACCCACCCAGTTCGCCGCCGCGTCGCCCGCAATCTTCCCGATCTTCCCGAGAGCGACGATCTGCCCCACCGCCGGAGCGGACGCCCCGATCATCTTTCCGGCGGTGAACTCCCCCACTTTGTTCATGGCCTCCCCGTGCCTGCCCTCGAGGACCAGCTTTCCTATGGAGACAAGGTCCGAGGCGTCTGCGGCATACCCCAGGGCTGCCGGTGAACCTCCGGTGAATCCCGTGATGAAGTCGTTCGCCGCCTGGACGGGGTCCGGAGAGGGCTCTTCAGGGAGCGCCCCGGCACAGGCCGGGAGAAGCAGAAGCGCCGCGGCGCACAGAAGGGTCACGAAGTGTTTTTTTCTCATTACGGCCTCCTTTTCGTGCTACTGTATCCCCGAGGCGATGGCCTCCAGCCGGTCCGCCTTTTCGGGGTCGATTGTTCTCAGGATTTCCGCTTCCCTGTGCAGGCTGTCCTTCTTTCCCATTCCCGCAAAGGCGACTCCCCTCCCGTAGTGGGCGTCCGCATAGCCGGGGGCCAGCCGGAGGGCTTCGGAGAAGGATTTTTCGGCCTCGGAATATTTCTTCTCGCCGATAAGGCAGAAACCCAGGTTCGAATGGGCCATGGCGAATTCCGGCGCCAGGCGGACGGCTTCCAGTGCGGCCTTTTTGGCCTCCGGCACCCTGTTCAGCCCAAGGTAGACCCTGGCCAGGTTGCTGTGGGCATAGGGATATTGGGGAGCCTGCTCCACCGCCTTTTCGAAGGCCTCCGCCGCTTCTTCCTGCCGGCTGAGGCTGAAAAGGGACACCCCCAGGTTGTACCACGCCAGGGAGTAGACGGGACGGAGCTTCACGGCCCGCCGGAAGGCCCCGACGGCTTGTTCCTGGTTCTGCAGCCCGGCGTGGCAGATGCCTTCGAAATAATGGATTTCAGGAATGTCCTGCCGTATCTCCCGGGCCTGCTCGAACCGGGGAAGGGCGTTTCCGTACTGCTTCAGCGAGGCGTAGACCGCACCGAGCTTCAGCAGAGGCTCCACGGAACGGGGTGACAGGTTCGCGGCGTGCTTGAGGGATTCGATTGCCCGGTCGTTTTTTCCGAGGGCGGCATACAGATCTCCAAGATTGTAGTGGGGCGCCCAGTATTTCCCGTCTGTTTCAGCGGCTTTCCGGAAGGCCGCCTCGGCTTCCTCGAACTGCTCCAGCTCTTTAAGGGCTACACCAAGATTGTTCCATGCCTGGGCGTAGGAGGGTTTTAGTTCCGTGGTCCTCCTGTAGGATGCGGACGCCTCCCTGAACCGCTTCAGGCCCGAGAGAGCGACTCCCAAGTTGTAGTGGGCCTCCGCGTAATCTTCCTTCATCGAGATCGCTCTGCGGAATGCGGCGGCAGCCCGTTCATAGTCATCCGCATGTGCGGCCTTCATTCCGGCTTTGAAAAAGTCCTCCGGTCCTGCTCCCCATGCCGCTGCCGTGAAAAGGACGACGACAAAAAGGGCGGATAGCCATTTCACCATTTTTCCCATGGGGTCAACTCCTTTCTTTTCTTTGTGCGGTCTTTATTTTTCCGGTCTATCCTTTCCGGGATAAAGATCAATCCAGCTCTCGGCAAAGGGCGCACCCCACCCCGGGCTGACCAGGGGATCGGTGAGCAGGTTCACGCCCTTCGTGCCCTGGGGAAGAATGCAGTATCCCGCGCCCAGGGAAGGGTCTTCCGCCACCCGGACGGACAGGGTGCCTCCCCGGGCGTTGCGGGCCAGGACTTCCTCTCCGTCCTTCACTCCCCGCCTCCGGGCGTCGGCGGGATTCAGTAAGAGGACGGGAAGGCCGGCCGCGCAGGGAGCGTCCCAGCTCTGGCCGTTGATGTACTCCTTCCTGTGGACCGTCACCAGCCGGAGATACCCTTCCGGCCCCCGGGAGATTCCGGGAACCTCCGTGGGAAGCAGGGCCTTCCGGCCCCCGTCCAGCCGGCAGGGAGGTTCGTTCCAGCGGTATACTCCGTCGCCGAGGGCTTCGAGCAGGGGCGATTCCATGAGGTCCCTGTCCATTTCCTTCTTCATGGCAACCAGATCGCAGGAAAGGCCAAGCCTGTCCGCAAGACGGGTATAGATTTCCGTCTCGTCAAGGGTTCCGGGACGGGGAGGAAGAACCCGCTCGCTGCGTACGAGGTAGCTGTGCCAGTAGGAGCCCTTCCAGTCTCCCTCTTCCTCGAGGAAGGTGGTGATGGGCAGCACCAGGTCCGAGGCCTTCGCCGTATCTGAAAGGACAAAATCGGCGCAGACCGTGAAGGGGATTTTCTCGTAGGCCCTGCGGACGAGGTCCGAGGCGGGATTCTGCCGCAGCGGGTCGGCGGCGGACACCACGAGCACCTCCACGGGCGGCTCCAGGCCGTCAAGTTCCAGGGGCCACCCCGAAACGGAGAGGGTCCTGGTCCTCGCCGGAGCTGGAAGGAGCCGTTCCGGGAAGAGAGCCATTTCGTCCTTGCTGAAGGCAAGCCCCGCTCCCTTGTCCGCGAAGGCGCCGAGAAGAACCGCCACGGCCCCGATCCACCGGAACTGGCCGTCGCCGTGGAGGTACCGCTGGGCTCCAAAGGCGGGGTACTGGGTGACGGGTGAAAAGCGAAGAAGCCAGGAATACACCTCTTCCGCTCCGTCCCGGGTCATCCCTGCCGCCGAGAGGAGGGCGCCGCAGTCCAGGGAATTCACCGCCGCCGCGAACTCCGCCGGGTTTGCTGTCCGGTCCCGCCATCCTTGGACCGCGGTCCCCTCATCCAGGAGCCTCCGGCAGATCCAGGCCGCCAGGGCCCAGTCGCCGCCGGGATCAAGCCGCCACCACCGGTCGGCGGAGCGGGTGGTGGGGGTGCTCCGGATTTCGAGAACCGCCGCTTCCCCACCCCTGTCCCGCACCGCTTTCAGCACCGGGACCACGTGGACATGGGTCTCCAGGGCGTTCCGTCCCCAGAACAGCACCCCCCGGGAATGGTCCGCCATCTCCTCGGGCCGGACGACGGGCACTTCGCCGAAAGTTTCCTTCAGGCCCAGGCTTCCCGCGGACGAGCAGAGGTTCCCTTTTTTCGCGGTGTACCCTCCGAGGGCCGCAAAGACGTGGGGCAGCAGTTTTTTCGAGAAATAGAGGGAACCGGCGCTGGAGAGGTACATCACCGACAGAGGGCCGTGCCGTTCCACCCCGTTCCGGATTTTTTCCGCCCAGAGATCCAGAGCCTCCTCCCAGGAGACGGGAACGAGGTTCCCTTCCTTCCGGACAAGGGGGGAAGAGAGGCGGGCCGGGCTCGTGGCCCGGGACGCCCACCGCATTCCCTTCTCGCAGAGGAAGGTGGAATAGGGAAGGGTGGGGTTCGGTTGAAGGGTTACGGCGTTCCCGTCGAAGCGCCCGCGCAGAGCGCATCCGTCGGGGCAGTCGTAGGGGCAGGCAGAGGTTTTCCAGTCTGGGGTGTTCATTTTTCTCCTCCTCGGTGCGGTCTGGATCAATATTACCATTCCCCCCTCCCGGAGGGGACGGTCATTTTCCGGTCTTTCCGCCCCCTTCTGAACTGCTATGACCTGTGGTATGCTGTTCACCACATTGACTGGAGCAAAGGAGAGTCCCCCGTGTCATTATCAAAAAGCACCGTTCGCGGCCTGATTTCCGATTCGTCTTTCCCCCTCTTTCTTCTCCTGGTGGGCTCCTTCTTCCTGACCGTCTTCTTCCGCATCTCCGCATCGGTGGTGCTGCCCATGGAAGGAGAGCGCCTCGGCATGAGCGCGGCGCTGGTGGGCTTCATCTCGAGCGTCCACTTCTACGCCTACGCTTTCCTCCAGCCCGTCTCGGGCATACTCCACGACCGGTACGGACCGGTGAGGGTGGTGACATCGGGACTGCTCCTCACGGCGGCGTCCTGCCTGCTGCTCACCTTCGTGAGAACACCCTTCACCCTGGGGGCATGGCGGCTTCTCTCCGGATTCGGCGTCGCCCCCATGTACTCCGCCGTCCTCGTATTCCAGGCCTTCGCCTTCCCGCCGGAGCGGTACTGTTTTTACGCGGCCATCAACCTGGGACTGTCGAGCCTCGGGGCCATCGTGTCCGTGGCTCCCCTCGGCTTCGCCGTTGACACCTTCGGCATGACGGGCACCTTCGCCCTGCTCTCGGCCATCCCCCTCGCCATGGCGCTGGTCCTTGCCCGCAGGGCCCCGAGCGACCCGATCCGCCTTTCCGCCGAAAGAAAGGAAACCAGGAGTTTCCTCTCCATCTTTCCCGGCATCGGGCAGGCGATGCTCTTTATAATGAAAAACCGCCGCGTCCGGGCTCTCCAGACCCTCTGGGCCGTTTCGTCCGCCTCCCTGCTCACCTTCCAGGGTCTGTGGGGCGTGTCGTGGTTTGCCGCGGCCTTCAATGCCTCGTCGGGTTCCGCCCGGTTCTGGAGTTCCCTGGTCAGCGTGGGGATGATGCTGGGCCCCGTCTTCACCAGCGGCATACTCGTCTCCCCCGCCGGACTGCCTGGAATCATACGGAAGGTCAGCACGGCCAACGCGCTGAGCTGGTTTCTGCTGCTTGCGGCGGCGGGCTGGAGCGGTGCCGTGTGGATGGGAGGCATGGCCGCCTTTGCCGTGGGGATGACCTCGGGGATGCGGGGGGTGTTCTCACTGGCAGCCATTACGGCCGTCTCTCCTCCGGGCATGAGGGGATCAATCTTCGGCGCCATGAACATGACCGCCGTGCTGTCGGCAGTGGTCTTCCAGTGGGGGACCGGCATCATCATCGATCATTTCCCGGGGGAAGCTCCCGGCACGTTCACCGCCGCAGGCTACTTCGCCGGGTTCACCGTGGTCGCCTTCGCCATGGCTGCCAGCCTTTTCGCCCTCCACCCCCTCGGAAGGGAGCCTCTCGTTCCGGATACGGGGGAGGACGGGAAAAGCTGACCCTCTCCCGTTACGGTTCGACCCTGCGGATCACCCGGCAGGGATTTCCCGCCGCGAAGACGCCTTCCGGGATGTCCCTGGTGACCACGCTTCCAGCGCCTATCACGGACCGGGAACCCACGGTCACCCCGGGGCAGAGAATGGCTCCCCCGCCCACCCAGACATCGGAGCCCACCGTGACGGGCCTGCCGAACTCCCTGCCCCGCCGGGCCTCAGCTTCCATGGGGTGGACCGCCGTGTAGATCTGAACTGCGGGGCCGAACATGGAATAGTCCCCGATGGTCACCCTGCACACGTCGAGAATGACGCAGTTGAAGTTGAAGAACACCTTCCGCCCGAGGAAGATATGTACGCCGTAATCGCAGAAGAAGGGAGGCTGGACGTTCACCGTTTCCCCCCCGGAACTGAAGAGGCTGATGAACAGGGAGCGCCTCCCGTCCCCGTCGGCCTCAGGCGAGGCGTTCAGGAGACGGCACAGGTCCCGGGCCTTCTCCCTCATACCGGCAAGCTCCCTGTCGGAAGCGTCGTAGAGCTCTCCGGCCAGCATTTTCTCCAGTTCGTTTCTTTCCGTCATGACGGTCTCAGCCCTTTCTCAACGGCATGGGCAGTATGTTCTGCCCCCCCGATTGTACAGGACAGGAGCGCAACCGGATCTATCTCCCGGTCAGAAGCAGCAGGGGCAGGAGGAGCAGCAGGACAAAACCGCCGGGGTTCACGGCAGAACACCCTCCCCTGCCTGCCGAATACACGTCGCCGGCCTCCTTTTCGGCCGCCGCCACAGGATCCCTGAATCTCCCGTCCCGTTCCCCGTCAAAGACGAGGAAACGGCTGTCGCTTTCCCACGACACGGCCTGCACGGACGGTACGCCCTCCGCGACCCCGTCGGCCAGGAGAAGCCGCACCCCCACCCTGAAAATTCCTTCGTCCCGGACCACAGAGAAAAAGTCCAGCGGATCGGCGCCGAAGCCGTTTTCTTTCGCGAGAAGGCCGAAAGCATATCCTCCGTCGGGAAGGATTTTCACCAGAGAGACCTGTTCCAGGAAGGCCTCCGCGAGGCTCAGAGTCTCCTCTCCCGCGGCAATGGCCAGGCGGCATTCTTCGGAGAGGCTTTCCTCCGGGACCGTCATCTCCAGGTCCACGGGAAGAATCCCCGTCTTCCCCGGCGACACCGAAGCCCCTATCTCGAAGGAAACGGCGCAGAGCATCCCCCGGGGCCGGTCCGCTCCCAACTCTTCCGGAGAGCAGAAGCGCAGGGATATATCCGAAATGTCCGCCGGTGTCATCCTGAAGAAATCGCCTGTGGCTGTGCCTTCTGGCAGCGAAACGGCAATCATGCCGGAAAGAATGGCATCCAGGGCGGCGCTCTCATCGAGGATAACGATTCTCCCTGCAGGATTGGGGGCTTCAGGGTCATTCGGATCTTCCGGTTCGCTTGGTTCTCCTGGCTCATCAGGGTCTCCCGGTTCTCCGGGGTCTCCCGGTTCTCCGGGGTCTCCGGGATCTCCGGGGTCTCCGGGGTCTCCGGGATCATCCGGTCCTCCGGGATTCAGCGCCGTGAAGGAAGCGGCAAGGGTCCGGTCCGAGGTCACATTCTCAAAGGTGAAGGAGAGGGCAGGTTCTGCAGGCTCTCCGTCCACCAGCAGGCCGGAGACGGCGTAACCGCTGCCCGGGGTCACGGTGACCGTGACGGAACCTCCCCATTGGACCGTCGCTGATGGAGAAACGCTTCCTCCCGGACCTGCCGATGTGGTTACGGTAAAGGTTTTAAGGGCGAAGGCGGCAGTCACCGTCCTGTCGCCGTCCATGGCCAGCGTCGCCGGACTTTCAGTCCCCGCGAGATCCCCATCCCACCCGGTGAAGAGGGAGCTTTCCGCCGGATTGGCTGAGAGAGTGACCTCCGTTCCCTCGACATAGGATGCTGCTTCGGGGGAAACCGCAATGTGACCCTCGCCGTTTCCCGAGGCGGAAGACGAAAGGGAATACCACTGGATCTCGCAGGCCCCGATATCCACAGCCCCGCCGCCGGGCCTCTCCTTCCCCCGCTGGTCCCTGTCCGGAATGACGAGGACTCCGCCGTTGAAGCTGACCTCTCCGGGGCCCACACCGGCATCAAGGGTGGGGCTTCCCTCCCCGGGAGCCATGGTGGGGGTGAATCCGCCGTTGTCCGCCGGCTCTCCGAGGAGCGGTTCGCCGAAAAGGCTATTCTCCGAGACAATCCCCGTCCCTGTGACGCTTCCGGCCCGGTAAAGACAGGAAAGGAGCGCGAGGGATCCGTCTGCCTGTTTCCTGACCTGCACTAAATCGCTGCCGAAGAAGATACAGTTTGCCGCCATGACGGAACCGCTGTTAATAAACAGCCCGCCTCCGGCATTCTTGGCGCTGTTTCCCGAAAGCGTCGAGTTCAGCAGCACAAGAGAGGAACCTGATCCCGTCACGTAGAAAGCTCCTCCGTCCCCTCTTCCCGTTCCTGCCGCCGACGCTTCGTTCCCGGTGAAGGTGCAGTTGACTGACTCAACGGTACTGGACGCCGTTGTGCACATCCCGCCGCCGTACCCGGAACCGGAGGCCGAGTACACGCTGTTTCCGATAAAGGCACAGTTTTTCACCGACGGCGCCGAGGCCGAACGATTCGCCATCCCTCCGCCGTATACCGATCCGGACGGGGAGAAGATGGAGTTACTTCGGAAAAGGCAGTCCTCCACAGCAGGGTCGGAGGCGGAGTTCAACATACCCGCTCCGCTGCCCGAAGAAGCGGTATTCTCCAGAAAAACACAGTTTCCAACGTCCGGACTGGAAGCTGAATTGTACATCCCCCCGCCGCCGGACTTTGCGGCATTCCCCCGAAAAACACAGTTTTCTATGACCGGAAAGGCATTTATGCAGTACATCCCGCCCCCCATGGCGTCTTCACCCTGGCCGTCCGCCCTGCCTCCAGAAACAACAAAGCCGTCGAGCACCGCCGTTTCGTCCACCCCGGCAACATACACCACGTGATAGGCGTTCTGCCCCACAAGGACCGCTTTACCTTCAGCATCAACCTGGTCGTCACCGAAAAGATCTCCGGTGAGGACCGTGGGAAATGTCCGGGGATCCCTGTCCTGCAGCGACGGGCTTCCTTCAGCCGGAAAACCGCCGAGGAGCTTCACTCCGCTCTTCAGGGCGAAGGTCCGGGCAGCACCGTTTACCGGGTTTCCGTTCCTGTCGAAAGCGGGGACATAGACTCCCTCCGCCGCCAGGATCTCGTCTCCCGGCTGGGCGTTCCTCAGAACCGCCGCGAGATCCGCAGACGCGTTGTCCCAGTCCGACCCGCCTCCGGTGCCGGACGGCCTCACATGCCAGACCGCAGCCGGGGCCGGAGCGATTGAAAATGCAAGGACACAAAGACTGAGGAATAATGGAAGGAAATACCGGAGAAAACGTACAGCAGGGCCGGAAGAAGACGTGAATGTTTGCAGCTCCCTTCATCGTCAGTTCTGCAGTGGAATGAAAAAGGCATCGTGATCCGTATTCTCGAAGGAGTGGAAACAGTCGGGCGTTTCAGCCCTGTCGATCATATTTCCCCATTAAGGGCCTGTCAACATTTATGGGAGAATACATTTATGGGAGAATACCCTCCATATTTCCGCCCCGGTGTGCTATTCTCGAAAAAATGAAACACACGAAAGGGTGGCGGATTATGGATGAACGATTCGCGGCGTACCGGGCCCGGGCGGAGGAAATGGACAGGTGGGATCCTCTGAAATCCTTCCGGGACCAGTTCCACATTCCTCCGGAAACGGCCTACATGGACGGCAACTCCCTTGGGCTGCCGCCCCGGGCTGCCGGAGACGCCCTTGAGAAAACTTTCAGTGAATGGCGGGACCTGGCCATAGGGGGCTGGCTCGAGGGAACCCCTCCATGGTTTCATCTCGCGGAAGAGGCGGGACGGAAGATGGCGCCCCTCATGGGAGCATCTACCGATGAAGTGGTCATGTCCGGCTCCACCACGGTGAACCTCCACGCCCTGGTGAGCACCTTCTACAAGCCCTCGGGAACACGGACGAAGATCGTGGCCGACGAGCTGAACTTTCCCTCGGACATCTACGCTCTTGAAAGCCAAATCCGTCTGAAAGGATTCGACCCGAAGGAGCACCTCGTGCTGGTCCGCTCCCGGGACGGACGCACCCTCGACGAGGATGACATCATCGCCGCCTTCGACGACCGGGCGGCCCTGGCCCTCCTTCCGGGGGTGCTCTACCGGAGCGGTCAGCTCCTGGACATGGAACGCCTCGTGAAGGAAGCCCACAACCGGGGCATTCTCATCGGCTTCGACTGCGCCCACTCCGCAGGGGCCGTTCCCCACAGGCTTTCAGACTGGGACGCCGATTTCGCCTTCTGGTGCAGCTACAAGTACCTGAACGGCGGCCCCGGAAGCCCCGCGTTCCTGTACGTCAACCGGAGACATTTCGACCTGGAGCCGGGACTTGCGGGCTGGTTCGGATGCGACAAGAGCCGCCAGTTCGACATGGATCTGGAGTTCAGCCATGCCCGGTCCGCCGGAGGATGGCAGATCGGCACCCCGCCGGTGCTCTCCGCCTCCCCCCTGCTACCGTCCCTCGACATATTCGCCAGGGCCGGCATGGAGCGGCTGCGGCACAAATCCCTCGCCCTTACGGGCTTTCTCGCCGAAATCATTGAAGGAGCGCTCTCCTCCGCTCCCTACGGCTACTCTTCGGGGACCCCCAGGGAGGACAGCCGTCGGGGCGGCCACCTGGCCGTGGAGCACCCGGAGGCATGGAGGATATGCCAGGCTCTGAAGCAGCGGAAGATCATCCCTGATTTCAGGCCGCCACAGGTCATCCGCCTTGCACCCGTTCCTCTCTACAACTCCTTCGGGGACGTCCTCAGGGTTGCGGAGGCTCTGAAGGAGATCGTGGACGGCAAGGAGTACGAGGCTTTTTCCCCCGTCAGGGACGCGGTGTCCTAGCAGCTCTCCCCCGTAATTTTCCCGCGGTCCCCGCCCGGGGACCGCATTTCTTTTTTCCGGGCCGGAGAAAAGGAGACGGTCTGTACAAAGGGAGGTTTTTGAACTAACATTGCATCGCGCAGACAATATTGTGCGAAGATTTTGAAAAGGAGGAGATCGGACGATGGATTTTCGGGCTGCAGCGCAGAAAATGCACCATGCGATCGTAGAGTGGAGAAGAGACCTGCACAGGATTCCCGAGACCGGAGTGAATACCCCACTGACGGAGGCGTACGTCTGCGCCGAACTTGACAGGATGGGCATCCCCTACCGAAAGGGCCTCGGCGGTCACGGAGTGGCGGCACTCCTCGAGGGAAAGCGGAAAAAACCCGTCTTCGCCATCAGGGCCGACATGGACGGTCTGCCCATAAAAGAGGAGACAGGCCTGCCTTTCGCCTCGACCAACGGCTGCATGCACGCCTGCGGCCACGACGCCCATGCCGCCATGGGGCTGGCTGCGGCAAAGCTTCTTCTCGAGGCGAAAAACGAACTCGAGGGGAGCGTCCTCTTCATCTTCCAGCCGGGCGAGGAAGGCTGCCCCGACGGCCCGGGAGGAGCAAAGAGAATGCTCGACGACGGCGCCTTCGACAATCCCGTCCCGGACGCCATGGCGGGACTTCACACGGGCTCCATCTGGAAGGACTTCGTCCCCGGAGAGATCGGCTATCGCCCCGGCGGCATCATGGCCTGCATGGACCGGTTCGAGATCCTCATCAGGGGGAAAGGGTCCCACGGCGCCTATCCCCACGGCTCGGTGGACAGCATTTCCATCGCCGGACAGATCATCTCGGAACTGCAGACCATCGTAAGCCGGGAAGTGGATCCTCTCGAACCGGCAGTCGTCAGCCTCGGCGAAGTCCACGCGGGAACGGCCTTCAACATCATCCCCGGGGAGTGTCGAATCACCGGCACGGTGAGGGCCCTCAACCAGCCGACCCGGGAATTCCTGGCCCGCCGCATCGAGGAGGTCGCTTCCGGCGTCGCCTCGAGCATGAGGGGAAACATCGAGTTCAAATACGGATGGGAGGGCCCCGCTCCCGTGGTGAACGACCCCGCCATGACCGAGGAACTCAGGCTCGCCGCGGAGAAGATCGTGGGGCCGGAAAAGGTCAGGGAAATTTCCCGGCCCTCCATGGGAGGAGAGGACATCGCCTTCTTCCTCGAAAAAGCCCCGGGAACCTTCTTCTTCCTTCCCGGGTGCAGCGAGGCCAAGGGACAGACCTGGCCCCACCACAACAGCAGGTTCGACATCGACGAGGACATCCTCTGGATAGGGCCTGCCGTGATGGCCACCATGGCCTTCGACTGGCTGAAAAAACAGGCTTGATCGCTTCGGGGAGCCCTTCAGGGCTCCCCGCGCTCTTTTCCTGAAAGGGGAGAATTCCATGCTGAAGGAGAGACTCAAAGAGTTGCTCAGGGAACTCACCGCCATCCCGGGAGTGTCCGGCGATGAGCGGAAAATCATCGCCGTTCTGGCCGACAAGCTCCGTCCCCTGGCGGATGAACTCTTGGTGGACAGGTGGGGGAACATCATTGCGGTCAGGAAAGGCGGGCTGCCGGGACCGAAGGTGATGGCGGCGGCCCATGCGGACGAAATCGGCCTGTGCGTGAAGAACATCCTTCCGAACGGATTCCTCCTCATGAGCCGCATCGGCGTTGTCAGCGACCTTCTTCTCCAGGGACGGAGAGTGAGGATCAACGGCACCATCCCCGGAATTCTGGGAATCAAGGCGGGGCACCTCATGAGCGCCGAGGAGCGCACGAAGGTCAAGCCCATGAACGAATGCTACATCGACGTAGGGGCATTTTCCAGGGAGGAAGCCCTGGCCATGGGCATCCGGGTGGGGGACCGCATCAACTTCGAAGGGGACTTCATGGAAATGACGAATCCCGACCTTATCTGCTCGAAGGCTGTTGACGACAGGATAGGATGCTCAATTCTCATCGCCCTTTTCGAGGAACTTCGGGGAACATCCTTCCCCGGAACCCTGTGCGGCGTCATTACAGTCCAGGAAGAGATCGGACTCCGGGGGGCGGCCATGGTGAGCGGCAGGGTTGCCCCCGACTACGCTGTCGCCCTCGACACCATCCCCAGCGGAGACACGCCTGACGTGAGCTATGACCGCCAGCTTCCGGTGAGACTGGGCGGCGGGCCCGCCATTGCCCTTCTGGACGGCTACGATTCAGCCTTCATCGCCAACGTTGTCCACCCGAAAGTGAGGCGGATACTCGAAGAGGCTGCGGAAAGGGCCGCGGTGCCCCTTCAGATGGTCACCCTCGGAGGCGAGGTATATACCACCGACGCCACAAACATCTCCCTCGAATCCCATGGAATACCGGTCGGCGTCCTTCTGACCCCCCGAAGGTATTCCCACTCCCCCGTGGAGCTGGTGAACCTGAACGATGCGGCAGGGGCCGTACAGGTGCTCAAGGAAGTTATGGCAGGAAACGGTTCTGTCTCTCTGGATTTCATCTGACCTCAGGGGAACATGGAACCTTTTTGGGATTTCTTTCACGATAGGTACTTTTACCTACTTTACAAATGTGTTTTTGGGTGATAGCATAACGAATACAGTATTTTGGATACACAACTTTTTGCACCTCCTCCTTTTTCTTCCTTGGAGAAAGAGGATCAGCCCGGTTTCCGGGCAGAAACATTCATTCCCTGAATCACGGGGCCGGTTTCCCCAACCGGCCCCGCCTCCTTTTTCCACCCCTTTCCCTGGTATAATCGATCCATTTCCTGTTTATTTCTTCAATAAGCTGGAAATGTGCCTCAGGTACTGCTGGTACTCCCGTTCTGCCGGGCGGCAGAGTTGTTTCCGGTGTTGGTTGTTTTCTGTCCTTTTCCCCGTTCACTTACCTTTTGAGGAGGCTGATACCCTTGGCACTTACGGCAAAAAAACGAATGGCAGGCATTGCAGTCACGGCAGCGGTCGCGGCAGCACTCTATCTCTTCGCGGGCAAAGGAACCGTGGAGAAAGATGCCGTTCAGACTCCCCTCCAGTCCCGGCCGGTGAAGTACATGACCGTAGCCGCAAGGAACGCCGGGGGGGAAAGGACATTCCCGGGGAAAGTAGTCGCTTCCCAGAAGGTTGACCTGGCCTTCAGGGTGTCGGGGCAGATCATCGAACTGCCCTCCGTGAAGGGAGTCTACGTGGAGGAAGGAACGCTGCTCGCCCGCCTGGACCCGAGGGATTTCCAGATCCAGCTCGCCAATGCGAAGAACGAGCTGGGGAACGCCAGGGCACAGCTTGATGCCATGAGGGCCGGGGCAAGGAAAGAAGAGGTCGCCATGCTCTCCTCGAAGGTGGAGTCCGCCCGGGCCCAGATGAACGACGCCCTGACCACCATGGACCGGGTAGAGAAGCTCTACAAGGCAGGCGGCTTTTCCAGGGCCGAATACGACAAGGCCCGCACATCCTACCAGGTTGCCCGCTCCGCCTACCAGAGCGCCTCCCAGGAACTTGCCAGGGGCCGTGCGGGCGCCAGGCCGGAGGACATCGCCGCCATGGAATACACCGTCAGGGGGATCGAGGGACGGGTGGCAGCGGCGGAGAACGCCCTGAAGGACACGGAACTCCGCGCCCCCTTCGGCGGAGTGGTCGTCGAAAGGTACGCCGACAACAACCAGAGCGTCCAGAAGGACCAGCCTGTAGTGAGCCTCCAGGATCTCGGTTCCCTGGAGGTATCCATTTCCGTTTCCGAGCGGCTTGTGGCCCTCGCCCGAAGAGACGTTCTCACCCGTGCGGCGGCGAGATTCAGTACCCTGCCCGACAAGCGCATCCCCCTCACCTACAGGGAAGCCTCAGCCTCGGCCGACCCCCAGACGCAGACATACCTGGTGACCTTCTCCCTGCAAAAACCTGAGGAAATCACCGTCCTCCCCGGCATGACCGTGGACGTCATCGTCACCGGCCTCGACCCGGCCTCGCCCGGTTCTCTGGAAGTGCCTTCCGAAGCGGTCTTCGCCGGAAAGGGAACGGAGCATTTCGTGTGGAAAATATCGGGCACGGATCCCCTGAAAGTCACGGCGGTTCCGGTGCTGGTTTCCGGCTTCCGGGCCGACATGGCGGAAGTGAAGGGAGAGCTGGCGCCGGGAGACAGGATCGTCACGGCTGGAGTGTCCTTTCTGCAGGAGGGCGACCCGGTCACCCTCTACGAAGGACCACGCCGGTAGCGGAGGGGCACCATGAATTTCGCCGATTTTTCCCTGCGGAAAAGCACCATCACATGGTTTCTCACCGTCCTGGTCGTCATAGGAGGCGTCTGGGCCTACGGGAGGCTCGGAAAACTTGAAGACCCGTCTTTCACCATCAAAACGGCGGCCATAAGCACGACCTACCCCGGTGCCTCACCGCGGGAGGTAGAGGAAGAGGTAACGGCTCTCATCGAATCCGCCGCACAGAAACTCGGCCAGACCGACAAGGTCCGGTCCCTCTCGAAAGAAGGAGTGTCCATAGTTTACGTGGACATCAGGGATACCTACACGGCGAAGGATCTTCCCCAGATATGGGACGAACTTCGCCGGAAAATATCGGATATCCAGTCCAGCCTCCCCCCGGGAGCGGGCCCGTCGGTGGTGAACGATGACTACGGCGATGTCTTCGGCGTGTATTTCGCCCTCACCGGGGAGGGCTATACCTTCCGGGAACTGGAGGACCACGGTGACTTTCTGCGCCGTGAGCTCCTTCTCGTTCCGGGCGTGGCCAACGTGGAAATCGCCGGCATCCAGCAGGAGGTCATCTACCTGGAGATGGACCGCACCCGCATGGCTGCCCTGGGGATCTCCCTGGACGAAATCTCGAACCTTCTTTCCGCCCAGAACGTGGTCACAGGAGCGGGTTCGGCAGCCGTGGGGCCGGAGCTGCTTCGCATAGCCCCCACGGGATACTTTTCGTCCCTGGACGTCCTGGAAAACCTCCTGCTCCGGGCAGGCTCCGGGCAGACCCTCCGGCTCGGCGACATCGCCTCGGTATCCAGAGGCTACATGGAACCTCCGGCAAGGGCCATGCGGTTCAACGGCAAACCCGCCCTCGGCATAGGCGTCTCCAATGTGGACGGGGGCAACGTGATCACCATCGGCGAAGCGGTGAAGCAGAGGCTCCGGGAACTCCTCCCCCGGACCCCCGTGGGGATGGAGATGCATCTGATCTACTACCAGGCGGACACAGTCAAAGAGTCCATCGACAACTTCGTCACGAACCTTCTCGAGGCCCTCGCCATAGTCATCGGGATCCTTCTCGTCTTCATGGGCCTTCGGAGCGGCCTGCTCATCGGCGCCATGCTCCTTCTCACCATCCTCGCCACCTTCGTCGCCATGAAACTCGCGGCCATCGACCTCCACAGTATCTCTCTCGGGGCTCTCATCATCGCCCTCGGGATGCTCGTAGACAACGCCATCGTGGTGGCCGACGGCATTCTCGTGGGAGTCGAGCAGGGGAAGGACCCCGCCGCTGCCGCCAGGGAGGTGGTGGGGCAGACCCAGATGCCCCTTCTCGGGGCGACCATCATCGCCGTAATCGCCTTCGCTCCCATAGGACTCTCCCCCGACAGCACGGGTGAATACTGCCGGAGCCTCTTCCAGGTGGTGGGCATTTCTCTTATGCTCAGCTGGCTCCTCGCGGTAACGGTCACCCCCCTCGCGGGAGCTGCCGTCCTCAGGACAACGAAATCCGCAGTCTCCACCGATCCTTACGGCACGCCCATCTACAGGGCGTACCGGAATTTCCTCCGGATCTGCCTCACCCGGCGAAAGACCGTCATCGCCTCGGTGTTCGTCTTGCTGGTCCTCTCCATGGCTGCCTTCAGCATGGTGGACAAATCCTTCTTCCCCAACTCCACGAGCCCCATGTTCACCGTGGATTTCTGGCGGATCAGGGGAACCGGCGTGGAAGCCACCCTTGACGACGGCCGGAGAATGCAGGCCTTCCTTTCCGTTCAGCCCGAAACGAAATCAGTGGCCGTCTACGCGGGAGAAGGAGCGCTGCGTTTCATCCTCACCTACACCCCCGGGGACCCTGCGTCAAACTACGGCCATCTTATTGTGGAGGCTACGGATTCCGAGGGAGCTGAACGGCTGAAAAGCAGGCTCGCAGAATTTGTCCGGGCCGAACTGCCCCATCTCGACCCGAGAATCCGCTCTTTCAGCAAGGGAACCGGCGGCGGCGCGAAGGTCCAGGTCCGCTTTCTGGGCGAGGATCCCGACACCCTCAGGGACCTCCGGAACAAAGCCGTGGCCGTTCTGAAAGAAGACCCCGACAGCATCAACATACGGGACAACTGGGGCGAACGGGTCAAGGTCATCCGCCCCGTCCTGGGCGATACCATCCAGGAACTCGGCCTGACCAGAAAGGACGTGGCGAACGCCCTCAAGGCGTCCTATTCGGGACTGAGAGTCGGGCTCTTCCGGGAAGGGGAAAAACTTGTCCCCATGATGGCCCGTCTTCCGGCGGAAGAGCGGGGCAGCCTGGAGAATCTGGGCGAGACCCAGATCTGGAGCACCCTCTCCCGGCGGTACATCCCCCTCGCGCAGGCGGCACAGGACATCGAAGTGACCGCCGAGGACCCGGCCGTTTACCGCATCAACCGCATGAGGGCTCTCACCGTGGAGGCCGACAGCGGTTCAGGGTCGGCTGCCGCCCTTTTCAGCCGAGTCCGGGAAAAGATTGAGTCCCTTCCCCTGCCCCCCGGCACCACCATGGAATGGGGCGGTGAATATGAAAACTCACGCAAAGCCCAGGGCGGTCTGATGGGAATGATCCCCGTGGCCTTCATGGTTATTGTGGTTATTCTGGTGGCCCTCTTCAACGGCCTCCGGCAGCCCCTCATCATCCTTCTCTGCCTGCCCCTGTCCGTCATGGGCCTTTCCGTGGGGCTGCTGGTCATGGGAAAATCCTTTGACTTCCTCGCTCTCCTGGGGTTCCTGAGCCTGGCCGGGATGCTCATCAAGAATGCCATTGTCCTCATCGACCAGATCGACCTCGAAATCCGGCTTGGGAAAGCCCCCTTCGACGCCATCCTGGATTCGGGCATCAGCCGGTGCCGTCCCGTAATGATGGCGGCTCTCACCACCGTCCTCGGCATGATCCCACTCTACTTCGACGTTCTTTTCTCCGCCATGGCGGTGACCATCATGTTCGGCCTTTCTTTCGCCACCGTGCTGACCCTGGTGGTCGTTCCGGTGCTCTATGCCGAAGCGCTGAAAGCCTAGTTCCGCCCCGTTCGACGCATCCGGCCCCATGATGGGGCCGGATGTTTTTTCAACACTTCCAATTTGCCCTTTATTTCGTCTCTTTTCGGTTCTATAATATGAAATGTTTTTGACATGTTCAGAGAGGAGTGAAGTGTCATGTCGTTGAATGTGGACATTTCCCGCCTGATGAGCCGCCTGGAGATCCTGAGCGGATTCAACGCCACTCCGGGAAAGGGAATTACGAGGTTTTCCTATTCACCTGAGGACAGGGAAGCCAGGAAATATTTGGAAGCACTTTTCTCCTCCATGGGCCTGAAAACGACTGTGGACGGAGCGGGAAATATGCGGGCGCGCCTGGAGGGATCAGATCCGGGCGCGCCCGCCGTTCTCTCCGGTTCCCACATCGACACCGTCCTTCACGGTGGAAAGTACGACGGCGCAGTGGGTACCCTTGGGGCCATCGAGGCTGTCCAGGCAATCATGGAAAGCGGCCTCCCCCGCCGGTGTCCTCTCGAGGTGGCGATGTTCGCCGAGGAGGAAGGGTCCAATTTCGGCTCCACCCTCGCGGGAAGCAAGGCTCTCGTGGGAAAATACACCCTCGCCCATATGGAGAAACTCAAAACCCCGGAAGGAAAATCCATGGCCGGCCTGCTCCGGGAAGGGGGATACGCCCCGGAATCCATGGCGGACAACCTCCTTCGTCCGGAAACAATCAAGGCCATGGTGGAACTCCACATCGAGCAGAGCGTGGTGCTCGAGTCACGGGGAGTTCCAGTGGGCATCGTCGAAGCTGTGGCGGGCATCAGGGTCCTTGAAATACGGATCAGGGGCGTGCCGAATCATGCGGGGGCCACCCCCATGACGCTCCGGCAGGATCCTCTGGCCGCCGGGGCCCGGCTCATGGGCACCATCGAAGACCTGGCGAAGAAATCGGCGACGGGCTCCACCGTGGCGACAGTCGGAAAGATTCTCTGCCGCCCCAACGTGTCCAACATCATTCCGGAAGAAGTCACGTTCACCGTTGACATCAGGGATGTACAAGACGCCGGGATAGAATCCGTCGCGGCCGGAATAGAGAAGGCGGCCGAAGCTCTCGCCGCCTCGAGGGACGTCTCCGTGGACGTGGTGCACATCTCCGAATCCGCCCCGGTTCTGCTTGACGGGCACATCGCCGGCGTAACGGAAACCTGCGCCCGGAGAAGAAATTT
Source organism: Synergistaceae bacterium (assembly GCA_018436595.1). GTDB lineage: Bacteria > Synergistota > Synergistia > Synergistales > Aminobacteriaceae > Aminivibrio. The sequence continues at coordinate 49,203 of JAHDLC010000001.1, read as the reverse complement.
TCGCTATGCGCGCATGAACAGCGGCGCCGTCCACGATGCCTGCATGTTCGCCCCCCTGGTGCCCACCGGGATGATCTTCATCCCGAGCAAAGGGGGCAGAAGCCACGTGCCCGAGGAGTTTACCGGGCAGGAGGACATTGGAAAGGGGGTCTCGCTGCTGGCGGACGTGCTGTACGAACTTTCGAAATGAAAGGAGGCGGGAAGGACACATCCGGAACGCTGCGGCCAACATAGGGAGAAAGAGTGCTGAAAAGGCTGTTCATTGAGAGGAAAGAGAGGTGTCTTGCGTGGACGAAGTGTTGAAAGTGGCAAATTCCATGGGTGCATGGCTCACGGCCGCTCCAATCGTCATCATCGCCCTGGTCCAGGTGCTTCTGTACTACCGGCAGATCTACCACGCCGCCGATGCGGTGAACCTGACCAGGGAACAGCTTTCCCAGGCCTTCCGCACCGGTATGGTGACGTCCATCGGCCCCGTGGTGGCCATCTTCATCATCATGGTGGGCCTCATGTCGGTGATAGGCGCCCCCATGGCCTGGATGCGCCTCGCCGTCATCGGCGCCGCTCCCACGGAGCTGACGGCGGCCACCCTCGGCGCCGACGCCATGGGAGTGAAGTTCGGAGGAGAGGGCTACACTCTCCAGGTGATGGCGGTGTCCTGGTGGACCATGGCCATCAACGGCGTCGGCTGGCTCCTGCTCGTGGGGCTTTTCGCCCACAAGCTGGAGGATGTCCGGGAAAAGGTGGGCGGCGGGGACACGAAATGGCTGGGAATCCTTTCCACGGCGGCCATGATCGGCGTGTTCGGCTACCTGAACAGCCGGAATCTGACGGCGGTGAGCGGCCCCCTCGTGGCGGCCGTGACGGGGGCCGTATCCATGGTCCTCCTGCTGCAGGTGGCGAAGAAAATGCCGCAGATCAAGGAATACACCCTCGGCATAGCCATGCTTATCGGCATGTTCGCCGCCATGTTCTACTAGGGAAGGAGAGGTGACTGAAATGGCAGCGGAACAGATCAACGAGCAGAAGTACCACGAGGTATGGACCACGCCGGTCATCCGGCTCGGCATCAGCACCATGCTCCTGGCCTGCGTGCTGAGCTTCATCCCCCTCATCTACCTCTACATGGTCCACGGCATCCTGCCTCCCTTCTCTGCCGCACTCACCGCATGGGGGCTTGTGGCATCCGTCTTCGGCGCCTTCTACATCGTGGAGCCCATCTCCTACTACCCCATCCTCGGCCTTGCGGGGACCTACATCTCCTTCCTCAGCGGCAACATCTCCAACCTCCGCCTTCCCTGCTCCGCCATGGCCCAGGAAGTGGTGGGCGTTGAGGAAGGGACCAAGCAGGCGGAGATCATCGGGACCATGGGGATCATCGGCTCCGTGGTGGTGAACCTTGCCGGGGTGACCCTGGCGGCCTTCGTGGGAGCATGGCTCATCGGCCTCTTCCCGGCCTTTGTGGCTGACGCCTTCCGGAAATTCACCGCTCCGGCCATCTTCGGCGCCGTGTTCGGCCAGTTCGCCATGAGGCAGCCCAAGCTGGCTCCCTTCGCCCTGGCCATCCCCCTCACCCTTCTCCACTTCAAGGCTCCCATATGGCTGGTGATCCTGGCGTCGGTGTTCGGCACCATCGCCATTTCACGGATATTCTACAAGGCAAAGCTCATTCACTGATTCTTCTCCTGAGCCGGGGGCCCTCCGGGGCCCCCGGCTCTTTACCTTTCTTTACCCTCCCCGCAGATTCACGAAAAAAAACTGCACCAAATACGGACCGGCCATCCCCTCCATAGGGTTAGAATAAGGGCGAACAGACAAACAAAGGGGATGGAAGCCCATGAACAAAAGAAATTTCGCTCCCGCACTTCTTGTAATCCTGACAGTGCTGACTCTCTCGGGAAGCCTTTTCGCTGAAGAAAAAACGATCTCCCTGGAGGAATGTCTTGCCCTGGCCGAGGCAAATCACCCCGCCCTCGAAGAGGCCCGGGCGGCCCTGGCCGGACAGCAGGCGAAGCTCGGCCAGGTGCGGGTGAGCAACGCCCTGAAGGGAAATCTCTCAGCGTCAGGTTCGAGGAATTCCGGCAGTGACGGATCCTATACCACGTCCTTCTCCGTGAGCAAGCTGCTCTCCGACTCCGGCAAGAACGCCCTGGAGAGGAAAAGCCAGGGCCTCTCGGTGGATGCCGCGTCGGAATCGCAGCGGGAGACCGTGCTTTCCGTTCGCACCGGCGTCAAGGACGCCTACTACGGGCTGCTCCTGGCCATGCGCAAGCGCGACCAGGCTGAATCGGCGGTGAAGACCTACCAGCGTCACCTGGACAAGGCCCGGGGGTTTTATGATGCCGGAGTCAAGGCCCGGTTCGACGTCACCAAGGCGGAGGTGGACCTGAGCAACGCCCGGATCGACCTGGTCTCCGCCGAGTCGTCCCTCGAAACCGCCGGGGCCGCCCTGTCGCGGGCCGTGGGCGTTCCCCTGGACCATGCCCGGCCCGTATCGGACTTCCTTGCCCCGAGGGACATCCCCGCTGAAAATTTCGCCCTGGAGCAGGCCCTCGAAAACCGGCCGGACATCCGTTCTTCCCGGCTGAAAAGCCGGGCGGGAAAACTCGGCATTTCCATCGCCGCCAAGAGCAACGCCGCCACCATCTCCGTCACGGGGTCCGCAAAGCTCTCGGGCACGGGCCTTCCTCCCGATGACGATTACAGCGTGGGGATCACCCTTTCCGTTCCCGTGTTCGACGGGGGCCTGACGGATTACAGGATCGCCGAGGCGCGGGCATCCGCCGACGGCCTTGACGCTTCCCTGAAAAAACTGGAGCAGACCGTCCGCTACGAGGTCCGGTCCGCCCTGCTTTCCGTCCGGGAGGCGGAAGCCCGGATCCCCGCTGCCGAACTCCTCGTGCGCCAGGCGGAAGAAAACCTGACCCTCGCCGAGGGGCGGTACGAGATGGGCGTCGGGAACGTCCTCGAGGTCGCCGACGCCCTCCTTGCGTTCAACTCCGCCAGGGTAAGCCATTTCCAGGCGCTCCACGATTACAGCACCGCCGTTTCGGACCTCGAACAGACTCTCGGAGGTGAATTCAAATGAAAAAGGTTTTTATCCTTCTGATCCTCATCGCCGCCGGTTTCGCCTATCTCCGGTTCTCCCATTCCGACGGGCCCCGGTACACGTTCCGCACCGTTCCCCTGGAGAAGGGAGATATCACCTCCACCGTAACCGCCACAGGCAAGCTGGAAGCCGTCACCGTGGTGGAAGTGGGGACCCAGGTCTCGGGTACCCTCAAGGAAATTTACGCCGACTTCAACCAGCACGTGAAAAAGGGAGAGCTCATCGCCCTCATCGACCCCGACGTGCTCAAGGCGAAGCTGGAGGAAGCGAGGGCGAACCTCGCCGTGGCGAGGGCCTCGGCGGCCAGGGCGCGGGCCAATCTTGCGGAGAGCGACCGGAACCTCAAGCGGTACAAGGAGCTGTGGAACCGTCAGCTCATCGCACGAAGCGAACTCGACGCCGTGGAAACCACCCGGCTGACCAACAGGGCAAGCGTCCAGGAAGCGGATGCCAGGGTGCTCCAGGTCCAGGCGTCCCTCAGGCAGGCGGAGACGAACCTGGAATACACAAAAATCCTCTCCCCGGAGGACGGCGTCATCATCTCGAGGGAGGTGAACGTAGGCCAGACCGTGGCCGCGAGCCTGTCGGCCCCCGTTCTCTTCACCATCGCCAAGGACCTTTCGGACATGCAGATCGAGACGTCCGTGGACGAGGCCGACATATCCAGGGTAAAGGAAGGGCAGGAAGTGGAATTCTCCGTGGACGCCTACAGCGGAACCACCTTCAAAGGGAAGGTGAAGCAGGTGCGCATCTCCCCCGCCACATCGGACAACGTGGTAACCTACCCCGTCATCATCTCCGTGGCCAACCCCGACCTGAAGCTCAAGCCCGGAATGACGGCCAACGTGTCTATCGTCACCGACCGCCGGAAGGACGTCCTGAAGGTCCCCATGGCGGCCCTGAGGTTTTCCCCTCCCCCGGAGGATGCCGCTCCGCAGACTGCCGCCGCCACGTCGTCCCCCTTCAGTCCTTCCATGCCCCGACGCCGACCCGGAGGCGGAGCCGGCCAGGGCAACGGGAACGGCAACGCGGGCAGGACGGGAACGGTGTCCTCCGTCTGGACGGTACGGGACGGTGTCCTCGGAGAGAAGATCCAGTTCCGCGCCGGCATCGGCGACGGCTCCTTTGTGGAGGTCATCACCTCGAAGGAGCTGAAGGAGGGTGACCTCCTGGCGGTCTCCTTCTCGGAGCAGCCAAAGGAATCCCTGTGGGGGAAGATCTTCAAATGAGCCTCATCGATGTTCGGGACATCGTGAAAATCTACCGCACCGGCGACGTGGAGCTCCGGGCCCTGGACGGAGTGACCTTCACGGTGGACCGGGGGGAATTCGTCTCCATCATGGGGCACTCCGGCTCGGGCAAGTCCACCATGATGAATATCCTCGGCTGCCTGGACGTGCCCGACGAAGGCTCCTACTCCCTCGACGGCAGCGAGGTGGGGTCCCTGCCGAAGGACGCCCTCGCCGGAATCCGGAACAGGAAGATCGGCTTCGTCTTCCAGGGGTTCAACCTCCTTCCCCGGGCCACCGCCCTGGAGAACGTGGAGCTGCCCCTCATCTACGCGGGGGTCCCGGGAAAAACCAGAAAGGATCGTGGGAAGGCCGCCCTCGAGCGGGTGGGTCTCGCGGAAAGGATGACACACCGTCCAAGCCAGATGTCAGGAGGCCAGCAGCAGCGGGTGGCCATCGCCCGGGCCCTGGTGGGAGAAACGCCCCTCATCCTGGCTGACGAGCCCACGGGCAACCTGGACACCAAAACCAGCGGGGAGATCATGAATCTTTTCGTGGAGCTGAACCGGGAGGGCAAGACCATCATCCTGGTCACCCACGAACCCGACATCGCCGAATACAGCTCCCGGACCCTCATGTTCCGGGACGGCAAACTCACCGGCGACGAAAGGAGGGCTCCCCGTGCTTGAGACCCTCCGCACCGCCGTGCGCTCCCTGCTCTCCAACAAAATACGGTCGGCCCTCACCATGCTGGGCATCATCATCGGCGTCGCCGCAGTGATCACCATGGTGGCCATCGGCGCCGGGGCCAGCGTCAACATCCAGAAGTTCATCTCCGGCGTGGGGAGCAACATCCTCATCGTCATGCCCGGAGCCTCCACGGCGGGAGGCGTCCGCCAGCAGGCGGGATCGGCATCAACTCTCACGGTGCAGGACGCCGAGGCCCTGGAACAGGAAGCTTTTGCCCTGAAGGGCGTGGCCCCGGAGATTTACAGCAGAACCCAGCTCGTCTACGGCAACATGAACTGGTCCACCATGATCACCGGCAGCACGCCCTCCATCTTCGACATACGGGAATGGCGCATCGCCGACGGGCGGTTCTTCCTCGACGGGGAGGCCCGGAGCGGAGCCAAGGTGGTTGTCCTCGGCTCCACGGTGGCGAAAAACCTCTTCGGCGAAGAAGACCCCATCGGCAAGACCATCCGCATCCGGAACGTCCCCATGGATGTGGTGGGCGTTCTGGCCCCCAAGGGTCAGACCCCCTGGGGCCAGGACCAGGACGACACGGCCTTTGTTCCCTTCCGGACGGCCCAGCTCCGGCTCTTCCGCAGGGCGGCGGCAAACTCGGTCCAGAGGATTACCGTCTCGGCCCTGAACGGCGACTCCGTGTCCGAGGCGGAACGGGAGATCAAGGCCATCCTCCGGCAGCGGCACCGGCTCTCCGAAAGGGAAACCGACGACTTCGACGTGCGGAACATGGCGGAGATGCTCGATGCGGCGGCCCAGTCCACCAAGGTCATGTCCCTGCTCCTCGGGGCGGTGGCCTCCGTCTCCCTGCTCGTGGGCGGCATCGGCATCATGAACATCATGCTCGTCTCCGTGACGGAACGCACCAGGGAGATCGGCATCCGCATGGCCATCGGCGCCCGGGGATCGGACATCCGGACCCAGTTCCTCATGGAGGCCCTGCTCCTCTCCGTGGCGGGGGGGATCATCGGCATCGTCCTCGGCACGTCGGCATCGAAGATCATCACCGGGATTCTCGGCTGGGCCACCGTCGTCTCCACCGGATCCATCGTGCTGGCCTTCGGCTTCTCCGTTTTCGTTGGCATCTTCTTCGGTTTCTACCCCGCCTGGAAGGCCTCCCTCCTTAACCCCATCGAAGCCCTGCGGTACGAATAGGCAAAACCGAAATGAAAGGAGCTCCCCTCTCAATTGAGGGGAGCTCCTTTGTCATGGTCGCTCAGTTCCGCAGGCGGTCTACTTTTTCCGGCCCGCCGCGAGAAGGGCCAGCGGCACAAGGAGCAACACCGGCAACGGGGCGAAGGATCCGCCGGCAGAGCACCCGCCGCTTCCCCCCGTATCGTACTGGACCCGTATGGGGCCGCTGAAAGTGTTGAAGAGCAGTTCATTATCCTTCAGGTACTGCAGGATGGCATAGGCGCCGTTTCCGTGGTTGGACCGGCCGAATATGGTCTGGTGCACCGTCCTGCCCGTGTTCCAGTCGAGCCCCGTTATTTCCCAACCGTTCCCGGGGGTGTACCCGTTGACGAGTACCATTCCCCCAGACTGGCTGTGGACGGGAATCATGCTCGTGGAAGAGACGTCGGGGCGTGCCCAGAGACTGGACCATTCGTCGTTTTCAGGGTTCCATTCATAGCGCTCCACACCGTAGGATGTAGGGTAGGCGGGCCCCATGAGCGCGACCTGGAGGATCTTGTTTTTCCCCGGCAGGTCGGGGTCCACCGTCCCGGGCAGGTTGTTCACCACAAAGGCCCCGTATCCCGATACTACCACCGACTGCTCCGACTGTATCCATTCCGGAAGCTCGTCAAAACCGCAGGTCACGGGTATGCTGCCCGCCAGCCGCTCCCCTCCGGCCGGAATCTCATCCCGCCAGAAGGCGAGAAGATGCATCTGTTCAGCACCGTCGGTTATGACAACCAGCCTGTCCTCGTTTTCCCCAAAGCCCATCAGGGTCGGGGTGGAACCGGTGCCGTAGCCCATCTTTATCATGGGAGGGAGTACTGCGGAGCCTTCATAGGCGCACTGCCACGAACCGTCATCGGGGCTGTCGGAAATTCCGCTTCCCGTCCAGACGAGCTTGCGCATCATTCCTCCCACCTCAGGAACAACCCCTGCGCTTGCAATGTATATTCCGCCGTCTTCGTCCACCGCTATGGAATTGCTCACATATTCGTAATCGGCAAACCGGTGGAAATGAACCGAGGACAAGTCAAGATCCCTGTCGATGACGGCAACGCCGTTGCTGAAAGTGACTACCAGATGGCCGTCGTAGGTCATGGAAAGGCCGAAAAGGCGCGTTCCGGCAGGAAAAACGGGACCCTCGACAGCGGTAATAATATCCTCAAGAACGTAGCGTACCGCAATTCCTGCGGAGGGGTTGCCGGGGTCGGTAAGGGCAAATCCGTACAGGTTTGCGCCAAAATGGGTATACAGCACATTTCCGTTGTCCACAACAGAGTAGGAGCCATTCCCGAACCTGTTATCGTAATTACTTCCGAAAAGATCCCCCAGGAACTGGTCCATCTCGTCAACGTCCATCCCCTCGGCGGAGGACTCTCCGAACTCCCTGAATTTTTCGCCCGGAATGGCCGGAAGCACTCCGCCTGAAGCGTCTTCAAGAGCCTCAAACCTGGCGACTTCTTCCCATGCGCCGTCCTTTTTATTCACGTAGGCGACGCGGTCGGTCCCCACTGCCCACATGAAGTCAGGGTCTGTGGATGCAAGGGTTATGATATTGACGGGGCCCCCATAGGAAACGGGCCTGCCGGAAAGATTCACGCGGAATGCCCCCCGGGGAGGGCCGAAAGGAGTTGAATCGCTCTGGGACGAGTCAAAATGGGTGATTCCATATATTTCCGAAGAGAGAAAGGGATTTGGAGCCGGTTTGTTGAGCGATTCCGCCGGTCCCGGCAAAAGAAGAAAAAGGAACAACAAACCAACCGCCGCAGAAAGGTAAATCCCGCCTTTTTTTCCGGCAAAGCTGTTCATCTTCCAGCCTCCTCTTGTGAAAATGCGGATCAAAGCAGTTCGTCCGATCGTCCCCTTGCACGCAGGAGTTTTTTCGTAATTTTTTGTATTATCACCCCTTTTCGCCTAAACTGAATTGTAGCACTTCAGCCGTTGTTTTTTTATAATCTGCCGAAATTATCTGGGAAATTTTCTACCCGTTACGATAGGGCATGATTCCGGCAGCGCTGATGATACGCCGCAGGAAGATTCCGGGCGCGGAAGCGGTTCCGTAAGGAAAAAGAAAGAAGGAGGTCTCTCTCCCGGAGCGGAGAGAGACCTCCTTCTATCAATCCATCGTGAATCGGACTTCAGTTCCCGTACCTTTTGGCCCGGTAGAGGGCGTCGTCCGCCCTGGAGAGCAGGTCGTCGAAATCGGGGTCCCCGAGGTTGAGCGCCGCGGTCCCGGCACTGATCCTCAGGGGAATTTTTCCCTCGTGCCAGGAAAGGGGGTGCTCATCCACTGCGGCGACGAGGCGCTCCTCCACGCCGAGAGCCATAATGTGGTTGGCCCCCGGCAGGAGCACGGCGAACTCGTCCCCCCCGAGCCGTCCCACCACGTCCTGGGGGCGGACGCTGTCCCTGATGAGAACGGAGAGGTGCTGGAGCACCCTGTCGCCTGCGGCGTGGCCGAAGGTGTCGTTGATCTTCTTGAAGCCGTCGGCGTCGATCATGATCAGCGAGAGGGGCTCACCGGACCGGGCGGACCGGGCGATCTCCCGGAGGGCCAGGTCTGAAAAGGCCCTGCGGTTGAACAGCCCCGTGAGGGGGTCGGTGAGGGCGAGCTGCTCCAGGTGACGGTTGAACTGGCCGTTGCAGAGCAGGAGGTAGGAAAAGTTGATGAGGACGAACCCCACTGCCGAGCCGGAGAAAAGGAGGGTCTGCCAGAGGTTGTTGTGCAGAAGGGCCGTTTTATACCCCCCGAAAAACAGGGTCCCGACCACCCTTGCGACAAAAAGAAGGCTCACGAGCCAGAAGCTGCCGCTGGCCGTATTGCGCACCGACGTTCCGGAAACGGACCTGGACCGGAGGATCCTGATTCCGGAGAGCCCCATGAGGAAGGAAAAGGCGAGGGACATGACGATAACGCGTGTGGACAGGGAGGGAACGACGGCGTAAAAAAACAGGTTCACCCCCGTCACTGCGGCAGCGACCGCAAAAGTGAACCAACGGCTGGTTTCCTGCCCGTCGAAGAGGCGGAGGGCCTGGTAATACTCTCCCGCACCCCAGAGCATCAGGAAATTGGCCAGAAGCACCGAGGAGAAGGACGTCAGCCATATCCCCTGAAGGCCTGCGGCGAGAACCCCCGACATCAGGAACACCGCGCCCGCGCCCATGACGTTCATGCTCCTCCGGAGGGTTCCGGAGTAGGACCTCGACGCGGAGATCAGCCCCACGCCGGTCAGCAGACCGTAAAGGAATGTAATGAAAAATACCGTCCGGACATCGAGGATCACAGCGCCATACGTCCTTTCAGGAAAGAAGGGAGCTTTGGGGCTCTCCCCGCAATATAATGCACATAATACTCTGCACCAATGAATCTTTTGGATTATACCATCTCTTCCGCGGGACGCGGAAGGATCATGCTGTGCAGACCAGGCCCATCCCTGCGGAGGTGGAAACCGGTCACCCCGTTTTCTTCCGCCCGAAGGTCTCCGGCGTCAGGAGCGCCCCGACCAGCCCGGCCGCGGAAACGGCCAGGGGCAGAAGAAGGACGTGCCGCCAGGCATCTGCCGGGGGCATGGCGGCCGCACTGTCGAGAACCCGCCCCATGGAGGAGGTGAGCACCGCCACCGCGAGGAAGGCGACGGTGTTCATCACGGCGATGGACAGGCCGGTATGTTCCGGGAAATTGAGCTCCCTGGCCACGGACCACGGTATGACCAGCGCCCCGGCGAAAAAGCCGATGCCGCCGAGAAGGACGGCGAGGCCGGGCCGGGGGAAGGGACCGGGGAGGTAGACAAGGAGGCCCCATAGGAAGAAGTGGGCCAGGGCAAAGAGGCAGAGAGGCTTCTTTCTGCTCCGCCACAGGTCAGAGAGCTTTCCGGCGGCCACGGCGCCCGCCATGACGCCTGCCGCCAGAAGGGTCATGAGCGGCGCCCCGTCGATCCGGTGAACGGCCCTCAGGTAGGAGATCCCCCACGTGCCGGAGAGGGCGAGGAAACAGGCCTGGCTGGCGAGGTAGTTCAGGCTGAGGGAATACATGGCCCCCGTTGAGAACACATTCCTGAGCCCCTTTTGCAGCATGGGGAGGGAAAAGGAACGTCGTCCGCCCCGGGGGAGCACCAGGAAGCAGAGCAGGGAAAGCAGGAGGGAAACGCAGCCGAGCAGGACAAAGGACCATCTCCAGGTGAGGGCGGCCACGAGCAGGGCCAGGGGCGCCTGGGCCGTCATGCCTCCAGCGTTGCCGATGAGGGACGTGATCCCCGAGAGGGTGGCGAACCGCTCCCCCTCGAAGTTGTCCGCCAGGAACTTCATGGTGCAGACGAAGGCTCCAGCCACGCCGGCACCCATGAGGATCCTCCCGGCAAAGAGGAGGAAAGGGCTTCCCGCCGATGCGAAGAGAAGGGCTCCCGCCCCGGCCGCGGCCATCCCCCATGCGGCAGTGAGCCGCGGACCGGCGGTGTCAGCGAGGATGCCCACGGGTACCTGCATCAGGGTATAGGCATAAAAGACCATGGAGGACATGAGACCGAACGTTCCGGCGGTCAGACCGAATTCCCTCCCGAGAGGTGCGGCGAGCACCCCGGCGGAGAGCCGGAGAACATAGGCCATGTGGAAACATGCCGCCAGAAGCAGCCATCCCGTCCGTCGCGCCAAGATCCTTCCCCCTTTCCCCTGTATATTTCAGAAGATCTATTTTAGAATATTTTCGGGAAAAGGGATACCTCCAACTACCCGACCGGCAAAGGAGACGGGCGCCATGGCAGGAAAAGGAAAAAAGGAGCGGATTTCAGTGGAAGCGGATGCTTCCCCTCTCGGGATTTCCCTGGGGACCCTCCTGGGGAAAGACACCCCGCCGGAGGAAACCCCTCCGGAAAAGGCACACCCAGACACCCACCCTTCCTCCGGGGAAGGGAGCCTGCCCGGCCGGGCCGTCCTTTCCAGGGAGACGAAGGGACGGGGAGGCAAGACCGTCACCCGCATTTCCTTTCGGGACGGAACTCCGCCGGACACGGCGGCGCTGGCGAAAACACTCCGCACGGCCATGGGCTGCGGGGGGACCGTGGAGGGAGACGACATCCTGCTTCAGGGCGACCAGATCGAACGGACCGCCGAATGGTTTGCCGCCCGAAGGGTGAAGGTCACCAGGGCACACTGACGTCTCCCTGACGTTCGAATTCTACAGTTTTTCCTCCTCCTGATCTGACAGGGCTGCCTGCACGGAGAGCGCTGATATTCCATGATCCGTACTGTTCGCCATCTCTCCGCTCTCGGTCAGCTCCCTAAGCAGCTTGGCCGAAGCGGACTCTACCACCGTACCGCACTTGCCGCAGACGGAGGCTCCCGACGCGAGAGTGGCCCCGCAATTGCTGCATGTGCCGTTGTTTTCGGTTGATGCCTCGCCCGCACCTGACGAAGCTGGAGTTCCCGATGTATTCTGCGTCTGCGTTGTTCCGGACGAAGAGGTCCCCGAAGCGTTTTCATGCTCCTTCGAGACTCCGTCCTTTTCCTCCGAATTGATGCGCACGTTGTATTGAGCCATCCCCTGCGAAATTCCCCGGATCTCCATTGATATTCCTTTCCCCCCCTTCCCTGTTGAAACGCGGGACGGAACACTTCCCTCCCTCCGGATACGACACCGCGCTTCTTGTTTTCTTTTCGGCTACCCCGGGGAAAAATAGCATCAAGAAACACAGCTCTTTTACGAAGAAGTGCAAAGAAAAACAAAGCAATGCTCTCTCTTCCGTCGCCCTTGCTATACTTTGAAGAGTGTTTGGATGCAGGGAAAGGAAGAAAAACAATGCGACCCATTTTATTGATCGATGACGACGTGGAACTGGGCGAACTGCTTGCAGCATTCTTTTCCGGAGAGGGCTTTGAATGCAAGGCTGTTCACGACGGTCCCGCCGGAATATCGGAAGCTTTGTCAGGCATTTACAGCATCGTGATCCTGGATGTCATGCTGCCGGGGTGCAGCGGCTTCGACGCACTGCGCGAGATCCGCGCAAAAAGCCGTGTCCCCGTGCTGATGCTCACCGCCAGGGGGGAACATGTCGACCGGATCGTGGGACTGGAGATGGGGGCTGACGATTACGTACCGAAACCCTTCAACACCAGGGAGCTGGCAGCACGGGTCCGTGCCGTGCTGCGCCGGACCGGGACGGCAGGTGATGACGAAGGCTCCGAGGAGATCGGCGACCTTTCAATGAATACAATGTCCCGTTCCGTTTCGATTGAAGGACACCCGGTTGAACTCACAGGGACCGAATTCCGGCTGCTCGAGCTTCTGATGCTGTCCGCCGGGCACATCGTCCCGCTGGACAGGATCTCCCGGGAAGTCCTCGGACGGGGCTATTCCGCCTTCGACCGGAGCATCGGCGTTCATGTCAGCAATCTCCGGCGCAAGATCGGTCCCTACAGCGACGGTTCGGAACGCATCAGAAACATCCGCGGGGAAGGCTATGTCCTCGTCTTTCCCGGCCGCTCAGGCTGCGGACAGGAGAGGGACACGCAATGAAGCGTCTCTCGCTCTTCTGGAAAGTCTATATTGGTTTTCTTCTGGCCCTTTTCCTCTCGCTCGTCGTCAACGAGGTTTTTTTTACGATCGAAAAATCCCGACACACGTTCCAGCCTCCCGAAGAACTCCAGCGCCTTCTGACATGGTCCGCAGACGGCCTGGCGGAAAAAGCCGGTGCCCTGCTCAAACTGGGGGACGAAACTGCCCTTTCCGTGCTGCTGGCGCAGGCAGAGGCTCAGAGCGGCATCTTTTTTTCGCTTCTTCCCCCCGGTGAACACAGGGCAGACAACGGACAAACACCGCCGGGAACAGTACGAACCGAGATCCCCGTCAAAACATCCGGGGGAACGTACACGCTCTTGGGGGAGCTGTCGCTGTTTCGCGGCAGACCGCCCTTTCCTCCGCGCCACTGGTGGATGTTTCTGATTCCGATGGGCATCGGTGCCCTGCTCTGCCTGGTGCTCGTACGGCATATCGTTTCCCCGATCCTCGAGCTGAGGAAGGCCGCCGTGCAGCTCGGCAGGGGAGATTTGGGAGTCAGGGCGGGTGAATCGGTCACGGGGCGGGGAGACCATATCGCAGATCTCGGCAAAGCTTTCGACGGCATGGCTGAAAGAATCCAGGACCTTCTGACCTCACAGCAGCGGCTCATGGGAGACATTTCCCACGAACTGCGCTCCCCCCTCCAGCGTCTTGACGTCGCATTGACCCTTGCACGAAAAGGGTGCGCTCCCGAGGCGGCGGAATTTCTGGACCGCGCCGGACGGGATGCCGAACGGATGAACGAGATGGTCAGCCAGATCCTTTCGCTCTCCCGGGCGGAACTGTACCCCCGGGAGATGGACGGAGCCCCCGTCAATATAGTCCAACTGCTTCGCGAGATCACCGAGGATGCCCGCTTCGAGGGAATGAACGGAGGAAAAACGGTTGCGGCTTCGATCATGCCCTGCACAATGGAACTCCACGGTGATGAGCAGCTGCTCCGCCAGGCTTTTGAGAACGTTATCCGCAACGGGCTGCGGGCGACGCCTTCCGGCGGAACACTTGAAATCATCGCCAGGCAGAAGGGGAATGAAACGGTCGTTTCCGTTCGCGACCAGGGACCCGGAATTCCCGAGGAGGAGCTGCCCCGGATCTTCCGCCCCTTTTATCGCCTGGATTACTCGAGAGACCGCAGGAGCGGCGGCACGGGCCTTGGGCTCGCCATCGCCGAACGGGCGGTCCGATGCCACGGCGGCAGGATATCCGCGGGCAACTTTCCGGACGGGGGGCTTATCGTCGAGATCGCACTGCCGCTGAAACAGCCTGAGAAAATTCTCCCCGGCAGCGAAAATACTGAGGAAAAGGAACCTCCTTTCCAAAAAATCATTCATAGCCCATTTGACTGAAGGAGATCCACGGGCTACGATTGACCCGCCTCTTTGTTCCATACAATATCCTAAATCCGCAGCTTTTCCTGGCAGAGGGAGTGTCGCCGGGCACAGCGCCCGGGCCGAGAAACCGACAAGGATGTCGGTTTCAGGTGCAGTTGTCAAGGATGACAATCTGCACCGGCGGCCCAAGCGAGCACCGGTGACGCTCCCCGCTGCCTGCGGGTTTGGGAATATCAGAAGGTGTTGACTCAATCCATGGGTACTGACAAGAACCGCGTACAGGGAATGATACTCGTTCTGCTGGCAAGCATGTGCTGGGGCACCACGGGGACGCTCCAGGAACTGGCCCCCCCGGGCACCCCTCCCCTCACGGTGGGCTCCGCCCGAATCGTTATATCCGCAATTCTCCTGCTGGTCTGGTGTGCCTGGCGGGACGGCGGTCTCGGCTTCCTCCGCCGGACATCCATCCCCGCCCTCCTGGTGAGCGTGGCGGGCCTCGTGGGATTCCAGTTCTCCTTCTTCACCGCTCTCAAGCTGACGGGTGTCTCCGTGGGCACCATGATCGCCATCGGCGCCTCGCCCATGTTCGCCGGGGCCCTCGGCTCCTTTGTGCAGCGGGAACCCCTCTCGGCCAGGTGGTTCCTCTCCACGCTGGTCGCCATGGCGGGGTGCACCCTGCTGGTCCTCGGCGGCTCCTCCGGCCCCATGGTCCTCGAGCCCCGCGGTATAGCCCTCGCCTTCACCGCCGCCTTCTGCTACGCCCTCATGGGTCTGGGCTTCAAGATGCAGGGGGCCCGGCTGAACGATACCCAGACCATCGCCGTGGCCACGGGAGCGGCCAGCTTCATCGCCCTTCCCGTGCTCCTCACCCTGGACTCCTCGTGGATGTTCAGCGGCGCAGGTTCTGCAGTGGCCTTCTCCCTGGGCTTCGCCACCATGGCCCTTCCCATGAGCCTCTTTTCCCTCGGGCTCCGGAAAATCTACCTCCGGGATGCCTACACAATTTCCCTCGCCGAGCCCCTCACGGCCTGCGTCCTCTCCGCCCTCATCCTGGGAGAGCGGCTCACCCCGGTCTCCATCGGCGGAGCCGCCCTGATCCTCTGCGGCATCCTGCTGCTTCCCGTCAAGGAGACGGCGAAGGAACCGGCGGAAGGAACAGCATGAGCAATTTCCACATGAAGGAGGATTCCATGACCGGACTCGCGCAGGTTTTCACGTCAGGCAACGAGGCCATCGCCGAAGGTGCTGTCGCGGCGGGAGCCTCGTTTTACGCCGGATACCCCATCACCCCGTCGTCCGAAATCGCTGAAACTGCCGCCAGGCGGCTTCCGGAGACCGGGGGCATGTACGTCCAGATGGAGGACGAGCTGTCGAGCATGGCCGCCATCGTGGGGGCGTCCGTCTCCGGGGCGAGGGCCTTCACCGCCACCAGCGGCCCGGGCTTCTCCCTGATGCAGGAGAACCTCGGCATGGCCGTCATGGGGGAGATCCCCTGCGTGGTGGTAAACGTCCAGCGCTCGGGCCCCTCCACCGGCATGGCCACGAAACCCGCCCAGGGGGACGTGATGCAGGCCCGGTGGGGTACCCACGGGGATCACGGCATCATCACCCTGGCCCCGTCGTCGGTGCAGGACTGTTACGACTTCACGATCCGGGCCTTCTCCCTGGCCGACCGGTTCCGAACGCCGGTGATCCTGCTCGCCGACGCGGCGGTGGCCAAGCTGAAGGAAAACGTTCGCTTCCGCTCCCCAACACCTGAAGAGAGGGCCCCGCGGCCCCTGCCGAACTGCCCCCCCGAAGCGTACCGGCCCTTCGCCGTGGATCCGGAGGAGAAGGTCATCACACCCCTTCCCCCCTTCGGGAGCGACTACATCTTCCGCGTCACAGGCTCCATGCACGATGAAACGGGAGGGCAGGGAGCCTCCCCGGCGAACGCCGACAGGGTGATCCGCCATCTTGCGGGCAAGATCGAAAAGAACCGGGATGCCATCGTCCGGGTCCGGCGCTTCTTCCTCGACGACGCTGACCTGGCGGTCATCGCCTTCGGATGCTCCGCCAGGTCCGCCCGGGCCGCCGTGAGGGAGGCCAGGAGACAGGGCATTCCCGCGGGGCTCCTGGAGCTCACCACTCTCTGGCCCTTCCCCGACGACGACGTGCGGGACGTTCTCTCCCGGGTCAGGGGCGCCGTGGTGCCGGAGCTGAACCTCGGCCAGGCCGCGGGGGAAGTCCGGCGGCTCAACGATTTCGGCATACCCGTCAGGGGAATCAGCCGGGTGGACGGCACCCTCATCCCCCCCGGGGATATCCTCTCCGCTCTCAGGGAGGCCAGGTCATGACGGCCCGGGACTGTAGGGAATACCTCGCGGAAAACCGGCTGCCCACTATCTGGTGCCCCGGCTGCGGCAACGGCCTCGTCCTGAAGGCCATCGCCGGTGCCTTTGCCGACCTCGGGCTGGACCGCAGGAAGACCGCCGCCGTCTCGGGCATCGGATGCTGGGGATGGGCGGACGACTACCTGGCGGTGAACGCCTTCCACGGGACCCACGGGCGGGCTCTCGCCTTCGCCACGGGGATCAAGCTCGCCAACCCGGAACTCACCGTGGTGGTCCTCATGGGCGACGGCGACGGCGCCACCATCGGAGGCAACCACCTGATCCACGCCGCCAGGAGGAACGTGGACCTCACGGCGGTGGTGGTGAACAACTACAACTACGGCATGACGGGAGGACAGTACTCGGGCACCACTCCCCGGGGAAGCATTACATCCACCTCGCCCCTGGGCCACGTGGAGGACTCCTTCGATCTCTGCGCTCTTACGGCCGCTGCGGGTGCTCCCTTCGTCGCCCGGGGATCGGTGTGCGGCGGAGAAAACCTCCGCGTCCTCATCCGCCGGGGCCTGGAACACAGGGGATTCTCCTTCGTGGAGGCGGCGTCCGTCTGCCCCACCCATTTCAGCCGGAGGAACGGCCTGCGGACGCCGGCCGAAGCCTTCTCGTGGCTCCGGGACCATTCCGTACCCCGTGAAAGGGCCGCCGGGATGACCGAAGAGGAGCTCCGCGGAAAGCAGGTCCTCGGCGTCTTCGCCGACCATCAGTCAGAGGACTACGGCACGAGGTACCGGAAAGCGGCTGCGGCTCTCCGGAGAGAGGAGGAACCGTCATGAACGGAAAAACGGAGATCGTGCTGGCGGGCGTGGGGGGCCAGGGGCTCGTCACCATCGGGGCCATCCTCGGCGAGGCGGCGGTGCTGGAGGGGCGGAACGCCTGCCTCTCGTCCTCCTACGGAACGGAAGCCCGGGGCACCTTCACGAAATCGGACGTGATCATCAGCGACGACGAGATCGACTTCATCGAGGCGGAAGAGCCCGCTGCAGTCCTCTGCCTCGCCCAGGCGGCCTATGACCGGTACAGCCCCGTCCTCGGACCGGAGGCGGTCCTGATCTACGACAGCGACAGGGTGACCCCGTCGGGAAAGGGCGCGTCCCGGGAAACGGGTTATTCCCTCTCGGCCCTCGCCGACCCGGGGACGGCCAACCTGGCGGCCCTGGGGCTCGTAACCGCCCTGTCCGGCGTGATCCGGGAGGAATCGGCCGCGGAGGTCCTCAGGAAGAAAACGGCGTCCTCCTCGCCCCTCCGGAAAGGGAGCGAAGAGGCCTTCCGGAAGGGATTCGCGGCAGTTTCGCTCTAGGGAAAAGAAAAAACAGCCGGCTTCCATGGGGAAGGGAGGAATCAGTCTCCCTTCCCCATGCCGTGAATGGGGATGCACTGCCCGCAGAAGGAGCATTCCCCCCGGGCCAGCCCGTCGTCCTCCAGAGCCCAGCGGCGGAGTTCCTTGAAGACGGAGAATATGCTCGCCCCCATGTCCGACAGGGAATACTCCACCCTCGGCGGTACCTCGGCATAGACCGTCCGGACGATCAGGCCGTCCTCCTCCAGCTCCCGGAGCTGCTGGGTCAGCACCTTGGCGCTGACGGCCGGAATGGCCGCCCCCAGCTTTCCGTACCGCACCGCTCCCTGTGACAGCTCCTTCAGGATCAGCAGCTTCCACTTCCCGTTGATCAGCGACAGGGTGGTCTCGATGGGGCATTTCCCTCCCATGGCGCACCTCCTTGTTTCCCCGCAGGATCATTGCTTTCCTCCAGGTAGGTATGGTTACAAAAAAGTGCATACTTGCGAAAAAAAAGTGTCACTTTTACAGTAGCAAATACGGCGCCGGAAAACAATCAGTTTTGCGGGGGAGGAAAAATCATGAAGAACATCACCATCGAAATCCTTGGAGAGAAGGACATAGAACAGTGCAGGGGACTGTGCGACGGGCTGATGGCCTTCCAGAAGTCAAAGGCCTTTATGGAGCCGGAGCGGTTCGACGGCATGAACTTCGACACGAGGATGAAAAAAAGCTGGGAGAGCGCCCTGGAAAAACACGCCGCCATCGCGAAAGACAGGGCGATTCCCGTGGGGTACGTCTTTTCCACCGTGGAATCGGCGGAGGGGATGAAGAACTCCTCCTTCAGGCTTCTGCCGGACACGGCCGGTTATCCGGAGCGGATCGGGTGCCTCAGCAACCTGTACATCCGGGACGGCTACCGGGGCTCGGGACTGGGCTCCCGGCTTTTCGACATCTCCATGGAGTGGCTTGAGAGCTTTCCGTACATGGAACTGATCTACATCTTCATCTCCAACGGAAACGGCGAGGCCATGGATTTCTACCTGAAACACGGGTTTTCCTACAGCCACGACGTGCTCGGGGGGTTCATCCAGGCGGTGAGCAAACGGGTGAAATGAGCCCTGAAAACCAACTGCAGATCCTTCGTCGCTGCGCTCCTCAGGATGACAGACCGGCTTTGCCCTCATGATGACACTATCGTTTTGTCATCCTGAGGAGCGGTTTTGGCGACGAAGGATCTCGATTCTGTCGTCCTGAGGGTACGCCTCAACACAGCGTGTTTTCTGTCATTCCGAGGAGCGGTTTTTGCGACGATCGCGTCCCCGGAGGGGAGGAATCTCGCTTTTGATTCCAGCTGCTCAAGACCGAGATCCCTCGCGTCCGCTCGGGATGACAAACAAGGGCAGCATCGGCCCGAACATGTGCTTTGTTTGTCATCCTGAGGGCGTTCTTTGCCCGAAGGATCTCGGGTTTAATTCCTGGACCACCAGGGGCGAGATCCTCCCCCTCCGGGGATACTGGGCGATCGCTCCGCTCGGGATGACAAACAAGCCCCCTGTCATTCCGAGGAGCGGTTTTTGCGACGATCGCGTCCCCGGAGGGGAAGGATCTGGGTTTGATTCTAAGGTTCCAAGGGGCGGGATTCTTCGGGCTTCGCCCTCAGAATGACAAACTAACTTCGCGCTCAGGATGACAAACCGGCTTTGCCCTCAGAATGATGCTAAAGGCAGAATCACGACAGGCTCATCCGGGGCTGTGAAGCGCACAGGATCTCCCGGCGGAAAGTCCCGCCGCAGAAGCGCTCCACAAGCTCCTCCAGTTCGCCGCAGACCGCCTCCACTTCGCTTCTCTCCACGGGAGGCAGGCCGTCCACGTTGAACTCGATGGACTTCGTCTCCGGAAGGGTGAGGGTGTGGTTCGCCTGTCGCCAGCTCCAGCGCCTCGTGAGCACCTTCTTTCCCTCGGCGAAAATGAACTCGCCTGGGAAGGGATGCTCCTCCTCCGTTTCACCGAAGGGGACAAACACCTCGTTCCCGGTGGCCGCCCGGAGGGCGATGTCCTCCGTCACATCGTCCAGGGAGTGACCTCCCGTGGGGACGAGATGGCGCAGGGACAGCACGTTGCCGATGTCCACCAGGGCGTTGATGGAAGGAAGCTCCTGTCCCTTCGCGACCCGCCGGGCCATGGCCTCGATGGAGGAACGGAATTCCGCCGGCTTCACGCCCGTCTTCCGGAAGGCCTCACGCCATGAGGCGATGCGGGGGTGCTCCGCAGGATTGCCCGTCCCGAGGGTCTCCCTCAGGGCCGCCTCGGCCTCCCGCAGCAGGGCGGTCAGTTCGCCGGGGGAAGGGCCGTTCCGCACGTCCCGGGCGACCACCACGCCCCGGACATAGTCCGGAAAGGCTGTAAACACTTCGTCCGCTATGGTGTAATACATTTCCTTCATAAAGAGCCTCCGTTCCTATCTGCCTGAATTCAGGGGCCTGGGACGGACGTCGTCAGGAATGGCGCAGCGGTAGCTGTCGCCGTCCAGCCGGAGCCGGAGCTCTTCCTTGGCCCGCTCGATCAGGGACGGGTCGTCCAGGAGGTCTGCGGCGGCGGCGGCCAGCACCTTGCCCGCGTGGAGCATCCCCTTGTGGGAGAGGGACACTCCTCCCGCCGAGGTGATCTGCCAGGAATGACCGGGAGTGTGGTTCGGCCAGGTGCCCACCCAGACCTGCCCCGTGGGCACATTCCAGCTCACGTCCCCCACGTCGGTTGAGCCGGGCAGGACGAACTCGCTCTGCCCGTAGGGAAGGACCTCGTCGGCGAGAGGACGCTCCCGGAGCCGCCGGGCGGCTTCCTTTCCCGCCTTTCCACCGGGGGCGGAATACTGGTCGAGGTCCTGGCTCCGCTCCGACGGGGCGATCCCTTCGAAGATCTTCCGGGCGAACTCCCGGTCCTCCTCCGAATAGGCAGGGACTCCGAGTTCAGTGAAATTCCTGTAGAGGACTTCCTCGAGGACATTGTTCTGGACCACGTTGGCGCAGGCCTTGATGAAGACGGTCTCCAGCTCCGTTCCCGTCATGAGGGCGGCGCCCCTGGCGATGTCGTTCACCCGTTCGTAGATTTCCTGTACCTGGGGCGTCCGGGGAGCCCGGAGGAGGTAGAGCACCTCCGCCTTCGGCTGCACCACGTTGGGTGAAAACCCGCCGGAGTCGGTGATGGCGTAGTGCATCCGGGCCTCGGGGATCACGTGCTCCCGGAGGTAGTTCACCCCGATGTTCATCAGCTCCACGGCATCCAGGGCGCTCCGTCCGAGATGGGGACAGGCCGCCGCGTGGGCGCTCACTCCCCGGAAGCGGTAGGCCACCTGGTAGTTCGCCAGGGAACTGAAGGGGAAGACGGCGTTCACGGACCCGGGGTGCCACGTCAGGGCGGCGTCCACGTCATCGAAGACCCCCGCCCTGGCCATGAAGGCCTTTCCCGAGCCGCCCTCCTCGCCGGGACAGCCGTAATAGCGGACCGTGCCGCTCTTTCCCGAGGCCTTCAGGTAATCCCGGAAGGCCACCGCCGCCGCGAGGGCCCCGGCGCCGAGATTGTTGTGGCCGCATCCGTGGCCGTTGCCGCCCGGAACGAGGGGATCCTTTTCCGTGGCCCCGTCCCTCTGGCTGAGCCCGGACAGGGCATCGTACTCGCCGAGGAAGGCGATCACGGGGCTTCCCTGCCCCCAGGAACCGCAGAAGGCCGTTTCCAGCCCCGCCACGGGACGCTCCACGGCAAAGCCTTCCGCCTCCAGGGCTTCGCACAGGGCGTCCGCCGACTTGAACTCCACGAAGGCAGTTTCGGCGTATTCCCATACCTTCCTGTCCACGGCGACGAAAAAATCCCGTTTGTCTTCGATGATGCCGTACATATTTCTCTTGTCCATGATTCCTGGCTTTCTCTCCTTTCAATGCCCTTCAGCCCCGGCAATGCCGGAAATCCCGCAGTCTTCCCAGGGGCAGGGCACACAGCCTGCGGGACCGCTCTTCAGAAAAAACAGGTTTTCCGCGAACATTTCGCAATCGGTTTTATCCATGATATCATCCTTCGTACCATGGTTCTAATCGGCAAGGGACAAAAGGAGATGGTATCCATGTTCGACGTAAAGAAAAAAGCGCAGGAGCTGAACGACCAGGTCATCCGGTGGAGGCGAACACTCCACGCCAATCCGGAAGTCGGCTTCAACACCGCCGCCACGGAAAAGCTCATCGTCGAGGAACTCGAAAAAATGGGCGCGGACGAGATCCGCCACGGGAACGGCATGCGGGGAATCGTGGCCCTCATCAAGGGGAAAAAACCCGGAAAGGTCCTCGGCATCCGGGCGGACTACGACGCCCTCAACATGACCGAGGACACGGGACTTCCCTTCGCCGCCTCCAACGGCAACATGCACGCCTGCGGCCATGACGCCCACGCCGCCATGCTCCTGGGTACGGCGAAAATCCTCACGGAGTGCCGGGACGACCTCCAGGGAACGGTGAAGCTCATCTTCCAGCCCTCTGAGGAGGACGGAAAGGGAGCCCCCGCCATGATCGAGGACGGGCTGTTCGAAAACCCCGCCATGGACGGCATCATCGGCCTCCACATCGGAAGCCTCTGGAAGGGCTTCAAGGCCGGTGAGGCCGGCTACCGCTTCGGCGCCCTCATGGCGGCCTCCGACTGGTTCACCGTCACCTTCGAAGGAAAGGGTGGGCACGGGGCCACACCCCACCTGACAATCGACCCGGTAGCCATGGCCTGCCAGGCGGTCAACCTGCTCCAGCTCGTGGTCAGCAGGGAAACGAGCCCGCTGGATTCCGCCGTCATTACCGTGGGCACCATCCAGGGCGGCACCATGCCCAACATCATTGCCCCGAGCTGCACCATCAGGGGAACCATCCGCTCCCTTTCGCCGGAGACCAGGAAACACCTGGAGACACGGCTGAAAGCGATCTGCACCGACGTGGCGGAGGCTCTCCGGGGCAAGGCGTCCATCACCTTCACCTACGGCCCTCCTCCCCTTCTCAACGATCGCGAAATGACGGAAAAAATGAAGGCCGCCATGGAGGACATCCTCGGCGCGGATCTTGTCCACGAAGTGGTGGAACCCACCATGGGCGGAGAGGACATGGCCTTTTTCCAGGAAAAGGTGCCGGGCTCCTTCTTCTTCCTGCCGGCAACATACGGTGACGAACGGGATTACCCCCACCATCACCCGAAATTCGACGTGAACGAGAGCGTCTTCTGGATCGGTCCGGCAGTGATGGCCAAATTCGCCCTCAACTGGCAATAGCCATGGCACTCCATAGAGAAACCCCTCTCCTGGAATCCGTCCCCCTGGGTGCCGTCTCGGGGCGGAGGGTGTTCCTGAAAATGGAGAACATGCAGCCCGCCGGATCCTTCAAGCTGCGGGGGATCGGCCGTGTCTGCGAGGAAGCGGCCAATGCCGGGGCGACGCGGTTCATCTCCCCCTCCGGCGGAAACGCCGGCTACGCCGCCGCATGGTCCGGGAGGGAGCTTGGCGTCTGCACCACCGTCATCGTCCCGGTAACCACGTCCGAAGAGGCGAAGAAAGCCATCGCCTCCCTGGGAGCCGAGGTTATCGTCTCCGGGAAAAGCTGGAAGGAATCCAACGAGCTGGCCCTGAAGATGTCCGGGGAAGATCCGAAGTCGAAATACATCCATGCCTTTGACGACCCCGTCATGTGGGACGGCCACGGTACCCTCATCGACGAAGCGGCGAAACAGGGACCGAAGCCCGACGCAGTCGTGCTGTCAGTGGGGGGCGGCGGCCTGCTCTGCGGCGTGGTGGCCGGAATGGACCGCAACGGCTGGGGGGATGTACCGGTGCTCGCCTGCGAAACCGAGGGAGCGGCCTCCTTTGCCGCTGCCGTTGCGGCGGGGGAGATCGTCGAGCTGGATGGCATAACATCCGTGGCCACTTCGCTGGGGGCCCGTGCAGTGGCCCCGATGGCTCTCGAGCTGACCCGGAACCACAGGATCATACCCTACGTCGCTGCCGATGAAGCGGCCGTCTCTGCCTGCGGGCGGTTCCTCGACGACCACCGGGTCCTCGTGGAGCCCGCCTGCGGTGTCTCCCTTTCCGCCATCTACGATAATACGCCCCTCCTCGGAGACGCCGGCACCGTTCTCGTGGTGGTATGCGGAGGCATCGGGATCAGCGCGGCCAAGCTCAGGGACCTGGAGACCAGGTTCGGCCTTTCCTGAGAGCTGAAATATCCGTCCCATAACGGCGGGGTTGTCTCCGGAACACCGGAGAGACTCCGCCGTTTTTTTCGTTTTTCGAATTCATCCGGCCTGAAAATATTTCAAAATTTGGATTTTTATAATATTATGATACCCGTTCCATTTTCATCTCTCTTTCCCGGGGTACGCCCCGATTTTTCTCAAGGAGGGGAATTCAGTGAATACAAATGGAAAAACCGGCCCTGCCCGGTTGCCTGCACCGGCGGCAATGTTCTGCCTGCTGCTTTTCTTCCTTGCCTTGCCCCTCTCCCTGCCGTCCGGCGCCGTGCCCGGGGACAGCCGCCAGTCCCGCGTCCTGGGGGACATCACCGTCGAGGCGGACAGCATCGTTCAATCCGGCCCGAACTATGTTGCGGCAGGGAACATCACGCTGTCAGTCAACCGGGCCGAACCTGTCCTTTCCGTCGGCGATCCGCCGGGCGGAGCGGCATCTCTCTACTTCGACCCCGGAGGCATCCGACTCTGGACGGAGAGCCCGGTCCTGCTCGGAGCACTGGGCATGAGGCGTCACTCCCAATCGACGCCGAAACTCTGGAACCTCTACCGGGGAAACATCCGCATCGACAGCACAACGACCGATCCCGTCACGAAGGCCGTTCAGGTCACAGCCGGCGGCGGTGAATCCACGTTCGATCCGCTCTTCGGCCTTCCTTTCGCCTATGTGGAAGATCCTCCCGTATTCTCTGTAACGAAAGACTCCGTCGCACTTCCCGATGTGCAGGGAAGCATTCCGGCCCTCGGCCTGCCCTTCCCCGTCCAGCAGGGGATGATCCTCTCCAGGGAAGGCTCCTCCATGCCGCCCCTCCACTTCAACACCCTCAGTGCCCCCCTGTCGGCGATCAGCGTCAGGAAATACGGCTGGCCCATTCCCGACTTCACGGTGGACATCGACTTTCTTCAGCTTGACTTTGAAATGTCAGGTTTCATCACCATTCCCGGCCGGATCGAAACATTTTCCGGAGGAAAGGGAGAAGGAGGCCTGGGTTTCGCCTTCGGCTTCAAACTGGATCCTTTCTGCATCAACACCATCGGCGGTTCCCTGGAACTCACCGAATCACATCTCTGCATCCTTCCTATGACCCAGTACAACCCCGTCGCCGCAGAATGGAACGCTCTCGGGTTTAAAATAAGCGACATCTGCGATCCCTCAAAGCTCAGCATCCAGGGGAATATAGGATTCCACCTCGTGGACATCGCGTACGCCCTCGACAAATTCGCCGCGGCGACGGGGCTTAACCTTCTCGAAGGCAACGTGGCCTTCACGCTCGCTCCGGCAGGCGGAGTCTCATTCTCAGGCGATGTTGCTCTGCTCCGCTACCTCCCTCTCGGCGACGCGAGGATCTCCATCGGATGGGGGCACCCCGGGCTCTCCATGGAGGGGAATGTTTACTGGTGGGGCGGCCTTTTTCACGGTGTCCATAAGGGATCGCTCTCCTATCTGAACGAAAAAATCGAGCAGACATTCATAACGGAGGGAAGGATCGAAATCCCCAGAAACATCCCCCTGATCGGGGGATACCAGTTCGCCAACGTCAGCGCGGAAGGCCTGCTCCGCGGTTCTCAGTCCGGAATAGAAAAGGCGTGGCTGGGGGCCCGGGTCTCCTTTCACGTGGTCTTTTTCGACTACAGCGTATCGGTGGGAGTCGATTTCACACATCCTGACCACCCGGCGTTCTTTGTAAACGGCATCCGCGTTCCGTTCAGCGTATCAGCCGCAGCCACTGAAGCCGTTGCCAGGCAGACAGTCCTGCTCGATGAGACGGTCCCCTTCGCCTATTTCGTCGTCCGGAGCGAAAAAGGATTACCCAGGGCCAACCTCATTTTTCCGGACGGCACGGAACATCCGTGGGAAACGACGCCGACCTTCGGCCCGGGAGAGAATCCCCCCTCAGCCCCCGTATGCCGCAGGGAAAATCATGCCATCGGTGAAAGCTATTTCCTCGTCGGTGAGCCTTCGCCCGGCAGATACACGGTGGAGATAGAAAACGCACAGGAACTTGGAACCTTCGATATTCAGCTCATCCTCCCGGACAACCCGCCGGAAGTTGCCTTCACGGGACTGCGGGAGGCAATAACCTGGAACGGAAATCCCCTCCCGGTAGAATGGACCGTGAGCGATGATTTCCACCCGTCGCCGAAGGTATCCCTGTATTACGGCACAAAAGAGGACGGTTCGGACATGCGCCTTCTCTCGAACGATCCTGAAGACAGCGGAATTTACCATTGGGATATCGGGGCGATGCACATCCCCACGGGAACATACAGACTTTTTGCCGCCGCCTCCGATGAAAACAACCCCCGAACCATCATACGGAGCACCGGCACCGTGACGGTCCGCCATCCGGACGCACCGCCGGCTCCCGTCCTTGCCCCCGCCGATGTCTCTCCCGGCGACGGATTCGTGGAAGTACGGTGGAATTCCGTGGAAGGAGTCCGGGAGTACATCGTGGAACTCCACGATGACCGGAACGGGGTCGCGGAAATCCACCGGATGAGGAGCGTTCTCTTCTCGGACAGGGATCCGGAATCGGGCCTGCATTCAGCCGTCATCGAAGGACTGCGCAACGGCAAGATGTACGGCATTTCGCTCATCGCGCGAAATGAGGGGGGTATCGAGAGCCTGCGCGGTAATACCGTCAATTTCTTCCCGAACGGTCCCTTTGGGACTTCCGGCAATCCGGACCTCCTTTTCGACGGAAGCGGAACGAACCTTACCCAGGGTGACAACGGAGTATGTACCGTTACCGCCGTAATACGAAACTCCGGGGAGTTTCCAAACAGGGAAGGATCAGTCGCCATCCATACCGGAGCGCTGACCCACGGGTCGCTGTTTCAATCCGTTCCGCTTCCCCCCATCGAACCGGGCGGCACAGCCGCCGTCCGCTGCGAATTCCCCCTGTCCAGGCTTGCACAGGCACCTGTCTTCAACGGAAAAAAGGCCGTTTTTCTCTGCCTCGGAGATATTTTCCCCGCAGAACTGAACCGGTTAAACAACGTGATCGTCCGGTACCTTCCCGCAGAAACGGGCGGAAGCGGCGGATGCCTCATGTTTTCGGATACCGCCGTCTTTCACGGTCTGCTGTTGTTTCTGCCCCTTTGTCTGCTTGCCGGATGGAAGAGCGGGAACCGAAGAAAATGAAAAACTGCAAAGACCGGCACCGAGAAAGCAACTGCAGAACTGAAATCACATTCAGCACCGGCATCAGCGCGGCGGAGCTCAGAAAAATGGAGGCAGACCCGGGGCTTCCCCGCCCCTGATTTCCCTGACACGAAACGGCCCTGCGTACCTTCCCCCGGGCCGTTTCGTGGTGTCCGCCGGGCGGTGATCGCACCACACTCACCGAACAATACAGAAAAGACCCAAAAGAAAAAGAAATAACGGTCTTTCATTTCGACTGGACACTCTTTCCCCTAAAAACAATACGCACAGAACTCCCCTTCCACCTTGACAAAAAGGTGGACTACCATCTAATGTTCCATAATGATACGTTCTGTTTCTCCCCTGCAGAATGATACCGGGTCAGACCTGCAGAAAACCGGAGTTTTAGCCTGTCGGAAAGAATCCGTCAGTCAGAAGGAGATGGGAAAATGAACAAATATGGTGCGGAGTTTTTCGGTACGTTTTGGCTTGTGCTCGGCGGGTGCGGCAGCGCCGTGCTCGCGGCGGCCTTCCCGAACGTGGGGATCGGTCTTCTCGGAGTGTCCCTTGCTTTCGGCCTCACCGTGGTGACCATGGCCTATGCCATCGGCCACATTTCCGGCTGCCACCTGAACCCGGCGGTCTCCATCGGCCTCTGGGCCGGCGGCCGCTTCCCCGCGTCCCAGGTCATCCCCTACATCATCGCCCAGGTCCTTGGAGCGATCGCCGCAGGGGCGGTCCTCTTCTTCATCGCCGGCGGCAAGGCCGGCTTTGACGTGACAGCCGGATTTGCCACCAACGGCTTCGGCGAGCACTCGCCCGGGGGCTACTCCATGATGGCCGCCCTCGTCACCGAAGTGGTCATGACCATGATGTTCCTCATCGTCATCCTCGGCGCCACCGACAAGCGGGCCCCCCAGGGATTCGCGCCCCTGGCCATCGGACTCGCACTGACCCTGATCCACCTCATCAGCATCCCCGTGACCAATACCTCCGTGAACCCTGCCCGGAGCACCGGCGTGGCAGTCTTCCAGGGAGGATGGGCCATTTCCGAGCTGTGGCTCTTCTGGGCCGCCCCCATCGCCGGAGCGATCCTCGGGGCCATCGTCTACCGCATGATCAGCCAGGAAAATTCCTGAGGCCGGACGAAAGATTCAGGAACACAAAAAACGGCACTCCCTGGCTGGAACCGGGGGTGCCGTTTTTTTGCGTTCCCTTCTCTTTTTGGGCAGCGGCCCCCACGGAAACGCGCGGATGATCAGCCGTTCATTGTTCTGCTGAAAAACCAGCCGCTGAATTCATCCACGGAAAGGGGCGGTGAAACGCCGTATCCCTGGGCGATGTCGCAGCCCATCTCCCGGAGCATCTCAAAGGTCTCCTCCGACTCGACCCCCTCCACCACAACCTCCATTCCCAGGGCGTGAGCGAGGCGCACCGCAGCGTCGATGATATGCCGGGCACCGTCGTCGGAGCGGAGATTCCGGACAAAAGACTGGTCCACCTTGATCACCGTGGCAGGGAAACGGGAAAGATACTGCAGTGAGGAGTATCCCGTGCCGAAATCGTCGATGGAGATGACCACCCGCACATCGGAAAAGCGCTTCAGTACCCCGATGGCGTGCAGAGGATCCTCCATGATGGCGCTTTCGGTTATTTCCAGCTCGAGGCTATCTCCGTCCAGGTCCCTTCGGGCGAGGGCTTCGAGGATCATCTCAGCGAACCGGGGTGACGTGAGATCCCTGGCCGACACGTTCACGGCGAGAGAGAGGACGATCCCCTCCTTCCTCCACCGGGCGGACTGGTCCAGGGCTTCATTGATCACCCACTCCGTGAGGGCGTTCATCAGGTTGCTCTTCTCCGCCTGGGGAACGAAGGAGGCAGGATACACCAGCCCCCGGACGGGGTGCCCCCACCGCAGCAGGGATTCCGCCCCCACCACCCGGCCGTCCCTCATGGACACTTTCGGCTGGTAGTGAAGAAGCAGCTCTCCCTTCTCCATGGCGCCCTTCAGCGCACCCAGCATCTCAAGGTTTTCCGCGATGGTTCCGTCAAGCTCACTGTCATAGAGCAGGCTTTCCTGCCCCTTTCGTCCCGCGCTATGGGCGGCGATATCCGCCTTCCGGAGCACGGCGTGGCCGTCCTCCCCGTTTTTCTCGAGCATCACGCAGCCCGCGACTGCTTCCACGTGCAGGGACATGTCCGGCAGAACGAAAGGTTCCTTCATGGCCGCAGAGATGCGGTCCATCTCATCCCGGGCCTCCTCCGCCCCTCCGCAGGGCAGAATCACCGACAGCTCCCCGGGCTGGGTGCTGAAAACGGGAGTCCCGTGCGGGAAGAGGCCCTGCAGGCGGTCATGCATCTGCACCATGATTTCGTCCGTAATCCGGACTCCGAAAGTGGCCCCCGCCTCCATGAGGTTTTCGGCGAAAACGGCGAAAAGGGCGGAAGAAGCCGTTCCAGCTTCCCCGCCTTCCCTGCCGGATGCCTCGATGTATTCCATGAGAGCGACCCTGTTGGGAAGCCGGGTAAAGGGGTCATGCCGGGCCAGCCATTCGTTCTCCCTGAGCTGGCGCCGGAGCATTTCCACCGCAACTCCGTTGAACAGGCCGATCAGGGTAAACAGCCCTGTCCGGTAGAGCCAGTTCAGCAGAAGCTGGGGCTCGCCGGTGGTTGTTTCGATGGGCATGAAGGGACCGAGGACAACCCCGCCGGCCAGGCCGGCAAGAACGCCCCCCCGGGCGCCGAAAATAAACCCCGCCAGGAGAATGGGGATGTACATGGAATGGGAGTAGACGTACTTGATGCCCCCCGTTGCGAGAACAAGGGCATAAACCCCGAGGTTCAGGGCGGCGAGAAACAGGATCATGAGCGCTTTGTTTCTGAAGTGCCTCTCAAGCCAGCGGAAAAATGCGGACAGGGACATAATGCAGGTCACCTCCTCCTTCGGGAAGCCGGGCAGCCCGAAACTACACAAAAATTCTGTCAAATTTCAAGGCTATGCTACCATGGGGGATGCTTTGGGAGAAGGGGACAGGGAGGACCGTTCCAGGGGACCTTGTTCCAACGGGAGCGGGTTCAGGAAACACGGAATGATCCCGGCGGTGTTCCGGGCTCATTCCTTCCCTGCAGCCGGGCAGCGGGAGCCGCTCTGCCAGGTTCCGGGATCCCGCTCCTGCGCCAGCTCGCTTCCTGCACTTCCGGCGGGACGACGAAAACTTTTCGGCTGAGCACGGCGATCTCTTTTCTCTGCTCTTCCATCTCCGGACAACACTTCTTCGCAGGGGTATGTTTCAGCTTTTCCCGTCACCCCTGGGCCGTCAGGTAATAGGAGCAGAAGGGAACGAACCGGCCATCGTCAAAAACATGGAGACTGCACCTGCGCAGGCGCTCAAGGTCGAGATTTCCCGCATCCTGGAACGCCATGGCGGTCAGCGTGAAGCTGTACCTCCGGGCAAACAAGAGAAAACCGTCGAAAGATTTCAGGTCCGCTGCGCAGCAGCCCTTCTCCCCGTCGTTGTCATTCCGGGAAGCAGATTCCGGGGGTTCCGGCCGCTCCCATTTCGTGGCGATGAAGGACCGGTTTTGATCGGCCGAAACGACCTTGCCGCAGCACTGCCCTCCCTCCCTGTGCAGCGGGTGCAGCCTGCCCCCGCTCGTGACAACATAGTCGGCATGAAATCCGCACAGGGGGTGGTTGCAGCGGGAAGGAATGATGGAATCCTTCGGCACCAGATCCCCCGCCTGTTCCTCGATGGCGGCGAGCAGCTCGTCGAGAGTGAAGCGCCTGCTGTCCGACGGAAGTGCGGGAATTCGTCCGAAATGGCTCACCGGCTGGAAATGGACGCCCCGTACCGCAGGGGTGCGGGAAACGGCGAACCTGATGAGGTTGCCTATTTCCCCCGTGTTGATCCCCGGAACGAGGGTCGGGACGAGCACCACGCCCAGGTTGAACCGTGCGCAGTTGTCGATGGCCCGAAGTTTGACGTCGAGGAGATCCCGTCCGCGAAGGGCCCTGTAGAAGGCGTCATCAGTGCCGTCGAATTGCAGAAAAACGAAGGAAAGGCCCGCCTCCGCGAGTGTGCGGACGTACTCTTCATCCTCGGCGAGGCGCAGGCCGTTTGTATTGAGCTGCACATGCCGGCAGCCCGCTTCCCTGGCCGCCGAGACAAGCCGGGGCAGATCATCCCGGACGGTGGGCTCCCCGCCGCTGAGCTGCACGAGGGTTTTGCCCGGGACCGCGAGGGCCTGCAGGCGGCCCCGCAGGGTTTCGAAAGGAATATCCCCGCCTTCGCCTCCCTCGGCGAAGCAGAAGGTGCATTTCAGGTTGCAGTGCCTGGTCACTTCCAGCACAGTGCAGCAGGTGTCCTGCCTGTGGTCGGGGCAGAGCCCGCAGGCGTGGGGACACTGTTCGTTTTCCCCTTCCGCAATGGGAGGCTGGTCCCCTCTCCATTCCTCCAGGTCCCGCAGCCCCCGCCAGATCACCGCCGAAAAGCCGCCGTGCCGGGGGCATTGTTTTACCAGGTGCACTTCCCTGCCCCGGGCGACGTGAACCGCCGGTATCCTTTCCAGGCATACCGGGCACACGCTGTACGTCTGACGCAGAATTTTTTCCATGAGCATCCTCCGAAAAAGGGCTTCTTCCGGCAATCGCCAGGATCCCGGCCAATGACTGCTCCGGGGAAATTCTACCATGTCCGCCCGGTGCGGCCGGAGGGAGAAACAGGGCGGAGGAATTGCACACCCGCCGCCCTGTTGTGAGATTAGAAGAACCGCTCAGCGGTTCCGCTTCCGAGAGGAACGAAGTAGTCTTCAGGTCCCGCCTGAACGGGGTTGGCCTTGATGTTCTCCAGTTCCTCGTACAGATCCGAGCCAAGGAAATACTTCTTCGGGGGAGTGATCTTTCCGCCCGCGGCCAGGATATCGATACCGGCCTTGACCTTTTCAGGAGAAGCGGGCATTTCGTAGATTCGGACTCCGCAGGCGTTGTATATCCCGTTGAGTACGGCCATGTGGCCCGATGACTGGAAGCCTTCCGAGGCGCCGGAAGAACCGAAGGGACCGCTCTCGTCCGGACGCTCGTAGTAGATGACCTCGAGTTCGTCCGGGATGGTTTCAATGTAGGGCACGCCGGAGGCCGCGATGTTCGTGTGTTTCTTGACATCGTCGTAATTCTCGCCCAGGGCGAAGCCGATGGCATGGGATATGCCGCCGTAGGCCTGCCCGTTGACGGAGTCGATGTTTCCGACTTTCCCCACATCGCTGACGCAGGTGAAGCGGAGCACGGTCGTTTTGCCCGTGGCGGTGTCCACTTCGACCTCGGCCAGGTTCAGGCAGTAGGTGAAGGCTGGAGTGGGATCGCCGACTCCGGTGTTCGGATCGAGTCTGCAGAGCCCCGGCACCGACGTGTTCGAGTAGGTGCCGAAGTACTTCGTCTCCAGTCCCTCCGCTTTCATCTCGTCGTAGGTCCTGTAGGTGCCGTCCGGTTTCCGCATGGCGGCGATCAGCTTTTCGGCGGCGAGGATGGTGGCGTTGCCGCTCATAAAGTGGGTGCGGCTTGCGCCGGACATGCCCGAGTCCGGGCAGAGCCTGGTGTCGTTCTGCACCAGGCGGATCTGCTCCGGAGTCACCCCGAGGGGCTTCAGGGCTTCGAGGGTGAGCATGAGGGAACCGATGTCCCCGCCCTGTCCCAGCTCCTGGTAGGTGTCGTACTTCGTGAAGGTGCCGTCGGGGTTCAGCTCGATGGCGACCGTAGCCTTGTCGGTTCCGCCTTCCGTGACGTTGAAGCCGCCCCAGGAAAGACCCACGCCCCGGCGCTTTTCCGGAGTGTAGCCCTTTTTCGCTTCCCGGACAGCCCGCTCGTAGTGGGGGCGCATGATGTTCATCATCTCTTCCATGGGGTACTGGCGGAAGGGATAGCTGTTGATGTTGGTCTGGCCTTCCCGGGCAATGTTCCTCCACCGGAACTCGAAGGGGTCGATCCCCGCCTTCTCGGCAAGCATGTCCATCAGGGCTTCGCTCAGGGTGTAGGCCTGGGGGGAACCGTAGCTCCTGTACGCCGTGCCGAAGTTGTGGTTCGTGTTGGCGATCCGGGACAGCCCGGCCGCGTGGGGCACATAGTAGGGGAAGAAGGCGAACCGGGGCTGCTTGGTGACGATGTCGTCCCCGCCCCAGGAGTAGGCGCCGTGGTCCATGCCGTAATCAAACTCCACCGCGGTTATTTTGCCGTTCTCGTCGCAGGCAGCCCGTCCGTTGGAGTGGCAGGGGCAGCGCTTTCCCGAGAAGTGCTGGTGCTCCTCGTAGCTCATCGACAGGGAGACGGGAGATTTCAGGACTGCTGCTGCGGCTCCGGCCAGACAGAGGTCGCCGGCATTCGTCGACCAGCCGAAACTGGCGCCGGTGGGGTTCATGACCACCCGCAGCCTGTCCTTCGGAATGCCGATGGAGTTTCCGATGCGGCCGATGGAGGAGTACACTCCCTGGGACTTGCACTGGAAGGTAAGGTACCCTTCCTCGTCGAAATAGGCCTGCACACTGTCCCCTTCTATGGTGAGATGGGGCTGGCGGGCGGAATAAAAGCTCCCCTCGACGCTGTAGGGGGAGGAATCAATTATTTCGGCGACTTTCGTCGGCTCCTCGAGCCCCGCTCCCTTGAGGAGAGGCTGGATGCAGAAGATGTTCGGCGTATCCTCGTGAATGCGCAGAGCGTCCGGCATGACCGCCTCGAGGAAATTCAGGTACTCGGGAAGCTGCTCGATCTTCACTTTGACCTTTGCCGCGGCCGCCCGTGCCCGATCCTTCGTGTCGGCCGCCACCAGGGCCACAACGTCGCCGTACCTGTATATTTTCGTTTCGTTGAGCACTTCCCTGCTTGGTGCCATAACCGTTGTACGTTCGTGCATCTGGCCTTCCGCCATTATGTTCGTCCCGCCGGCGGCCTTGAGATCGGCGGCCAGGATGACTTTTTTGACGCCCGGCATCTTCTCAGCTTCGGAAATGTCGATCTCCAGAATCCTGGCATGATGGGCCGTCCGGGGCTGCACGACGGCAACATGGAGAGTGTCCGCGGGCATCTTCAGTTCCTGATCGTCGCCGTAATCGGCAAGGCCGCAGACCTTTGCAAGAGCAGTAGGACGAACGACGGGCTTTCCGTAATATCCGTCCTCCGTCGAATAGGACGGCCCGATTTCATCGATGGCCGCTTCGCCCCGGATAACTTTCGCCGCCTCCATGACTGCGTCGACAATCTGCTTGTACCCAGTGCAGCGGCAGACGTTTTTGTGTTTCTGGAACCACGCTCTCACTTCCTTGCGCGTCGGGTCGGCGTTTTCCAGGAGCAGAGCGTAGGAAGACACGATGAATCCCGGCGTGCAGAAGCCGCACTGGACGGCGCCCAATTTCATGAAAGCGACCTGCAGGGGGTGAAGATTCTTCGGGGTTCCGATTCCTTCCAGCGTAATGACCTCGCTGTATTCCGGCACTTTCGCGATTTTCCGTGTGCAGGAGCGAATGAGCTGCCCGTCAAGAATCACCGAGCAGGAACCGCAGACCCCCGTCCCGCAGCCGACCTTGACGCTGGTGAGCCCAAGGCGTCGCAGCACGTCGGCCAGGGAGTCTTTCTCTGGGTCACAGATGAAAATCCGGTTCGCGCCGTTGATCTTCAGCCACATCTTCCGAAAAGCCACAGCAGCACCCTCCTTCGATCGATACAAATAATGCTGTTCAGCTATTCTCAGGAATAGCTGCAGACATACTCGGCAATACCGTCGCAGCGGATTTGAAACGAAACTCCGGCAGGCACCAGGAAGAACCCGCCTTCACGGTACCCGGTCCATTCCCCGCCGGAGGCGAGCTGTACCTCGACGCCGCCGTTGGTTATCTCCATCTTTTCATTGGACGAGGTGGAGAAGGAGTAGCTGCCGGGCAGCATGATCCCCACAGTCTTTCTCTCGCCTTCAGCCGTCCAGTAGGTTCTGCTGGTGACTTTCCCTTCCTCGTAGATGTTTCCTTTCACAGCCATGTCCACCCCTTTGAACACATCCATGGGAACCAGCTCCTTTTGCGATTTTGACACAATAGCTTTCTTTTCCTTTAAGAATATAAATCACTTATGGATTAATTCAATATTTTGACAAGTTACGGCCGATTCTTTTTATTTTTGGGTGATTTTGCTCCCTTTTGACAATACGCTTTCATGGAGGGAAAAGGTTGACCAAATAGACAGAATTTACCAGCGACATCGAACGGGCACCCCGGTTCCGGGACGCTGTTCCGGGAAGAGGCTCTTTCGGAAGGAAAGTATTTATTGCATTAAAATATCATTTGTTTTAGATTTGTATTTTATTAATGATATTGGATAAAGAATCCCCTTGACAAGGCGGACAAAAAGCTGTATCTTGCACGAAACTTTCGGGGAAAGGAGAAGCATACCGATGATTTCCAGGATAAACGCAACCTTCGTGTTTGAATTCGCGTTTAGCTGCGACCAGGGATATTATTATTATCCCCTGGTCTGTCCTGTTCTGGAAACCGATCGACGGCTTGCTTCTCAAAGCTTCGGGGGATAAGGGGTCAGCAGCACAGGCACAACGACCGCCCCCCGAGGGGGGAAAAGAAAGAACAGCAAAGACCGGATCCGGTTTCCAGCCGAGATCCGGTCTTTTTTATTTTCACACCACACAAAAAGGGGCGTGCAGGCAATGAAGAGAATCCATCCGGCGAAAAAGATTACGGGAACGGTCACACTCCCGGGCGACAAGTCCATATCCCACAGGGCGGCGCTGCTCGGGGCGGTGTCCGTGGACGGGATTACGGCGCACAATTTCTCCGACGGGGCGGACTGCGCGTCCACCCTCTCCTGCCTCGAAAAGGCGGGAGCGGACATCCACCGGAAGGGAACGACCCTCTCCGTCTCCGCTCCTTCGGGGCTGTCCTCTCCCTCCTCGGTGCTGGATGCGGGCAATTCGGGCACGACGGCCCGGACCCTCTGCGGCCTCCTGGCGGGAAAACCCGGCGTCAGGGCCACCATTACGGGGGATGCCAGTCTGTCGAAACGGCCCATGCTCCGCATCGTGAAGCCCCTCCAGTCCGTGGGAGCAACCATCGACGGTCCCGAAGGCGGAGCCTCCCTCCCCCTGGAAGTGACCGGGAAGCGCCTCCGGGGAGCCACCCACGTCCTCGAAACGGCGAGCGCCCAGGTCAAGACAGCCCTTCTCCTCGCAGGCCTCTCCTCCGACGAGCCCACCACCGTCATCGAACCCCTCGCCTCCAGGGACCACACGGAGCGGATGCTCGCCCACCTCGGAATCCCCCTCTACATCGACGGACACTCCATCACCATGGCACCCTCAAAACCCCTCAGAGGCGGGGAATGGACCATCCCCGGCGACTTCTCCTCCGCCGCCTTC
This sequence comes from Synergistaceae bacterium, assembly GCA_018436595.1. Lineage (GTDB taxonomy): Bacteria > Synergistota > Synergistia > Synergistales > Aminobacteriaceae > Aminivibrio. Next base: position 12,579 of record JAHDLC010000001.1, on the reverse strand, counting down.
TGGATCGTTGCGGCGGCCGTCCTCCCCGATTCGTCCATCTCCCTTCCCGGCGTGGGGCTGAACCCCACCCGGACAGGCCTTCTCCGTGTTCTCGAGCGCATGGGGCTGGCCTTCTCCGTGGAGCGGTCGGGACTCTGGGGCGGCGAACCCGCCGGCACCATCACCGTCCATTCCAGCAGACTCCGGGCGACGGAAGTTTCAGGCGCCGAGATCCCCCGGCTCATCGACGAACTCCCGATCCTCGCCGTGGCGGCGGCCCTTGCGGAGGGTACCACGGAGATCCGGGACGCCATGGAGCTTCGCTTCAAGGAGAGCGACCGGATCGTGGCGGTGGCCAAAGGACTCTCGGCCCTGGGAGCGAAGGTGACCGAACTCGAGGACGGATGGAGGATCACAGGGCCTTCCAGGCTCTCGGGCGGAAGGGTCTCAGCCTCCGGCGACCACCGGGTGGCCATGGCCCTCGCCGTGGCGGCTCTCGCCGCCGACAGCCCAGTGGACATCGAGGATCCGGAGTGCGCGGCCATCTCCTACCCGGGATTCTTCTCCACTCTTGACCGGCTCACCGGGGGGTGCATCTGACCATGGCCTGGAGATTCCTCACCAGCGGAGAGTCCCACAGCAGGGGACTTCTCGTGGTAGTGGACGGGCTTCCCGCAGGGCTTTCCATCTCCCGGGACGACCTTTCCGGCGTCATGGCCCGGAGGAGGCGCGGATTCGGCAGGGGTGGCAGAAAGAACGTGGAGCGGGATGAACTCACTCTCTGGGGAGGAATCCGGAACGGACTCACCACGGGCGGTCCCGTGGGTATCTCCGTAGACAACGCGGAATGGGAGCACTGGGACGGCGTGATGAACCCCTGGAGCATCTCCCCCGCCGCCGACAGGGAAAAGGCCGTCACGGCCCCCAGGCCTGGCCACGCCGATCTCCCCGGCAGCATCAAGTTCGGCGTGGAGAACATGCGCAACATCCTGGAACGGGCAAGCGCCCGCACCACCGCCCCCCGGACCCTCGCCGGAGCGTTGGCGGCCCTCGTTCTGAAGGAACTGGGCGTCACCGTCCGCAGCGCCGTGGAGTCCATCGGCGGCGTGGCAGCTTCCCTTCCGGCGGGCGACGATGAATGGCGGCGGGCGGCCCTCTCAGAACTCGGCGTCGCCCGGGAGGAGGACGAGCCCGCCCTGAAAGCCCGCATCACCGCCGCAGCGGAAGAGGAAACCAGCCTCGGGGGAACCTTCGTGGTCTCCGTCACCGGCCTTCCGGCAGGCATAGGCTCCTTCACCGAATGGGACGGCAGGCTGGACGGACGCCTCGCCGGAGCCCTCATGGCCATCCCCGCAGTCAAGGGAATGGAAGTCGGCGACGGGTTCCGCAGCGCCGGTCTCCCCGGGCGGGATGTCCACGACCCCATTTTCGTGGAGGACGGGCATTGGACCAGGAAGACGAACCACGCGGGGGGCATCGAAGGCGGCATGAGCACCGGGCAGGAAATTTTCATCCGGGCGGCCATGAAGCCCATCCCCACCATGAGGAAGGGACTGCTCTCCTTCGACACGGTTTCGGGGAGACCGTCGGCGGCCCACAGTGAACGGAGCGACGTGTGCGCCGTCCCGGCGGCCTGCGTGGTGGCCGAGGCCATGACGGCATGGATCGTGGGCTCCATGGCTGCGGAGCAGTTCGGAAGCGACCGGATGCAGGACCTGAAGGAACGGTTCGAGGCTTACAGAAAACACGCTGAAAGGTGGAATCTCCATGACTGCATGCCTTCATGACACTGGACGGGACAACATTTTCATCGGCGGGTTCATGTGCTCGGGAAAAACAAGCGTGGGAAGCGAACTCGCCCGGAGGCTCGGATGGACCTTCACCGACACGGACAGGGTGATCGAGGAGCGGGCAGGGATGACCGTTCCGGAGATCTTCTCCATCCTGGGCGAACCCGCCTTCCGGAGATACGAATTCGCCGCCGTGGCCGGCGCCCTCGAGGGAAGCCGCCAGGTGGTCTCCCTCGGCGGAGGCGCCCTGGTGAACGAGGAACTCCGGGGCATGGTCCTCTCCCGCGCGAAGCTCGTTATCCTGGACGTCCGGCCTGAAACGGTGCTCTCCCGGGCCGAGAAGCAGAAAGGCGCCCGCCCCCTGCTGGACGGCGGAAACGTTAGGGCCCTCATGATCAAGCGCCGCCCTGCCTACTCCCACTGCCACATCAGGGTGGCCACCGACGAATTCCCCGTTTCGTCGGTGACCGACAGGATACTGGAAGACCTCTACGGCACGGCGGCGGTGCTGTGGTCCGTGGAATCGCCCTTCCCCGGAATCACCGGCAGGGATAGGAGCCCAGCAGCCGCAGGAAAACCGTCCGCTCCCTCATGGTATCGAGAGCCTTCCGTACCGGCTCATCCTCAAGGAACCCTTCCACGTCGATGAAGAAATAGTACTCGAAGGGGCTCCCGGAAAGGGGCCTGGACTGGATGTGGGTCAGGTTCAGGCCGTTTTCGTAGAGGGGCTCCAGGGCGTAGAACAACCGCCCCGGCTTGTGCTCCACGTTGAACAGGAACGAGGTCTTGTTCCGCTCCCCCCTCCGGGGTGTTCCCCGCCCCACCACCCAGAAACGGGTCCTGTTGCTTCCCCGGTCCTGGATTTTTTCAGCGAGAACAGACAGTCCGCACCGCTCCGCGGCCAGGGCGCTGCAGACGGCTGCCCGCTCGGGGCGTCCGGCGCACGCCGCCGCCGCCGCGCTCGTGCTGCCCACGGGAACCTGCTCCGCCCGGGGCAGGTTCGCCCGGAGCCATTCCCTGCACTGGCCCAGAGCCTGGGGGTGGGAAAGAACTTCCCGGATGTCCTCCGGAGCTGTTCCCTCCGAGGCGAGCACGTGATCAATCTTAATAGATACTTCATTATGTATTACTATATCCTTCGCCGCCGAGGCAAAGGCGTCCATGGTGGGGAGAACCGTTCCCTCCAGCGAGTTTTCCGCAGGAACCACGCCCCAGTCGGCCAGTCCCTTGTCCACCGCGGCAAAGACGTCGGGGAAGGAGGGGCACGGCACGGGATCCACTGTCCCGCCGAAGGCCGCGAACACTCCCTCGTGGGAGAAAGACCCCTCCGGCCCGAGGAAGGCCGCCTTCGGACGGTGCTGCACTCCCCGGCACAGAGAGATTAATTCCCGATAAATTCTGGTCACCGCCTCCGGGTCCAGGCCGGGGCACGAGAGAAGCACCCTCCCGATGACCTGGTTTTCCCTGACGGGATCGTACACGGGAGCGCCCCCCTTGGCCCTGCCGATCTCCCTGGCGGTCTCCGCCCTCTCGGCGATGAGTCCGGCGATCTGTTTGTCCAGAGTGTCGATCTTCTCCCGGAAATGCTGCAGCTTTTCCTTGTCCATGAAACTCCCTCCAGCCCTTGTATTTTTCGAATTTTCTTTTATTTTTGAGTCTCTTGACAGTCCGGAAAAACCCCTGTAGGATTACCCACAATTTCCGGCATCCGCCCAGTAATTTAAGCACAGCGCCGGGAAACATGGTATCACACAACGCAGAAGCGAAGGAGGGAGTTCCGGTGAAGAAAATGATCAGTACCGTTTACGCTTCCAGTGCCGTTTCCATAATTATCGCCGTCATTATTATTCGCTGCGGGGCCCCTCCCGGAGCGCTTCTCGTCGTGTAGCCGGACGAAGGCACTTCCGAGGGACCCCCGCACATACGAGCGGGGGTCCCTTTTTTTATCCCGGCAGTTTTCGAGAAGGAGGAGAGAGGCGCATGGAACGGACCATAGGCGTGGTGACGGAGGAAGGACGGGGGGTATTTTCCCGCATTTCGGGGCTCATGGAGCGCCGGGGATTCCAGGTCCGGGGCGTGACCGCCGGGGCGACCCAGCGCCCGGGAATGGCCCGGTACACCCTGGTGATCGGCGGGGATGAACGGCAGGCGGGCCAGGCCGTGCGCCAGATCCGGAAGATGGTGGAGACCGTGACGGTGGAGGATCTGAGCGCCGGCGGGTGCGTGGAGCGGTGCATGATGCTCCTGAAGTTTGCTCCGTCGCCGGAGGAGCGGGAGGCCCTTTTCGAGGTCATGAAGGGCTACCCTCATTCGGTGTCGGAGGACCGCGGCTCATCCCTCATCTTCGAGATGATGGGCCCCGGCGTCCTGCTGGACGACTGCCTTGAAAACGTGCGGGGCCTCGGCCTCGTGGAATCGGTGAAAAGCGGCCCCCTGGCCCTTGGAACGAACTGACGACAGCACACAATCTCATTACGCGAAGGAGCTGGAAAAGATGGCAACAGTACTGTACGACAGGGATGCGAACATGAAGGTTCTCGAGGGAAAAACGGTGGCCGTGCTCGGGTACGGAAGCCAGGGGCACGCCCATGCCCAGAATCTGCGCGACAGCGGGGTCTCCGTGGTGGTGGGGCTTCACGAAGGCAGCAGATCCCGGGCGACGGCCGAGAGGGACGGCTTTGCGGTCCATTCAGTGGGCGACGCCGTGAAAAACGCCGACGTGGTCATGTTCCTCATGCCGGACCATGTCCAGGGCAATGTTTACCGCGCGTCGGTGGCCCCGAACCTGAAGAAGGGCGCTGCCCTGGCCTTCGCTCACGGCTTCTCCGTCCACTTCAGCCAGGTGGAACCCCCGAAGGACAACGATGTCTTCATGGTGGCCCCCAAGGGGCCCGGCCATCTCGTCCGCCGCATGTACACGGAAGGGCGGGGCGTTCCCTGCCTCCTCGCCGTGGAACAGGACGCGTCCGGGCACGCCCGGGAACTGGGGCTGGCCTACGCCTGCGCCCTCGGCGGCGGCAGGGCCGGCGTTCTCTGCACCACCTTCGCCGAGGAGACGGAGACCGACCTTTTCGGCGAACAGGCCGTGCTCTGCGGCGGCATCACCGAGCTCATCAAGGCTGGTTTCGACACCCTCGTGGAGGCGGGGTACCAGCCCGAAATCGCCTATTTTGAATGCCTCAACGAAATGAAGCTCATCGTGGACCTCATGTACGAGGGCGGCATGGGCTGGATGCGCTACTCCGTCAGCGACACCGCCAAGTACGGCGACCTGACCGCCGGCAAAAAGGTCATCGACGGCAGGGTCAGGGAGACCATGAAGGCTCTCCTTGCGGACGTGAAGGACGGCTCCTTCGCCAAGGACTGGATGCTCGAGAACCAGTGCGGCCGCCCCCGGATGAAAAAGTGGATGCAGCAGGAGAAGAGCCATCCCATCGAGGCCGTGGGCAAAGAGCTTCGGGCCATGATGCCCTGGATGGACGCCAAATCGGCCCCAGACGCCTGATTGTATAAGAGATACGGAGAGAGGAGAGAACGCCATGAAGAAGACGGGAGCCAGGATGGTGGTGGAAGCCCTTGCGATCGAGGGAGTGAAGTGCGTGTACGGCATACCGGGAGGGTCGGTCATACCCCTCTACGACGCCCTCTATGATGCCCCTTTCGCCCACATCCTCATGCGGCACGAACAGGCTGCGGCCCACGCCGCGGACGGGTACGCCCGGGCCTCGGGAAAGCCGGGGGTGTGCATCTGCACCTCCGGCCCGGGGTTCACCAACATCCTCACCGGACTGGCGACCGCCTTCATGGACTCCGTTCCCCTCGTGGCAATCTCCGGACAGGTGGCCACCCGCCTCATCGGCACCGACGCCTTCCAGGAGTCTGACACCTTCGGGAGCAGCCTGCCGGCGGTGAAGCACAGCTTTCTCGTCCGCTCCGTGGAGGAGCTTCCCTCGGCGCTGAAGGGGGCCTTCGAGATCGCCGTCTCGGGCCGCCCCGGCCCCGTGCTCGTGGACCTGCCCGTGGACATCCAGAAGGCCGAGGGCGAGTTCATCTACCCGGAACATACCCTTTACGGCAACGGCCGCCTGAAGATGCAGACCGACCTGTCCCGGGCGGACGAGGCCGCCGCCCTCCTCCGGGGCGCAGAACGGCCGGTGATCCTCGCAGGGGGCGGCATCCTCTCCTCCGGGGCTTCCGCCTTCCTCCTCCGCCTGGCGGAGAAATGCGGCATCCCCGTGGCCACCACTCTCATGGGGAAGGGGGCCTTCCCCGAGGACCATCCCCTCTCCCTGGGCATGGCGGGCATGCACGGCACCCCCTGGGCCAACCTCGCCCTTTCAGAGGCGGACGTCCTCTTCGCGGTGGGAACCCGGTTCAGCGACCGCACCACCGGCAGGCTCGACTGCTTCGCCAAAGACGCCGCCGTCATCCACGGCGACATCGACGAGGCGGAGTTCGACAAGATCGTCCCGTGCCGGGTGCACCTCCTCGGCGACGCAAAGGCCATCCTCGGCACGGTCACGGAAGAGCTCGGGGAATGCAGCCGGGGCGAGTGGGCGGCCACGGTGGAACGGTGGAAGGAAGAATACCCCCTCTCCGACCCCGGATCGGCGGACTTCGTTCCCTCCTCGGTCCTGGAGTCCGTGCGGGCAGAGGCGAAGGACAAGTGGCCCGTGGTGGCCGACGTAGGCCAGAACCAGATGTGGACCGCCCTGTTCTACAGGACAAACGAGCCCGGAACCTTCTTCACCTCCGGGGGCCTCGGCACCATGGGGTACGCCCTCCCGGCGGCCATGGGCGCCTCCCTGGCCAGAAACCGCACCCCCGTGCTCTGCTTCGCCGGAGACGGCGGATTCCTGATGAACTGCCAGGAGCTCGAAACCTGCGCCCGGTACGGCATCCCCGTGAAGATCTTCGTCCTGAACAACGGGGCCCTCGGCATGGTCCGCCAGTGGCAGGAACTCTTCTGGAACGAACGGTACTCCGGCACCACGCCTCTCTCCCCCTGCCGGTTCGCCGCCCTGGCGGAAGCCCTGGGCGTGCCGGGACACACCTGCACGTCCATGGTCGAACTGGAAGGCCTGCTTCCGGACATGCTCGCAACGCCCGGACCGGCCCTGGTTGACTGCCGCATCCCCAGGGAAGAGCTCATCCTCCCCATGGTCCCCGCGGGGGCGGCCCTGAAGGACTTCCTGTACAGGGTGAAGGTGTAGGAAAAGACTATCCGGGAAGAAGGGAAAAATGCCACTCCGACCGTGCCGTGAACCGCTCTCCCTGTCGCAGCACAGGAAGAGGAAACCCTGGAAGGGCGGCGGCGTTGGGGTACCACTGGGGTTCCAGGGCGAGGGCCAGTCCGGGCCTGCCCTGCCGCCCCCCTGAAAAGACCTGGTCCGGGAAAAGGGATCTCCCCCCGTAGAACACCACGGCGGGCTGGTCGGTGAAAAGCTCCATCCGCCGCCCGCTCGCCGGGTGGTCGAGGACGGCGCAGGGAATATCAATCCCCCGCCCTTCGTCGGGAAGGAAGGGATGGTCGAAGAGGTCGACGGGAAGGGGCGGCCTGGAGGAGCGGAAATCGAAGGGCGTTCCTCCCACCGGCTCGGGGAGCCGGGGAAGGGACTGCCCGTCCAGGGGCATGTACCTCCCGGCCCGGAGGAGCAGACGGTGATCCTCCACCGAAACGGAATCGGGACCGCCGAGGTTGAAATAGCCGTGGAAGGTAGGGGCGAAAAGCGTGTCCTCCGATGACCACGCCTCCCACTCCAGGGAGAGCCTTCCTCCGCCGTCCAGGGTGTAGACCGCCTTCGCCGAAAGCACCCCGGGAAACCCCCACTCCCCGGGGAGGGTGGTCAGGGAGAAGCGAACGCCCGCGACATGGCCGTCGCAGAAGGTCATCCCCTTCCAGACGCTTTTGGAAAAGCCCGTTGAACCGCTGTGGAGGCACGTGGTTCCCTCGTTGGCTTCCAGGGACAGCACTCTTTCGCCAAGGTGGACGGAGGCCCCGGCGATGCGTCCCGCCACGGGGCCGCAGAGGACACCGCACCAGGAACGGTCACGCTCGTATTCCTTCAGGCCGTCAAATCCCAGGACGACATTTTCAGCCCGGCCGGACTTGTCCGGGACCTCGATGGAATGGACCGCCCCGCCGAAATCAAGGCACCGCACCGTAACGCCGCCGTTGGCCAGTGTGTGGAGGAACACCCGCTCTCCACCCTCCGTGGTTCCAAAAAAGCCGGAAGCCACGCAGGCCGCGCTACCGTGCAGTACGTCGCTTCGTATAGACATCGAAGGCCACCGCCCCGAGAAGCACCAGCCCCTTGACCACCTGCTGCCAGTCGATGGAGACGCCCACGATGGACATGCCGTTGTTCAGGATGCCCATGATGAGCCCGCCGATGATGGCCCCCGCCACGGTCCCGATGCCCCCCGACGCCGAGGCGCCGCCGATGTAGCACGCGCCGATGGCGTCAAGCTCGAAGTTGGTGCCCGCCATGGGCGACGCCGCGTTCAGCCTGCCCATGAAGACCAGTCCCGCCACCGCCGCCAGGAGTCCCATGTTGGCATAGACGAGGAAAAACACCCTGTTCGTGTCGATGCCGGAGAGCTTCGCCGCCTTTTCGTTCCCGCCGAAGGCATAGACGTGCCGTCCGAAGACCGTTTTTCCCGTGATGAAGGAATAGATCAGCACCAGGGAGCCCAGGAGCACCAGCACCACCGGAAGACCCCGGTGACGGGCGAGCTGCCAGGAAAACGCCATGAGAACCGCTCCCATGGTGAGAATCTTCAGCGTCCACAAGGGGAAAGAAAGCACGTCGAAGCCGCAGGCGATTTTTTTCCGCCTGCTCCTCAGGTCGGCAAAGGCGAAGGCGAGGATGGCAGCCGCCACCACCGCGAGAGCCGTGTAGTTCAGGTCCGCTCCCCCCAGAACATCGGGGATGAAGGTGGAAATGGACTTCTGGAACGACTGGGGCATGGGCGCGATGGTCTGTCCCCTCAGCATGACCAGCGTCAGCCCACGGAAACAGAGCATTCCGGCCAGGGTGACGATGAAGGCAGGGATGCGGAAGTAGGCGATCCAGTACCCCTGCCAGCACCCTATAGCCACACCGAGGAGCAGGGCCAGAAGCACCGAGGGCAGCACAGGCCATTTCCAGGTGACCATCATGGTGGCGGCCACGGCGCCGATAAAGGCCGCCACGGAGCCCACCGAGAGGTCGATGTTCCCCGTGAGGATGCACAGGAGCATGCCGATGGCGAGGATGAGAATATAGCTGTTCTGCTGGATGATGTTGGTGATGTTCAGGGGCCGGAGCAGCACGCCCTCAGTCAGGTACTGGAAAAGAATAACGATGAAGATGAGCGCCACCATCATGGCGTACTGGCGGATGTTCGCCATGAACATCTCTTTCATCTTCTCCATCAGGCCACCTCCCGATTGCTCTGCATGATGCACTTCATGATGGCCTCCTGGGAGGCCTCTTCCCGGGACAGCTCGCCCACGATCCGTCCCTCGTTCATCACGTAAATCCGGTCGCTCATCCCGAGCACCTCCGGCATTTCGGAGGAGATGAGCACCACGGCCTTGCCCGCCGCGGCCAGTTCGTTGATGATGCAGTAAATCTCGTATTTCGCCCCCACGTCGATGCCCCGGGTGGGCTCGTCGAGGAGCAGCACGTCGGGATCGGACAGAATCCACCGGGCGAGCACCGTCTTCTGCTGGTTTCCTCCGGACAGGTTCCCCGTCTTCTGGAAGATGCTGGGCGTCTTGATCCCGAGCCGCTTCCGGAGTCCCTCAGCCGCCGTCACCTCCCGGTTGCAGTCGATGACGCCCTTCCGCCCGCAGAGCCTGGACAGGCTCGCCAGGGAGATGTTGCGGCAGATGTCGTCGATCAGGATCAGTCCTGAGGATTTCCGGTCCTCGGTGAGATATGCCAGGCCGCGGCCGATGGCCTCCTTCGGCGAGGGCAGTTCCGCAGGCTCTCCTCCCAGGAGGATCCGTCCCGAGATGTCCATGCCGTAGGAGCGGCCGAAGATGCTCATGGCCAGTTCCGTCCGCCCGGCGCCCATGAGGCCCACGAGGCCCACCACCTCTCCCCGCCGCACGGTGAAGCTTACGTTCTTGATCTTCAGGCAGTCGGGGCGGAGCGGGTCCCGGACCGTCCAGTTCTCCACCGCCAGGGCAATCTCGTCCGACGGGCGGGTGTCCCTTTTGGGGAACCGGTCCACGATCTCCCGGCCCACCATTCCCTTGATGATCCGGTCCTCCCGGATGGTCCGCTCCCCGTTGTCCAGGGTCTCTATGACGGCGCCGTCCCGGAGCACGGTAATCCGGTCGGCGATCTTTTCAACTTCGTTCAGCTTGTGGGATATGATGATGGAGGTGATACCCTCGGCCTTGAGGTCCAGCAGCAGCGTGAGAAGGCGCCCGCTGTCCTCGTCGTTCAGGGCGGCCGTGGGTTCGTCCAGGATGAGCAGCCGGACGTGCTTGGAGAGTGCCTTGGCTATTTCCACGAGCTGCTGCTTGCCCACCCCGAGGTCCTTCGTCAGGACCGACGGCTTTTCGTTCAGGTGAACCTTTTCAAGAAGCCCGGCGGTGCGTGTGTAGGTCTCGTCCCAGTCCACCACGCCACGTCGGGCCCGCTCGTTGCCGAGAAAGACGTTTTCCGCAATGGAAAGGTAGGGCACCAGGGCGAGTTCCTGGTGGATGATAACGATCCCCTTTTCCTCGCTGTCCCGGATGGACCGGAAGACGCAGGGTTCGCCGTCGAAGAGAATCTCCCCTTCGTATTCTCCGGAAGGGTACACCCCGGAGAGGATGTTCATCAGTGTCGATTTGCCGGCGCCGTTCTCGCCGACGATGGCGTGAATCTCGCCCTCCTCCACGTCGAGACAGACATCCTTCAGGGCGCGCACGCCGGGGAAGGTCTTGGTGATATTCCGCATCAGCAGGAGTTCTTTCGCCATAAGGTCAGCCCCCGTCTCCGGTGTTTTCAGGGGGCGGAGCGCTCCGCCCCCCGGCAGAAAGGAAGCGCTACTTCAGTTCTTCTTCCTTGTAGTACCCGGAATCGAGAAGCAGGGCCTTGTAGTTGTTCACGTCGGCGAAGACCGGCTCGAGCAGGTAGGAGGGAACAACTTTCACGCCGTTGTCGTAGGTCTTGGTGTCGTTCACTTCGGGGGCCTTTCCCTGCATGATGTCGCCCACCATCTCCGCCACCTTGGCGGCGAGGGCACGGGTGTCCTTGAAGACCGACATGGACTGCTTGCCGGCGATCATGTTCTTCACGTTGGCCCTGTCGCAGTCCTGGCCGGTGATGATAGGCCAGTCCTTGCCGGGAATGTAGCCGTTGTTGTCAAGGGAAGCGGCGACACCGTAAGCGAGGGAGTCGTTGGGGGAAAGCACTACGTGGAGCTTCTTGTCGGTGTAGGACTTGGAGATCAGGTTATCCATCCGGGCCTGGGCATCCTCGGACTTCCATCCCAGAATGGCGATCTGCTCCATCTTCGTCTGGCCGGACTGGCACACCAGCTTGCCGCTGTCGAGGTAGGGCTGCAGCACGCTCATGGCACCGCCGTTGAAGAAATAGGCGTTGTTGTCGTCGGGGGAACCGCCGAAGAACTCGATGTTGAAGGGCCCCTTGCCCTCCTTCAGACCGAGCTTTTCCTCGATGAATTTTCCCTGGATGACACCCACCTTGAAGTTGTCGAAGGTGGCGTAGTAGTCCACGTTGGGAGTCTGGCGGATCAGCCGGTCGTAGGCGATGACGGGGATCTTGGCCGCTGCGGCGCTGGCCAGGACGTCGGAGAGGACGGTCCCGTCGATGGAGGCGATGATGAGGACCTTGCATCCCTTGGTGATCATGTTTTCAAGCTGGGAAATCTGGGTGCTCACGTTGTTCTCGGCATACTGAAGATCCACCTTGTATCCCTTTTCCTCGAGGATCTTCTTCATGTTCGCGCCGTCTTCGTTCCAGCGCTGGAGGGACTGGGTGGGCATGGCCACGCCCACGAGATCTGCTGCAAGTGCGGCGGAGGAGAAGATCAGGACAAGAGCGAAAAGAGCGAGAAGCACTTTCTTCATGACGATCCACACTCCTTCTTCAGCTTTCTTCAAGGGGCGCTGCCCCTTTTCATCCTCCCCGGGGGAGGCGCCTTCGTTCCGCATCCCCTTTCGGCAGGGGAGCCCTGTTGTCTGCAGCGGGAGCGGCATCATCTCCTCTTAAATGAAGATTCCCTGTTCCGTACCGGTTGCAAGGCGCGGGGGCAGAACTGTATTTGGAACAGGAATTTGCAGCTTTTTCCATTCTTATTTGGAAGGTTCCGGGGGACAACTTTTCCTCTTATCATAATTGATTGATTCAATAAATATATTATGAACGTAAATTTTATTTTGTCAAGACCGAATGTTCTCCCGCCCGGGTATTTAACGGCAAAGCCGAAGAGTGTAAAAACTCATGAGAGCCGGACCCGGAAGGCAAAATCCTGGAAAGGGTGAATCTTTTCGGCAGATTGCAGAAGAGAAAGGATAGCGCGGAGTTTAAAACGGGGACGAAGCATTGAAAGGAGCCTGCGGGAGACCATCGGAAACACCGCGGGACATAACGAAAAAACCGCCAGGAAAAATCCTGGCGGTCATGGCATCCTCCCCTAAAAGAGGCCGGTGATGCGGCCCTCTTCGTCGATGTCTATGGTAAGGGCAGCCGGCTTTTTCGGCAGCCCCGGCATGGTCATCACCGATCCCGTAATGGCGACGAGGAACCCGGCGCCGGCCGACAGCCGGACTTCCCGCACGGTCACCGTGAAGCCTTCGGGGCGG
>JAHDLC010000018.1 GCA_018436595.1 Synergistaceae bacterium | reverse complement strand
CCCGAGCGAGCGCAGCGATCGAGGGATCTCGGGTTTGCCCTTGTTTGTCATCCTGAGGCCGGTATCATGGCCGAAGGATCTCGGTTTTGATTCTGGAGAGACCCACCCCCGAGATCCTTCGCATTCGCTCAGGATGACAAATAGACGAGATGCTGCGCGATCTCATTTGTTTGTCATCCCGAACGACAGAAGGGCGGAGGGATCTCGCCTTTGGTTCCGAGTGCCGTCAACAACGAGATCCCTCGGCCAAAACCCCGGCCTCGGGATAACAGCCGGAAACCGGCTCGTTCACCATCACCACCCGGCAAAAGCACGCAATGTACGACAATAATATCCGCTACATTTCTGACGTATCACGTTGTGTAATCAGGGTTCTTGCGCTATCATCTTTAAAATGAAACTATCCAAAAACGGTGGGCGGTAGATGACATGACCAAAGCTGCACGACTCGGGGATCTTCTCGTTGAATCGGGAGCCATTACACCGGAACAGCTCGATAAAGCCCTTGTCGAGCAGAAAACCACCGGCCTGCGGCTCGGTGAGACGCTGGTCAAAAACGGTTCCCTCACCGAGGGGAAGCTCCTCGACGCCCTCAGCACGCTTCTGAAGCTCCAGATTTACTCCCTGTCCCGGTACCGGCCCATGCCGGAAGCCCTTCGGATGGTACCGGAGAACGTGGCCCGGCGCCTTCATGCCATCCCCCTCTCCGTCGAGGACGGCAATACCCTTCTGATAGCCATGTCCGATCCTATGGACATCATAGCCCAGGACGAAATACGCATGCTCACCGGCATGGACATCAAAGTGGGTATCGCCTCGCCGTCGGAAATCGAGCGGAACCTCGAACGGCTCTACAGCATCCAGGAGTCCATGGAAGACGCCAGCCTCGAACTCATGGACACCGCCGTGGGCGACCTCGACCTCACCCAGGCCATGGGCGAGGCCAACCCTGACGACGCGCCGGTCATTCAGCTCGTAAACCAGGTCATCGAACAGGCGGTAAGGGAAGGCGCTTCGGACATTCACATCGAGCCCTTCGAAAAGAACACCCGGGTTCGCTACCGCATCGACGGTCAGCTCTTCAACGCCTTCGACTTCCCCAAGCACCTGCACCCCGCCGTCTCCTCCCGGATGAAAATCATGTCCGGCATGGACATCTCGGAAAAACGGCGCCCCCAGGACGGCCGAATCCTCATCAAGGTCCTCGGGCGCCGGGTGGACCTCCGGGTCTCCTCCCTGCCCACCATCTACGGAGAAAAAATAGTCATCCGTATCCTCGACCAGGGCAACGCCATGGTGGGCCTCACCAAGCTGGGCCTCGACGCCGACGACAAGATGCTTGTGGACCAGGTCTGCAACGCACCCTACGGCATCGTCCTCGTCACCGGGCCGACGGGAAGCGGAAAATCCACCACCCTCTACTCGGTCCTCGAACAGATCAACAAGCCGGAAGTCAACGTGGTCACCGTTGAGGATCCCGTGGAATACACAATCTTCGGCATTGGCCAGGTCCAGGTGCACGAACGGGCCGGACTCACCTTCAACAGCACCCTCCGGTCCATCCTCCGCCAGGACCCGGACAAGATAATGGTGGGAGAAATCCGGGACGGAGAGACGGCCCAGCTCGCCATCCGGGCCGCCCTGACGGGGCACCTCGTCCTCTCCACCCTCCACACCAACGACGCCCCCAGCGCCGCCATACGGCTCATCGACATGGGCATCCAGCCTTTCCTGGTATCGTCCTCGCTGCTCACCGTCATCGCCCAAAGGCTCGTGAGAAACCTGTGCACTGCCTGCAAGGAAGAATACGAACTGCCGCAAAAAGTGGCCGAAACACTGGACGTGCCCGCCGGAACCCGGGCCTTCCGCCCCGTGGGGTGCAACGAATGCCGGGGCACAGGATACCGCGGCCGGTCCGCCATCTTTGAAATCATGTCCATCACCGACACCATCCGGCAGCTCATCGTCTCCGGCGCCTCCGCCGACATCCTGAGAAAGGAAGCGCTGGACAACGGAATGAAAAGCCTCAGAAAATCCGGCATCCGCAAGATACTCGAAGGCAAGACAAGCGTGGAAGAAGTTCTGACGACCACCTTTTAACAAAGGCGAGGTGAACGAAATGCACATCAAGATCCACGATCTACTGGCGGAAGTCCTCCGTTCGGGCGCAAGCGACCTTCACCTCGGCGTCGGTCATCTTCCGTGCTTCCGGATCGACGGAGAGCTCCATCCCGTAGCCGGCATCCCCCCCCTCGTTCTGGAGGACGTGGAGCAGGCCATATCGGACATCCTCCAGCCCGAGCAGATGGCATCATACCGGCAGAGCAGGGAATACGACTTCAGCTTCACCTACCATTCCCCTTCGGGAGAAGAAGCCCGCTTCCGGGGAAACTGCTTCTTTGAATCGGGCAACATGACCCTCGCCCTCCGGCTCATCCCCATGAGGATCCGGCCCATCGAGGAACTGGGTCTGCCCCGGTGCCTCATCGAGGTCACCGACCAGCGAAGGGGCCTCTTCCTCGTCACCGGACCCACCGGCCACGGCAAAACTACAACCCTCGCCGCCCTCATCGACGAAATCAACCGCAAGCGGCGGGACCACGTGGTCACCATCGAAGACCCGGTGGAATACGTCTACAAATCGCAAAAATCCATCATCCACCAGCGCCAGGTGGGCATCGACACCCGCAGCTTCGCCGAAGCCCTGCGCCGGGTGCTCCGCCAGGACCCCGACGTCATCCTCATCGGCGAAATGCGGGACCTCGAAACCGTCTCCTCGGCCATCACCGCCGCCGAGACGGGCCACCTCGTCTTCGCCACCCTCCACACCCAGGATGCCGCCCAGTCCATCGACAGGATCATCGACGTCTTCCCGCCCCACCAGCAGCAGCAGATCCGCATCCAGCTCTCCGCCGTCCTCGTGGGGATATGCTCCCAGCAGCTCATACCCCGTCCGGGCGGCGGCCGGGTAGTGGGGACGGAGATCCTATTCGCCAACCCCGCCGTGCGGAACTGCATCAAGGAGGGGAAGACCAACCAGATCAAAACACTCATCCAGACCGGGGCAAACTCGGGAATGCACACCATGGAGCAGTGCCTCGCCGACAAGGTCAACGAAGGCCTGCTGCCCATGGATACAGCCATGGCCTATGCCTACGACCCCAAGGACCTCCAGAGGATCCTTTTCGGCCAGAACTGACGGAAAACCCGCGCAGGATGAGTCTGGAGCCCTATTTTAACGGGGGCGGGCGTTTGTTAGAATGCAAACTGTGAATACTATTTCAAAAATAACCTGAATGTCCGAGAAACAGTCGGTATACAAGAAAGACGAGCCGAGGTGACGGAAATGGAATTCAAATTCAAAGCGCGATCACCTGAAGGAAAAATCGTCGAGGGCGTCATCCAGGGAGACTCCCAGGACGCCGCCGTTGCATCCATGCGCGAGCGGGGCATGATGCCCATCACCCTCACCCGCAGCGGACGGGAGAAGGGCGGAGATTCCTTCCGGGAAATACTCCATCGCATGGGCTCCGTCCCCCTGAGGGACAAGGTCATCTTTTTCCGGCAGCTCGCCACCATGATCAAGGCCGGCGTGACCCTCGGCAACGCCCTCAACATCCTCGTGGACCAGACGAAGAACCCCCGCCTGGCCGACTCCATCCGGCGCATCAAGATGGCCGTGGACGGAGGGTTCTCCCTCAGCGGAGCCCTGCGCACCCGGGCGGAGTTCAACACCCTCATGGTCTCCATCGTCTCCGCCGGAGAAGAAGGCGGCAAGCTGGACGAATCCCTCGACCGCCTGGCCACCTTCCTTGAGCGCCAGGACGAACTGCGGCGGAAGATCGTCTCCGCCGTGACATACCCGGCAGTGGTCATCCTCTTCGCCGTCTTCATCCTGTACATCCTGGTCACCGTGGTCATGCCCCGGTTCTCCCAGGTCTTCCGGGGGCTCAACGTCCCCCTGCCTACCCTGACCATCCAGGTCTTCAATTTTTCCGAGTGGATGGCCGAATTCTGGTACATCCCCCTGCTGGCCATCCTTCTGTTCGGCGTCGTCGTCTCCATGCTCGCAAAGAACAAGGACACCAAGCCCGCCATGGACGCCATGAAACTCAAGCTGCCCCTGGTGGGGGACATCTTCTTCAAAAGCGCCATGGCCCGGTCCAACCGGACCCTGGCCTCCCTGGTGGACTCCGGCGTGCCCATCCTGAAATCTCTCGAGATGACCTCCGAAGTCACCGACAACGCCGTCATCGGCAAAGCGTACACCTCTCTCCGGGACGCCGCCCGCAAAGGCGCCTCCCTGGGGGACACGGCCAAGAACATTTCCGTCTTTCCGGTGATGATCGCCCACATGATGAAGGTGGGCGAAGAGACCGGCCAGCTCGAGACCATGCTGGACAAGGTCGCCGGATGGTTCGAAATGGAACTTGACGAAAAAATCAAGCGCCTCACCTCCATACTGGAGCCCGTACTGATCATCTTCGTCGGCGGCATCGTCGCCCTGGTGGCGCTGGCCATCTTCACGCCCATCGTCACCGCCATACAGACCATGATGTAGAGAAGAGGAGAACCGGACGAACGGAGAAAGGAGGAGGAGCGGAAGAAAAGGACGAGACTGAGGCCAGGCGGGGACGGATCAGCAACAGGCCGCCGAGGCAGCGGGGAGGGAAGGCGCGGTACCCAGATACCGGGGAAAACGCCGAAGGCCAAAGCAGGCGCCGGGAACACGGAGGCGCGGAAAACCATCCGCCCGATTCCTGGGCGGTAGCAATAAAGGACAGGCAGCACGAGGAACACACTATCATACAGGAGGGGAAAACCCATGAAAAAGGTACTGAAGAAGCGCACAGGATTCACCCTTGTCGAACTGCTGATCGTTATCATCATCATCGGCATCCTGGCCGGAGCCATGCTCCTCGTGGCCGGCAGCGGAACCGACAAGGCCGAAGCGACGAAGATCGTGAGCAACCTCCGTTCTCTGAAAGCCGCTGCGCTGATGTACTATGCGGATAATCCGAATACAACAGCGGTAACCGCTACCAGCAATATTGATCTCCTCAAACAGTATATGGATAGAGGGCTCGAAGGCAGTGGTACATATGTTTTTCTTGCAGGTTCTGTCAGTGGAGATGCAACAGGCGGTTGGTTCGTAGGTCGTAAGGATATTACGCCTGAAGGGGCTAAGGCAAAGCTTGAAGCAGTTGCAACAGAAACAGGGCTTTTGGCAGATGCCGAAATTGCGGGCGATTCGATAGTTTCCGGAGACCTGTACAAAGCAACTGGAGCAGCTGTCTACATGAGGGCTCGGTAGTTCCTTTTTTTCCGGGGGCCTTCGGGCCCCCGGTATTTCCACAGGGAGAGAGGGGGAGACATTTCTATGAACACTGCGTGGGGCAGACGAGTTAATCGTTCAAAACGTTTGGGCTTTACCCTTGTGGAACTTCTCATCGTCATCATCATCATCGGCATCCTGGCGGGGGCCATGCTTCTGGTCCGTCAGAGCGGCCAGGACAGCGCCGACGCCACGGTGATTATCAACGACCTTCGCACCATGAAAGCGGCGGCCCTCATGTTCGACGCCGACAACCCCAAGAGGGATCTCACACCTCTCATCGGCGTCAACAGCATCAAGCAGATTGAAAAGTTTATGGACCGCCCTGTGGACGAGACACGGGACTTCCTCTACATTTTTCCCGACATGTCCGGCGGCGGCGGGGGTGGATCCATACCGACCTTTGAATTCAAATGGTATGTCCTGAGGATGCTCTACACACTTCCCCCCGGAGGCGGCATTCCCATGATGGCTACCGAGGGGTGCAAAAAGAAGCTGGCGGATATGGCGGAAAGCACGGCCCTGCTCGGCGCAGGCGACCCGGGGGCATTTTTTACGGCAACCGAGCGCCCCTTCGTCGCTACCGATATGGTTGTGGGGATGAGGGTTAAGTAAATTTATTTTTCTGTCCTTCCGAAAGGCGAAGCCCAGCCCTTGTCATTCCGAAGGGCGAATCTTTGGTTTGTCATTCCGAAAGGCGAAGCCAAGATCTGTCATTCCGAAGGGCGCAGCCCGAGGAATCTCGTTTTAAGGAATCTCGCTTTGGCGTTTAAACCTTTAAAAGAATTAAAAAGTAACACAGCCACAGTTCCGGGGATGAAAGAAGGGAGAGTTCCGTGAGAAAAAAAACGAATGCTTTCACCCGAAAAAAAAGAAAGGCCTTTGCCTTGGCCGAGAGCATCATTGCCCTTCTTATCCTCGCCATAGCGCTTCTGGCTATGGCGTTAGTGCCAATTATGTCCTCGAAGCTGGCCCTGCAGACCGTGCAGAAGGAGCAGGCCCTCGTACTGGCCTATGAACGCCTGGACGCCCTCGAAGCCCTTGCGCCTCAGTCTGCGGATATAGCCAGCACCGATACGGTAGGAATGTACACGATTTCTTTTGACCGCTCCCTTGCCAGGGGAAATGGTATCGTCCAGGTGTCCTGGGGAGGAATAACGCAGCCGTCAACGGTTACTCTTCAGCGCGACATGAGCGAAGAGTCTTATTTAACCGCTATTCAATACAAGGAGTAACGAAGAGATGACCAGGGAAAGAAAACGCAGAGGTTTTACGCTGGTAGAAATACTCGTCTCCATATTGATACTCGGTGTGGTCATGGGTGCCGTCATGACCCTCTTCTTCTCGGTGTTCGAGAGCTACCAGTTCCACCAGGACGTCATGGAGGCAAAACAACGAGGCCATATCGCCCTCGCTTCGATACAACCCTTTGTTTCCGGAGCGGCCCTTGGTCTTCCGGCGGGGAAAACGGACTTTCAGAACGGCTTTTCCGCTAATCCCCCGTTGTTTCTTCTTGATAATGACAAGCCGAACGAGAAATTTTCCGGCCCGGTACAGCTTGCATCCGGTGACGTGGGTGACGTGGTTGTACCGGATGACGCCACGGAAGGAACGGCGTTGTGGCTCGTGTACGGCGAACCCTCCGGTTTCGGTGTGGAAGCGGACTATGAAGCGGATTCCACCGCCCGGCAGATAGAGCTGACGGGCGTGATAAACGTGGAAGCAAACAAAAATGATACGACAAAAAGCTGGATCGTTTTCCCGGCCGGTATTGCACCGCTCTTTATCTCCGCCATCGACCCGGGAGACGGAAAGATTCTTTCGGTTGCCTCAAACAAAGCGCAGAAGATCAACGCCTTTGAGGAAGCTCATTACCTCAAGGCGGTCAAGATAAATGTAGACAAAAATGTAAACGGCGGAACTTTGTTCATCGAACGATCCGACGGTTCCGGAAAGCAGCCTGCCGTCGAAGGTATCGCGGGGCTGTGGTGCGTTTTCGACCGGGACGGAGACAGGGTGCTCCAGGTGACTGTCCTTGCTCGGGGCGATACGGAGCATACCTCTGAACTGCAGAGTTCCATCGAGGGCTGGCCGGGCGAGGCGCCTCAGCCGACAAACAGGCGGTACCGGTATGCTGCGGTGACCAGAAGCTGGAGGATACGAAATTGAAGACAGCGGGAAGAAATAAGAACAAGCGCCCGGGAATGGCCCTTCCGCTGACCCTGATAGTCCTGCTAGTGGCGGGAGCCATGGTCGCCGTCGCTTTTGTCTTCATCGAAAACATGATGTCAACCACGAAGATGAAATCCGACGACGAATTCAGACTCAACGCCGCCATCGCCGGGCTTGAAAGAGGGAAGACCTGGCTGTACGACAGGATCGTATCCGATGACATCCCCTCCCTTGTGGCGGCGGGAGCGATCAATGCGGTGACCGCTTCGGAGGACTATAAGGAGCTCCTCGTATCCAGCGGAGGAGCTGTCCCGAACCCGACACTGTCCTTTTCGCTGGGCGAAGCGGACGTCAAGGTGCGGATTTACGACCTTGCCTACGACTACGGCGAAACTCTGACCTTCGAGCAGGGAATACCCCCGAGAATGTACCGGGCGAGGGAGGGGGGCAGCCTCAAGGCGGGGCAGTCTTATGCCAGTTCCAACGCGGCGGAGGGAAACCCCGGTTCCGGATCTCCGGAATCGAAAATTCTGAAGGCCTTTCTTATCAGATCAGAAGTGACAACAAAAACAAACGGTACGGATGAAATGTCGAAAACCGTTGAACAGGCCATATTCGTTCAACCGAAATAATGTGCAATCCAGGAAGCCGGAGGTGAGCGTCATGAAGAGTTGTGAGAGAAAACGAATTAAAGTTTTTTTGTTTTTGCTGCTGACGGCAGGACTGGCAGTGCTGATTCTCACTGCGGCATCCGGAGCTGACTTTGTTCCCCAGACAAGCGTTTTTTCCGCTCCGAAGAATCCACCGGCAGGCTTTTCCCAGATAGTGGAACCGAACGTCCTGTTGCTCATCGACACGAGCGGGTCGATGTCTTTCTTCATGGACAATGACAGTTCCACTTACGGGGACGGCACCAATCCCTACTACCTTGACGGCAGAACCAGAAGATATTACGGTAGAGACTCAAACCCGGGACGGAATGCTTCGGGAAACAACGACCCGTCAGTTGATTTCAACTACCATCCCCTGCTGCGGGAAATCCCGACCGACCAGATTCCGGATACAGATGACGACTATACTGGTGTTTTCTCATACAAAATTGAAACCAAAACCGGTGAAAGATGGATACCAGATGAATGGGGAAAAGTACGAGAGAACGAAGCACAGCCGAGTGTTCCTTATAGTACCGAGGAGGAAGACGAATCATTCAAATGGGTTTGGAGAGATGTATCCAGTTCTTGGACTGATCACCGGTGGATACTTGAAAGAAAAGCTCCTGGTAAAAAAAAATATAACCCTGTTAACAATCAGAGTCTTGTTCCTTCACTACCTGCAAACTATCGCTATATTGTGGATGCAGGTGAAAATTGGGCTTATTCTACTCAGGGACTTGAAATTATCCGTGTCCCGGGACATAACGAAACCTATACCTATAATGGCTATACCTATAAATATCCAAATGACAGCCGGATGTACACGCTGAAGAATGTGCTCTATCGCATACTTGGAGACCAGACTTTGGTAGGCGACCTCCGTCTTGCCCTTTCCGCCTATTATCAGGACTACTATTCATCGGGAAGTGGCGGTGACTGGTATAACTGGTGGCCAAATAACGACGGGAACTCTCAAAGGATAACGTGGCGGGATGATAGTACAAGAAGAGCACGACTCCACGAGGGTTTTGCCTCCACTACGAAATCGCCTTCTCATCTTGAAAAAATCCGGGAATGGTTTGATGGTACAGAATCCTCCAACAACCCGGAATTTCGTGCGGATGGTGCTACACCGCTTGTCGCATCGATAGTGAACGATAGATCGGGAGTGGATTGCGCGTTAGATTTCTTCAAGGTACGGGGCGATACCCCCACAATTACCGAATGGTGCCAGGACAACTGGCTTATCGTCCTTACCGACGGTGAGGACAGTTATGAAAATTACACGAATACAGCTAGGGTGACCAGAACACTTTATAATGCTGATCTGGGTGTTGAAAATGCTAGACCTGTAAAAACCATGGTCATCGGAATGATCAATCCATCAACGCAAACGACTCTTGCGTCGACATTGAACAATATGGCCGACTACGGTGACGACGGTTTGTTGAACGGCAGCGCGACGGCGTTTTTTCCGCAGAACATGGCGGAACTGATGGAAGCCTTCAAGACCATATTCCAGACTATCCAGGACATCGCCGCCACAGGCAGCGCACCGCTGGTCAACCCTCCGAAGACGCCCGGGGGTGCAGGTAAAGTCTATTCTGCAGGATTCAAGCCGAAGATTGTGCAGCAATGGATGGGATTCCTTTCCAGTTACGTTATTTCCGGTGATGTTGTGACTCCTGATACGAACTGGGGAGTTGAGGGGGCAAGAGATGCCGGTTCAATTCTCGCGTCGAAAGGATACAACAACCGGAATATCTATACAGCGGACTGGGGTACCGGATCGGCAGGCAAAGTTGTGGCCAACCTGAAGGCCTTTTCCAGCGACAACTCGTCTGCTCTGAAACCCTTTTTTGCCGGTGATCTATCGATAACTGATATAGCATTGAAGAAGTACATAAGATGGGTTCTGGGATCCGACGAATGGGACGAAACAGACGGTGATGAGCGCTGGAAACTGGGGGATCCGTATCATGTAGGCCTTGTGGAGGTCGGGGCTCCTCAAAGCCTGATAACCGACCCGCTGTACCGTGTATTCGCGGAGGATTCCACGGTAAAAAACAGGACTCGTGTCGTGTATATGCATGCCAACGACGGCATGGTGCATGCCTTCAATTCAACCAACGGGAACGAGGAGTGGGCTTTCATTCCCCCGAATGTTCTGAATTACCCCAGGCTCATCGGAACCAAGCTGGGCAGCGACGATACATTGCGGGAAGTCAAAGAATCAACACCCAAATATCTGCTGGACGGCCCTCTCGTAGCCGAAGACATTCTGTTGGACGGCAGTTATAAAACGGTACTTCTCGGCGGCCTGGGGCGAGCGGGAGCAGGCCTCTATTCCCTTGACATTACGGACCCCGCAAATCCCAAATTCTTATGGGCACTCGATAATAATTGCTACTACAACGGGGGGAACGGAGAAGGGATTTTGCGAACGGAAAACAGTACCTTCATGAGGTGGCTCGGAGGAACGGGGACAGCATCCTCGACGCTCAGTTCCGTTGATTCTTCTTCCTCTTCCGTTCCGGGGAAGCTTCGCCTGACTGTAAGCACTCCGTTTATCGGAACCGTTGATTTTGAAAGCCTTTCAGGAATAGATACGAAATGGGTAGCCCTTTTTGGAGGCGGCGCGAAGAACAGGCCGCTTCTAGAAATTGACGAGGGCGGGAAAGCAGTGATTGTCCTGGATATGAAGGATGGTTCGCTGGTGAAGGAAATTTCCCATAGTGACCTCGGTTCTGTGGTAGCCCCCCTTGCAGTCGAGGCCGGGCCGCGGCCCATGAGGATACGGAAATACTATCTGGGAGATGACATCGGCGCTATTTTCGAGGGAGACTTGAGTCCATACGATTCAACGGAGTGGAACCTAGCGAAAGTCTTTACCCCGGGGGACGGTGCAGCAGCGGATGACTTGTTTACTATCCCCTACGCCCTTGAAGTCGGCATGATCAACAACAGAAAGTGGCTTTTCTGGGGTACGGGAGACCCCGATTTCCTCTTCGGGGAAAAAGAAGGAAAGTGCTATGTGTTCGCCATGAACAGGAGCCTTGCCGGGGATTCCGCCTTTACATTGGCGAGTCTTCCCCCGCTGGAAAATGTCTCAGATGATGAATACAACGATTCTGTCGCAGTTTCTATCAACGGATGGCGTTTGCCCTTAGGGACTGGAGAAATTGTTTCTACACCTCCTGTATTGTTCAGAGGGTATATTTTCTTTGCGACCTATACGGCAAACACGGATCCTTGCCTTGTCGGTAAAAGTAATTTTTACATCATGAAGGCGGATACAGGGCTTGGCGGTTTTGTAACCTACACAGGGGACGAGATCACTTCCTGGAAGAAAAACGTTACGCTGGATGCCACAAGGATCAGCGGAATTACAGTGACGGGCGGGAAGGTCTATGTTGGAGTAACTACGTTTTCTAACGCTTCGAATCCGCAGACCGCTCTTGGCGGATTTACCGGAAACATCAGTCTCAGCGGAAATCTTCTCGTCTTTGATGTGCCCGAGAACGTAATGACTGATGATTCCGGTGGTAGTTCGACCAAAACCGAGCCTGCGTACTGGAGGGACTGGAAACCATGAGAAAATTTATACTAGCGGCTGCGTTGGTTTCAGTGATTCTTCTATTCGCTGTTCCTTGCTGCGCTGAGCAGCAAATTCGGGAAGATGTTTCCGGTTTCCTGAAAAAATTTGAAAGAACTCCACCGGAACTTGTGATAGCGACAGGTTCAGGCGAACGGAAATTTTTCTGGATACCCGGACAGACTGTCTTTCTGGAGGAAAACACAGAAGAGCTGGAACCATTAGCTTTTTTCAGAAAATACCACAATGCCGGTGTGACTCTTCTTTTTGAGAACAAAAGGCTTCTCCAGGTGAAAGTTTCTTCGTTCTGATTTGTTCTAAAATCTTATTGATATGCAGTGATAAACTATACAGTTTTGACAATAAAAGCGTATAATGCAGTTGTATTGAATTTCATCCATAAAGGCGGGGAGGAAGTCGCGACATGAGCGCTTCGGCATTCTTCAAATCGCAGAACAGAGCGGCGCTTGCTTTACACGAAGATTACCTGCGGTACGTGGAACTGGACGGCGATCTTTCGGGGCTGAAGATGCGCCGCAAGGTCCAGACTGCCACCGGCGGCACGGCCATCCGGAAGGATTCCCTCTCCGACGTGGGGGCGCTGCTTCCCGCCTTTGAGAACCTGGGCGGCAGCCTCGGAGGGGGCTTCAAGGCCCCGGTCACCCTGGGGGTACCCTCCAGGGATATCCTGATCCGGGTCATCGAGATGCCCGAGATGGAGATGGAGGACGCCAAGGAGGCCCTGAAGTGGGACTTCGAGAAGTTCTTCCCCTACGCTTACTCGGACGCCGCCGTTGACATCGCCCGGGTGGACAACCCGGTGAACCTTGATCCGGGGAAGATGTCGGTTCTCGTGGCGGCGTGCAGGCTCCGGACGGTGGAGTCCCTGATGCGGATTGCTTCTTCCGCCGGGATGGACCTGGCGGGCATCGAACCTTTGAACGTTGCCATGTTCCGTGCCGGCCTGGGGCCTGTGTCGGCCTACGCCGAGGGGTACCTTTCCATCTTCGCCGAGAAGGAAGTGACCCAGCTCGTCCTGGGCTACAAGGACAACGGCATCCTGTACAGGACGTCCCTCATCGACATTCCCACTCTTGGTGAGGGTGAGCGGGATTACGCTCCTCTTGTCCGGGAGATTGGCAACACTCTTACCTTCGTCAAGAACCAGTATCGCGAACTGGTGGTCGATCTGCTTATGCTTGGGGATGGGTACGGGAAGGACAGCAGGCTGCAGGAGGCCCTCGAGGCTGCGACGGGGCTGAAGACGCTGAAGATGAATGTGTGGGAGACCTGGGGCATCGCGGAACCCGACGACGGAAACAGCGGTTGGGAAGCGGCCATCGGATTGGCGGTGAGGGATTTACTATGAAGGTGAAACTTGATCTGCGGCCCCGTTCCCTGGTGGAGTCCCGCAGAAGAAAGGTCAATGCCGCGAGGGTGCTGCTGGTGGCGCTTTTTCTTGCCTTCGTCCTGGTGGGCGGGGTGACCTTCGGGCTTTCGTACCTGAAAGTGCGGGGGATGGGCGCCCAGGTGGCCATGCTGAACGACCAGGTGGCCATCCAGCAGGCCCAGAACCTGAAGATGTCCAACGAGATCAAGCGGCTTGCGGGAGTCGAGGCGGTGTACGTGTCGGCCCTGAAGCTGCTGCAGGAGGAGCTTCCGGCCCTGGAGTTCCTGAACTCCATCGAGACTTCCTTGCCCATGGGAGTGTGGATTTCCTCCGTGACGGTGACGCCGGGCAAGGCGAATATAAAAGGCAATGCCTACGTGGAGAACGACGTGGTGGAATTTGCGAAGGGCCTGCTTGAAGCGGGTGTTGTTTCAGCGGTGGATTTCCCGGTGACCACGAGGGTGGTCAAGAACCAGGAGTCCATGGTTGATTTCACCCTTTCATGCCAGCTCAGGGATCTTGCATCCATTTCCGCCGCAACTCCAGGGGAAGGAGGGGGAATCCGGTGAACTCGGCGAAGAAGGACGGACTGTTTTTTCTTCTTTTTCTTTTGCTCGTGGGCGGCCTCGCCTACGGCCAGTATTTCTACATCAACGAAATGAAGGGCCTGAAGACCGAGATCCGCGAGCTCAAGACCCGGAGCATGAAGCTGGACCAGCAGGCGAAGGAGCAGATGAAGCAGATCGATGTCTACAAGAAGGCCATCGCCCAGCTTGAGAAGTACCAGCTCGGCATACCCGAGAACGAGGTCGATTTTTACGCCTGGGTGCAGCAGGAGCTGACCAAGAACGGCGTGAAGAGCAACGTGGTGAAGCCGGCGAACACCCCTGCGGGCAGAAGCGGCGTGCAGATCGACTTCGAGGGTCCCTATTACTCTTTCGTCAGGACTCTTGCGGACTGGCGGAACCTGAAGGTGGCGGTGCGCGTGGCGTCCGTCACCATGAACTCCGTGGACGGGGAGAACGCGAAGGGCGTCGCGGTCATCCAGTCCGTCCTGAAGAAGTAGGTGATGGCCGTGGTTGACGAACTCCACAACGAAGGATTCACCGGCAGGCTCGTGGCGGGAGAGGGCGGATACCGCATCCTGAGGACCATTGCGGTGCTGCTGCTCCTGGCTGGGTGCGGCTGGTCCGGGTATATGTTCCGGCAGTATATCGAATTGAACGAGGAAGCGCCCATCACCATTCCGCCCATCGAAAGCCAGTCCGGGAAGGACGCCCAGCGGCTGGACAAGGTGATTGGCGACTTCCGGACTGCGGTGGATACCCGCACTCGGAGCCTGACCCTGGCAAGCGCGGTGATCGAGGCCTCGCGGCAGCCCTTCATCCCCACCATGAAGGTGTCGGTGGCGGCCACCCAGCCGGGTGAAGGCGAGGGTGGGGTGACCGTGGCCGGAGAAGACCAGGTCATCCCCACCTACGTGCGCGAGAAGATACCTCCCATCATGTTTGTCCGGGCGATCATGGTCGCGGGCAAACAGTCCATGGCCATCATGGACATCGAGGGAGTGGGCACGGGGATCATTGTTCGAAGCGGGTACTCCTTCAGCAACGGCGAGGGGAAGGTCGTCCGGATCGGCCCGGACAAGGTGACGGTCAACTGGTCCGGAAAACATCTGGACCTCGCTCCGGGACTCTAGAGGGGGATTTTATATTATGAGAACGTTGTCGAAGATATTCATCCTTTTGGTGTTCGCTCTGGCCGGTTTCGGGGCATTGGTGGCTGATTCCCCGGCCCTGGCCGAAGAAAAGCCCTCCTATGCCCATCTGCCGCCCGTGGGCGGGCTCATGGTCCGTCAACTCGGCTCGGACAGCATTCTCGTCGAGCTGAAGGGAACGTCCCTTCCTCTTCCCGAGGTGGATACCCTGGGGACAGATATGGTCACCTTCACCCTCGCGGGGGCCTATCTGCCCGCCGTGAAGTGGGAGCGGGACTTCAATCTTCCTCTGGTGAGCCTTGTGCGGGCCGACCAGGATGGTGAGAAGGTCGTTTTCAAAATGAGGGTCAGCAGCCCCATGAGCCTGAAAACCATGGAGGGGAAAGCCCCCTCGAACCGGTATGTGCTGCGCCTCAGCACCGCCGGATTCGTGGAGCGTGAGAACATCCAGGCCGACCTGCTGAAGCCCCAGGCTCCTGTGGCTGCCACGGCGGGTGATCCTTTCTCGAAGACCCTTCCGGTGACTCTTGACCTCCGGGATGTGGAACTCCGGGACGTGTTCAGGATGCTGGGTGCCTACGCCAACATGAACATCGTCGCCGATCCCTCGGTGCCCAACACGCTGGTGACCATGACCCTGAAGGGCGTTCCCCTGAACGAGGCCATGGGCTACCTGATGCGGATGTACAACATGAGCTATGCCATCATGGGAAAGACCATCATCGTGGGTACGCCCGACAGCATCGGCAAGACCACCGGCAAGGAGTCCACACGGCAGTACCGCATCGCCTACGCTGACATGAAGGCCGTCGGCGGACTGGTGCAGGGGCTCGCAGGGGTGAACAAGGTGGTGATTGACGAGCGGCTGCGGACGCTGTACGTCACGGGCAGGCCGGAGCAGTTCCTCGAGGTTGAGAAGGTGCTGCAGCAGGTGGACCATCCGGGCAGGCAGGTCATGCTGCAGGCCAGGATCATCGAGGTGACCGACAGCGGCAAGGAAGAGCTGGAGACCATCATAGACGCGGTGTACAACCAGTGGTGGTTCAACTACAGCTCCGCCGGAGCGGGAGCGGGCTACGTCTATGCCGATCAGCCGGCCAATTACAATCCCCAGACCGGGGACAACCGCCCGGCGCCCCTGGCCCCCATCACGGGCTCCGGCCTGAAGAACATCGCCGAGGGAAGCCTGACGAAGCTTCTTGATTTCGGCCTGAGGGCACTGGTGACCAAGAACAAGGGCAAGGTGCTCGCCGACCCGTCCATCATCACCATCGACGGAAAGAAAGCGGTCATCAAGCTGGTCGAGAACTACCCCTACATTTCCGAGCGCGACGAGGCGGGCAACCCCACCTGGAGCGAGAAGGAAGTGGGACCCATCCTGGAGTTCACCCCCACGGTGGGCCGGGACAAGATGGTGTCCATCGACCTGAAAATCGAGACGGGCGAGATCATAGGCACCTACCGTGGCCAGGCGGGGGAGCAGTTCCCCCAGACCACGAACAGGGAAGTCACCACCAATATCCGGGTGCGTGACGGCGAGCCCTTCGTGGTGGGCGGACTTTACAAGGACCAGGAGAAGGTGGAGAAGCACAGGGTTCCCCTGCTGAGCGATATTCCCCTCCTGGGCGAGCTGTTCAAGTACAAGTCGGAGACCAGGGACAAGACGGAAGTGGCCATGATCGTCATTCCCTACATTCTTGACATTCCCGACACCACGGTGGAGAAGCTCGTTCTGAAATAAGCGGATGCACACTGCGCCCTCCGGGTTCCTCCGGAGGGCGTGTTTTTTTAATGGCAGAGTGTCAAGCCCAAAACCAGATCCCTCGCATTCGCTCGGGATGACAGACAGAGTGTCATCCTGAGGAGCGAGTTTTGCGACGAAGGATCTCAGGGTTGAGGCCGTTGAGAATCAACTACGAGATCCTTCGCTCCGCTCAGGATGACAGAAAGAGCGTCATCCTGAGGCTGGTTTTTGGCCGAAGGATCTCGGGCTTGCCCCTGTTTGTCATCCTGAGGAGCGGGTTTTGCGACGAAGGATCTGCTCTTGGTTCTGGGTTTTCTCAAAACCGAGATTCCTCGCTCCGCTCGGAATGACAGAAAGAAGTCATCCTGAGGCTGGTTTTTGGCCGAAGGATCTCGTGCTTGCCCTCGTTTGTCATCCTGAGGAGCGGGTTTTGCGACGAAGGATCTCAGGGTTGAGGCCGTTGAGAATCAACTACGAGATCCTTCGCTCCGCTCAGGATGACAGCAAAATCGAGGAGAGGTGTATGCAACGATCGCGTCCCCGGAGGGGAGGCATCTCGGTTTTGCCCCTGTTTGTCATCCTGAGGAGCGGGTTTTGCGACGAAGGATCTCAGGGTTGAGGCCGTTGAGAGTCAAGAGCAGATCCTTCGCTCCGCTCAGGATGACACCAAAACCAGATTCCTCGCTCCGCTCGGATTGACAACAGGCTTCCGTAGCGCAGGAGGGGAGTTGCCTGTATAATGTGAAAGGTTTTGGGGTCGGTTCCGCCGACGGCGGCGAAAACCCCTTGATTTTACTTTAATTTGCTGTACATTGTGGGAGGTTGGGTGTTATGGCGCAGGTTGTTGATACCTCGGATTTCTACACGGGTATGAAGATCCGCTGGCAGGAAGGCATCTGGGAAGTTATCGATTTTCAGCACCACAAGATGGGGCGCGGCGGGGCCACCGTCCGGACGAAGATGAAAAATCTCGATTCCGGCTCCATCATCGAGAACTCCTTCCGGTCCGGCGAACGGTTCGAACGGATCATTTTCGACGAGAAACCAGCCCAGTTCAGCTACATGAGCGGCGACGACTACATCTTCATGGACCTCTCCACCTATGACGAGCTCCCCATCACCCGGGAAGTCCTGGGAACGGTGGCGGACTATCTTGTGGAGAACATGGAAGTCCAGATCGAGTCTTTCGAAGGCCGGATCATGGGAATCGAGATTCCCAAAAGCGTAGAGATGAAGGTCATCGACACGCCTCCCGGATTCAAGGGGGATACCGTCTCCAGCAGCGGCAAACCTGCGAAGCTCGAAACGGGCATTACCATCACGGTTCCGCTGTTCATCAACGTGGATGATACAATTATCGTCGATACCCGCACGGGGCAGTATATCGAGCGGGCGAAAAAATAAGACAGCAAAGGGAGGTAATGAAGATGAGCGCACGGGAGAAGATAGCCTATCTCAAGGGGCTTCTTGATGGTTTGGGGCCTGTGAAGGATGAGGGGCAGAACAAGATTTTCGCCGGCTTGGTGGATGCTCTCGACGCGCTTTCCCAGGAAGTCGCCGACCAGGGCGAGCTTATCGAGGAGCAGAGAGAGCTGTACGAAGACCTGGCCGATGACTGCGCCCTTCTCGACGAGGATCTCGACGCCCTGGAAAGGGCCTTCGCCGAGTGCGGCGGAGAAGTCTACGGCGACGATGAAGACGAGGACGACGATGAGGATGAAGACGAGGACGAAGATGAGTTCGACGAGAGCTATCTTTCGGTGACGTGCCCGTCCTGCGGATATGTCTTCTATTACCAGCCCGAGGAGTACGAAGAGGACGAAACCCTTCAGTGCCCAGGCTGCGGAAAGGAATTCCCGCAGCAGAACCGGTAAATCACCACGCAATTCAGGAAGGGAGGTCTCGCAATGAGTGAGATGTACAAATCGCAGGAACCGGAATTGGACGAAATCGAACGGCCGGCAGGCGGACTGAGCGAGATGGCTGAACAGGGAGGTCCAGACGAGATTTCTTCTGTGAACGGCAGTATTCATATCAGCGAAGAAGTGATCATGGAGCTGGCAAAGAAGACCCTCACCACGATCCCCGGAGTGCAGCCCGCAAGTCCCGGAATTGCCTCCAAGCTCGGCATCGGCAGAAAAGCCAGCGACGGCATCAGGGTTTCCGTGGAGGACAAGTTTCCTCCCCTGGTGACGGTGGATGTCTACCTGATGGTGAAGTACGGCCTTCGGATTCCCGACCTCGCATGGGACGTTCAGGAAGCCATCAAGAAGGCCCTTGAGCAGTATACAGGTTATGATGTCAAGGCCGTGAACATCAACGTTCAGGGTATTTACTTCCAGGACAAGCCTATCCCGGCCCCCGCACCGGAACCGGCGGCCGAAGGGGAAAAACCTGCGGTGTCCGAGATTCCCGTGTCTGTGACGGAACCCTTCGTCGATGAAGAAGACGACGTGGAACCGGAAATGACCGAGAAAACCGGGAATGAAGAAAAAGTCGAGAAACCGATTCCGCCCGAGGTGGAACAGCTTTAGCGAAGGACCTTGAGAGGGCCGGCCCTCCATCCTACGTGACCGGCCCTTCTCCTTATAGGGGTGGTGGATATGTATCTATTCTGGAAGCGGAATACCCTCGGCAACGTGTCGGTCTCTGCGGCGGGAATGCGGCAGTTCGTCAGGCGGTACCTGACGAAGCCTTTCAGCTGTGACCTGGTCTCTCTTCCCGCAGGCGAGGATTGTTTTTATGTCATGCTTTCCTACCCCAAGGGGGAGACCCCTCCCGGAATGGAAACGTCCGAGAGGAGAATACGCGGGGAGATGGAGAAGCTGGGCTTCTCCGTGAGAATATCGTGGGTCGAGGTGGAGAAGACTCCCTTCGATCCAGTGGGCGAACTGATTGCCCTCGCCAGGAAGCCCCTGGCATGGGCTTTGCTCGGGGCGGCTATTGCCGTCCTGTTTATGGTGGGATTCAAAACCTTTTTCTGGACCCTTTTCTGGGGAGCGGCTTTTTATTTTGGTACCGTTTTTCTTTTTTCCGAGAAAGGCGAGCGGATTCTGGAGAAACTGAAGGGCATTGCTGGGAGGTAATGGATTGATTCGCACGTTTTTGCCGCAGAAGCGTCATCGGTCCCGGGAGATGGCGCTTCAGCTGTTGTATTCGCTGGATCTGCGCAGGGGGCAGACCCCGGAACAGGCGCTGGAGCTTTTTCCCGCGGAGGATGACCCGGAGATTCAGGAATATGCTCGTATTTTGACATGCGGCGCGTGGGAACGGCGAAGGGAGATCGACGATCTTATCCGGGAACACGTCACGGGCTGGCGCCCTGAGCGGATGCTGGCTGTGGACAGGGCCGCCCTGAGGATGGCCATTTTCGAGTCGGTACTCTCACGGATGATTCCCGTTCCCGTGGCCATTTCGGAGGCCGTGGAGCTTGCCAAGACTTTCGGGGCCGAGGAGTCCGGGAAATTTGTCAACGGCGTGCTGGGACGGATTGTCCGGGCACTCTACCCGGAAGGCACCGACGGAGGAGAGCAAACGAAGAAACAGGAGCTGCCAGATGGCGGAACGGAAACTCCACCAGCTGACAGTTGACGAACTGACGTTCCGCATTTCGTCCCTTTTGCTTCAGGACCCGGTGTTGCAGTCGGTGGTTGTGAAGGGCGAACTTGCGGAACTGAAGAAACATACGAGCGGCCACGTCTACTTTACGCTCCTGGGTGGAGAGAGCCGCATTTCCTGCGCTCTCTTCCGGAATTATATACCGTATGTTCCCCAATGGCCCCGGAACGGCGACGAAGTCCTTGCCGAAGGGGCCGTTTCGTTGTATCCCCCCCGGGGGGCGTACCAGCTTATTGTCCGTCGTCTGGTGCCCCTCGGGAAGGGAGCGGCGGAAAGGGCACGGCTCGAGCTGGAGCAGCGGCTGGAAGCGGAAGGGCTTTTCGACGTCCGGCTGAAGCGTCCAATTCCGGCCTTTCCGGATAAGGTCGCTGTGGTGACCTCCCGCTCGGGGGCCGCCCTCAGGGATGTACTGGCCGTGGCGGGAAAGAGGATGCCTTCCTGCACTCTTGTGGTCGTTCCGGCCCAGGTGCAGGGATACGAGGCCCCCGGTGAGATCTGCTCCGCTCTCTCGAACGCCGGCAGGGTGGAAGGGGCGGAGTGTGTCCTCCTGGTCCGGGGCGGAGGCAGCAGGGACGACCTCACTCCTTTTGACGACGAGCGGGTGGTCCGGGCGGTCAGAAACTGCCCCCTTCCCATCGTCACCGGTGTGGGGCACGAAATTGACGAAACCCTGAGCGACAAGGCGGCGGATGTCCGGGCGGCGACCCCGTCGGCAGCGGCGGAACGGGTCTTTCCAGATTCGGCAGACATCCTGGCCTCCCTCGACCAGAAGAACCGCCTGCTCCGGTCGGCCATGGACAGGGACGTCAGGTCCTTTGAAAAAGATCTGGCCTCCTATCAGGACAGGGGAAGGACCGTGGCGGAACGGGAGATCGCCCTCCGGGTTTCCGGCGCTGACTTGTTCGCCTCCAGGCTCGGGGCTGCGGGAGCAAGGGCCGTGGCCGCTGCCGGGGAACGGATTGCTGCTCTCGGTGCGTCCATGAACAGCCTCTCGCCCCTGAAGGTCTTCGACCGGGGGTACAGCCTCTGCGAAAAGGACGGAGTGCCCGTGACTTCCGCCGGAATGCTCTCGGAAGGGGACGGAGTTTCTCTGCGGTTTGCCGACGGCGATGCCGCTGCGGTCGTGTCCGGGGTGTCTTTGCGCAGGCAGGGATAGTGATTTGTCATCCCGAGCGGAGGATTTGTCATTCTGAGCGAATACTTTTGTCATCCTGAGCGGAGCGAAGGATCTCGCACTTAAGGAACTCTGGTTTGGATTGTCATCCCGAGCGAATGCGAGGGATCTCGCAGTTGAGGAATCTTCAAATCAAAAGCAGATCCTTCGGCCGAGAAACCGGCCTCAGGATGACAAACAAGGGCAAGCGATCGCTGCGCTCCGTCGGAATGACAAAGAGGGTGTCATCCCGAGCGAATGCGAGGGATCTCGCAGTTGAGGGACCCAGAACCAACCCCGAGATCCTTCGGCCGAGAAACCGGCCTCAGGATGACAAATAAGGGCAAGCGATCGCTGCGCTCCGTCGGAATGACAAAGAGGGAGTCATCCTGAACGAAGTGAAGGATCTCGCAGTTGAGGGACCCAGAACCAACCCCGAGATCCTTCGGCCAAAGAGCCGGCCTCAGGATGACAAATAAGGGCAAGCGATCGCTGCGCTCCGTCGGGATGACAGAAAGAAACCACTCTTCCAGGATGACAAGCAAAGACAATCAGTTCTCACAAGGAGGTTTTTCATGGTTCCTCCGGTTTTGTACTGGAAAAACAATCGGCTGTATATTCTTGACCAGCGGGTGCTTCCCGGCGCGGTGATGTTTCTGGAATGCACCACCGCCGAAGACGTGGCTGTGTCCATTGAGTCCCTCGCCGTCCGGGGCGCGCCTGCCATCGGCATTGCCGCCGCATTCGGCGTGGCCATGGCGTCCCGGGACGGCCGGAAGGCCGCCTTTGACGCGTCAAAACGCCTCGTACGGACCCGCCCCACGGCTGTGAACCTCTTCTGGGCTCTCCGGAGGATGGAGGAACGGATGACCTCCCTTCCCGACGAAGGCCTTTTCGAGAACCTCATCGCCGAAGCGGGGTTGATCCTCGCCGACGACCTGGAATGCAACCGGGCCATGGGCTGTGCCGGGGCGGAACTGCTGCCTCCGGCGTGCACTGTGATCACCCACTGCAATGCCGGGGCACTTGCCACGGGCGGCCACGGTACGGCCCTGGGGGTCATCCGCTCGGCCCGGGAGACGGGGAAGGACGTAAAGGTCTTTTCCTGCGAGACCCGGCCCGTGCTGCAGGGAGCCCGCCTTACGGTGTGGGAGCTCCTGGAGGACGGCTTCGACGTGACCCTCATCTGCGACAATATGGCCGGAAGCCTGATGAAGAAGGGCGGGATCGACGCGGTGATCGTAGGTGCTGACCGCATAGCCGCCAACGGAGACACGGCGAACAAGATCGGCACCTATCCTCTCGCGGTGCTGGCCCGTCATCACGGCATTCCATTTTACGTGGCCGCGCCGCTGTCCACCATAGACCCCGGCCTCTCTTCCGGACGGGACATTCCCATCGAAGAGCGGAAGGCCGAGGAAGTGAAGCGCCTTCCGGGAGGCGGCATGCTTCCCGACGACTATACAGTGTGGAACCCGGCCTTCGACGTGACGGACGGGGATCTCATCTCCGCCATTATCACCGAAAAGGGCGTGCTGAGGCCGCCCTACGGCCCGGCCATATCTGCTCTATTCCCCAAGGAGGACTGAATCATGGACTACAAAATCGCGGACAGGGCCCTCGCCCCTTCCGGCGAAAAGAAAATACGCTGGGCAAAGCAGTACATGCCCGTTCTGCGGCTTCTTGAGGAGAAATACCGGAAGGAGCAGCCCCTCGCCGGAACGGTGATTTCCGCGTGCCTTCACCTGGAGGCGAAAACGGCCTGCCTGCTGATCCTGCTGAAGGATCTCGGGGCGAAGGTGACCGCCGCCGGAAGCAACCCCCTTTCCACCCAGGACGACATCTGCGCCGCCCTGGTGGAGAACGGCGTGTCCGTCTTCAGCCGCCACGGGATGACCACGGAGGAATATTTCGAGAACGTGCGCTCCGCCCTCTCCGTGAAGCCCAACATCATCGTGGATGACGGGGCCGACCTGGTAGCCACGGTGCACAGCGAGATGCGGGAGCTGCTGCCGGGGATCCGGGGCGGTTCCGAGGAGACCACCTCCGGGGTGAAGCGGCTGAAGTCCATGGCCGGCGAAGGTGTGCTGGCCTTCCCCATGATTTCGGTGAACGACGCCCACAGCAAGTACCTCTTTGACAACCGGTACGGCACGGGGCAGTCGGTGATGGACGGCATCCTCCGCACAACAAACATGCTGGTGGCGGGAAAGAACGTGGTGATCGCCGGGTACGGCTGGTGCGGCAGGGGAGTGGCCATGCGGGCCTCCGCCATGGGCGCCAGGGTGATCGTGACGGAGATCGATCCCCATCGCGCCTTCGAGGCCCTCATGGACGGTTACGAAGTGGCTTCCATGGACGATGCAGCGTCCCGGGGGGACATTTTCCTGACCCTTACGGGAAATACGAGGGTCATCCGGCGGGAGCATTTCGGGAAGATGAAGGACGGGGTGCTCCTCGGCAATGCGGGGCACTTCGACGTGGAGATCTGCAAGCCGGATCTCCTTGACCTTTCATCCTCGGTGGAGGAGACACGCCCAGGCGTGGAGACCTACATCCTGAAGGACGGCAGGCGCATCCACCTTCTCGGAGAGGGGCGGCTGGTGAATCTGGCCTGCGCTGACGGCCACCCCATCGAGATCATGGACCTGAGTTTCGCCCTGCAGCTCGAGTCCGCCGTCTTTTTGGCGAAGAACACCCTGAAGCCGGGGCTGTACGACGTGCCCGAGGCCATCGACAGGGCCGTTATGGAGGCGAAGCTCGCCTCGCTGAACATCCGGCTGGACAGGATGACCCCCGAACAGGAAGAGTATATGAAGAGCTGGGTGGAATGACATGACCCTCCTGCTGAAGAACTTTCTGCTCTGCGACGGTGGAACGGAGACGGCACGGTATGGTTCGGTAATGGTGGAGGGAGGAAAAATCGCCTCCATCGGGGCGCCGGAATGGGCTCCGCCTGCCGCCGAAACCGTGGACGGCAGAGGTAAGGCCGCCCTTCTTCCGGGCTTTGTAAACGCCCACACCCATGCGGCCATGAGCCTGCTGCGCGGGATAGGGGAAGAGGCCCCCCTCATGGAGTGGCTGAAGGAGAAGATCTGGCCCGCCGAGGCGAAGCTGAAGGGCGAGCATGTCTCCTGGGGCACAAAGCTTGCTCTGCTCGAGATGGCGGCGAACGGCATAACGGCCTTCGGTGATATGTATTTCTTCATGGATTCCGTAGTGGAGGCATCGCTGGAGATGGGCATGAAGTGCGCCGTCAGCCGGGGTATCGTCGGACCGGAGCAGGTGAAGCTGGACGAGGGCCTGCAGCTTGCCGAAACCTGGAAGGGCCGGGAGGAGTTCGTCACGGTGCAGCTCGCCCCCCACGCGCCCTATACGGTGCCTCTGTCTTTTCTGAAGGAGATCGTGGCGGCGGCGAAGGACCGGAACCTGGGGATTCACTTCCATTTCCTGGAGGCGGAGTGGGAAACGGGATATCTGAGAGACGAGATGAAAATGACCCCGGCGGAGTACCTTGCGGCGTCGGGAATGCCGGAGGTCCGGCAGGCGGTGCTGGCTCACTGCGTGTGGCTCGACCCGGCCGTTCTGGACGAGGTGGATTTCTCCCGGATGACCATCGCCCATAACCCGAAGAGCAACCAGAAGCTGGGCAGCGGCATGATGGACCTGCCCGGCATGATGGAAAAGACACGGAAAATCGCCCTGGGAACCGACGGTGCGGCCAGCAACAACCGTCTCGACGTGTGGGGGGAGATGCGGTCCGCCGCCCTTGTCTCCAAGGGGATTTCAAAGGACCCCACCGCCGTTCCCGCCAGGGATGTTCTGCGGATGGCCACCTTCGAGGGGGCGGAAGCCCTCGGGTTCGAGAAGAAGGGGATGATCCGGGAGGGCTGGGCCGCCGACTTCGTGATGGTGGACCTGGACAGGCCGGAGTACGTGGGGATCGACGGGGAAAACGCGGCTCATTTCTTCGTGTACGCCGGAAGCTCCGCCGATGTGACGGGAACCATGGTCGCCGGGAAATGGCTGTACCGGGACGGGAACTTTCCCGGTGCGGACGCTGAAAAAATCCTCGCCAAGGCGCGGGAAATGCGGGATAATCTGCTGAAGGGGTAGGGATTTTCGGGGGACGAAACGGTCTGTCGGCTCGAAAGAACCGCTTTTGTCTGTCATCCTGAGCGGAGCGAAGGATCTGCTCTTGTTGCTGAAGGACCCAACCCCGAGATCCTTCGGCCAAGGAACCGGCCTCAGGATGACAAAGAACCGGGATCCCTCCCCTTCGGGGATGCTCCGCGATCGCATCCGCTCGGGATGATAAACCAGGTCTGTCGTCCCGAGCGAGCGAAGCGACGAGGGACCTGCACTTGACTTTGACAGTGTAAAAGGTGAGATCCTTCGCCCAATAGAGCCGGCCTCAGGATGACAAAGAACCGGGATCCCTCGCATCCGCTCGGGATGACAAACCGGCCAAAAGACCGGCCTCATGGCTTGTCATTCCGAAGGGCGAAGCCCGAGGAATCTGCTTTTGTCCTGGAAGAGTCCAACCCCGAGATCCTTCGGGCAAAAACGCCCTCAGGATGACAGCATGAGCAGAACAGCATCAGTTTTTCAGCCATAGACAGCAATCAGGGAGGACGAATATTCATGCAGTGGAGATCAGGCAAGGAAGTACGTTCGCTATTCATTGATTTCTGGGTGTCCAAGGGGAGCCGGCATTTCCCGAGCTTTTCGCTCATTCCCGACGATCCTTCCCTGCTGTTCACCATTGCGGGAATGGTGCCCTTCAAGCCCTACTACCTCGGCATCCAGAAGCCCGAGGCGCCCCGGGCGGTGACTTCCCAGAAGTGCGTCCGAACCAACGACATCGACAACGTGGGCCGCACGGCCCGGCACCATACCTTTTTCGAGATGCTGGGGAATTTCGCCTGGGGGGACTATTTCAAGAAAGAGTCCATCACCTGGGGATGGGAATTCCTGACGGAAGTGATCGGTCTCGAGCCGGACCGCATGTCGGTGACCATCTACGAGGACGACGATGAGGCCTACGACGCGTGGCACAAGCTTGTGGGCATTCCCGACCAGCGCATCTTCCGCTTCGGCAAGGATGACAATTTCTGGTTCATGGGGAACCAGGGTCCCTGCGGTCCCTGTTCGGAGATCATGTACGACCAGGGGCCGGAGTTCTCCTGCGGCAGGCCGGAGTGCGCCGTGGGGTGCGACTGCGACCGGTACCTGGAGATCTGGAACCACGTGTTCACCCAGTTCGACCTCCAGAAGGACGGAACCCTGGTGCCCCTGCCGAAGAAGAACATCGACACGGGAATGGGGCTCGAGCGGCTGACGTCCATCGTCCAGCGGGTGCGGACCGACTTCGAGACGGACCTCTTCATGCCCATGATCGAGCGGGCCTGCGCCATGGGCGGCATCCATTACGGCTACAGCCCCAAGACGGACCTTGCGGTGCGGGTGATCGCGGACCATGTACGGTCCGTGGCCTTCATGATCGCCGACGGCATCCTGCCCTCCAACGACGGCCGGGGGTACGTGCTCCGGAGGTTGCTGCGGCGGGCCGCCAGGTTCGGCCGCCTTCTCGGCGTGGACCGTCCTTTCCTGCTCGATTTCCTTCCCGACGTGATCGGCCTGATGGGTGATCCCTACAGGGAGCTCATCGACAACCGGCTGACGGTGGAGCAGATCATCGACGTGGAGGAGAAGCGCTTCGGCCGGACGCTCGAACAGGGCACGGACCTGCTTGACGGCGAAGTCGCCCGGCTGAGGGGCGCCGGACGGACCGAGCTTCCCGGCGACGTGGCCTTTGTGCTCTACGATACCTACGGTTTCCCCCTGGAGCTGACCATGGAGATCGCCGACGAGAACGGGTTCACCGTTGACAAGGCGGGCTTCGACCGGGAGATGACGGCCCAGAAGGAGCGCGCCCGGGCTTCCAGCAAGCAGAAGCGGAGCGCCCTGGCGGGCGACGTGTACAGCGAGCTGAACGAGCGCCTCGGGGATACTCTTTTTATGGGGTACGAAGGCGCCGAGTCGTCCGGCTCCGTCGCGGCCATTGTGGTGGACGGGGAGGAAGCGGAATCCCTGGAGGAAGGGATGGAGGGGGAGATCATCCTCGACGCCACGCCCTTCTACGGCGAAAAGGGCGGTCAGGTGGGGGACACCGGCACCATAACGTCTGCCGGCGGCAAGGCAGACGTGACCGAAACAGTGATCCGCTGCAGGGGGCTGGTTGTCCACAAGGTGAAGGTCCTCTCGGGGAGCCTTGCGGTGGGCGACCCGGTGCAGTCGTGCGTGAACGACGAGCGGCGCCGTGCCATCAGAAGGAACCACACGGCCACGCACCTGCTTCACGAGGCCCTGGGCCGCGTGCTGGGCGGCCATGTGAGGCAGTCGGGCTCCCTTGTGGGGGAGAGCGGCCTGCGTTTTGACTTCACCCACTTCGAGGCCATGAGCAAAGAGCAGCTTCTTGCCGTGGAGACGGAGGTGAACGCCCGCATCCTCGAAAATTCGGATCTCACGGTGGAAGAGAGCGATATGGAGCATGCCCGGGAGATGGGGGCAAAGGCGCTCTTCGAGGAAAAGTACGGCGATGTGGTACGGGTGGTCCGGATTCCCGAATTTTCTGCGGAGCTGTGCGGCGGCCTGCACGTGGCGTCCACCGGGGAGATCGGGTGCTTCAAGATCCTCCGCGAGGAGGGGATCGGCTCAGGAACGCGGCGCATCACTGCAGTCACGGGGATGACCGCCCTGAAAATGTTCCAGAAGCTCTGGAGGAATTTCTCCAATCTTGAAGGTCTTCTGTCTGTGGACGAAGACGCCGTACTCGAGAAGGTGGAGCAGCTCCAGGCGGAGATCAAGGTCCTCAGGCGGAGCAGGGAAGAGGAAAAACTCAACGCCCTGAGCGCCAACCTCGAGGACCGGCTGATCCGGCTTTCCCTCAAGGGTGGGGTTGAAGGGGTGTACGGCACGTTCGAGGGACTTGCCCCGGATGCCCTCAGGGAACTCGGCGACAGGCTGAAGAACGGATACCGGGGCGAGGGGCTCGTTATCCTTCTCGCATCCGTGGAGGGTACCAATGTCCAGATCATCGCCATGGCGGACGACAATGCGGTGGCGAAGGGCGTCGCCGCGGGAAAAATCGTGAAGGAGGCTTCCTCCCTGCTCGGCGGCGGAGGCGGCGGCCGTCCCAACCTCGCCCAGGGAGGCGGGAAGGACCCGGCTGCCCTGCCGAAGGTGTTCGCGGCCTTCCAGGCGTGGGTGGAGGGACAGATCCGAAGCTGATGAGACGAATTCTCGCCCTCGATATCGGAACAGTGAGAATCGGCGTGGCGGTCAGCGATCCCCTGGGGATGTTCGCCCAGGGGATCGCCGTTCTGCCTGCCGAAGGAGCGTGGCTCGAGGAGCTGGACGCCCTGGTGGCGCAGTATGACCCCGAAATGCTGCTCCTCGGCATCCCCATCAGGACGAACGGGACCCGGGGGCCTGAGGCGGTGCGGATCGAGGAATGCGCCGCGCTGCTGGCGGAGCGCTACGATGCCGTGAAGGTGGTGCTCCACGATGAGCGGTTTTCCACGGTGATGGCCCAGCAGGCCCTCCTGGAAGGGGATGTGTCCCGCAAAAACCGCAAGGGAAAGGTGGACAAGGTGGCCGCGGCCCTCATTCTCCAGAGCTGGCTCGACCGCCGGTGCGGAGGCGTTTCATGACCCAGCTCCCTCCGGGGGTGAAGATGACCCCCATGCTCTCCCAGTACACCGAATGGAAAGCCCTCTACCCCGACTGCATCCTTTTTTTCCGCATGGGCGATTTTTACGAGATGTTCTTCGACGATGCCCGGAAGGCCTCGGAGATACTGGACATCACCCTGACCGCCAGGGACCCGTCGAAGAGCATCCCCATGGCGGGGGTGCCGTGGCACGCGGTGAACGCCTACCTCGGGCGGCTCGTCCGGGCGGGGTGCAAGGTGGCCATCTGCGAGCAGATCGGGGAGCCGGACGGAAAGACGCTGGTGGACCGGCAGGTGATCCGCATCGTCACTCCGGGGACCTTCGTTCCCGAGGACGCTGGGACGGGAGGGCGGCTGGCGGCCGTAGCAGAGGCAGGCAAGGACATTGCCGTTGCCCTGCTTTCGGCGGAGACGGGGCGCCTGGAGGCCGGGATCTTCCCCGCCGGCGAGGCGGCGTCCCTGGTGGCTTCCTTCGCCCCGGGGGAAATTCTCTTTCCGGCGAATTTCTGCATTTCCCGAAGCCTTCCCCTGCTCTCCGGTTTTTTCCCCATCTCCCGCCCCGAGGAATTCTTCAGCCCCGTGTCCGGCACCCGGTGGCTGGCGGACCAGTGGGGCGTGGCTTCCCTTGCGTCTTTCGGAGTGGAGGACAACAGCCCTCCGGCGGGGTGCGCCGCGGCGGCCCTGAAGTATTTCTCGGAGACCCAGTTCGGCGCGGTGAACCACGTGCGGCGGATCTACCCCCTGAGGCAGAGAGAGTACCTCCACCTGGACGTGACTACCCAGCGGAACCTGGAACTGCTGGACGAAGGCGGGCCGTCCCTCTGGGGCACCCTCAACCGGTGCCGGTCGCCCATGGGGCGGCGGACCCTCCGGGAGTGGATTCTCCGTCCCCTGCTGGACGAGGGGGCGGTACGAAAGCGGCAGGACGGCGTGGAATATCTTCTTTCCAGCCCCGGAGATCGACGACGGCTGAGGGATCTTCTCGCGGAGTGCCGGGACGTGGAGCGGGCCACATCGCGGCTGAGCATGGGCACCGGCAACCCCAGGGATCTGGGGGCCGTCCGGGACACTCTGCGGCTGCTGCCCTCCCTTCTTCCCCTGTGTGCCGGTCCGCTTGAGGAGTGGACCGCCGGGCTTCCCGATTTTTCGGACCTTGCCGCGGAACTGTGCTCCGCCCTTGAAGAGGACCTTCCCCGGGTGCGGGCAAACGGGGGCATCATCCGGGCCGGATACGACCGGGAACTGGACGAATGGCGGGATGCCGGGTCCGGTGCATCGGCCTGGATGGACGCCTACCTGGAAAAGATCCGGACCGAAACGGGCATTTCCAAAATCAAAGCGGGGTACAACAAGGTCTTTGGCTACTATCTCGAGGTGAGCAAGGGCTCCCTGGGCTCGGTGCCGGATTTCTTCATCAGGAAACAGACCCTGGTGAACGCCGAGCGGTTCATCACGGAAGAGATGAAGGTCTTCGAGGAGAGGATGGAGTCAGCCTCCGCCGAAATCTCCCGGAGGGAGGGGGAACTCTACGACCGGCTGGTCGGGGAAACCCTGG
Source organism: Synergistaceae bacterium (assembly GCA_018436595.1). Taxonomy (GTDB): domain Bacteria; phylum Synergistota; class Synergistia; order Synergistales; family Aminobacteriaceae; genus Aminivibrio. Next base: position 1,016 of record JAHDLC010000018.1, on the reverse strand, counting down.
ACCGGGTGGAGGACCTCCAGGCCCTCGGTGAGACCCTCGCGGTCCTGGACGTGCTGGCCTCCCTGGCGGAGACCGCCCGGGAGAAGGGGTACGTCCGGCCTGCAGTGAACTCCGGATTCGACCTTGTTGTGAAGAACGGCCGCCACCCCGTGGTGGAGGATGTGCTCACCGATTCGCCCTTCGTTCCCAACTCCGTGGAGCTGGAAGGGGATGGGAAGCGCATCGCCCTGATAACCGGGCCGAACATGGCGGGGAAGTCCACCTACCTGCGGAGCGCCGCCCTGCTGGTGATCCTGGCCCAGATGGGGAGCTTCGTTCCTGCCGAGGCGGCGGAGATCGGGCTGTGCGACCGGATCTTCACCCGCATAGGTGCCCGGGACGACCTCGCCCGGGGCAGCAGCACCTTCATGGTTGAGATGGTGGAGACGGCCAACATCCTCCACAACGTCACGGACCGGAGCCTGGTGATCCTGGACGAAGTAGGGCGGGGAACCTCCACCTACGACGGCATGAGCATCGCCTGGGCAGTGCTGGAATACCTGGCCGACGGGTGCGGCGCCTCGCCGAAGGTGCTTTTCGCGACCCATTACCACGAGCTGACCTGCCTCGAGGACCGGTTCCTCTGCATGGAGAACCTGAGCATGGCGGTGAAGGAGAGCGAAGGGGGTGTCTTCTTCCTTCACCAGGTGGTGAAGGGGAGCGCCGACCGGTCCTATGGCATCGAAGTGGCCCGGCTTGCCGGTCTGCCCCGTCCCGTGCTCCGGAGGGCCTTCGACCTTCTGCAGCGGTTCGAGAAAGAAGAGCGGACGGGGAATTTCCCGAAGAAGAAGCGGGAAGTTTCCGGAGCCCGGCAGATGGACCTGTTCGAAGCTGAGCGGCACGGCATCGTGGAGGAACTGGCCGCCATCGAGCCCGATGGCCTGACGCCCTTCAGGGCCCTGGAGCTGCTGTATAAGCTGAGCGAGAAGAGCAGGGAGGTGCTTCGTCCTGAAAATCACGCTTCTTCCTGAGGATGT
>JAHDLC010000040.1 GCA_018436595.1 Synergistaceae bacterium | reverse complement strand
GGCACACCGAGATCGATCAGGGCGCCCAGGGTCATATCCCCGCTGATGCCGGAAAAACAGTCGACATAGGCCAGCATTCCGGATTCTCCTTTCATTGCCGTTTTATTTGATCACAAATTGGGTGTTATTTTACCACGAAGGGTTCAGAACGAAAGCTTTATTACCACCAAGGGCTGTAGAGTAGGGAGGGGTGTCCCCCTCCCCCTCGTCAAACCGGACGTGCGGATTTCCCGCATCCGGCTTTCCCGTGGACTTCACCAAAAGACACACACAGGTAGTCAGCATATGGCCCGTTCACAGGTACACCAACCCAAGATTCTTGAAATGTTGGTAGTACGTGCGGCCTTCCGGCGGCCGGAACGGGCGCTGACTGCGCCTGCGCAGATGCTTGACCAAACGTGCACGAACAAACCAGTTCACCGAACGCTTCGCCTTTCTGGCGTAACCAAAGGAAAAGTAGTTGGCCCATCCCGTCAGTTGACGGTTGACCACGCGGATCAATTCCGAGATCGGAACATGGCTCCGATGGCTGTTGATCAGCCCGCGCAGGGCCTCTCTTTCCGCTCGAAGGGCTTTCTTCGACGGCGTTACATTCAGATATCTGAGTCCCCGTCCTTTGAGGTCGCGATCGTACCTGAAGGTGTACCCAAGGAAGTCCAGTCCCGTTCCGGCTTGGCGGAGATCGACGACTTTCGTCTTTTCCCGGTTCAGTTCCAGTCCGAGCCACGTCTCAATCTTCGTCTCGATATACTCCCGAATACGGCCGCCTTGATACCGGGCAAGCACCATAAAATCATCCGCGTATCGAACCATGCGGGCCTTTGCCCAGTCCGCGGGACCACCGGCAGAGTGAAAGACCACCTCGAACCAGTGAAGATACACATTCGCCAGGAGCGGAGAGATGACCCCGCCCTGCGGCGTCCCCTTGCCGCTTCGGGCGATGCGCTTTCCACCCCCGCGTCCCTGTTCGGCTACCGGCGCCTGAAGCCACATGCGTATCAACTTCAGAGCGGATCGATCCACAATCCGCATGCGCAGACATTTCATCAGCCTGTCGTGCGGGATCGAGTCAAAGTACCCTTTCAGGTCGGCATCATAGACGGATCGCAACCCATCCTTGAGATGCTCGCGCACCTCCCCAAGAGCGTCATGCGCCGACCTTTTGGGACGGAATCCATACGAACAGTCCATGAAGTCCGCCTCAAAGATCGGCTCGATGATCAACAGAACCGCCGTCTGCACCACCCTGTCCCGGATTGTCGGTATGCCCAGCGGGCGCTTCCTTCCATCCGGTTTGGGTATCCATACGCGGCGGACCGCCGACGGCCGGTATGTCCTGGCTCTCAGGCTATCCTGGATCTCGTCCAGAAAGCCTTCGATTCCTCCGGGGCTCTTTTCGATATCCTCGAAGCTCACTCCGTCCACACCGGGTTTTCCTTTGTTTGCCCGAGCAATCTGGTAAGCGCTGCTCAGCACATCACGCCGATAGATCCGGTCATACAGCACATAAAACCGAAACTTCGGCTCCAGTTTCGCCTTCCGGTAAAGCTTCTGTCTCAAAGTAGTGAGTTTCTCCGGCAACTGGATTCGCTTGATGCGGGCACTCTCCCACACGTCAATCGATCCCCAGAGAGCCAGTTGCTCCGTATTGGGACTATCGTCCAAGCGGCACACTCCTTTTCTTACTCCACATGTCCACGGCAAGGCCCCTTGGCTCCATCCTGTTTCCAGGACTTCCTCGCTACTATGGGCCTCTCCGACTCCCGTCCGCGACAGGCTTCCCGGTTATTTATTCCCGGTCGCCTTCCGGCTCCTGCGCCGAGTCGCGATGGGTCTCCCAGGTTCCTCGGTGCGTCTTTCCGCGCGCGCCCTCCCCAACCACCCCGGGATGCTCTGCAAGTGCATATACCCGCTGCTTCCTTGCAGATATCAGGCTTCGGCATCTTCGGCAGCTTGGCCGCACCCGTTTGTGTAACGAGGCCGAATCGGGTTCGCTTGCGCTAGGGCTCACGCGTTCGCGGTCCACAGGGCTCTCCTGTTTCGCATTCCGGCTTTCGCCGGATCACCGGTCCGCTTCCCATGCTTGGTTACCCTCACACAGGGGACCGCCGATACATGGCGAGCGGGCAATTACCATGGCTGACTCCTCACAGTCAGCTAGACGCACCAGGCTTTGCCTGGCGCACCGAAGGACACGAAGGATACGAAGATTTTAAAGAACGAAAATTTTTTTACCACGAAGTTCACGAAGGACACGAAGGTTTAAAAGCAAAAAAATTAATGATAACCTTGTGTCTTCTGCGTGCACCTTGATGAATATAGCTCCTCGGGGGTTGCATG
>JAHDLC010000043.1 GCA_018436595.1 Synergistaceae bacterium | reverse complement strand
GATGATGGGCAACAGGTCATCAATGACCACATAACTCGTTACAATGTAGGTGGCGTTCATGGCGCTCTCTCGGCAAATGGTGGTGTAGGAACTTCCATTTTACCGAGCGCGGCATGAGCGCCTTCAACTGGCAATCAAGGTGAGAAAAATACAAACATGAAAAAACGAAAGAAGATACCCAATATGCAGCGGAGGCAGAAAGGCCAAGCTCCCATACCGCAAGAGAATGTTCCGGAATCATCGGGCCGGGACATCAATGACGCTCAAATAGCCGAATTTATGGAAAAAGCTGAAGCGGCGCTTGCATCCAGTGGCAGCCAAACTCGCTACTTCGTACATGATCCGATGGGTTTACACAGTCAACAGGAACCCGATGGAACTTGGCGGCATATGATCCGGGATGGGTTGAACAGTATTCGAGGTGTCACCGACGATGCACTCTCGATACTTGAAAGTCGGGGGTACGATCCCCTTGGAAATCCTTCAGAGGTACAAGGAACGTCTCAAACGCCATTCGGATTTACAGGTGAGATGACTGACTCAAATGGTCTGATTCATTTGCGGGCGCGGGATTACAATCCAGCCCTAGGAGTCTTTGTAAGTCCGGATCCTTTGCCTGGAGAAATCCAGAATCCGGTATCCTTGAATTCATACGTTTACGCCTTGGATAACCCTACCAACTATACAGACCCTAGTGGAATGAGTGTAGAACAACCTGGCTCCCCCAATCTAGGTCTTAGCATTTTGAGAGGAGGTTTCAAACAGATTAGGCAATATCCTTGCTTGAGTTCCGCCCATTCATCGCCTTTTGGGTGTGATGAGTTGGGAAGACCGATTCCATACACTGTAATACGAGGCTTTGCACAAGGTGGATACGGAGCAACTGGAAACTGCCCAGGATGGAATTTCGCCGGTTCAGTGTATGCCTCCCATCACTGTGGAATTGATATGGTGAGTTTCTCAGATCCAGGATGGCTTTGGTATCTCGAAATCGAGGATCCGCCTGTGTTAATCATGGATGAAGTTCCAGCCGGTGTAGGTGTGAGTTCACCAGCATACTTTAATGCATATACCGGCAAGTATGCCCCTTATGGCACACCAGTGGAAGCATCAGACCAGTGGAAAGGGCCTCTAACCCAGACACAATTTCAACAAGCAAGATTCCGCTATAGAGGTCACAATTATGAAAGCTCTCCAGTTGAGGGACGAGCCGTATATGCCATACGGTCAGGGTTTGTCACAGAATATGATCCTGGCTCCGCAACTCTGAAAGTTGTAGAGCCACCTGATTATCCTGGAGAACCTCGCCAACTTATGATAGATCGGCTTGAAATCCAATATACGCATATTCTGCCACTGGAAAGTGTTCTTGACAAATATCGAAGCGGCAAAAAGCCATATGTTCGAGCTGGCCAACACATTGGCTACTATGCATATGTGGGATCGACAGACGAACCACATCTACACGTGCTGTTTAAGCAGATAAACATCCCCCCCGACTACGGGTGTCCACCCGAGGATATTTATCTGAATCCGGTAAATCCACGGGGAAGGTTTAGTACTAACATTCAATTTGACCTAGCTGCTATGTGGACACCATCAGGCAGGCGTCCTGGAGGATATCCCGATCATATTGCGGGAAAGGGAAGCCGTGCTCAAAACGGCCAAATGGGGATGGAGCATCCTTTGTACGAGCCGCCAGCAGAGATACCGTAAGGGAAGCAAATGTAAATAGGCAAGATTGATCCCCTAAAAAGTAGTAAAATGTGTGAGTGTGGCTGCTATGGAAGATTGCTCAAATTGGGTTTTCAGCACTTTAATTCTAAGTGGTCACACTCCCGCGTTTTTTGAAGGATGGATAGAATTCCAGAGAGCGAACAATGAACTGCAAAAGAAGAATTGCCATCATTTCTTCCCTGGTGCTTGTGGCGGCGATTTTGTTGCTGCCAAACACGCGTGTCATTGGAAAAAGTCCATCCATAGACCGCCAAACAAATGCCCGCATTGCCTTCACCTCTGGATTAGGAGGGATCGAAGATGTGTATATAATGAATCTGGAAGGCTCGGACTTGACAAACCTTACGAATCGAGGAGACGCCAGTAACCCTGCTTGGTCACCTGATGGCACCCTGATTGCATTCGTCGGCTATGGAGACGCGGGCAATAATGAAATCTATGTGATTAACGCTGACGGATCTGATCAGATCAGACTCACAAGTAACGAGATCTATGCTCCCGATCAGTTTCCTGCTTGGTCGCCTGATGGCACGCAAATCGCTTTTACCTCGTACCGTGACGGGAACTGGGAAGTCTACCTGATGAATGCTGACGGAAGCGATCCCATCAATTTGACCAATCACGATGCAGCAGATGGTCAACACGGGGTAAGTTGGTCACCCGATGGCACTCAAATAGTGTTTACTTCTGACCGTGATACCGAAAAAAACAGAGTAGGTCCCAGCGATTTCAGTAACCTCTATATTTTTGATCTAGAGAGCGACGAAATCGTTCGCTTGACCTTTGGCCCTCGTGATTCGGATGTGAATCCTGATTGGTCGCCTGGTGGCGATCGTATTGTGTTTGTGTCGGATCGCGGGTTTGGTCGCTGGTGGGAAATATATACGGTGAATACTGACGGTTCCAATCTGATTCAACTAACCAACGAAAGCTCAAATGAACTAGTTTACACATATCGTTCTCCTGCTTGGTCGCCCGATGGGACCCAAATAGCATATGCAGCGTGTGCTGAGCAGCTTATGGTCAATTGCGAGATTTATATCATGGAAGCTGATGGCTCGAGCCTGATCCAATTGACAAATGATGAGGACGTCGACCTTTACCCCGACTGGGAGCCCAGTCCTTGAGGAGATTTGCCACGAGGAGGGGTTGGTTTGGCTTTTCCAAACCTCGGAGTGCTATACTACATTCATCCCCGATCTGCACCTACTGCAGAAGAGCCGTAATTTTACTGGTTCTACCGGATTTTGTGGTGTGAGGGGGTGATGGGACAAAATGAGTCTGCGATCCCGTATGGTTCACAAACTAATCTACGCAAGAAATCCTCCCTGCAAAGGGGAGATGAAGCGACTGGGAAAACCCCGCAAGTGTGATAAGCTTGCGGGGTTTTGTGTGGTGCGAAGACCGGAAGTCGAGGGCGAGATGTTCTCTCGTATGGTGCTGTTTATCTGGGAATTCGTGTTGGATGTGGCGGCGGTCACCCGGTTGACGGAGGGTGAAGAGGACCTGGAGATCCTGTTGTTGCGTCAGCAGCTGCGGATCGTTGAGCGAAAACAGGAGCGCGGACCACAGATTCCGCGCTGGCAGAAGGTGCCGCTGGCGGTCGTAGCGGTGCGGTTGAAACAGAAAGCGCGTCATTCGCGCCAGGCGCTGGAGGACAGCATCCGGTTGTTCAAGCCCGCCACCGTGATCGGTTGGCATCGGGAGGCTGTGCGACGCAAGTGGACCTACCAGCAGAAAAGACAGTCAGGACGTCCGCCGATTGATGCCGAACTGGAGCAGTGGATTCTCCGTGTAGCACGAGACAACCCCGGTCTGGGATATGACAAACTGAAAGGGGAGCTGCGCAAACTGGGCTTACGAGCGAGCCCGACCACGATTCGCACAGTGCTTCTCCGACATGGCATTCCACCTGCTCCCGATCGGTCACGCCAGGGAAGCTCCTGGCGCACGTTTCTCAAGCATTACAAGGAGCAATTTCTGGCCTGCGATTTTCTGACGGTGGAAACTCTCACTCTTCAGACTTTGTACGTGCTTTTCTTTGTCGAACACGCGACGCGACGGGTCTATCTGGCCGGCTGCACGGCTCATCCGGATGCGGCCTGGGTCACCCAACAAGCCCGTCAGATGACCTGGGAGCTGCACGATCGGGCTGTGCCCATGCGTTACCTGATCCACGATCATGATACGAAGTTCACGGAGCTGTTCGACACCGTGTTTGAGTCCGAAGGGATTGAGATCGTCAACATCCCGTTTGAGGCACCTAATGCCAATGCCATAGCCGAACGATGGGTGAGGTCTGTCCGCAAAGAGTGTCTGGACAAGCTGATCATTCTCAATCAGCGCCATCTGCGCCGAGTTCTGACCGAGTACATCGCCTATTACAATACGCGGCGGCCTCATCAGGGGCTTGATCAGGATAGTCCGCTCGGACTGACGGTGTCAACCGAGGGGGCGATCCGCCATCGGAACGTGCTCGGGGGCATCATCCGTGATTACTATCGAGAGGCTGCATGACCTCCCATTTTCCCGAAGATTAATTTTTGAACCATACGGGGCTTTGGGGGCGCGAACCGCTCCAACGCTAGAGGATGGCAGGTGTCTCGCCTGCGCGGCTCTAGAAGTAGTATACGACAACTCCTCGCAGCATAACAAGTCTCTCACCATTCAAGAACGCGATATCCTGATCCGCGCCCGATACGCTGCTGGTGTCTCTCAGGCGGAGCTGGCGCGGCAGTTTGGCGTTTCCTACCAGCGCATACACCAGATTGTTCATGACGACGCGCGATAGCTGCAGCTCGGAACCCTCAAGGAGGGATCCAGGATGTCATTCACTCGCCTGACTGAACGGGAACGCGCTGCCGTCAAACGGGAGTGGCACGAGCGCGTTCAGCTCGAACTGGGGCCGGAACCAAGCATCCAGGACGCTGAAGTGTTGATCCCCAATGTCGAGCTGGCCCGCAAGCGCAGCGAGATTCACCAACGCGGCGCGACCCGCACGGCAATCCTGGCTGAGCGCCTGCAGGCCAATGGCGCGTGGGTTCTGCTGATGGTAGGCAGCCTGATTGAAGCCGAGCGCGTGTATACCGGCTCGCGTACCCTGGAACAGAGTATTCCCGCCAGCGTTGGTCTGGCTATCTTCTTTGTACTGGCCAATGTGGTGCATCCGATCTACAGCCTGCGCCAGCACCGAGGTCAGGGCTACACCGAGGTGCGCCGCCAGACGTTAGCCGGGCTGTTCGAGCACGCATGGTTCTGGCTGACCAAACCACCTGTTGTCGAGCGGCGGGATTTGAACTACAACCCTGCGCTGGATCGAGCCGCCAGGCTCATCACCCGTGCTGTGATTCTCGCGGCCTGGATTGCACTGCTCGCGCCGATATTCCAAACGCATGGCCAGTCCTGGGCGAGCGTGGCGACGTTGGCCGACAACCCGTTTCTGCTGATCAAGGTTGCTGCGGGCGTCGCGTTCTCGATCGCGGGTGTCCTGCTGCTGCAAGCCGTGGCGCATGAGGTGGGCGTGCGGACGCTCCACGACATGAGCATGACCCCGGAGGAACTGCTGGCCAAGTTGCGCGAGGAACGCCGCCAGGCGGAGCAGGAAATCTACGACCGCATCCACGCAGAGCACCTGGAACGCAAACAGGCCGTACTGGCTGAGCGTCGGCAGCGGCTATCGGATTGGCCGGAGTTGGACGCTCTCACCGGTGATGCTCTTGGAAGGGACGGTCGGAAAGATGCGGGTTGGGATGTCTAGTGTGCCGGGTGACCGTTGAAAAAAGATGCTCGTTATGCTCTGCTGGTGGAAAGCATCGCCGAGATCAACGCCCGATTGCGGATACTCGACGAGGCCAATGCTCGCCTGGAAGCCACCGTAGAGCGTCAGTTGGAGCTGATAGAAATCCTCGTGATTCGCTGCGAGCAACTCCTCGAGTTGTCTCAGAGCCAGCAGGCCTCAGTATCGACATTGGACACACCCCAAGTTGCCACGGGAACCGGTTCCTGTGCAGAGCCGCGGTCACCTACCGTGGGCATAACTGCCGACCGATTCATTGATCGCGACACCGAGTATTCCAGAGCAACCCATCCCGCGCTGTTCAAGGTGATTGATCTGCTTGCCACGGATGAGCAAACACGTACGCTGTCAGTGCGGCAGTTAGCCCAGCAAACAGGCGTCAGCAAGTCGTGGTGCGCGGTCGCAAAACGCTACATGCTGAGGGAAGAATCTGTCCACTGAGCGTCCAGTGGACAGGTCTGAGAACCCATATCCAATTGCCATCGTCAATATTCTGAGATGTGCTTTCGTCGTGTTCTTTTGGCACAAAGGGACGCAGTGTCTCATTGCCGTTGCCGTGACGACGAGAGCAAGAATGGGAGTTCATCAAGTCCTCTATAGACAGGCCTTCCTAGCTCTTCGTAATAGTCAGCTAGTTGGCGGTATGGGTTGTTTCTGTCTTGCTGCTTGCAGAATGTGAAATCACCAACAACAATGACAGTACATCGCGCGCGGGTCACTGCCACGTTTAGTAGATTGCCTTTGCTCTTTAACCAAGCCAGGGTCCGGGCGGGGAGTCCGTCCGCAAGAACTGGTGAAAGGATCACAATATCACATTCATCACCCTGGAATGTGTGTGCGGTTCCCACCGTTACTTCCGAATTCATGACCTTAGCCTCAAAAAGCTTTCGTTGTTTCCTGAATGGGGTGACAAAGCCAATTGAGGCATTCTGCCACGCGAGCATATGCAGGACATTGTGCAATTCATTGACGAGTTCGCGACTCCGTTCAAGTTCTTGCTGGTTAAACGCGCTCCCGCTGCGTGGACGTTCTGCGACACCATTGACATTTAGCCAGAAAACCCCGCACCCGTTTTCCAGATAAGTTTCGGGAAGCCCCCGTGCTCTCATATCCGTTTTGATCACCAACTCCCCGTTGTAAAAGGCTCGGTTGGAAAACGCGATAATGTCTCGATGACTGCGATAATGCTCTTTGAGCAAAATGTGTCTATTGGATGTGGCCAGTTGAGACACCTCAAACAGGGAGTGCTTAAATGAGAGCGTCCGGGGAACACCATGTTCTTGTGCGAAAGAATCCTCAACGTTATCCGGGAGTTTTACAATGTGCTCAAGCTGTTTGTCGTCACCTATGATTACCGCCCTCTTGGCTCTATAGAACAGCGGGATTGCCGAGGCGATGTCGCATTGTGATGCTTCGTCAATAACAAGAAGATCGAATATCTCAGGTTCTAGTGGCAAGCTCGTTTTCACTGAAAGGTTGGTGGTGGTCCATGCAGGAAAGACTTTCAGCGCGTATTCGAAATGGCTATGCTGCGTCGATTTGGCCTGGGAATAGCCGCCAGAATCGGTCTCGTAGTTTCCTAGGATTTCTAAGGCGGTTGCATACTCGTTCGTTGCCTGAATTGTCGCAGACGGCAGATTCTTCACCGAATTACTCCAGGAATCCCACAGAATCTTCGCCCCGCGGTCTGTGTTCAGCGCATTGATCCGGGCATTGATTGTATCGACCAATGGATCAACGGGTGCAAGGTCAAGGATTTGTCGGCGGAGCTGAAGACCAGATAGTGCGTCTTGCCAGTCTGCCCGAAGCTTCTCCCAGTCGCCGCGAAGAATCTGTATTGACTCTGAGACTTCATGGTGTTTGTCAGGTGGGGTATAGGCAAAGGCACTAGCCTCTGCATCATTGATCCTATTCAATCTCTCCACCTGATCGTTGAGCATCTGTCCGATTAGTTGAAACAGCCGACAGCATCGTACGAAGCTATACAGTTGCCGGCTGCATGTGTAAAGATTGGAAGAATCGTTTGGATCACAAGCAGAATCGAGCGCAAGCTCACTCATGAATCGGTAATACCGCTTTCGGATCAGTCGGAATGGCGTTGTGAGCCTAAAGATTGCTTCCAACTTAAAACGCCACGTGATTTTCCCATCCTTCAGTTGTCGGGCTTGGAGAAACATTTCTCCTATTTCCTCTTCCAGCACCTTCAGCTGATGGCCGCTGAATTGGTGAGACACTTCCTGAACCTGGGGATGAAGTGTTGGCGCAAGCTGTGAAAACTGCTGATCGAATTGGCTGGCCCGGTCAAGTATGTGCTCCGATGTGGTTTTCAGAGAGAGCAGATGGTGGGTGATATTCCATAGGGAGTCGCGTGTTAGGCGATACGAGTGGATATCTTGTGTTATTTGCCGATCGTTTGCATCGCTTGACGCAGCATGAGACAGAGCATTCTTCATAAAGCGTCCAGCATCCGACCATAGTGACCACTTTCCCGTTCGCACCATGCCCTCAAATTCAATCTCATTATGTAGCCGTTCTACTACTACGTCTACCGCCTTGTTGTTCTTGCTTGCCAAAAGTACAGACTTATGGTTGAGAACCGAATCGGCGATGACATTTAGCACCATTTGTGACTTGCCAGTGCCAGGAGGTCCAGTCACGACAACGAGTGGGCATTGGCTAGCCGCGTTCACTGCATGCCGCTGGTGGTCATTCACAGGGGTTACATAGATATGCTCGTCTTGTGGTAATGTCTGGGCCGCTGGATATAGTGCGGGTTGTATCTCACCAAAAAAGCTTTTGATGATCGGTGGAAGCGAATCCCAGTGTAAAGCTGACAGTGTTTTCAATTCATCCATCAGCTTATCGGTGAATGCGGAAGTGACCCAGAAAAGGATTGGCGTTTCGTAAAGCACGTTTGGACGAGGGAGAAGTGTAAGCTTCTCACCTTCGAATCGCGGTAGCGGTTCACCGATGAGATCTTCAATAATCTCGATCAACTGTGTCTCGGTCTGCAATAAGCTCGTTTCCGTTCTGCCCGCTTTTTTGGAGAGCTCCTGTATAATTTCATAATCCGACTCATCCAAATTCAGCTTGGTCAAAGCAGCATAACTGATGCCATTTCCCTCACTTATCAAAGTCAGCTCGCCATCGCCTTCGTGGATGGAAAGTGGCGCGAAAAACAGCGGGGCCAGAAAGAACTTTTCTTTTCCTCGCTCATCGCTCTCCATCAGTGAAAGAACGGGGTAGCCTACGCACAGTGTTTGATTACGGCTAGGAATATCTTGAACGAAACGCGCTATCGGGTGTAAGAAATCGCCTTGAGTGACAATCTCCAGCGAGACACTCTGTGTTTGGGCTAGGAAAGACATGAGAGTCTCTGGGCCAATCGGAAGCACGATATGACTATCTTCTGTGTTTTGAAGAATGAAATCTTGTCGCGATTCATGCTCAAGGCAATCCACATAATACTGTAGGAGATTTCGCCACTGGACCCTGTTGGACACGCGTTCGAATCTTGGATTCTGCGTATGCGATGGAGGTTTCACCAGCTTCTGGGGTACATCTCGTGCCCTGATGGCGGATTTTGCCACCTGGAATCCTTCAGTTGCAGAGGCGAATTCCCGCTGCCCAGGCTCGGTGCTGGGCGGTGCAATGAGAGCTATGTCTCCATTAATTCTGTTGAATCGAAATGTAAGAAGCTTCCCGTTTCTTGCCTCGGCATAGAATTCTTCATCATTCCCAAGTTCCTGGGGCCAGACTTGATGCCGGTTGGTCGCTCCCTGCCGGTTTGTGTACTCGAACCAGACAGCGCTTTTTGAGTCTATTGCACGTTGAATGATTGTCCTTTTCTCGTCGAGTGATTGCATGTCTTTGTCGTGTCCCCTGGTCTATTCCGTTTCTCCGATAATGATGAGATACAGTCGCGCTCGCGAGATGCCGATGTAGAGTAACTGGTTCCGTGTATTTTCGAATGCCTCATTCAATTCAGTGAGGAAAACGATTGGGCGTTCGAGCCCTTTGAAGCTGTGGATTGTACAAACCGAGATATCTTGCTGGCTTGTTGGCTTAAGATTCCAAACCAGTCGGAAATTCCCCAGCCGCATATTCTCTTTCCACATGCTATGGGCGGCCCTGCGAGGTGTAAGGACTATCACATCTCGGGGATCAATCCCTTTGTTTTCATTGATCAGTTCGTGAAGCTTCTTCCGCAGCGAAGTACGGGCCTCATCAGGCGTGGCGCCAGGGAGGAATTCAACAGGTAACCCTTCTGGCCCTATGCACTTCAAATCACTTTGAAGTGTGCTGTATTTTTTGAGTAGCTTGAAGATGCTCTGGGTGTTACGGCAGTTTTCGCTGAGAAGGATGGGCGGTTGATCTTTGGTGATCGGAATATCCAGTCCACTGTAAATGGCCTGATCACCATCGAAAAATACGTACAGAATTCCCTGCTCTCGATCCTTAAGCAAGTCTTCCACTGGAATCCAATAATCTTTGCCGAAGTCCTGACCCTCATCAATGATTACTGCGTCAAACAGGCATTTGTCTATCAGCGATTGCTGCGCGCGAATTCGATCAAGAGCATCGCTCAAAATATAAGGGGCTTGCTCGTAGAACGAAGAATTATCAACTGGCAGGGGGGGAGACTGGCCCAAGCAATTGTGAGCTTCTGAAGCCAAAGAGTGATATGTTCGTACCTTTACGTTCGGTCTGAGGATGGACTCCAACCATTCGCGAAGATTGCTGTTGAAGCAAAGCAGGAGGACTTTCCATCCGTCATCTGCAAGCTGCTGCGCCTTCTCGATTGCCAACATGGTTTTGCCGGAACCTGCGCCGCCCATGATAGCGACACGTCGAAAGTATCGTAGGTGTGTTAGTAGAGCAAACTGGCTTTCAGTCAGTTGTTTGATGTGCCGTTCCTGATCCTCGAATTGTGCAGATATCGGTGATTCGAGCGTGCGCGAAGGTATTAACAGGTGTTCGAGTGCCTCAAGTCCTGCGCGTCCAGGTCTCCTAGTATGCACATAACGCTGATGCCAGTAGTCATATATGTCGGTGACAGCATTTGCTAAATCGTATTGTTGAGATCTGTCGATGATAATTTTCCGCGGGCTGTAAAGACTTATATCATCTTGCTCAGCAATCGCGATATCGGGAAAGGCAACGGCTCGATGAATGGGGAACGAGTGAGCTTTTGTCTTAGGATGTGCCTCTAGCCAGTCTTTAAGCGCACGTTCACTTGCCTTCGCCTGCAAGAACGGGTCTTTGCATTTGTGTTCCTTGCCATTCTGGCTGACAGAAATCCACTGTCCTTCGCGAATGAAAAACTTCTGTCCTCCCTTGACTTCAATGACCAATAACCCTCGCTCTGGGTGAGCGAGCAGGAAATCGACTTCACCTTCTGGTTTATTGAAGTTAGGGATGCGTGTTATCCACTCCCGTGAATGGAAAACGGTGTAATCGTCATCGAGTTGTTCCGCAAGTAGATTGAAGAACGCCTTTTCCGCGGGACTTTTCACGTTGTCTGGTAGGTTTTTGGGAAAGCACTTGGCCATGAGGAAACTCGCAACTGCTAGAAAAAAGTGAGTTAAGGTACGAAGTGCTTTAAGGGTATGGGCGATCGCACATAACTGAATCCCTTGTTCATTATGGATTGTAGCCTTTGATGGAATGGTGGCAACTTCAGGAAACTGAAAAATGTGTGAAAAGCACGTGCTTCAATAGATTCTTAACGAGGGGCCATATGTCCGAGTGCTTGTCATATCATCCCCTATAAGTAAAATTCACTATAGGAAACGTCCGGTGGGCGAAAAGGATCGATTACTGATGAAAGCAAATCAAGGTAACACAGGGAAGTACCTTTGGTTGACCATAGCAGCTTTCGTGCTGGGTAGTGCCAGCCTAGTAATGCTACTCAAAGGCATTCACGCTTTGGCATTCTTGGTCTGGGTGGTCATATGTGTTCTCACACTGGTCTTTGTCTGGAAACTCACACCCCGCGTCACTGAGCCACAAGAACCGGAGCAGCGGCCTCAGAATGCTAATGAGCAAAGACATCCGCCCCATCGTAGCCTGGAACAATTTCCTGTTGCTCCATATCCGGAAATCGAACAGCAATCTCCTGACACGTCTGGTCCGACTGCAATTGCGCAGAAAAGACCTCGAGTTCCCCGTAGCAAGCAATCTCCTGTCAGTGGGTCTGAAGTACCGTAGGAGTGCATGCATTTCAGGCGCGGGCCTTCGGAGACGGACTGAAATAGCAAGGGATGGTGTATTACTCCCTGCCGTTTCAATGAAATCGGCGTCACATTCGCTCGAGTGATGCGCTACTAGGCAGTGGCACATCTGGCCAAACAGGCGTCGGTACAACGCCAATGCCTGACGGGCGTTACATGGCGGCTTGCAGGGCTTCGATCAGGACTTCGCGCCGACAGCTATCGCAACTGGCACGATCCGAGTTGTAGGAAGGCCCTGCCCGGTTTTCGAGTGGAGTGTGTTCCACACTCAACCGAGTACTTCGGATCTCCGAAAGGGCAGTGTGCCGTAGGCAAAGGCGTGTGACCTCATTACCTTATTCTTCTCTCGCCGGAAGAGAGTCGCTTTTTCTCTGTTTGGAGCTATGATCGGGATGCCGGCGGAGCTCGTCTTAGCATACTCGCAACACGGGCTAATCAAGTTAATGCGCGGCCCAGAGTTGCCCCATTGCGCCCGCCGAGAAGTTCTGGAGGAAGAGCTATGCTACCCCATCTGGATCGCATTACCTTCAACCGGCACATCATGGGTGGGCAGGCGTGTATCCGCGGCATGCGCATCCCAGTGTCGCTGATCCTCAATCTGGTGGCGCACGGCCAGCAAACGCCCGACATCCTGGCTGAATACCCTGACCTGGAGGCCGAAGACATTCAGCAGGCGCTGGAGTATGCCGCCTGGTTAACCCGCGACCAGGTCTACACGGGGCGGTCGGCGTGAAGTTCCTGGCCGACATGGCCATCTCGCGGAGTACGGTCGGCTGGCTGCGCGATCACGGCTACGATGCGCTGCACGTGCGTGATGTGGGGATGCAGCGTGCCGATGACGAGGTTATCCTGGCGAAAGCGCGAGATGAACAACGGGTTTTGCTCACGCTCGACCTGGATTTTGGCTACCTGATGGCGGTCAGTGGGGCGGCGCTGCCCAGTGTGATCATCTTCCGGCTGGGCAATGAGACTGCCGAAGTTGTCACCCAACGCCTGGAAGTTGCCCTGGAATGCTGTGAGGAAGACCTGCTGAGCGGGGCCATCGTTACTGTGGATGACGACACGATCCGGGTTCGCCAACTCCCCATCACACGCGACTAGATCTCCCGATTGTTCGTTAGGCAAATCCACTCGCGAGGTAGTTGCCCGATTTTCGCAACCATCGCGTTCACATGCCGGTGCGGTCTGTGGTGAAAGACACGCATGGTCTGCGCGTAATGCTGAACGATTGCCGCGGATCGCCGAACGGGTTATGTGGCTTGTGGAGTGACCGTTCGGAACCGTTCCGGCAGAGTGAATCTGCTTGTACTTCCATCCTCAAATAGCGTCAGGTTAGCATAAATCCGAACCATCGTTGCCCCGCTAGCCTCCTGCTTCCATTTCTCACCAACCCCGCACCTGACATATACTATGCGCAGGGAACACCGCGCCAAGGGGGAAGGGCATGCCGAAATCCAAGCACAAACCCACGTCGATTGTCGATGCCAGGCTGACCGCGCTGCCCGACAAGCTGCGCCTCGAATGGAAGATGGTGGTCGAGGACGGCGTCTTCGTCTTTCCCTTCGACGTGCTGCAAGTCAGGCTGTACTGCCGTCCCTTTCCAGACTTTGAGGAGCCGAGGCTGATCTACCCGCCGCTCAGCCGGGTGTCGTATACGAAGTCTCGTGGGGGAGAGGGCTCAGTTGGAGGCGGAATTGGTCTGTCAGCCGGCATCGGTATATCCGCTGGGTGGGAAATCACGCGGGAGGCGTTCCGTCCGGGTTCACCGACCGAGCCGGAGGGCGAGCGCTACGGGTACTATCCACTCGATCTGCATCTGAGCGCGGTCCGGGTAACCACCGACCGGGGAAAGGTTGCCGCGCTGGTCGAGTGGCCGGTTGAGCGTGGCTATCTGGACGCGGAGTTTCGCTGCTGGGCCACCTTTGGATACATCGTCCCTACGCCCGGCACGAAGATTGGCGAGTACCACCAGGAAGCACAGACCGAGACGTACCACCACGATCCTGCGTCCGTCCCGGAACCGGTTCCCAGCGTCGAGGCGGATTCAGCGCCGAGAGTGTTCATCTCTTACCAGCGCGATTCGGAGCCCGAAGCCGACCGCATTCGTAGGTATCTGGAAGCGGCGGGCTTCCCCGTCTGGCAGGATACGGAGAAAATCCGGGGAACGGCGCGCTGGTCGGTAGCGGTGAACGACGCTCTCCACGATACAGACCGCCTGATCCTGCTGGAGACGCCTCAGGCGATGGAGTCAGACGAGGTCTTCAACGAATGGTTCTTTTACTACACCGAGCGCAAGCCGATCCACCGCCTGCTGCTGGAGGACTGCGAAGTCCATTACCAACTGGTGCCCTTCCAATACCTGGATTGGCGGGATCCCGCCAGGCGTGACTGGGTGAAATTGGTCAATGAGCTGACCGCACCGTTCGAATGGCCGTCGGTAGCACGCAAAGAGAAGGTCATCAACACCACATTCGCCCCCGAACGTACTCTGCCGGAGACACTTCAGGCCTTGCATGATGCCTTGCTCAGCGAGGAAGGGGTAGTTGCGCTGAGCGACGAACAACTCACTGCCATCCATGAGCACAACCCTGCCAACGAGATCGAGCTGCGCCTGACGCGCTACGCGGAATGGTGTGGCCCGAGATACCAGCTCGATGAACGTTTTGTGCGGCTAACCATGTACGTGGACCAGGGCTCGAAGGCCCAGCAGCGCTTCACTGAGCACGCGCGCTTCACGGACCTGCGTCAGGTTCTCGCCGAGGAGAAAGAGCACACGCTGGTGCTGCTCGGCGATCCGGGCGCGGGCAAGAGCACGCTGCTGCGCCGCCTGGAGATGGATACCGTCTTCGATGCACTGCTCGATTCTGGCAAGAATACGTTGACTTTCTTCGTCAATCTGGCCGAGTACGGGCTGGGGCTGAGTTTCGATAAACTCCCATCCCCATTCGACTGGCTCAATGGCAAATGGGAGTCGACGTACTCTGAGTTGCTATCTCTGGACAAGGTTCTCCATGAACGACGCATGCTGCTGCTGTTCGATTCGCTCAACGAAATGCCGCACTTCAGCCGGGAAGACTTAGAGCGGCGGGCCGATTTGTGGCGAGCCTTTATCTACGACTATGTGCGGGATCGACCCGGCAACCGCGCGATATTCGCCTGCCGGACGCTCGACTACGGCGCTGTACTGAGCACGGACGAAAATCCCGTCCCCCAGATCCAACTGGAGCCGATGACCCCCAAAGAGGTGCGCGAGTACCTTGCCAACTATGCGCCCGAGCATGCGGAGATGATCTGGGACAGCTTCGAGCGTGAGCCGCGCCTGTTCGAGCTATTTCGCATTCCGTTCATGCTCCAGATGCTGCTTGACCGCGTCAGGATCGATGGCCACATTCCCCAGGGCCGCGCCGAGACGTTCAATGGCTTTGTCTACACGCTGATTGCCCGCGAGCTGAGCCGGCGCAATCCGCTGTTCGATCGAGGTGGAGGTATTCTCTCTAAGGATGAATACGAGCTCGTGCGCGAACTGGAAGCGCCTCCAGCCCCGTATTACCTGCCTGAGGAAGGACTGCTCGTCCCGTCACTAACCGCATTGGCGTATGCCATGCAAGAACGCGAACCCGGAGAAGACAAAAGGCAGGTGACGGTAACCCATGCCGATGCCCTCAAAATGCTTGCGCAGGCAGACCGTGGACGAGACATCGTGCGGGCGGGTTGTGCGATCAATGTGTTGGACTGGGTGGACCGGCTCTACATCCGCTACTACCACCAGCTCATACAGGAGTTCTTCGCGGCGCGCAAGCTGGCAAGCGATCCCCAACCAGAACTCGTGCGCGTGGAATGGCACGTTGATCACGTCTCGCCCACGTTGGCTGAGGCGCTCGAGCGTATCTCTGACAACGACCCGCTGCCCTTGCTGCCCGGCACAGGCTGGGAAGAGACGACAGTGATGGCCGCTGCCATGACGGCGAACCGCGAGGAATTCGTCCGCGCGCTGATGGATGTAAATCTGCCGCTGGCGGCGCGCTGTGCGGCGGCGCCGGACGTGCCGGTGAGCGATACGCTGCGCGATGAGATTCCCTGGGTGCTGGTGGCCCGCACGCAAGACCCCGCCGCCGACCTGCGCGCGCGGATTGCCGCCGGGCTGGCGCTGGGAGAGATCGGTGATCCACGCTATGAGCGCTATGCTGGGCCGTATGGCGCTTACCTGCTTCCGCGCATGGTTCCGGTTGATGGCGGTGAGTATACGATTGGCAGCGACGACGGGCTGTACGACGATGAAGAGCCCGTGCATGGTGTGCCGATAGAACCGTTCGAGATGGCGCAGTTCCCAGTGACCAACGCCGAATTCGCGCTGTTCATCGCGGCAGGTGGCTACGAAGACGAGCAGTGGTGGGACACCGATGCAGCCAAAGCTTGGCGCTGCGGTGAGGGAGTATCAGAGGGAGAGAAACAATACTGGCGAGACTATCGCAAGCAGCGCAAAAGGGATTTTCAGGAGTTCGTCCTTCGTGCCGACGTGACCTCCGACGAGGCCAAGACGGTTCGTCAAATGGTCGAAATGTTGGACGCCGACTTTGAACGGGAACTCGAAGAAGCGTTTCCATCAGGAATACGGTATACCCGGCCACGCTACTGGAACATCAGTGCCTATAACAACCCGGCGCAGCCTACCGTCGGCGTGTGTTGGTACGAGGCGCGAGCCTATTGCGCGTGGTTGTCGGCGCAGACGGGGCGGCCATTCCGTCTGCCGACTGAAGCCGAATGGGAAGCCGCCGCGCGGCGCGACCGGGACTGGCGCTACCCGTATGGACCGGACTTCAACGCAGCGCTGGGCAACACGTTCGAGAACCATATCTGGCGCACGACGCCGGTTGGCGTGTTCTCGGGCGGGGAGACGCCCGAAGGTCTTGGTGATCTGAGCGGTAACGTATGGGAATGGACAAGCACGGCTTACCGGCCTTATCCATACCAGGTGGACGCCGGACGTGAGGACCCGCACGACGCTAATGTGTGGCGGGTGTTGCGTGGCGGCTCGTGGCGCGATCTCCAGAACCTCGCGCGCTGCGCGGCCCGCTACATGTACTACCCTATTTACAGGGGCGACGACTTCGGGTTTCGGGTGGTATGTGCGCGTCCCCCATCTCAATGATCCACTGATCTCTGAAGGGGCGGCGCGGCGTAGCCGCAGGCGCAGATCATATCGGGTGTCTCGTGGCGCTACGTCCAAATCGTCACGTTTCCGAGTATCGTAACCGAGGCAGGCCAAATAACTGGGGCGGCGACTACGCTTGTCTGCCGAATTAACCGGACTTCCCTGGCCTCCTGGTCTCTGTTCTCCACGGCAGAAACGCTCCCGAGCACCTGCCACCTGGCGGACCCTGCAATGTTGGCAGGTCTCAGACAATCAGGGTTGGATGTGGCTGAACAAGCACATAGCTGTAACCGTAGTTCTCGGCAATCGGCTCACCGTCGGAATACTTGCGCAGTCTAATGAAGGGAAATCGTTCCGATGGTTCAAGCCTGCGGCAGTGCGTGATGAGATAGAACGTTTGAACACGTTTCTTCCCATCTACTTCCCAAAACCCTTCTTGCTTGGTCGTGTCCACTGAGAGATCACGGATTTTGTCCTCCGTGAAGCTGTTCACGTCTAGTCGGGCTTCGATGAGCCGTGCGCCATAGGTAATCAGCCCATCTTCCGATTTGACGGGGACAAAGTAGATGGGGATGGGAGTTTCTGGTTTGGCAACCTGCGCTGCTGTTACCCAGCGCAGGGACGAACGGAACAAGATCGGTTTGTTCGGGTCAGTCCGGGAGCGCTCAGCGGCGCTCACCAGATGCTGCTCATAGTTCCTTGTGAACACAGCAATGTGACGTGTCTGCAACGTCTGAGCTTGATGTGTCAACTTTTCCTCCGAGGGGTATATCTGCGAGACCTGGAACTAACCTTCCCGATGCCCGGTCGACTAGAAAACAGACGAGGGCTGGCGCTACGCGCCTTTGGCTACGCCGCGCCGCCCCTCCAGAGATCAGTAGATCAGGGAGATGGGGGACGCGCACACACCACCCGAAACCCGACGTTAACGTTACGCCTGATTGGGCTAAGTTTGAAGCGAAATGTTGACCGCGCACTTTTTCGGTCATAACTGAACGCTCCCCCTCTGAGTGCCCGATGGGCTTCGCCCCCCACATCCATGTTCTGTGGCGTGTCCGATTGGTTCAAGCACCAATCATAGACATTCCCTGCCATATCCAATGCACCTACAAGCGATGCACCTTGTGGATACATGCCCACTGCCGTTGCGCGACCCAAGCCTGCTTCGTTTGTGTTAGCTAACTCATTGTTCCAGTCCGTACCCCAGGGATATTCATTTGCGGGGTTGCCGCCCATTGCTGCCTGCTGCCATTCCCATTCAGTTGGCAGACGGATGCTCCAGGCACCATTGCTGTCGCTTCCTGTTGAATATCTTCCGAACCCTGATGACTCTGGAGTTCCAGATACTTCAATTGGCCATGCCTGAGCAGGCAGTCCGACGCTTAGCCAGCGTGTAAATGCAACGGCCTGATACCAACTTACGCTGTCACGGGGGTAATTGCTGAATTTGTTGCGTTGTTCAATCATGTCTTGTTTTGTCTGTTGAAGCCCTATCCACCAAACCTCATTTTCAAAACCGCCTGGATCGTCTAGTGGTTGACCACAGCGAATTCTAAGGATAAAGACGTGCGAGCTTGGTACGTGCCTGGTGCACATCAAAGCACCAGTGAATCATCGCTTCTTGCTCATTGCGTTTGGCAGCCCAGGCCAATGTTTCCTGATGAAGCTG
>JAHDLC010000035.1 GCA_018436595.1 Synergistaceae bacterium | reverse complement strand
ATCCATTGGAAGCTTACGATGATGCTTATACCGGGAGTATTTACGGTGTTCGCGTTTCATGAAAAAGAAGGACAGGGGGTGACATTTTCCCTGTCCCATTTTCCCTATTTAGGGGTGACATTTTCCCTGTCTCTTGACACATTTTTCGTCGAAAATTGTGCCTCCCACCACGGTCATGATGACGTTCAGATCGCCGTCAAGCCTCACCAGGTCGGCATCCATTCCGGGGAATATCGCCCCCCGGCGGCCTGCGGTGCCGAGGATTTTTGACGGTGTCCCGGAGGCCATCCTGAGGGCGTCCTCCAGGGGGATTCCTGCCGAGACGGCGGTCCGGACGGCCCGGTCCATGGTGCAGACGCTCCCGGCGAAGCCGCTCCGGTCGGGAAGGCGGGCCACGCCCCCTTCCACCAGGACTTCACGGCCGTTCTTCAGGCTGCCGAGGATGGACGGCCCTTCGGGCATGCCCGCGCCCCGCATGGCGTCGGTGACCAGGACCATCCGTTCCGGCCCCTTGACCTTGTGGATGAGCCGGAGCAGGCTCAGGGGGAGGTGATGGCCGTCGGCGATGGCCTCCACGGTGACGGCGTCGAAGAGGTACCCCGCCTCCACCATGCCGGGGATGCGGTAGCTGTTCTCCCTCCGCACGGTGCTCATGGCGGAGTAGAAGTGGACCATGTGGCAGAAGCCGCTGTCCACCGCCGTCCGTACCTGTTCGAGGTCCGCGGCGGAATGGCCCATGGCGGGGAGGACCCCCCGGGCCGCCAGCCAAGAGGCACATTCGCAGGCGCCGTCCAATTCCGGAGCCATGGTGACCACGGCGATCCTGTCCGACCTGGCGAGCAGTTTTTCGCACTCCTCCACGGAGGGGGTGCGGAGGTATTTCGGGTCCTGGGCACCGGCCTGGGCAGGGGCGAGCCACGGCCCTTCAGCGTGGACGCCGCCGAGGCGGGCGCCCGCGGAGGCCCCCGCCTCTTTCCGGGCCGCCTCGGCCGTCTCCAGGGAGGCGAAGAAGGCGTCCATGTCCTCGTCGGCGGCCGTGAGGGCCGTGGGGTAGAGGGTGGTGGTGCCGTGGCGGGCGTGGACCCGGCAGGCGGTAAGGAAGGCGTCGGCCGTTCCGTCCATGAAATCCGCCCCTCCGCCTCCGTGGACGTGCATGTCAATGAAGCCGGGGACGAGCAGATCCCCATGCAGGTCAACGACGGCATCGCCCTCTTCGGGGGCGATGTCCGGCGCGAGGGCGGAGATCACGGTGCCGCTGACGGCGGCGTCCATCCTGCGGAAGCCCGTGGGCAGCAGCACCGTGCCGCCCGTGAACAGGAGGCGGTTCATTTTCGTGTGCCTTCCAGCACCCGGAGCCTCCAGGCTAAAATTCTTCTGCTGCAAGAGAGACTCCTGTCTCGAACTGCATCAAGTTTTTCTTTCATTGATTCTCCTCCGTCAATTCAACAACAACTCTGGCTCATTTGAACCATGAAAGACCGCTCTTTTCCTGAGGACGCCTTTCAAATTATTAGCTCGCCATTAATTGATTTGTTTTTTTGAGGAATTTCGCCGGTATCGCCTTGTGCAATTTCCACGTGATGCTCATAGGACGGGAGCCCTCATGGCTGACATAATCCGCAAGTCCCAAAAATGTGTAGGGTGAGGCACCTGTAATGTCCGTCTTGCTTTCGCGGACAAAGAGCATTACGAAACTGCCCTGTTTTTTATGTCCGATATATCTCTGTCCCGTTGGGGAGGTTTCCGCTGTGGTACTCTGGCTTTGCCAGTGAAACAGCCATTCGTTGATTGAGTAGTCCTTGTACATGGTCGTGGGAGAATAGTCCTTATCGGACTTATTGAGCGTAACAAAGAGTAAATCTGTGGAAATTTCCTCCAGATATTTGACACCCTCGCGCACAGTGGAAGGTTTCAGGAAACCCAATGCAGAAAGAATCTGATCACGGGTGTAGGTGCAGTGGACATCCAACGGACAAGGAAAGGGCAGGTCGAGCTTCTCGTCGATGAAATCGATGCGGTCATAATTGAAACGAAGTAATTCCATGAGTTCGGAAAACAGTACCGGGTTCGATTTCAGCCCGATAAAACCCTCTTTTAGGTTTTGGAAACCACACTCGTTGAAGGATTTCTGCCAGATGGTGAACTGCAACATCCGCAGCATAGCCTCTTCATCATCCGACAGGGTCACAGTCTCGAGTACAGGCAGTTTTTCGAGCAGAAAAGAAATCCATCGTCTGGAATCAATAGCACAAATGCGGGAAAAAGCCTTGGTTACAACTTCTTCCATGGGTTCACTAAAATCTTTCTTGACGCCTGCGTTTGCGCACAGACGGTAAAAACTGTGATGTCTGTAAATGATCCGAGGATCGAGGTGGTAATAATCCACGAAATTTGCCAGCGTCAGCGGCAGGCCGCTGTCCTCCTCAAAAGATGCAATGCGGGATAGTAGTCCGGTTCGTGCCCCAAAAGCACTTTTGATGTTGTCGAGGATGTATTCCTTCGCTTTTCGCTCCAACTGAATATAACAACCCTTTGGCAGACTGACGAAACCGTCCTTCACTTCTTTTTGGACACTGCGGGATGTATTTGAAAGCAATGCCGCAAATTTTTCCTCGAAATTATAGCGCTTGTTGGCCTGCCCGATGAAATCCAGTATCGTGAGGCATTCCTTACCTTCGGACAATCGAAGGCCCCGTCCAAGTTGCTGGAGAAAAACCGTCAGCGACTCTGTTGGGCGCAAAAACAGCACCGTATTAACCTCGGGAATATCGACTCCCTCGTTATAGATGTTCACCACAAAGATGAAACGAATTTTCCCACTGACCAGTCGATTCTTTGCGGCAGCCCTTTCTTCGTCGGGGGACTGGCCCACCAGACACATTGACGGGATACCGGCGTTATTAAAAAACTCCGCCATAAACTTGGCGTGCTCCACTGATACACAAAAACCCAATCCCTTCACATCATTCATATCGGTTACATATTTGATTATCGATTTGACTATCATGGCCGCTCTATTCTTTGCGACGCTCCTGTTCAATACGTAAACATTGTCCAAGTCTGAGACCTGATATCCGCCACGAACCCATCTGAGATCATTCAGGTCCACAGTATCGGTGACACCGAAATACTGGAATGGAGAAAGCAATTTTCGGTCGATGGCCTCCGGAAGACGTATTTCAGCCGCAATTTTGTTGTCAAAATACTCCAGCACACTTTTACCGTCCATCCGTTCAGGTGTTGCGGTGAGACCCAGAAGAATTTTCGGTCTGTAATGAGTAAAAAGCTTCTGATAGGTCGGCGCTGCGGCATGATGAAACTCGTCCACCACAATATAGTCATAGAAATCAGGGGAAGTCTTTGTTTCAAACTGCTGGGAATGGAACGTTTGAACCGAGATGAACAGGTGGTCAAGAGTGTCCGGCCGATGATCACCCACGAACAAATCCCCGAAATTGGGGTCTCTGAGCACCCCCCGAAAACAGGAAAGACTTTGCCTCAGAATTTCTTCCCGATGGGCGACAAAAAGCATCCGGCATGATCTTTTGGAGTTTTGCTCTTTGAAGCGTTTGTAATCAAGACCTGAAATTACTGTTTTGCCCGTGCCGGTTGCGGAGACAATCAAATTTTTAAATCGCCCCCGAACGGTCCGCTCGGCCTCCAGGTTATCCAAAATCTCCTGCTGAAAAGGATACGGCCTTATATCGAACAAATATGGTATATCGGCAGAAGCTTCGCCCCATTTTTCGGTTTTCAGCGCTCTTTCAAGCTTTGGTTTTTGTTCATTGGTGTAGTTCTCAAACTCACTGGAGTTAAGGTAACTTTCGAAAGTCGCTTCAATTTTGCGCAGCGTTGCCGGCTGGTCCCGGGCCGTGACCTTCACATTCCATTCGAGCCCGCTTGAAATAGCTGAATTTGAAAGATTGGAGGAGCCGATGTAGGCCGTAGTGAAACCGGTGTTTCGATAAAAAATGTAGGCTTTGGCATGAAGACGAGTACGTTTCGTATCATAGCTGACCTTGATTTCCGTGTTAGGAAGTTGAAAGAGCTCCTCGACCGCCTTTATGTCAGTGGCTCCCATGTAGGAAGTAGTGATGACCCTGAGCACTCCTCCCCGGCCGGTAAAATCTCTCAATTCATCAATGATCAGGCGCAAACCGCTCCATTTGATGAAGGACACTAGCATGTCGATTCGATCACATGACTGAATCTCTCTTTTTAGTTCGGTGAAAAGACTGGGTTCATGCACCGCTCCGGTAAAGAGGCTGCTTTGTGCAAGAGAAGTCTCAGGCCGGACAACCCGCTCTTTTTCATACAAAGCGTGAAGTGTATTGGTTTTTTCTAACAGAGCCAGAAGTTGCTCCGCCCGGTCGGTCTCAGGAAGTCTTCCGCCGTTTACATGACGCCCCGTTTCCCCCGCAATGAGCTCAAGGATCCGGTTGGTAAGCAGTATTTGGCTCTGCAAATCGTTTTTCTTATCGCTAAGGGCCTCAAGTCCCTTCTCCAGAATGTCAGAGACATACTTTGCCAGTACCCCGGCACTTTCGGCAGGGTCAATGGGGGCGACTTCGGAAAGCATATCGATTGTGTTGAGTTCTGCCGCGATTGCCTCGTTGATTACCTGTTCGTAGAGTCCTGGCGAAAGTGGAGCCATAGCACAACAACCTCCTGCTTTTTTCGAGTCAAAACGGAGCCATTATTTTATGCTTCTCTTCGTCCAGGGTAGTCAGTTTCTAAAACTGCCCCGCTCGGCAGTTAAATGGTTTTTGTGTAACCACCCCTCACCGGAAGCGGTCCGGCAGATACTCCCCGGCGAGGGAGGCGGACTCCCGGTCCAGGTAGAGGGTCACATCTGGGTGGGTCTTGAGGATGGACGCCGGAACTGCCGGGTCCACCGGGCTTTCCAGGGTTTTCCGCACCGCCTCGGCCTTCACCCTGAAGGGAACGGCGGCGAGGATGGTGCGGCACTTCAGTATCTGGCGGACCGAGGCCGTTATGGCCTGCTCCGGAACATCGTCCGCCGAGGGGAACCACCCCTCCCCCACCTGCTGCCGTCTGCAGGCGTCGTCGAGGGTGACCAGCAGAAAGGGCTCTTCCGTCTCAAAATCGGCGGGGGGGTCGTTGAAGGCGATGTGGCCGTTCTCCCCGATACCGATGAAGGCCACGTCCACGGGGGCTTTGGATATTTCCTCCGACAGGGCCTTCATGTTCTTTTCCGCGCCGCCCTCCCAGTTGACGAAATGGACCTTCCCGGGGTTCACCTTCGAGACGAACCGCTCCTGAAGGTACCGGCGGAAGCTTGCCCCATGGCTTTCGGGCAGGCCCACGTACTCGTCCAGGTGGAACATCTCCACCTTTGACCAGTCCACGGGGTGGGAGACAAGCTCCCGGAGGGTGCCGAACTGGGACGCTCCCGTGGAGAGCATCAGCCGGGCCCGGCCCTTTTCCTCCACGGTTTTCCGGAGCAGTTCGGCGCCCCGCTTCGCCGCTGCGGCGGCAAGTTCGTCGGGCGTGTCGAAAACAAAAATGTTCATTCTATACCCCTGCCGGCGCTAGAGCTTTACCCTCTCGCCTTTTTCGGCGGAGAGGTAGCCCGCATAGGTAATCTTTATGGTTTCATAGGCGAGGTCGAGCCCGGAGAGGGGCTGCCTGCCCGTGGCCACGCACTCCATGAAGTCCTGGGCTTCCTGGAGGTACCCCCGGGCGGATTCTTCGTCCAGCAGGACGTACTGCCAGCCCGCGGTGGTCTCCACCTTTTCGGTGAGATAGACGTCCTTCAGCACGGAGGCGTCGGCGGCGTAGGTCATCATGCCGTTGTTGGGGGCGATGTTGCAGACCAGGGTTCCCGTGTTGGTGTTGAACTCGATGAGGTTCCGCACGCCCCCGGTGACGAAGTCGCCCGAGAAGATGGTGGCCTTGGTGCCGTCGCCGAAGGTGAGGGAGAGCATGGACCAGTCCTCCACGTCCACGGGATTGGCGGCGATGAACCTCCGCTCTTCCTTTGTGAGCCTTTCCGTGACCACGCCGGTGTCGCACACCACGCTCTCCACGGAGAAGGCTTCTCCCCTGGCCTTCGCTTCCGTCATCTTGAGGTGAAGGACCGCCGACAGGGGGTGGCACCCCTGGCGGATCATGGAGCCTCCGCCGGTCTGGGCCCACTCGGCGGCGTGCCAGGCGTGGGAGCCGCTGTGGCTTTCCTCGGCTTTGAGGAAGAGGATCTTGTCCCCCGTTTTCTTCAGTATTTCCGAGGCCTTGGCCACGGCGGGGGCGTAGACCCAGTCCTCGGCGTAGCAGAAGAGCCTGCCGCTTTTCCGGACGATGCCGGCGGTCCGCTCCATTCCCTCGAGGACGGCGTCGTACATCTTCCGCTTGCAGACCTTCCCCACGGGCTGCACGTCCCCCGGAACGCCGAAGTAGCCGGTGAAGGGCTTTTCGGAGATCACGTGCTTGCCGGCGGAAAGGAACTCCTCGATCATGACGGCGTGGAGCTGGGGCGGGGTGCAGATGTCCACCACGTCGATGTCGGGGTCTTTCATGAGGTCATGGTAGTCGGAGTACACCTTCGGGATGCCGTAGGCGGCGGCGAAGTCCTTCGTGCTGTCGCTGCGGGCGCAAACGGCCTCCACCGAGGCCTGGAGCCCGTAGACCCGCTTGTAGGCCTCCAGGTGGATGCGGGAGATGAATCCCGCGCCGACCATTCCGATTCTCACTTTTTTCATGAGGTTTCTTCCTCCTTCGTTATTTTTTCAGGCTCCGGAGCATCTTCCGGAAGAGGGTGCTTCTGCCGAGTATGACGGCGAGGGTGAGCAGCCAGAGGATGATGGAGATGGGACGGGTGAAGAAGGGGGAGATGTCACCCCCGGTGATAATCATGGCCCGCCGGAAGTTGTCGTCCGCCATGGGGCCGAGGATGAAGCCCAGGACCATGGGGGCGGCGGGAAAGTCGTTGCGCCGCATGAAGTACCCCAGGATGCCGAAGAGGAACATGAGGTACACATCAAAGAGCCGTCCGCTCACCGCGAAGGAGCCCACGCAGCAGAGGGTGAAGACCACGGGCATGAGGATCATGCGGGGCACCTGGAGCACCTTCACCAGGGGGCGGACCAGGGAGAGGCCCAGGACCACCATGGCGATGGTGGACAGCAGGAAGATGGCGGTGACGGTGCCAATGAAGAAGGGCTGCTCTATAGGCAGCAGCGGCCCGGGGCGGATGCCGTGGAGCCACATGGCGGCCAGGAGGACCGCTGCCGGGGCACTTCCGGGGACAGCGAGGGTGAGCACCGGGATGACGGCCCCGCCGATGCATGCGTTGTTCGCCGTCTCGGCGGCGATGAGCCCTTCGTGGGATCCCTTGCCGAACTCATCGGGACGGTCGCTGAAGCGCTTGGCGGTGTCGTAGGAGATCCAGGAGGCCGTGTCCTCCCCCACGCCGGGGATGGCCCCCACGAGAACGCCGATGATCCCGGAACGGAGTATGGTCTTCCAGTACCGGAAGAGGTCCCGGAGGGGCGGGATAACCTGCCGGACCTTCGTGCGGACGGTGTAGTCCCGGGGGCGCTGCATGACCTCGATGATCTCCCCCACGCCGTAGGCTCCCACGAGGACGGGAATGAGGGACAGGCCGCCCATGAGCTGGAGCTGGCCGAAGGTGAAGCGCGGAAGGGCCTGTATGGGGTCCTGCCCCACCTGGGAGAGCAGCAGCCCCGCAATGCCGGCGATCCACCCCTTCAGGGGGTCTTTGGGGGCGGTGAGGTTGCCGCAGATGACGATGCCGAAGATGGAGAGGACGAAGAACTCCCACGAGCCGAACTGGAGGGCGATTTTTCCCAGGAGGGGCGAGAAGACGGCAAGGCAGACCAGGCCGAAGAAGGTGCCGATCCCCGAGGAGGTGGTGGCAAGGCCGATGGCGTACCCGGCCTCGCCCCTGCGGGCGAGGGGGTTGCCGTCGATGCAGGTGGCGGCGTTGGCGGGCGTTCCCGGTATGTTGAGCAAAATGGCCGACCGGCTGCCTCCGTAGATGGACCCCACGTAGGTGGAGATGAGGACCACCATGGCCTGCTCGGGCATGAAGCGGAAGGTGAGCCCCGTGAGGAGGGCCACCCCCATGGTGGCCGTGAGGCCCGGGAGCATGCCGACGATGATGCCGAACCCGGTGGCCCAGAAGGCGTTGAAGATGCTGGTCGGGTTCATCAGTTCCATAAATTCGGAGAACAGGACGGAAATGGACATGGCGGCATCCCTCCCTCAGGGCAGAAAGACGGCGAAGATTTTGTAGAAGACGAACCAGATGGAAACGGACGCGGTTCCGCCGATGAAGAGGGCCTTCAGGATGCCCGCGCCCCGGAAGAGGAGGATGAAGCCGGTGATGAAGGCGGCCGTGGCCGCCATGTAGGGCACCCGTCCGAGGAGCAGCACGTAGGTGCAGCAGAGGGCAACGGTCAGTACCGCCCGAGGCCGTTCCTTTTCCATCCACGCCGGGCGGGCCGTCTCTCCTCCGCTGTCGTTATCTTCGTCCTCTTCGGGGCAGAGCAGGGGGTTTTCGCCTGCGGCGAGCCGGGCGTAGAAATCGGGCTCCTTCCGGGACCGGATGACCAGGCGGAGACCGCACAGGGCGATGAGGACGGCCAGGATGGCGGGGACGAGGCCGGGGGCGCCGAACCAGTCGTACCCCGTGTCCTTCCAGGGCAGAAGCAGGCTGCCGGCGAAAAAGGCCGCTCCCGTGAGGACAAGGGCGATGCCGGACGTCAGGTCTTTCTTTTCCATGGGCGTACCTCCGCGGGGAAGGGTGGGAAAAAGGAGGGGGGATATGCGCCCCCCTCCTGCCGGGTGATCTGTTTTAGGGCTTGGGGATTCCGTACTGGTCCGGGGAGTTCTTGATGACGCCGGATTCGAAGAGGAGCCAGCAGACCCTGGAGGCCTTGACCTCCATCTCCTTCTCCGCTTCCTCTCCGTACAGGGTCACTACCTTGGACCCCCTGTCCGCGGCGAACTTCTTTATGGCGTCCGAGGCGGCGGCGGTCTTGAAGGCGGCGGTTATGGCCTCCTTCGCGTCTGCGGGGATGTCCTTCGGAAGGAAGAATCCGAACCGGTTCCCCACGCTGGGGAAGTCGGGAAGCCACTTGGTGATGGGCGGGATGGCGCCGTAGCCCTCCACGTCGAGGGGCTCGCCGTCCATGACCGCCAGGGCCTTGAGCTGCTTGGCCCGGAGCATTTCGGTCACTTCCATGGAGAGCTGCATGATGGCCTCCACCTCTCCCTTGACGGTGGCCGTCACCGCGGGGGCTCCGCCCTGGTAGGGAACGTGCCGGTACTCGAGACCGGTGCCCATGCGGAAGAACTCCGCCGCCTGGTGACCGCCGCTGCCGGTGCCCGCCGAGGAGACGGTGACCGGACGGGCCTTCATGGCCTCCATGAGATCCTTCAGGTCGTTGAAGGGCGAGTTGGCGGGAACGCAGATGACGTTGGGCGTGAAGACCGCCATGAAGGAGGCGTAGTCCTTGTGGCTCTGCTTCAGCATGTCGAGGGCCTGGTAGGTGACGATGCTGCCGTCGGCGTTGGCCGACCATGTATAGCCGTCCCGGGCCGCGTCGAACATGGCCTGGGTTCCGATGGCGCCTGCGCCGCCGGGGGTGTTGGTGACCGAGAGGCGGGTTCCGAGCAGTTTTTCCATTTCAGCGGCGAGGGTCCGGGCGGTGAGGTCCGACGCGCCGCCGGGGCTCCAGGGAACGATGACGTTCACAGGTTTTTCCGGCCACGCGGCGAAAGCCGCGCCGGAAACCGCAAGGATCAGGACAAGGGCCGTCATGGCGCTGATGAAGCGGATGTTTTTCATCTTCTTCAATCCCTCCTGTGCAGTAAGATCTGTCAAAACATTCTACACTTTAAAATTTGCCCGTGTCAACGGCGGGTGTACCCCCGGTCCGGCGGAACCGGGCAGGAGGTCACGTCTTCCGTATGATGAGGAAAAGGCTTGAACCGTCCGCGGTTTCTGTGCGGAAGGGACAGCCGGTCCTTTTTCCCAGGGCCTTGAGATCATCCTCCGAAAAGGTGGTCGCGGTGAAGCCGTCTTTGCATACTATCCGGCCGCTGACGGTCCGTTCCATGTCCAGCTCGCCGATCAGTCCCTTCTCCGCCTGTTCACGGAACC
The DNA here is from genome assembly GCA_018436595.1 of Synergistaceae bacterium. Lineage (GTDB taxonomy): Bacteria > Synergistota > Synergistia > Synergistales > Aminobacteriaceae > Aminivibrio. Next base: position 82,116 of record JAHDLC010000035.1, on the reverse strand, counting down.
AGGCGAGACGCCATTCCCAGAAGTCCGGGGCGTAGGTGCTGAAGAAGGCTTCTCCTCCCGGGACGAGGGCCCTGAGGCTCCGCTCCACGGTGTCGGCCGGGTCCCCCTGTATGGCGGAGAGGCCGTTCTGGAGGCAGAGGACCATGTCGAACCCGCCGTCGTACTCCATGCCGTGGACGTCTCCCTCCAGGAGAGTGCAGTTCGGGAGGTCCTTCAGGTATTTCCTGCCCCATGCGACGGAGTCCCCGGAGATGTCGATCCCCACGACGGAGTGCGCGAAGGGGGCGATCCGCTTCATGATGCGTCCGTAGCCCGCCCCGAGCTCCAATACCCGTTCGCCGCCCCGGAGCCTGCGGCGGACGAATTCGATTTCCTGGTCCAGATACTGCCTGACCCGTTCGACAGAGGTGTTGTAGACTTCGCTGAGCCTGGCACTGCTGAGCTTTTTCTCGTAATAGCCGGTCATTTCGTCTGCCTCCCCGAAAGAGTGGTGCCTTCCGGCGCCTTTATACCAGCAAACTGGTCCGGGGGCCAGGGGGATTCATGCCGGGCGAAAAAAGATTCCGGTTTTGAAACCAGAGTCAAACCCGAGATCCTTCGGCCATGATGCCGGCCTCAGGATGACAAACCGGGTTCTTCGCGAGCGCGATCTCTTCCCAAGCCCGCAGCTCACGCCATGATTATGTCATTCTGAGGAGCGCAGCGACGAAGAATCTCGGTTCGGTCTTTAAGACCTTTAAATCAGATCCTTCACTTTCGTTCAGGATGACAAAAAGAGCAGATCCTTCCCCTCCGGGGATGCTTTGCGATCACTTCCCAAGCCCGCAGCTCCCGCCGTGATTATGTCATTCTGAGGAGCACAGCGACGAAGAATCCCGGTTTGAGGATTTTCCAGAACCAAGGGCAGATCCTCCCCCTCCGGGGATGCTCCGCGATCGCTCTGCTAAGGATTACAGGCAAAGGCCGGTCTCCTCACTCCTATGGGATGCTGTGAAATTCCCTTCCGGATGCAGAGGTAAAATTCCCGGTAAATAGAAGGAAGACCGCCAGGTGATTCTTCCGGCGGTCTTCATGGGGTAACTCTTCAGCGTGTAAAGGAAACTTTGAAACCGTCCTCCGTGTCTTCCCTGGCTACTTTCCACCCGTGGCTTTCACCGTAACGGGCGACATTTTCTCTGGATGTAACCGTATCCACGAGCACTTCCACAGGCCCTCCCGAATGCTTCTCGAGGGCTTTCCGCGTTTCGATCACGGGCTGGGGGCATGAAAGGCCCCGGGCATCGACGACAAAAGTTTCAGACATTTTTCTTCCCCCTTAATCCATCTTGATTCTGAACAGCCAGCCCACAGCGAGGCAGAACACGAGGCCGATCACCGTGGCCGTCATTCCGTTCGCCGTCACACCCGCCCCGGAACTCGCAAGGGCGAAATTATGGGCGAACCCTGCACCGACGAGCATGCCGAGCACAAATATGGAGGCGTCGCCGTCACCTTCCCCGGACATAATGAACTGGCGTCCCGGGCACCCTCCCGCAAGGGTGAAGGCAAGGCCGGAAAGGGCCATCCCGATGAAGTTCCAGAGGTGGTTCATATGAGCCACCGGCTGTCCTTCAAACCCCGGCTTGAACTGGCCGAGCAGCAGGTTGACGACGAAGGCCGATACGAGGAAGGCCGCCACGCCGCTGAAGAGATGGCCGTCCCTGAGCATGATGAGGTCTCTCAGGGCTCCCACCGTGCAGAACCGGCTTTTCTGGGCCATCCACCCGACTATCAGGCCGACTCCCAATGCGATGAAAACAGGGGCTGTCGCGGCACCCGGCCCGCTCTTCGAGAAAAAGACAGGGCCGGTCCCCTCAGGGCCGAAAAGGGGCCGGAGGAAAAGAAGGGCGAGAAGGGCAACAGCCGCGAGAGGCATGACGATGCCTGCCCAGGCCGGGGACTTGGAGGCCCTGCCGAGGCTGAAGCCGTTCCACAAAAAGATGATCCCGACGCCGATGCCGACCGCGAGGCCGCCGATGCCGGCGATGGCGTTCCAGTCACCGCCTGCCAGCCGGGCGTATGCCCTCCACGGGCACCCGAGGAAGATAAGGGCCCCTATCATGGCGAAGAAGCCGAGAAAGAACCTCACAATGGGCGAGGAACCGGATCTCGGCTGATATTCCCTGCTGAGGAAGGCGGCAAGAAATGAGCCGAGAATGAAACCGGGGATCTCCGGCCGGAGATACTGGACCACCCCTGCCCGGTGAAGGCCGAGGGCCCCCGCGATGTCCCGGGTAAAGCAGGCAACGCATATCCCCATGTTTCCGGGATTGCCGAAGAACACGAGAAGCGAGGCAGCGGCTCCGACGAAAGCTCCGGTGACAGCCGGACCCCATCGGGAAATAAGAACCTGGTTAATACTCTTCATAAAGAAACCACCCTTCTCTGAAATGATGGTGCGGTTCATACCAGAAAATAGCCAACAACCAAACTGTCCATGCGCTCCGGAAAGTTGCGCGCGGATGAAAAACAATGTTCTGCACTCACGGGACAATTTCAGCCCGCAGCCTACAGGGCGTCCGTTATTTCTATCGTTCCGTCCCCTTCGCTGAACTCGCCGATGACCGCTGTCCTGTCGAAGCCGAAGCTCCGGATCTTCGGGAGCAGCCTTTCGGCGTCCTCCCTGCCAAGGGCGATCAGAAGCCCTCCGGAGGTCTGGGCGTCGAAGACCATGTCCATCAGGATGTCGTCGTGCTTCGACGGATCCTTCACCCTGTCCTGGTAGGCGATCCTGTTGCTGTAGGTTCCGGCGGGGATGAGGCCGCTGGAGGCGAGGCCCAGGACGCCCGGCAGAAGGGGGATGTCCCCTATGCCCAGGGTGAGCTTCAGGCCGCCCTCCGAAAGCATATCCAGGGCGTGCCCCGCGAGCCCGAAGCCGGTGACGTCCGTGCAGGCATGCACCATGCGGCATTCGTCGGGGGAGAGTCGCCTCGGGAGGTCGTTCAGGGTGGTCATCCACCGGGCGGCTTCCGTCCTGGAAGCCTCGTCCTCCACCATGTCCGCCTTGACGGCTGTCGCGACTATTCCCGTGCCGACCGGCTTCGTGAGAAGAAGAAGGTCTCCCGGCCGTGCCCCTGTTACCTTCCAGAGGGAATCCTGACGTACCTCTCCGTACACGACAAGGCCGTACTTGGGTTCCCTGTCGTCCACGCTGTGGCCTCCCAGGAGGAAGGCTCCCGCCTCCGCCACTTTTTCCTGCCCACCCCGCAGGACGTCCTTCAGCACGTCCAGTTCGAGGGTTTTTGTTGGAAAGCCCACGATGTTCAATGCCACGAAGGGCTTTCCGCCCATGGCGAAGACGTCGCTCAGGGAGTTCGCCGCCGCGATCTGTCCCCAGGTGAGGGGGTCGTCCGACACGGGGGTGATGAAGTCCACAGTGAGGATTCCGGCCCGCTCGGAATCTATCGTCCAGAGGGCGGCATCCTCGCCGGACCCCCAGGACGTGATGATCCTTTCATGGGATGGCAGCGGAAGATCCCTCAGCACCTTCTCCAGGTCCGCCGGACCTATTTTCGCCGCTCACCCGCTGGTGGTCGAAAGCTCTGTAAGCCTCATTTCCGCACCTCCTCCGCAATTCATGATGCAAGCACCGCCTTCAGGGCATCCACCGTTTTCCGGATCTCGTCCACGGTGCTGAACCACCCCGGGCTGAGGCGCAGGGCCCCGCCGGGGAAAGTTCCAAGGGTTTTGTGGGCCAGAGGGGCGCAGTGCAGTCCCGGCCTCGTTTCGATGCCCCAGTCTTCGGACAGCCTGGCGGCGAGAATGCCGTTGTCCCGCCCCTCAAAGTTGACGGCGAACACGGGCAGGCGCCCGTCCATGGTCTTCCGTCCCGAGAGCTGCACTCCGGGAAGGGTAAGCAAACCTTCAAGAAGAAGGGCCCCCAGGGACTCTTCCCGCCGCCGGATATTTTCAATCCCTGTTTCCTCCATCCAGTCCAGGGCCGCCAGAAGACCGGCTATTCCCGGAAGGTTGGGCGTGCCCGCCTCGAACTTGTCGGGCATGGTGTCGGGCTGCAGCTCCAGGTGGGAGAAGCTTCCCGTGCCGCCCTCAACGAACCACTCCGTTTTTTCTGCGAAATCGGGCTTCCAGAGGATTCCGCCGATGCCCTGGGGCCCGAAGAGCCCCTTGTGGCCCGTGAAGCAGAGGGCCGCAAGCCCCAGCTTTTCAGCGTCGAGGGAAAGTATTCCCGCAGTCTGGGCACAGTCCACGACAAGAGGCACGGCCGCCTCCCGGCAGACTTCCGCCACGGCGTCAAGGTTCTGTACAGTGCCGCAGACGTTGCTGCAGTGGGAAAGGGCCACCAGCGAAACATCGGACTCCTTGAGCGCTTTTGCGAGCGTCGAGGGGTGGAGAAAGCCTTCGCCGTCGCACTGCAGGACTTCCACGGAAACCCCCCTGGCCTCGAGACGGCGGAGGGGGCGCACGACGGCGTTGTGCTCCATGGACGAGATGAGGACTTTCATTCCGGGTTTGAGATACCCTTTGAACACCACGTTGAGGGATTCGGTGACGTTTGCGGTGAAATTGACGTACCGGGGATCGTCTTCCCATCCCCCGAAGAAGGAGGCAAGGCGCTCCCGGCAGGTGAACACAAGGTCGAAGGTTCCCATGTCCCGTGCTGAGGCGCTTCCCCGGGCGAGATTCGCGCCGCAGCCGGTGAGGAAGTCGGCCATGGCCCGGGCGACGCACTCCGGCTTCGGCCAGGTGGTGGCGCCGTTGTTCATGTAAATCGCCAATCCGATCATCTCCTGGTTATACTATTTATAATCAATATCATACACTCTTTTGAGAAATTTTCATTACCCCGGAAGGGATTTCGCGCTATGCCGTTTTCCTTTCCAAAAAATAAAAGTGGAATATCTTCCCGGACTTTCTCCCGGCGTTCAGTGAGAAATTCTCACCGGAAAAAGCCGCGCTTTTCCTGGCTGCGCAGTGGAGAAAACACAGACGACGGTATGAGGGTTCCGGTTGACCCCCCTCCGGTTTCATTTTATAATTCAAAACAGTTGGAATAGTATATCGACATGGAGAATGATACCCGCCAGACACAAAGGAGGAGATGCTTCCATGAACACACCGGTCCATTCCAGGGTGGTTTTCGGTATGCTGTGTATTTTCCTTTTCCTTTTCTCCGCCCTTCCTGCACAGGCCCGGAACCCGGCGGATTTCGAGGTTATCCTGTTCGAGAATCCCGGCTGCGAAGGAGAAAACCAGCTGGCCTTCTCCTACGACAACGATCTCCCCAATCTCAACAGGTTCAACATTCCCGGCGGCGGGAAATGGAACGACAGGATCAGCTCCCTGGCGATCGGAAAAAATGCCCGGGTCATCCTGTACCAGCATTCCGATTTCAGGGGCCCCAGTATCAGCTTCGAGGCAGACGGCACCGGCAGCCTGCTCATCGACGACCTGCACCTCCTTGGCTGGGGGGACACGGTGACCTCGGCAAAAATCCGGCTGAGGGTTGTCCCGGCACCGGATGAGGTGCTGATCTTCGAACATGTCAACTTCGACGGAGCTATGCTCTCTCCTTCCGCGGGAGGAAATTACCCGGACCTCAGGCAATGGACCATTTCAGGCGGCAAAACCTGGAACGACAAAATCAGTTCCCTGAAGATCGGGAAGGACGCCCTTCTCTGCGTATACGCCGACATCGACTTCGGAGGGCCGTCCGTTGTCTTCAGCGGCGACGGGCAAGGGACCGTTGAAATCATCAGCCTTCACGGTACCGGGTGGGAAGATGCCGTCTCCTCCATGAAGGTCCGTGCCCGGGGCTGGACTCCGGAAAGCGAGGACGCTTCCGGCGGATCCCAGGGATCGGAAGGAACGGGAGAGACCGGGGGAGACCAGTCTGAAGGCTCCGGCCAGGGCAGCGGGACCGGAGGGTCCGGTGAAACATCAGAGGGTGATGGCACGGAGCAGGGCGGAGAGGAGGAAACCGATCCCCTGGAGAACGAAATAGTCTTTTTCAAGGATGCGGACTTCCAGGGCGAACACAGGATATATGCCGTCGGGGAAAACCTGCCCGATCTCCGGCAGCTTTCCTTCTGGGACTCCACCGGAAACTGGAACGACGAGATAAGTTCCCTGAAGATAGGGGCCAACGCCCAGGCCTACGTCTGCACCCACATCAACTACGAAGGTCCCTGCGTCCAGCACCGGGGGAACGGAACCGGTGTCACCCGGATCGACAATCTCCACCGCAGCGGGTGGGGGGACAGGATCTCTTCGATCAAGATCAGGGAGAAAGACTGGAACCCGGAGGACGACATCCCGGAACCCAGGGCTGACGAGGTCATCTTCTTCGAACATGTGGACTACGGAGGAAAGCATCTCGTCGTCAAGGCAAACCGGCACGAGCTCGATCTCACGAAAGTTTTCCCGGAGAACTCGAACACCAGCTGGAACGACAAAATCAGTTCCATAAAAGTCGGAAGCTCCGTAAAGGCGGAGATTTACGAACACATCAACCCCGGCTCCAATACCCGGCCCATTCATACCTACCCTGCCGGGTCACGAGTTCCCACGCTTCATTCCTTCGGCTGGGGCGACAGGATCTCGGCGATCCGGGTACTGGACGACCTGGGGAACTGACGGTCCGGTCTCACATGAAGCGGCGGCACGGTTCCGTGAAGGGACCGCGCCGCCGTTCAGTTTTATTCCGTTCACTCAGACTCGAAACAGAGCCGCTCGAAACCGAGGAGCGCCGCCGGGACGGCGATGGTGGTCCCGAAAAAGATGACGCGCTTCCCCCCGAAGGCCTCCAGGATGCTGTCGATGGTTCCGTTTGTCAGCGCCGACCCGGTCGCAAGGGCCAGGTCGCTGCGGGAGGCGGCGGCAGGAAGGTCTTTTTCCCCGTCGAGGACGGTCACTCCGCTGACGGTCCGGCCTATGTTCTCCGGGTTCAGATCCAGAACACACACGCGACCGCTGCCAAGAGCCGCCGCCAGCCCCCCCAGGATGGCGGGCTGGTAGCCGACGAGGGCAACCCTTTCGCCTGGTCCCAGCTCCCCGGCAAGATGTTTTCCCATCGTTTCGCCGCATCGCTTGGGGGAGGCATCCCTGCAGTGTACTGTTTTTTCGCCCCATCCGAGATGCCTGCCGACGGCGTTGACCCCGGCGGTGAAAAAGGCGCGGTTCCGGTCGTTTTCCGGCGGCAGGTCCAGAAGATCGGCGACAGTACCCTGCCAGGAAGAGGGGGAGGATGTGAAGGCCTGCCCCTTCGCCCCCCGGAAGGCCGCCTCTACGAGACGCTCTTCGCCGCGCTGGAGGGCGAAGTCGGTGAAGGGTACAGGATTCCCTATGGCCTGGTCAACGTTGAGGCAGCTTATGGTGAGAGGTTCCTCCAGAAGATAGGGGCAGTCATTCCGCAGACGCTTTCCGAACGTCTCCGCAAGACGTTCGAACACCCGTGCCCCGCTCATTTCGGAGCCCCTGCGGGTTCAAAGCCCCATTTTTTCCACACTCCGGCGGCCTCGGGGGAGAGAAGGAAACGGAAGAACGCCCCGGCCGTTTCCGACGCTCCCGCCGTATTGAGCCCGGCTACGGTGGAAATCGGCGGGACGGCAAGCCGGATATAGGCGCCTTTCGTCCCGATGGCCAGGCTCTCCGGAATGAGGGCTGCATCGGCGCTTCCCGCCTGAACGGCCAGAACCGCGTGGAGGGCGTTTCTCGAAATGAGGATCTTCTTCGACGCCAGCCCCTCTTCCCAGAGCCCCGCCGACGTGAGATACCCGGCCGCGAGAATTCCGTGGGACGTGGTTTCCGGGTCCGGGGCGGCTATGCGGAGATCGGGGAGTTTTTCCTCGGAACAGGACTCTTTGTTTTCAGCCCAGAGAACAAGATGGCCGTCGGCGCATTTCTGCAGACCTGCCAGTTTCCCCCGTTCCGCGAGCCAGGCGGGCCATTCCGGGTCGGCGGCCACCAGGAGGTCGAACGGTGCGCCGGCATCCATCTTCTGCGCCAGTGGGCCGGTGGCTTCCTTCACGAAAACGATGGGGCCTCCTCCGGCTCCGGCGAACAGGCTGTAAATATCCTCGACGCAGGGCGCTATGCCGGGGGATACGGCAACGTAGACATCATCGGAAGAGAAAGCGGGAAAGGAGAAGCAGAAGAGAAACAGGAACAGCAGAAAAAGACGGGCTGCCTTGAACACGATGCACACACCTCCATATTTTGCAACAGAGTTGCATTTTTTCAAGAATACCACCCGCCATATCTATACGCAACCCTGTTGCAAAACAACGCAGTCCGCGGGAGGATGAATCTCCCTGCGGACTGCGGGTGGAACGGCGCCTGTAGTGTGTTTTTTCCCGGCGGTTATGAAAGTCAGGGGTATAGGCGGCGAATGGCCGCCGCCCGTTCCTCCAGAGGCTTCGCCTCTTCTTTCCGTCCCGACTCCCGGCAGAGGGCGGCGAGGTTCTCCAGGGTGCCGGCCACGGAAGGATGATCAGGACCGAGATACCGCTCCTTGATGGCAAGGGCCCTTCTGAAATAGGCTTCCGACTGTTTTGCGTCCCCTTTTGCCCGGTTCAGTTCCCCCAGGTTGTGGATCACCGATGCCACTGATGGGTGCCCCTCACCGAAATTTTTTTCATAGACGGCCAGGGCCCGTATGAACAGAGGCTCCGCCGTCGTGACCTTTTTCTGCTCGAAGAGCAGGAGGGCCAGGTTGTTCAGCGAGGCTGCCACGTAGGGGTGCTCGGGGCCGAGAGTCTCGAAGATGGCGAGGGCGCGGCGGAACATTGACTCCGCCTGGTCGGGGCTGCCCCCGGCCTGGTACAGAAGGGCCAGGTTGTTCAGGCACATGGCCACGTTGGGGTGGTCCGTGCCGAAATGCTCCTCGTAGAGAGCCATGGCCCGAAAGAACAGGGGTTCGGCGGCGGCGGCGTTTCCCCGCGAACGGTAGAGTTCGGCGAGGTTGTTCAGCGGCGTGGCGAGGGCCGGGTCGTCCTTTCCGAGGGCCTTTTCGTAGGATTCTATGGCGCGCCTGTAGAGGGCCTCGGATTCGGCGTACCTGGCCTGAAAGTGGCGGAGCTGGGCGAGGTTGTTGAGGGTGGATGCGGTATCCGGGTGATCCGGCCCGTTCCGTGCCTCGTGGATGGCCAGGGCACGGAGGTAGTACGGCCCGGCTTCGTCATACTGTCCGAGGCTGTGCCATGCGTTGGCGAGAAGTCCCAGAGTTGACGCCGCCTCCTGAGAGTCGGGTCCCGCTGTTTTCTCCGCTTCGCCGAGGGCCTTCAGTCCCTCGGTGACGGCCTCGGAGAACATGCCGGACTGGTAGAGGGAGAGGGCGTGCTGGTGGAGCGTTTCCCAGCTCCCTTCTTCTGCCCTCCCGGGCAGGCAGAAAACCTGCAGGAAAAGGAGCAGAGCGAGCACGGAAACGATTTTTCTCATGAGGGGCCTCCTTTCGGGAGACGGTCTCCCGTTGAAAAAAAAAAGCGGCCCCGTTCGGGGCCGCCCCTGTCATCCGATGGTGCGCCCGAGGAAGGCGAGGAGGTTTTCCCCGAGAATGCCCCGGACGTCCTGTTCGCTCCAGCCCCTGGAGAGCAGTTCTGCGGTGAAGGCAACGCTTCCGGGGTAGCCCTTGACGCAATCGTATTCCCTGAAGGGGCCGGGACCGGAAAAGTCCCGGGTCTCGTCGCAGATATCGAAGCCGAAGCAGACGGTCCCCGGTCCTGTCAGCCGGGCGATGCGGTCGGCATGGTCCGCCAGGTCTTTCCCGTCCACGGTCTTTTCGTCCGGGTTGGCGACGAAGGTGCTGCAGGAGTTCATGCCCTGGACGCCTCCCCGCTCTGCGAGCCGCGCGGTCTGGCTGTCGGTGAGGTTGCGCATCACCGGAGCGAGGGAGCGGCTGTTGGAGTGGGACGCCATAACGGGGCAGTCGAAAAGTTCAAAGACGTCCTCCACCCCTTCGTCGTTGAGGTGGCTGATGTCCAGGTACATCCCGAGGCGGAGGGCCTCCCGGAGCGCCCGGACACCGAATTCCGTGAGCCCGCCCTTCCGCCCCTCTTCCGCCGGGCCGAAGAAGCACCCGTCGGCGGCGTAGTTCCTCCTGCTCCAGGTGATGCCCACACCCCGGACGCCGAGCTCGTAAAAAATCCTGAGGAGGGAGAGATCGTTCCCTATGGGGTCAAGCCCCTCGAAGGAAAGGAGGACGGCAAGCTCTCCCCGTCCGTTTGCCGCCCTGATCTCGCCGGTGCTCCGGCAGAGGGAGAAGAGCCCCGGGCTTTCCTCCATTTCGGCGTGGAGGGCGCTGATGTAGTCGAGAGACCTGCGGAGACCCATCTCGGGAAGGTACCGGCCGCTCAGGAACAGGGAAGACACCACCAGGTCCACACCCGCCTCCCGGAGACCGGGAAGGTAGTGCCGCTCGATGACCCGCGTCTCTCCCCCCTCCCGCTTTTCCAGCACGAAGGGCAGGAGGTCGAAGTGGGCGTCCGCCACGAAAGAGTTCCTGTGGAGCTCCGCCGCCCGGGTCAGAAAATCCGTTCCGCTGTTCATGGAATCATTCTCCTTTTCGATGAAGCCCGTCACTGCCGGGCGAAGAGATGGGCGTACTCCGCCAGGGAGTGCCTGATATGCCCGTCCCTTCCGGAGACGGGTTCCGCACCTGCCATGGAGTTGAGCACCGCCTCCTCCGTGGCCTCAGCGGCGGCACGGAAGGCGAGGTTGATATGGTTTTCGTTGAGCATGGAGAGGGTGACCAGGGGCGCCGTTTCGTGGTGGCGGAAGCGGTTCGCCGTGGTGAAGGCGAGGGCGATTTCCCCGCTGCCGCTGCCGATGAAGGCCCCGGTCCTGGTGATGCCCACGGTCGCCCTGCGGGCGACCCGGCGGAGCTGGCGCTCCGTGAGGGGGATGTCCGTGGCGATCACGGCGATGATGGACCCCTGCTCGTCCTGGGGCGGGTGGATTTTCCCGATGGCGGGGCCGATGTGCCGCCCGTCCACCCGGAGGTCCTCCAGCTGGCCGTAGTTGGAGAGGACGAGGACTCCCAGGGTGAAGGAGGCCCCTTCTGCCTCGAGAATCCGTGAGGCGGTGCCGATGCCGCCCTTGAGCTGGTGGCACGACATGCCCCTGCCCGCCCCGACGGCCCCCTCCTCAAAGTCCTCCGAGGCCGAGGCAAGGGCCCGGAGCACGTGCTCCTCCCGGACGGCGAAGCCCCGTATGTCGTTGAGGAAGCCGTCGTTGCACTCGCAGACCACCGGATTGACCGTTCCCGTCTCCCGGCCGATGTCGGGGTTGTCCGCAAGCATGTACCGGACGAGGGCTTCGGAAGCCGCTCCCACGGCAAAGGTGTTGGTGAGGATCACGGGTGTTTCCAGCGTTCCCATCTCCTCCACCTGGACAAGCCCGGCGGACTTTCCGAAGCCGTTGATCACGTGGCAGGCTGCGAGAAGCTTTTCCCGGAAGAGGTTGCCTCCGTGGGGCAGAACGGCGGTGACGCCCGTCTGCACGGGGCCGTCGGCCAGGGTGCAGTGGCCCACCCGGACCCCCTCCACGTCAGTGATGGCGTTCCGTGGTCCCCGGGGCAGTATTCCTGGTTTGATGCCGTAGTCGGTTATGCGCTTGCGGAAGTCCATGAATTCATCTCCTTGGGGATTTCGTCCGGGATCACGGCTTCATTCTATCATTTCCGCCCGGCCAGGCTCCCGAGCCATTCGGCGGCGCCCGGGACGTCCAGGTACCGGGCGGCCCAACCCCGCCGTCGGAGCCGTTCCGGGACGAGATAGTCGAACTTTTCGATCTCCGTGTCCGGAACATCCGCCGCCAGGTCTTCGCCGGAAGGCAGGGACTTGTCGAGGGTCCGTCCCGCGGCTTCCAGGAGCCCGGCACCGCTGCATCCGGGAAGGGTGATCACGCCGCCGAAAGTGTCCGCCCGGAGGTTCATCCTCCGGAGCAGCATGGCGGCCGCCTCGACGACCTCGTCTCCCCTCCAGGGGAAGAGATGGAGGCTCCCCTTGTCTTCGAGGATGTCCGTCTCCCCGAGCCTCCAGCTCCGGAACCGCTCCGCTCCTTCCCGGAAGAGCTCCGCCGCCGTCCGGTCGAAATACCGGGGGGGATCCCCACCGAGAAGGACCTGCTTCATCTCCCTCCTGACGGTGTCATGGACCACGGTCCTTCCGCCGGCAAGGCGGGGCGGCGTTCCTCCGGAGGCGGGCCGGAGCAGAACGGTCTTGCTGGAGGCGATCACGGCCACGGTCTCCCAGGCCTTCCCGGCGAAGAGGAGCGAACCGCCGGGTGACGGTGGGATCTCCAGGGGGACCGTCCCCAGGAGTTCCCCGTTGTATTCGAGGCGGTATTCCTCCGGGGCGGAGAAGGCGGTGAAGAAGGTGTACCGGTCCGTCAGGAGCTCCCCTTCCGTCCCAAGGACAAGGCGCCCGTCGCCGAGCTGGGATAGGGCATGCTTCTCCCCGAGGCCCCGGAGGAAGTCGCCGTAGTCTTTCTTTCCCACAGCCCGGAAGGGCCCCGTGCCGCAGAGCAGCGTCCAGAGCTGGTCCGCCCGGACACCTCCGTACTGGGCGATCACGGAAAGGGTCTGCTGGACCAGGGTCGAGAGGTGGTAGAGTCCCTCCCGGGGAGGTTCCCGCCATTTCCGGAGCAGCAGGGAGAGGACGGCGGCGGTCTGCACCAGGGACAGACGGAGAGCGTCGGCCGGGTGGCTGTCGGGGCCCGTTTCGTCTTCCTCCACGAAGACCCGGAGCACGGCGGGTGCGCCCCGCCGTCCCGATCGGCCGAGGCGCTGCCGGAGGCCCGAGGCGCTGCCCGGCTCCCCCACCTGGCCGATGGACGCCACGGAGCCGATGTCGATGCCCAGCTCGAGGGTGGAGGTGCACACCGCCGTAGTGGGAAGGTCCTTCTTCTGGAGGCGCTCTTCGAGACTCCGGCGGAGATCCGGCGCAAGGCTGCCGTGGTGGGGGAAGAACTCGTTGGGGACGAAATTGCGGTCGCAGAGGGCGGAGAGGGCGGCGGCAAGTTCCTCGGTGCGGGAGCGGCTGTTGGTGAAGAGGAGGTGGGAATCGCCCCTGAGCAGGCGGTAGGCGTCCTGCACCAGTTCGTCAGGGAGGCCAGGGCGCACCCCCTTGTCCGCCCTGGGCGTCCTGTATCCCCGCACCTGGAGCAGGAGCTCACTTCCCTTTCCTTCCGAGACGAGGATCCTGCAGGGAAGGGTTTTCTCCGGCCGGAGGGCGGAAGCGGCCTTCTCCATCTCCCCCAGGGTGGCGCTGAGGGCGATCCGGGGGACCGTCCGGCCGATGAGGAACTCCGTCCGCCGCAGGAGGGACTGGAGCTGGCATCCCCTCTCCGTGCCGAGGAAGGCGTGGAATTCGTCCACTATGACGTTCACCAGGCCGGTGAAGGCTTCGCCGCACCACGACGGGGAGTTCATGAGCAGGGACTCCAGGGATTCGGGGGTGATGAGCAGAACCCCCCGGGGGTTCTTCCGGAGGGCGTTTTTCCCCCCATCCGGGGCATCCCCGTGCCACGGGGTGACGGGAAAGCCCACGGAGCCGCAGAGACTTTCCAGCCTCCGGGCCTGGTCGTTGATGAGGGCCTTGAGAGGGCTCACGTAGAGGATGGCCGTTCCGGGAAGGGATGATTCCGCCATGCGGGTGCAGGCGGGAAGGAAGGCCGCCTCCGTCTTGCCCCCGGCGGTGGCGGCGCTGAGGATCACGTCCTCCTTTCCGTCGAGGACGGGCAGCAGGGCCATCTCCTGGATCTCCCGCAGGGAGGGCCACCCCTGCTTCCAGACCCAGCGGCGGACCCCCTCGGTCAGGCGGCTGAAACCGGCGGAGGTTTCCACGGCGGCCTCAAATTGTGAAGGAGGTCAGCCCGTCGCCCCCGGCATCTCCGTCCCCTTCCCCGATCTCGGGCATGTCGGAGGGCCGGTCCTCCTCCACGGGGATTTCGTCGATAAGGGAGGTCCATTTGATGTCCGGGTTCTGCTCCAGCACGGCGAGGAAGTCCGCGAAGGCCTTGATGGTGGTCCGGGGGGTCCGGAAATAGGCTTCGCCGATCTTTTGGGAGCAGTGGGCGAGGAAGGCCGCCAGGGCCTCGTCGGGAACGAGGTGCTTTGCCGGGTCGCCGGAGGCGTAGACGTTCCGGATGTTCCCCAGGAGGACGTAAAGCTCCTCCGGGGTCAGGCTGCCGAGGTGGAGAATGGGGGCGTCGTAGTCGGTCACCCCCGCCGCCTTCGCGAAGGTGTTTTCGCTGAGCCGGGACTGAAGGGCCTCGTAGCTGTAGAGCCCCTTCCGGGGATCGTAGAGGAAGTCAGGCGTTCCGCCCAGGAGGAAGCCCACGGCCTCGGCGGTGCCCTGGAGGCAGTCGTTGAGCATCCTGAGGATCTGTTCGTAGTTGGAGAGCCGGGCCTTTGAGCTGGCCAGCTTGTAGAGATTCACCATCTCGTCGAGGTTCACCAGCAGGCCGCCGTAGCCCGCCTGCCGGACGAAAAGGCTGAGGATCTTGAAGGTGTCGTAGACGTTGGCGTCGTCGATGATGGTGCGCACCCCGAGGGCGTTCCGGGCGTCGGTGCGGGTGGCGAACTCTCCCCGGAGCCACCGTACGGCGTTCGCCCGGAGGGCGTCGTCGCCCCGTTCGTAGCCGTTCCAGTAGGCTTCGATGACCGAGGCGAAATCGTACCCGCCCACGAGCTCGGAGATTTTCTCCAGCCGGCCGTGGATGGCGGCGGACATGGACGTTCCCTCCCCTTCCGTCTCTTTCCGGGTCTCTGAGAGGAACCGCTCCACGAGTCCGGGAAAACCTCCCCCGTCGGGCTTCGTCCTGGTGGAGAGGTTGCGGGCCAGCTCGGCGTAGAGGTTCCGGGCCTGCCCTCCCGTGGAGTAGAGCCTGCGGTCCGGCGAGAGGTCACCGTGGAGGGTCACCAGGCCCTTTTCCAGGGCGATGGCCCTGACGAGCTGGAGGAAGAAGCTTTTGCCCGAACCGTAGGCCCCGATGATGAGCCGGAAGGCCGATCCGCCGTCAAGGATGCGGTCAAGGTCCTTCAGCAGGGCCTCCACTTCCCTCGCCCGGCCGACCTGGATGTGGTGGAGACCCGTGCGGGGCGTCACGCCCGCCCGAAGGGACTGGAGAATGGCGTCCCGCTCACGGGGCCGGATTTTCGTCTTTTTGCTGTCCATGGGAAAGAACCTCCTCTGCCAGGGATAGGTCGATAAAGACGGGGTCCCCGTCCTCGGCGAGGGGCGCCCCCGCCGAGGAAAAGGCCCATTCGTTCAGTATTTCCAGTGCCCCGTCGGGGGGGAGGGACAGGGTGGCACAGAGGGATTCATACTCCTCCCTCCGCCAGGTTTCCCGCTTCAGAAGGTCGGAGAGCAGCTTCCGGTGCGGGTCATCAAGGCCGGCGAGAATATCGTCCCTCTCCGGCGCCTCCTGTGCGGGGAGGGCATTTTCTTCCGCTGAAGAGAATATCTCCCGGAGAACGCCGTTCACATGCCGGGTTTCCTCCTGCCGGAGGCGGATGAGATCCATGTCCAGGGAAAATCCTTCTTTTTCCTCACTTCGGGCGGACGAAGCCGTGCCGGATACGGCGGCGTGGATGTCACGGGCGGCCTGGCCGCCGTCAAGACCGAGGTATCCGTAGAGCTTCCCTACGGCGCGGACCTCCCCGGGGTCCACCCTGCCGTCTGCGGCTGCAATGGTGCCGAGAATACGGCCAAGGGAACGTTTCGTCTCCTCCGGAAGGGGTTCCAGGATCCCCCTGAGACCCGCCGCGCCCTGGGGCACGGAAAAGGCCCAGAGCGCAAGGGCGAAGAGGGACCGCTTCTCCTCCGGAGAAAGGGCATCACTGGAAGAGACCATTTCCTCCACTACCCTGCGCTCCCCTTCCGACGCCTCCCCCGACGCCTGTGCCACCAGACTTCCCAGGCGGATCAGCGCAGTCAGGGCATCGAATTCCTCCCGGCCGGAGGGGACCGCCCGGGGAGAAAAGAGAGCGATCCGGCCGTCATGGGACGGGGGAAAGCCGTGAATATGGGGATCAGGGGCCATGCCGAAGTTGAAGCTTCCCAGGGTGTCGGCGAGTGTCGCCGCCCGTTTGCGGTTCATTTTGGGAGGGGGAGTCTGCCCAAGGACAGCGAGGATCTTCCCCGTGTCAGTCATGGAAGGGTTTCCCCCACAGAGCCGGAAGAGCCTTTCCCGGACCGCCTCCCCGGCCGGGGCGCCGGTGAGCAGCTCCGCCGGAAGAAGAGCGGCGGCCTCGGGAGATTCGGGGCTTCCTCCACGGGCAAGGAATCTGCTGTAGCCGTCAAGGTCGTCGGCGCACCCGGCGGCGAGGGCGGCCAGTTTTTTCACCGGGGCGGTGAGAATGAAGGGGTTCGGCAGCCCCGGGATGCGGATCCTCAGACGATCTCCCAGTGAGGGTGTCGCCGCCCTGTAGGTGAGGGTGAGGGGGGTCCTGTTGGGGTGGATGACCATCCCCTCGCCGTACTTTTCGGCATATCGGAGGGAAAAGAGCTTCCGGAAGAGGTCCGGGCACCGCCGGGCAGGTGTTTTCAGTCCCTGCTCGGGGTGGAGGATCAGCCATTGAAGGGCTGTTTCCGCCGGTATGGGCCTGTCCAGTGCCGCGTACCGGGCGAGAACGGCGGCAAAAGGTTCCGCGCAGTACCTGTCGGTGAAGTCGATGTACCCCGGCCGGTCGTCGGGAATCCCCCAGAGGACCCACTCCATGGCGAGAAGGTTGGCGGCGTGCCCCCGGAACGCCCGGTGCTCTCCGTAAATCTGAAGCAGCCGGAGGATTTCCAGCACGATGTCCGCACGCTCTTCCGGGGATACTGCTCCCCGCTGGGCGTCCACCATGAGGCGCCGCTCGAGGCCGTAAAAGAACAGGAAAACATAGGGAAGGGCAGCGTCAGGATCATTCCTTCCCCCTGCGAGCCATGACAGGTAGGCCCCCCGCTGCTCCGGCGTCATTTTTCCGTAGTGGAGCCTCTGCTCCGGAAGCGGCACCGACGGTGAGAATCCGGAAACCGCCCTGAGCGAGGGGTTGAGAAGGCAGGGATCGTTGAATCCCGAATAGTCCAGGAGCTTTTCCCCAACGTAGACCAGCCCTCCGGGAACGGAATATCCGTTCACCGCCGGGGTTTCCATGGAGCCGAACCACCGGGCGGGTTCCGCTGTACCGGGCCTGCCCGTTTCGGCATCCTTCAGGAGCTTATCCCGGGATTCCCGCTCCCTCCTGCCTGCGGCGAGGCGAAACAACGCCCTGGCGATCCTATACAGTACGGTCATGGCGAGAGCGACAAGAAAAAGCTCCAATAGAGCAACCTCTTTTCATCGAAATTTCCACTCCCTATCGTCCGTTTTCGAGAAATTCCCTCACCCGGACGGGCAGGAAAGACCTGAGCGCCGCCGTCACCTGTTTCTCCCTGCGCTGCCAGAGTATGCCGAGCCAGATCACGGCAAAACCGACAAAAGAAAGAACGAAGGGGAAAAGGGCGCTGTTCTCGAACACCCTCCAGGCAAGGTGTCCGATGTATCCCGAGGTCCCGAGGCCTCCGAAGACGACGAAAACCCGCCGGGAAAGCACCGCCCCGGCGGCGATGAGGAGCAGGTTGACGCAGAGATAGAAAAACCGCCCGAGTTCGCTTCCGGAATCCAGGAGGGACAGCCCTCCCCAGAAAGCGGCCAGCCCGAAAAGATACAGCCAGAAGGCAAAATCTCCCTTCGAACGGGTTCTGAAATCCACCCGGAGGGCGAAGAGGATCATGGCGAGACCGAACCAGAGGGACACGATCCTGCGGAGCCTCCATGTGAGATCTGCATCCCGGAACAGGAAGGGAGCGAGATCCATGCTCATGTACCAGAGAGTGGCCGCGACGGGAAAAACGAGGAAGGGTATTTTGTACCGCTTCAAGGCCGCAGCTCCTGCGGCGAGGGTGGCAAGCTCCATGGAGATCCACCGCCAGTCGATATAGACGTGGTACTCTCTGTACACCCTGCCCCCGTCCCATAGGCCAAGCCCCGACTGAAGGCCATACACTGCAAGGGGAACAAGGGCCGTGGAAAAGACAGCCATGACGCCCGCAGGAACCGCATACCCCTTTTTTCCCGAAAAGCGCTCCGCCAACAGCAGACCGAAAAGGGCATAGGCGGCGGCGATGGCGAAAATTCCCCACCCGCCGAAAACCTCCCATCCGAGATTCATGAAGAGGGTCATGGCCCCGATGGCGATAAGCCCGCCGAGGTAATACAGGATGTGGGTCACCTTGAAAGAAGGATCATCCTCGCTTTTTTCCAGAAGAAACTCCCAGAGACTTTCCGCCTGGCTTTCGGAAAGGATGCCGTTCCGTACCGCGTCCTCCAACTTGTCCTTCGCTATCTTCACTGCCACTCCCCCCCTGCCCGTCAGGTGGCTCATGCGCCTGGTCAAAACACCCCGTCCCCCTGTATTGTACATCCTAATTCAGCCCCCGAAGGGCAAGAGCTGCCGCCGAACGAGGGGAAATCATCGCCTTGCCACGGAACAGGCCAGCACGTACAATACAGGGACTCTTTTTCCGGGCCGAACGGCCGGAGCATTTCCTTCCGTCAGAGAGGCGGAGAAAGGAGCAGCACATGATCGCAGAAAAAGGGAAAAAGATCCGGGTCCATTACACCGGAACCCTCTCCGACGGAGAAGTGTTCGATTCGTCCAGGGGACGGAGCCCCCTGGAGTTCACCGTGGGAGCCGGACAGATGATCCCCGGATTCGACAAGGGAGTTGAAGGGATGAGAGTGGGAGAGGAGCGGACCCTCGTTCTCCCTCCGGACCTGGCCTACGGTACGAAACGGAACGACAGGGTGTTCTCCGTCTC
Source organism: Synergistaceae bacterium (assembly GCA_018436595.1). Classification (GTDB taxonomy): domain Bacteria; phylum Synergistota; class Synergistia; order Synergistales; family Aminobacteriaceae; genus Aminivibrio. The sequence continues at coordinate 63,271 of JAHDLC010000035.1, read as the reverse complement.
CCGGGACGTGATGCCGGAAAACTACGAGCCTTCCGTGGGAGACAGCCTCCAGATGATGACCCGGGGAGGAACCCCCATGAGCGTTACGGTTACCTCGGTGGGGGAAGATTCCGTAGAGCTGGACGCGAACCACCGGCTCGCGGGAAAAGAGCTCACCTTCAAGGTCGAACTGATGGAAATCCTGGAATAAGAAAAGGCCTGCCTCCGGCAGGCCTTTTTCATACCCTATTTCCCGGGAAATAGAAAGGAATGCATACAATTAATGACTCTTCCACATCTGCCCCGCGATATTTCCAGGCGAACCCGCCTTCTCAAGGACGGCCACTCAGGAAACGGCCCCGTGATCTACTGGATGTCCCGGGACCAGAGGGCCGCTGACAACTGGGCTCTTCTGGCTGCCGCCCATGCAGCATCAGCTCTCTCCCGCCCGCTTCGGGTATTTTTTTGCCTGGCGCCTGCCTTTTCCGGCGCCTCTTCGCGGCACTACGGCTTTCTTGCCGAAGGGCTGCGGCAAGTTGCCGGGTCACTCGCGGCAAAGAACATTCCACTGGAGATTCTCACCGGAAAACCGGGCATTACAGCGGGAAAACGGGCACATTCCATGAATGCCGCCCTCATCGTGACTGATTTCGACCCCTACCCGGAAAAGCGGAGCTGGAAAACGGAGCTCCTGAAAACAGCCTCCTGTCCTGTTGCGGAGACTGACGCCCACAATATCGTCCCTTCCTGGATCGCATCGCCGAAAAAAGAGTACAGTGCGGCCACTTTCCGAAGGAAAGTTTCCCCACTGCTTCCCGAGTGGCTGACTGATATTCCCGAAATTGAACCGATGCCCCCGATGAACATGGAAGGAGCAGCTCCCTTCGCTTTTCCGGGAACATTTCCGGCCTCCCTGTCCGCGCCCGATACCGGTGATCCCCTTGAGTGGATTACCCCTGGGGAACACGCCGCATCGGAACGGCTGCGGATCTTTCTTCGTGAGGGCCTGGAACGGTACGGGCAGGAACGGAACGATCCGGGCCTTGATGGTCTTTCCGGACTATCGCCCTGGCTCCATTTCGGTCATCTTTCAGCCCAGCGGGCAGCTTTCGCCGTATCAGCCACCCCGGAAACCGAATCTTCAAAGGCATTTCTTGAAGAACTCATCATACGGCGGGAACTGGCCGACAATTTCTGCCACTTCGAAGAAGCGGCCGGAACCTACGGGGGTCTACCGGAATGGTCACGGAAAACCCTGGACGCTCATCGAAAAGACTCCCGGCCTGTCCTATACGACATTCATACCCTCGAGAAAGCACGGACTTCAGATCCCCTGTGGAATGCCGCCCAAAGAGAAATGACGTCCCGCGGGAAAATGCATGGCTGGGCCCGGATGTATTGGGCAAAGAAAATACTTGAGTGGTCCCCCTCCCCGGAGGAGGCCTTCATAACGGCCCTTTTCCTGAACGATCGCTACGAACTCGACGGACGGGATCCGAACGGCATTGCAGGAATTTCATGGGCCATCGGAGGCCTCCACGACAGGCCATGGCCGGAACGTCCGGTATTTGGCACGGTACGATACATGAACTACGGAGGGGCTGCACGAAAGTTTAACGTGAAACATTACATCCAAAAGATTGATTCTCTAGTCTCCACGAACCTATAGGTCAGATATGGTCATTTGCTTCTTCTCCTTTTTTCTCCCGAATATGGCTTTCGCTGAACGCATTTCTCTAAAAACCCCTCTCTATATTTAATAGCAGTTTAATATAACAGGATGCAATGTTTCACGTGAAACATTGCATCCTGTTTGTTGCTCCCTACTCCACCCCTTTGCGATGCTTGTTGTTACTTCAAGTTTTTCTTTCTTACCGAGAGCACCTGATTTTCGTTAAACCCCTGTATTGATTGACTGGTATGGAGTTCAGACAGGCGAAATTTCGATTGAGGTGTTGATTATTGTGTTTCTTTGATGGCTGTTCTTTCTAACGAGGTTATCTTTCTCGATTACCAATTTGATGTGTTCAAAATCAAGAATACTAATAGAATCCGGGATTCCGTTCAAATACACTTCGGAATCCCGGATTCTACTGGTAGGTATTCGATCAGGTCACATTTTCTGATGGTTTCTGGAAGATGGGCGTGAAGTACCAGGGTTGTTGATGGGTATACGATGGAAAGCCGAGGGAATTCCATCCCTGCTAGCCTGAAAAGAAAGAACCTCGTAAGGAAATGACCTGAACGCTATTCTCAGAATTTTTTCCGGCTGCGAATTGCGAAACGATGCTTACCTGCAGACTGCCCATTTCCTTAAAAAAACCGGGTGTGCAGTACTCTTCTGATTTTCAGGGCCACTATTGAAGCCACACCGGCTTTCAGGAGGTCCGGTAGTATGAAGGGATAGACCCCTATTTTTAGAATCTGAACAAAGCCGATTGATTTTCCTGCAAGGAGAGTGAGATTCAGAAAAAGGAGAACCGCACCGAGTGTATATATGATCCCAATGCCGGCGATTGACGCCAGAAACATCGAGAAAAATGTTCTTTCACCTCTTTGAACGAGCATGGATATGGCCCATGAGGCGGGAATCTGGCCCAGCAAATAGCCGAATGTCGGGGCAATGATATACGATATTCCTCCTCCTCCGGCAAATATGGGAATTCCGGCAAGTCCAAGGAGTATATAGGCCGATTGGGAAAAGAGTGCGCCCCCTGGTGGAAGCAGCAGGCCCGAAAGAAGAACCATGAGAACCTGGAGTGTGATTGGTACTATTGGAAGGGGGATTCGTACAAATGCGCCGACCGCAGTCAGACCGGTAAAAAAAGCAGCCAGAATGAGGGTTTGAAAACGGATTTTCACGAGAAATCATCTCCTGTCTACCTTTTATTTTATTGGTTGACATAGAATTTTTCAAGAGTCTGATGGAAAAAGATCGTCTGAGGTACGTTTTCCCGCAACGGATTCCTTTTCCGGCCGTTCTCGCGGGTTGATGAAGTTTTTCCGGTGATTTTTCGGGTATATAGGATCCGAAGTGTGTATCTTGTCATTGATCTAGTCTGACCTTTGTTCGCTCAGTAGCAGAAATCGGAGTATTTCTCCGGAATCAGGAGGGTTTTTAGGCGGATCAGATCCATCCTTTTCGTTTCCGGATGTGGAAATATATATGCCCATTCCGCTGCAGTCAGCGGATTCTTGTCGATGTATCTATTTCCCGAGGCTGAAAGACGGCATGTCTTCTTCAGTGGGGAGACTTCCCGGGATGCAGGGAACTTCACCTGATTGTTGAAAAGGTGTTCATTGCAGTCCGTAGTGTTTCAATTCATCGTCAGGCGGAAGATCGAGAGGAGGATATTCTTTTTTGAAACGAGGGTTCTTCTCTTTTGTCACCCTAGAAAAGGGGGCGTCGCTGCAGGCTTTTATACTCTTCCTGCCGGGACTCTTCGATTCGGGAAAAAAAATTACCGGCTTCGGAAATTACACTCCTGGAGTTCCGCTGTTTCTCTCCCAGTCAATGATTCTCCGTGCGTTCTTCCACTCGTCGAGGGTTGATTCGACCTTTTGAGCACAGTCGAGAGGGACGGCGCACTGTACCGTCACGTCAGCACCGTACCCGGAGGTGCGAAATTCCACCCCCGTATCGCAGGAATCCAGCAGACGGTCCATCAGCTTGGCCATGTCATAGGGCATCCGGACTTCATAGGTCGTCCGTATCCTTCGGGAAATTTTCCCGGAGGCAAGAAGTCCTTCCGAGGCTGTGTTTCCATAGGCTTCTATGAGGCCCCGTACACCAAGCTTGATGCCGCCGAAATACCGGGTCACCACCACCAGGACATTCGTCATTTCCTGCCGGAGAATAGCTCCGAGAATGGGTTTTCCCGCCGTTCCGGCCGGTTCGCCGTCGTCGGAGAAGTATTCCTCTCTTTTCAGGGTACCTACCCGGTACGCCCAGCAATTGTGGTTTGCCTGTCGGTGCTCCGATGAAATGATTTTAATTCTTTCACGAGCCCGGGTTTCATCGGTGCTGATGCATACATGGGCTATGAAGCGGGATTTCTGGATTTTCGCTTCCGTGACGGTTTCGCGGGCAGGCTCGATGAACAGGTCACTCATTCATTCCAGGCTTCCTTCATCCGTCCATAGGTTGCCGCCAGCTCCTCGGCGACGACACGAACATCAGCGAACACGGGCATGAAATTGGTGTCTCCGTTCCATCTCGGAACGATGTGGAGGTGGAGGTGGCCATCGAAGCCTGCGCCGGCTACTTTTCCGAGGTTGATGCCGAGGTTGAAGCCCTGGGGGTTCATCACTTTTTTCAGCACCGAAATGCACTTTCCTCCCAGCCGGTGCATCTCGAGCATCTCATCGTCGGTAAGGAGTTCGTATTCGGCTGTATGTCGGTAGGGAGCCACCATTAGATGGCCGGGATTATACGGAAAGGCGTTGAAAATAACGAAGCATGTTTTTCCCCTGTGAAGAATGAGCCGTTCCTCGTCACGGTGTTCCGGCGGGAAATCGCAGAAGATGCAGCCGTCCTGCTTTTTTGATACCTGGATATAGGCCATTCTCCAAGGGGCGAAAATGTTTTCCATGGTCCATCATCCTTCCTCTTCTTCGTTCTGTTTCACGTGAAACCTGTTTGCTATTTTTTTCTCATTATTTCCCGGACAAGAAACCACCCCTGGGCGAGGCCGAAGAGGGCGAGAACGGCAGGAAGGGCTGCATTGAGCCAGTTGGGATACCCCGAGGCTACAAGTCTTCGGGCAATATAGACGCCAAGAAACACATATCCGCCGATAAGGAATCCCGTCGATATGATTTTTCCAAACATTACTACATCATTGAATTTGTTCACCTTTTATCACCTATTTCCCGGGAAATAGTTCTTCCCCCCGTTCTTCGAGAAGGCGAACAAAGGCCTCCATCTGGCTTTTGTTCAGCCCGTCGAGAGACACTTTCATGCGGTTCGGGTTTCCCGTCACCCGAAGAGAGATTCCAAGCCCCCTGAGAGATGACTGCACCGGTTCCGGTATGACGAAAGAGGCCCGTTTGGCCGCTGAAATCTCCGGCACCTGCAGCTTTGACCGCTTTACCGCCTCTTCCAGCTGCCGGACGGACATGCCCCGTTCTTCGGCCGTCCGTGCTAGGGCGATCATCATGGAGGGAGAGTCCACCGAGAGGAGGGCCCTGCAGTGTCCTTCGGACAGAAGGCTCTCGGAGAGCATGTTCCGTATCTCTTCGGGAAGCTGGAGAAGGCGGAGCTTGTTCGTCACGGCGGTCCTGCTCCAGCCGATGCGTTCGGCCACTTCCTCCTGGGTGAGGGAGTGGTGCTGGATAAGCTCCGTAATGGCCGAGGCAATCTCCAGGGGGGACAGGTCTTCCCTCTGAATATTCTCCACCAGGGATATCTCCCGCAGTTCCCGGTCACTCCCTTCCATTACCCGAACCGGTACCTGCGTGAGCCCGGCGGAGCGGGCCGCCCGCCACCGTCTCTCGCCCGCCACGATCTCGTAGGTTCCTTCTTCCTGGAGGGGCCTGACGATGAGCGGCTGGACGACTCCGTGATTCCGTATGGATTCCGCGAGGGAATCGAGGGCCGCTTCATCCATGTCCCGTCTGGGCTGTGCCGGGTTCGGACGGATTCTGTCTACCGGAAGGGACGTGATTTCCCCCTGCCCGCCTCCGGGCTGAAGGGGAGATTCAGCCGGTGGTGTGAAGAGGGCACCGAGTCCCTTGCCTAGTGCGCGCGCTTTAGCCACAGTCCTGACACCTCCCTGGCAAGATCTCCGTATGCCTGCGCCCCGGTGGAGGAGGGGTCGTAGTAACCTATGGGGGCCGCATGGCTCGGAGCTTCGGACAGCCTGACGTTCCTCGGAATGACGGAGGAGAAGGCCACGCTGCCGAACTGGCGGCGAACCTCCTCGGCCACCTCGTTGGAAAGCCTGGTTCTCGAATCGTACATGGTCAGGAGCACTCCGCTGATTTCGAGTTCCGGATTGAGGCTGTCCCGGACGAGACCAACGGTTTTCGAAAGCTGTCCGACTCCTTCCAGGGCGTAATATTCGCACTGGATGGGTATGATGAGCTTGTCGGAGGCGACCAGGGCATTGATGGTGAGCATGCCGAGGGAGGGAGGGCAGTCCACGATGGCTAAGTCGAAACTGTCGAGGGACCGGAGGTGCCGCCTCAGCCTCGTCTCCCTGCTTATGACGCTGGCGAGTTCTATTTCCGCTCCCGCAAGGTCGATGGTGGCGGGAAGAATGGAGACCCCTTCCCACTGTGTGGGAAGGACGGCGTCCTTGGCCTCGGCCTCGCCGAGAAGCACGTCGTAGAGGCTGAGTTCGAAGTCTTCGGGCGATATGCCCAGGCCGCTGGTGCAGTTCGCCTGGGGGTCGATGTCCACAGCCAGGACGGAATAGCCGAGGCGGCCCAGTTCAGCCGCAAGATTGACACACGTGGTCGTTTTTCCTACTCCGCCCTTTTGGTTTGAAACCGTGAGAATGAGCATGGGGGCGTCACCTCCACCAGAATGTTTTTTCCGCCATGCCCGTCTTCCGGGGAAACCGGGAGGAACAGGGGGCGTTTTTCTTCCAGAGAAGAAGAAATCTCTTTTTTTCATCCCCGCCGTAGGGAACAATGGAGGGAGCGGCGAGACCGAGCCGGTTCCACCGTCCCTGGAGCGGCTCGATTTCTTCGGTATACAGAGGCCCCTTCATGGCGAGTACGGTTCCGCCCACGGCGACGAAGGGGGCGAGATATTCGAGGAGAATTCCCGTTCCGGCTACTGCCCTGGCGCCAGCGAGGGAGAAGGTTTCCCGTTCCCGAAGAGCGTATTCCTCGCACCTTCCCCACACGACCCGGACATTGGGAAGTTCCAGCGCCGACGCCATCTCCTCCAGGGCGCCGCATTTCTTTTTTACGCTGTCAAGGAGGGTCACTTCCAGATCGGGACGGCAGATGGCCCAGACCAGGCCGGGAAGTCCGCCTCCAGAGCCCACGTCGAGGACCTGCCCCTTTTCCGGCAGGATGGAAACGGTGAAAAGGCAGTCAAGAATGTGGTCGTTCCAGAGTATTTCAGGATCGCTGGGTCCGGTCAGGCGAATTTTCCCGCCGTAGGAGGCGAGGAGATCCCCGTACCGTTTCAGGATTTCGCCCCGGGAGGAGAGGATCTGTTCATCCACGTGGTCCACCGGCGTGTCCCCTTTCGTTCCAGAGTTCATACGGGGAACATTATACCCCTTTCTTCCCGGGGTGCGCCCTTTCCCCGGACATCCGGGGAGTATAGAATGGAGGAAAAGGGGGGATGACCATGGGCCTGTACGAGAAAATCCAGGACCGGCTCCTTTCAGCCGGGGAAGGGAAAGTGGAATCCCTTGTCCTTGGCTGGAAGGGAAGCGCCGTGGTCCTGAAAGACGGGCGCTGGGGGCTCGGAGCGGTACCGCCCTTCGGCGGCGCCTCCCTTTCTCCCCGGGAGGACCATACGAGGCGCCTTCTTGCCTCGGGAGCCCGGGACCTCGCCAGGCTTCTCGTCTCGCCTTTCCCCCAGGAATATGCCGCCGCTTCGGCGGCCGCTGCCGCCCTCGCCCCTGCGACGGGGGAGGGCCTTCCCCTGGAAAGCCTCCTGCCCCTTCCCGGAGGGGACAGGGTGTCTCTTGTGACCCCCGATCCCTGGGTCACCGATTTTCTCCGGGACTGGAACTGGAACGTTTCCGTCTTCGACGACGGCAGGCGGGGTCTGAACGTTTTCCCTGAATGGACGGCCTCCCAGCACCTGAACTCCTCGGGCTGGGTGTGGCTCACCGCCGAGGTCTTCAGAACGCGGGCCTTTTTCTCCCTCCTTCCCCGGCCGGCGGAGAAAACGGTAGTGCTCCAGGGACCCGGAATTCCCTTTCTGCCCGACGTCTACCGGAGGGCGGGCATTTCCTATCTCGTCCTCCCGCAGGCTCCGGGAACGGATGGAGCTGCGGCAATCCGGTACGTGGCGTCCGGGGGCACGCCGTGGACGTGCCCTGACCTTCTCTGGCGGGTATATCCCCTGCAGGACCGGGTGAAGGCGCCATGATCCGCATCCTCTCCACGGCTGCGGCCCTCCTTTCGGCGGCAATACTCTCCCTTGCCGGGCTTATGGGCGGTCCGGACGCCCATGAGCTTCTCTCCTCGGCGGGCATCGAGGTTCACGACGGAGACACCATTTCCGTTCCCCTGAACGGAGAGCGGACCACCATCCGCTATCTTCTCATCGACACCCCGGAACTCCACCATCCCCGCCGCGGAGAGGAAGAACTGGCCCTTGAAGCGGCCGGGGCAAACCGGGACCTCATTTCTTCCGGCCCCCTCCGCCTGGAATTCGACGAGGAGCTCAGGGACCGCTACGAAAGGCTCCTTGCCTATGTCTGGGTGGCTCTTCCGGAAGGAGAGCTGCTGGTGAACGAGGAGCTGGTGCGACGAGGATTTGCCCTGCCGCTGATCATTCCCCCCAACGGAAAGCACGCCCCCAGAATTTTTTCCGCCATGGAGGAGGCCGCCAGGAGCGGCGCGGGGCTCTGGAGCCGTTCGGAAAACAGGATTTTCAACCCTTCCCAGGTGTGGAGCGAGGCGACGGTCCTTGCCGGCAGCTTCGTCACGGTACGGATGACCCTGGAGAGGGTGGAGGAGCGGGGGCGGAGGATACTCCTTTCCCAGGGAAGGCTTACGGTCACCGCCTACAGGAATTCCCGCACGGAGGCCCTTCTGGGCCTCAGGAAGGGCGATCGGGTGACTGTCCGGGGGAAGCTTGTTCTTTCTCCCCGGGGATGCGAAATTCCCGTGGCCTCCTTTCTCCAGGTCAGCCGTGATTCCGACGGGTGAAACACAGACGGGGCCTGCCGCTTTTTTGTCCCCCACTTTCCTAGTGTCTCCGAAAAAATGTCCACAGGCCGCCGGGTTATCCACAAATCCCCTTTTTTCAACCCTTTTTTGCCGTCTTTTTGGATGTTATCCACCAACTTCTCCACATATCCACATTTCCACACCTCTCCACGGGCCGCCATATGTAGGTTGAACAGATATGACTATTCGCTCTTTAATATATCAGTAATCCTTCTCTGGTGTTCCCGGCGGTCCTCCCCTATGATTGCACCGTCGCCGCCCCGGTATATAATGTCTGCCGAAGAGCAGCGGAACTGAAAACAGCACCAGCCGAAAGGAAACGTAGGACATGAGCAAACCAGGAAAAAAGGCCGTTCTTTTTTTCTTTCTCCTCGCCGTTCCGGCGGCGGCCGTCCTGTTCCTCATCTCGGGGAAAGACGCGGGAACGGATCTCTTTAAAACGTCTCTCAACGACTCCCTCAGGGATCTGCCGGGCTGGAGCCTCGAGGCCGGGCGGTTTTCCGGCAATCCGGTCACCGGCTTCACGGCCTGGGATGTCCGCCTTTCCTTCGAGAACGATGAAATTCTTCGGGCGGACAGTCTCACCGTCTCCCTCTCGTTGCTCTCGCTGCTGAGGGGATCTTCGGGAATCGACAGGATTTCGCTGAAGAACGGCTTCGTGGCAGCGGAACCCCTCTTCGCCGCCGCCGGCAAAACCGAGCTCCCGTCGGCACCGGGAGGAAAGCCCCTCGACCTCCCCGTGGTCATTGTCTCCCCTTCGGAGATCTCCACTCCCCTGGGAAAGCTGAAGCTTGACCTTCTCCGGCTGACTCCCGGGCAGGGAACGGTCACTCTCGAGGCACGGGGCAATTTTCTGGGCACCCCCGTGGAACTGGGAGGATCCCTTGCCGAGGACGAAAAGATTTTCCTCACAAACGGCTACCTGAAGGCGGGCAGCACTGCGGCAAGCCTTTCAGGGGAAATGTACCCGGAGTTCTTCCTGGAAGGAAATGTGGAGAACCTGGACCTCGAAAAAGCCGGCTCCCTTCTTTCCGTTCCCTTTTCCATGAAGGGCACCGTCGCCTCCACCATAACGGCAAGCCGTCCCGGCGGGAAACTTCTCCTGTCCGGGGAGGGGGAGATACTCGAAGGCGACATCTGGGATCTCCTCACGGAAGGACGTTTCCACTGGTCCGCCGACGGGGAGAAGGCAACCCTTTCCCCCGCGGGCGGGACGGTCTTTTCGTCCCCCGTGGAGGGCAGCCTTTCCGTGTTCTTCGCTCCGGTCCCGGTGGCGGAGATCAAGCTGGGGCTCAAAAACGCGGATTTCAAAGAGTGGACCCGATTCTTCTCCTGGCTTTCCTTCGGCAGGGGTGTCATCTCGTCGCTCAGGGTCGATCTCGAAGGCCCCTTCGACAGGCTGGGAGGCACCGTCGCCTTTGCCTCGCCGAAGGCGGTGCTCGAAGGCTTCCCCGTGACGGAACTGAAAGGGGGTCTCGATCTGACCGGGGGGAACCTCATCGACCTCAGGGCGACGGGAAAATGGCTCGGCTCCTCCTTCAGCGCATCGGGGAAGGTTGCCGTCGACGAAAATGAACGGACTGAAACCGCCCTGGAGATCCGTTCCGACCGGTTCGACCTGAAATCCTCCGGCGCGGTTTACGTTCCCGGCCTTGAGCTCTCCGGCACGGGAACGGGAAAGCTCTCCCTGAAATATCCCTTCGAAGGGGAAATGACCCTTTCCGGAGATCTCTCCGCCCCGAAGCTGACCGTCCTGGGCACCCCTGCGGAGAATCTTGCCGCCGCCTTCACCGGAACGGCGGATGGTCTGAACGTATCGTCGGTCTCCCTGTCGGTTCCGGGAGGAGGGACGGTCTCAGGGAAGGGGACCCTGTCGGGGCTTTCAGGAGACGCACCGGCTATGGCTTTCTCAGGAGAGGGAAAGAACATCCGATGGGCCTTCATCGAGTCCCTCGCCTCGTCGTCAAAGCCCCTGGACGCCTCGGGCACGGCGGACCTGAAGTGGTCCGCCCGGTCACCCCTGGCCGCGCCGGTGGTGGAGTTCGACCTCAGGGGCAGGGACACCCCTCTTTCCAAAATCCTTCCTCTCCGGGGAGCGGTGCTGAAAGGCCGGTTTTCCGGCGGCGAGCTCTCCCTTTCGGAGGCCGCGGCCTCCCTCTGGGGAGGAAAGGTGCAGTTCTCGGGAAAGATCTCCTCCCTGGCCCATTCCCCGTCCCTGAATTTCCGGGGGGCCTTCTCGGGGCTGGCCCTCAGGCAGGCCGCTGCGGACCTGGGGACCTCTCCTTCCTCCGCTTCCGGGACCGTCGGAGGGGAATTCTCCCTTTCAGGAAAGGCATCCTCCCCATCCCTCTCCCTGTCCCTGAACGGACCGGAACTCTCAGCCGGGGGACTTTCCGTCCGCTCCCTGGCGGCACAGGCTGAGGGAACCCTCTCCAGCCTCAGGCTGACATCCTTTTCCGCCCGGGTCCTGGACGCCCCGGTCACCGCGGAAGGGACCCTGGAACTGAAGCAGAAAGGGAAAATCAGCCTTTCGGCCTCATCGCGTGAACTTGACCTCCGGAAGCTCTCGGGGGCCTTCTTCCCCGACGTGAGCCTCGGCGGCACGGCAGCGGCAAAGGTCTCCCTCTCCGGGACCATCGGAGGAAAGCTGTCCGCCGTCTTCTCGGGGACCTCTCCCCTCATCACTTTCTCCGGACTCCTGATGGAAAAGGCCGCTTTCTCGCTGAAACCTGACGGAAAGGGCGCCTATGCCCTGGCCGCCGAAGGAGCCCTCGGCAAGAGCATCCTCGCCGTGGAGGGGAAAATGGCCTTTACGCCCAGGGGAACGGAGATTACCCTCAAGAACAGCAAAAAGATCGACCTTGGCGCAACCGCCGCCGGTCTGTCCGCCCAGTCGGCGGGCATGGTCTCAGGGGAGGCGGATTTCACCGCCAGAGGGCTCCTCAATGAAAAGGGAAGTGCATGGGAGGGGCATATCCGCTCTTCCTCCCTCGGCTTTTACCGCACGGACGTCACCGCCGTGGACATCCCATTCTCCTGGAAGGACGGCAGAATCACCATCAGGGACGGGAAAGCTCAGTACCACGGAGGGCCCGCCGCCGTCTCCGGCATGGTCGATCCGGCCACCATGCGGTGGGAGGGAAATCTCACCGTGAAGGGAATGGACCTGGGGAGCGCCACGGAGAGGATACTCGGGGGAAAGGGCTCAGTGACCGGAAAGGCGGACCTCACGGCGAGGGCAAGCGGCACCGGGGGCATGGTGGGAATGGTCTTCGGCAGCGGGCAGCTCTCCGCCAAGGACGGCACGGTGTCGGGGTTCGACGCCCTGAAGACGGTCTCCGACACGGGAGCGGTGAAATTCAGCTCCGTGCTGGCAAGCTTCAACCTCGACGGAAGAAATATCTTCCTCCTTCCGGGAAGCAGGGTTTCCGCTCCCGTGGGGGACAACGTCTACAGGTACTTCTCCGCCAGTGGGTCCCTGGGGTGGAACGATTCTCCCCTGGACCTCAAGTGCGTTGGGGACATCAACGTCCGGGCCCTGAATGCATTTCTCGGCGCCCTCCAGGGCATCATCGCCGTGGACGGGAATCCCCTCACCGACCCGGCATTCCTCCAGAAGTTCCTCTCGGGCCTCCTGGGGGGCATGTCCGTCCGGGACTTCCGGGAGACGTCCTTCAATCTCCGGGGAACCTGGGACGCCCCGGTGCTCACCGACCTCAAGGTGACCTCCCCGGCGGCCCCCGCGTCCATACCCAGGCCCAACGGTTCCGGGAAAAACGAAACCACGATCAAAATCACCGTGGAAATCCCCACCGGGGAAGGCAAGGACACCTCCACCAGCACCGAGGACCAGGTGAAAAAGCAGCTCCTGGAGAACATCATGAAGCAGATCATCCGTCCGGGAACCGACGACGGAGGTTCCCAGGAGTGACCGGCGAGACCGGACATTTCCCTTGCTGTATAATGGGAAGCGGCGTCCTCGGAGGCGCCTCGGAAAGGAAGGGATGACCCCGCTGAAATACCGATCGATCTTTCTCTCAGACCTCCATCTCGGAACCCGCTGGTGCAGGGCCGCCAACATCTCCGGCTTTCTTTCCTCCGTAGAGTGCGACAATCTGTACCTCGTGGGGGACATCATCGACGGGTGGAACATGGGGCCCGGAGGATCATGGCCTGCATCCCACTCGTCGGTACTCCGGTCCATCCTCTCTCTCGCGGGAAAAACCTCAGTGACCTATATCCCCGGCAATCACGACGAGTTCATGAACCGGTTCGACGGCCAGTCCCTCGGAGGTGTCAGGATCCGTTCCGAGGCTGTCCACACCGGGGCCGACGGCAGAAGGTACCTCGTAGTCCACGGGCACCAGTTCGACGTCGTGATGCTCTACAGCCGCTGGCTTGCCTGGGCCGGCGACAGGGCCTACAGCTTCACCCAGCATCTGAACACTGGTATCAACTTTTTCCGTTCTCTCGCCGGACGGGAGTACTGGTCCCTTTCCTCCTTTCTCAAGGACAGGGTGAAAAAGGCGGTAAAGTATTTCAGCCGCTACGAGAGCCGTATCGCCCGCTCGGTCAGGGAAATGGACGCCTCGGGAATTATCTGCGGCCATATCCACAACCCGGCGGTCCGGGCCTTCCAGGGAGTAAAGTACTTCAACTGCGGCGACTGGGTGGATCACTGCTCGGCCCTGGTGGAGCACCTCGACGGTGTCATGGAGATCATCCGGTGGTTCGACCGGAAGGGGGAATCCCCCGCCCCCCGTTCCGCGGAGAGAGTCCTCGGCGTTCCGGCGGCTGACTGACACCCTATTCCTGCACCACCTTCACTCCGTCCCGGATTTTCTCCGACGGGTGAAGAATCACCCGTTCCCCCTCTTTGAGCCCCGAAAGCACTTCCGCCATGATTCCGTTGCTGTCGCCCGTTTCCACCTTCCGATCCCGGGCCGTTCCTCCCCCGGCGGTAAAGACATGCCATTCCGTCCCCCGCCGGAAGAGGGCGCTGAGGGGCACCTGGAGCACCCCGCCATCCGACCGCACCACGATGCGCACCACGATGCGGAACCGGTCTCCCAGCAGGTAGCCGGGAGGAACGGGATCCAGTATGTCCACCCGCACCTTCACCCGCTGCTCCTCCACGCCGAGGGCGGACACCTTGGTGAAGCCGCTGCGCTCCACTGCGGACACCCGGCCTCTCAGGGACCTGTCTCCCCCCCAGCCGTCGATGGAAGCCTCCATTCCGGGCACCACCCCGGCGGCATCGGCGGAGAACAGGTCCGCCTCGCCCTCCAGGTCATCCGGGTCCCCCACCTCGAGGAGGGGCGTTCCGGCCTGCACCGGCCTGGCACTCTCCTCGAAGACCTTCAGCACGTACCCGTCCACGGGAGAGAGGACCCGCACCGGTTCGGAGGGTTTCCCCTTTTCCGGACCCTGTATGAGGGAGGACCGGGCCTGCTCCGCGTCGAACTCCGCCATGCGGAGGGCGAACTCCGCCGCCTTCACGTCCCTGGAGAGAAGCTGCATCCTGTTTTCCGCCACGTCCCAGTCCTGCTTCGCAATGCCCCCGGAGGGCAGGAGGCGGTCTATCCGCTCGAACTGTTTTTTTGCCAGGTCATAGCCCACCCTCGCCCGGTCAAGCTCGGCCTTCCGCAGGGACCGGGCCGCCTCCGCCGCCCGAAGGCGGGCCTCCGCCTCGGCGAGGGCCCTGGGGGAGAGGAGCCCCGACGGTTCGCCATCGAGGACAGCCAGAACGGTTTCCCCCCGCCGGACCCGGTCGCCCGCCCGGAGGACCGTCCTGTTCAGATATCCCGTCACGGGGGCGGACACGGTGTACCGGTTCCGGATGGCCGTCTTTCCTTCTTCCGAGACGGTGACGGAGAAGGGTCCGGCGGCAACTTCCATGACCTTCACCGGAACGGGGGAGGGCATCAGCAGAACGGCTCCCCAGGCCGCGGCGGCTATGGCGAGGAGGGCGTACACCGCCTTCCTGACCAACCTCCGGATTCTTCCCCTGTTGTTGTTGGTCCGTCCCGAAGTCGTGTCCATGCACCTTACCGTCCTTTCTTCATTCTCCTGATTTCAGCACGCCGAGCAGGTCCAGGGAGGCTATTCTTCTCGTCACCACGGCAAAGGAAAAAAGGGATGAGAACAGTACCGTGACGGCGGCCATGACGTAGGTCCGCCCGGTGATGATCACGGGAAACCGCATGGTCTCGCTTCCCGCCGATTCCATGACGGCTTCGGTGAGCCACCGCCCGAGTACCAGCCCCGGCCCTACCGCCGCGAGGGTCAGCAGGGCGAGCTCCAGGACGAGAATCCCCGACACTTCCCGTTTTGTGAACCCGAGAACCCGGAGGGTGGCGAGGTCCCTTCCCCTCTCCGAGAGGGCGATCCGGGCGCCGTTGTAGATGACCCCGAAGGAGACGATGATGGAAAAAACATAGTAGACCGCCTGGGACATGCCCATCATCTCCGCGGTGGTCCGGCGGAAATTCTCCAGCACGGCGGCGGTGGACCCCACGGAGGCTATCCGGGGCGTTTTCTTCACCTCGGCGAGGAAGTCGTTCCACCGGAGGGAATCTACGGCAAGATAGGCGCCGCTCACCGTTCCCTGTTCGCCGAGGAGCTTCCGGAGGGCGTCGATCTCCATGTAGACCGCCACGCCGGCGTAGTCCGACACCGTGCCGGAGAGCACCGTCCGCACCACGGGACGCCGCCCCTCCCGCACTTCAGCGGTTACCCCGTCCCCGGGGGACAGCTCGAGAATGTCCGCCAGCTTTTCCGACATGACGAGCCCTGCCGGAGGCAGGGAAATCTCCCTGCCGTCCCGGTCGAGAAGGCGGTTGAGCTCCGGATTCCGGGGAAGGCCCGTGACGGCGGTTCTCCACTTTCGATGGCCGGTCCTCAGCACCACGGGAACGGCCCGGAAGGGTTCAGCGGAGAGCACCCCCGGAAGACGTTCCAGGGAGGAGAAGGCATCCGGCCCGCCGGGCTCGAGAAGGGCCGCCGTGGCATCCTGCCGCTGGGCGAGGGACCACTGGAATTCCATGAGGTAGTCAACACCGTCCGCCATGGCGCCGGGAAGGACGGGAATCGCGGCGGCGAGGGACAGGCCCAGGGCCGTGAAGAAGGCCTGCCAGGGCCTCCGCTCCAGGTTTCTCAGGGCCATGCGGAAGGAGGGAGGAACAAGCCTGTGGATCCCCATCTTCTCGAGACGGGAGGGGGAGAAGTCCGCCGGCGGCTCGGGCCGCATGGCTTCCGCCGGAGGGAGGGAGGCCGCCCGGCGCACCGCGCTGAGGACCCCCAGGACGACGGCGGCGGCGGTCGCTGCTATCCCGGCGGCCAGGGCCCCCCAGTCGGGGATGAACTCCAGGTAGGGAAGCTGGAAGAACCGGTGGTAAAGGGAGACGAAAGCCCGCCCCGCCCACATGCCGAAGGTCAGGCTGAGGAGGGTGGCGGCGACGGCGGGGACGAGGGCGAATTTCAGGAAATGGGCTCCCACGGAAAAGGGGGAGTAGCCGAAGGCTTTCAACTGGGCGATCTGCTGCCTCTGGAGCTTCACGAGGCGGGTGAGGGCGGCGCTGGTCATGAAGGCCGCCACGGCGAGGAATACCGCCGGGAAGGCCACGGAAAACCCCTTCAGCTGCCGGATTTCGTCCCTCATGAGCTTCGCGGAGGGATGATCCCCCCGGTCGTAGGCGGTGAGCCCCCCATAGGGCTCGAGCAGCCTGTCGATGCCGGCCTTGGTCTCATCTCCGTCGGCCCCCGGGGAGAGCCGCACCGAAAGGCTGTTGAAGGCCCCTTCCAGGCCGAGGGCCCGGGACAGCTCCCCGCTGTTCATCCAGAAAACGCCGAACCGCCTCGGGTCAGGGAGCATCTCTCCCGCCCGGGTTTCATAGATGAACTCCGGAGACATGGCGATGCCGGTGATCCGGAACCGGCGGCGGACACCGTAGACCGTCCCGGCAAGCTCGTCCCCGGGCACAAAACCGTGGGCGCCCGCGAAGCCGCTGCTCACGGCTATTTCGTCCCGGCTGCCCGGGGCAGGCAGCCGTCCCGCCTTCAGGTGAAGGAGGTTCAGCCGCTGGGGACGGTCCTCCGGAAGGGAAAAGATCATGCCGTCCACGGGCTCCCTCATTCCCGGAATGTCCAGGGTCAAAACGCCCCGGGCCCGCGTTTCCGCCGCGGCAACTCCGGGCAGGGCGGCCAGGGAGGATTCGAGGGAGAGAGGCGCCCGCTTCAGCTCGCAGAAAACGTCGGCGAACCGGGACGTGCCGTAGTATCTTCGCTCCGTCTCCTCCAGGGAGACCACGAGCCCCCTGGCCATGATCATCATTGAGAGGCCGCAGGCCATGACGAGGGCTATGGCCGTCATCTGTCCCTTCATCCCGGAAAGATCCCGGAGGAGCTTCCTGTCGAGAGCCCGCATGACGCTCACCAGGAGAGGGAACGTGCCGGCATGCGGCGCTCGTTCCCCCGGATGGACGTGATCTTCCCGCCGGAGAGGAAGATCACCCGATCGGCCATGGAAGCGATGGCGGCGTTGTGGGTGATCACCACCGCAAGGGTCCCCAGTTCCCTGTTCACCTTTTCCACCGCCTCGAGGACGGTGATGCCGGTCGTGACGTCAAGGGCCCCGGTGGGTTCGTCGCACAGGAGGACTTCCGGACGTTTCGCGATGGCCCGGGCGATGGCCACCCGCTGCTGCTGCCCTCCGGAGAGCTGGGAGGGGAAATGGTCCATCCTGTCCTCCAGTCCGACAAGTTCGAGGGCCTCCTCGGGGGTCATGGGATCCGGGGCGATTTCCGTCACCAGGGCCACGTTTTCCCGTGCGGTCAGGCTGGGGATGAGATTGTAGAACTGGAAGACAAAGCCCACGGAATCTCTGCGGAAGGCGGTGAGCAGATCCTCGTCGGCGCCGGTGAGCTCGTCCTCCCTGTAGAAAAGGCGCCCCCCCGTGGGGATATCGAGGCCGCCGAGGATGTTGAGCAGGGTGGACTTGCCGCTTCCCGAAGCGCCGAGGAGCACCGCCAGCTCGCCGTCGAAGAGTTCGAGATCCACCCCGTCAAGGGCGCGGACCTCGGTCTGGGTTCCCTGGTGATAGATTTTCGTGATTGACGATGCCCGGAAAAGGGGAGTGCCCGTCCTTCCCTCGCCGGATTCCCGTCCGGGAAAAAATTCGCGGTTCTCCATTCGGGTCCTCCTGCGGCTTTCGCCGCGTCCCCCTTATACCCCATTGGAAATCGCCGGTCAACCTGCGGGCTCCTGCCGCGCTTTCCCGCAAAAGAGAAAAATTCCGTAAATGTACTGACGCAACATTCGGGGAACTGTCCGGATTTCAGATGACCTCTCCAGCCATGTACGGTATAATTATTCGACAAACAGAAAACAAGGGGGCTTTATTTTATGAAATTCCGTCCAGAGGTAAAACCGTTTCTTTTTGCTTCGGCAGCGTTCGGAGCGGTCATGTGCCTGCTTTTCCTGCTCTTCGGCGTTTCCGGCGGTACGTCCCTGTTCCTGGGACTGCTGCTGGCCAATATTTCGGCCGGCTACATGCTCTTTTTCTTCCGGGATCCCGACAGGGCCACACCGTCCGACCCGGGGCTGGTCGTCGCGGCGGCCAGCGGCAAG
The DNA here is from genome assembly GCA_018436595.1 of Synergistaceae bacterium. GTDB lineage: Bacteria > Synergistota > Synergistia > Synergistales > Aminobacteriaceae > Aminivibrio. The sequence continues at coordinate 44,797 of JAHDLC010000035.1, read as the reverse complement.
CTTGCCAAGATCGCCGAAGTCTACGAAGGTGAATACCTGAAGACAGACACCGTGCGCATCAGCATCTTCCTCAGTCTTCTCGACGTCCACGTGAACCGTTTCCCCATCGGGGGCTCCTCCACCTTCCTCGGCTACTTCCCCGGAAAGAGACTCTTCACCTTCGACGAAAAATCTTCCGACGTGAACCAGCACAATACCATCCTCGTCAAGGGAGAGGGAACGTCATGCCTCATGACGCAGATCGTGGGGCCCGTGTGCCGCAGGGTTGTCTACTGGCTCCGTCCCGACAAGACGGTGTCCGTGAGGAGAGGCCAGAGATTCGGCATGATGAAGTTCGGCTCCCGGCTCGATATGTACTTCCCCAAGGGTGACATCGAGATTCTCGCCCAAATAGGCGAACAGGTGACCGCAGGCCAGACCGTCATCGCCCGGATCGTGAACAGGGAGAACCGGTAATCATGACGAAGGACCACCTCCAGAAGCTCCGGACCCTGGCCAACTGGCGCCGTATCGTCCCGACCCTGGTGACCCTTTCGGCGCTCTTCTTCGGCTTCGCCAGCATCCTTTCCACCCTGGAATCCATGCGGCTCGGCGTGCCGGCCCTCCTGGCCCGCTCCGCCCAGTACATCATGCTCGCCCTCATCCTGGACGGACTGGACGGCAACCTCGCCCGGTGGCTCAAGGGCTCCACCGACTTCGGCGCCGAACTCGACACCTTCGTAGATTTTTCGGCCTTCGGAGCCGCCCCGGCGGTGCTGATGTACGCCCTGCTGCTCCACGGGCCCAGCCCCTTCTGGAGAACCATCCTGCCATCGGCCATCGTCTTCTCTGGGGCCCTGCGGCTTTCCAAGTTCCGTCTGAAGGACCCCCTCCGGGGCCAGGGAGGCTTCATCGGCCTCCCCATCACCGTCAACTCGTCGTGGATCGCCCTTTCCGCCTTTGCCGCCCAGGTACTGTACCCGGATGACCACATCCTGGTCACGGGTCCGGTCTCCCTGGTTTTCCAGTTCCTGATCCTCGTCATGATCTCCCTGCAGCTCTCGAACCTCCGCTACCCCAAGCCGTCGAACAAGGTGAAGTACTTCGCCCCTGCGGCCCTGGTGGTTCTTCTGCTGTGGATTCTCAGCGACACGTACGCAGCGTGGATCGCCTCCATTCTCGTGCTGGGATGCCTTGTGTACGTCCTTACGGGACCCATGATCCACAAGCGTTCCGCACCGAAGCGGGTGGAGCAGTAGACCGGCCATGAAAGCGGTGGGAGTGGACCTCGGAGGACACAAGATAGCCGCCGCCCTCGTGGAGGACGGCCATATCCTGCGGAGGATCTCCGAGCCCACTTCCGGGCGGGAACCTGACGGGGTTCTCTCCCAGATCGCCGCCATGGCGAAGTCCCTTGGTGCCTGCAGCGGCTGCCCAGTGGGAGTCGGCATCCCGGGGGTGCTCGACGCCGCCCGGGAGACGGCCCTGCTCCTTCCCAACTTTTCGGGCTGGAACGGCCTTCCCCTCCGGAAAATGCTCTCCTCGAAAATCGGCCTCCCCGTGGCCATGGAAAACGACGCCAACTGCCACGCCCTCGGCGAGGGATGGGGCGGAGCCGCCGTCGGCATGGACGATTTTCTTCTCCTGGCCCTCGGAACGGGCATCGGCGGGGCCATCGTCATCGGCGGAAGGATCCTGAAGGGCTTTCACGGCATGGCGGGAGAACCGGGACACCTGGTGGTGGGGTCGGGCGAACCCTGCGGCTGCGGCTCCCACGGCCACCTCGAGGGGATCAGCGGAGCCGACGCCCTCGAGCGCCAGGCCACAGCCATGGGGCTCCAGCCTGACCTGAAATACCTGTGGACCCGCAGGACCAACCCCACGGTAGCCCCCCTCTGGGACAGGGGACTCGACCACCTCGCCAAGGGCATCGCCTCAGCAATCCACCTCCTGGATCCCCAGGCCGTCATCCTCGGCGGAGGGCTGAGCAGGGGAGAGGATTTTCTCGCCGTCCTCAGGCCGCGGGTGCTGGACTACCTCGCCGCCCCTTTCCGGAAGACCCTGGACCTCAGGCTGAGTCTCCTCGGGAACGACGCCGCCACCATCGGCGCGGCCGCCCTGACCCGGGACTGATCCCCCCTCCCGGAGTTCAGCGCCGGGTTCCCGAACGAAAGTGAAATTTCCCGCCGAATTCCGCCTTCCCCGGGACATACTCCAGGCTCCCCCGGTTTCCGGGCACCTTCTCGGCATCCTTCCCCTGGACGGGAGGTTCTCCCTTTCCGTGGGCACGGGCAGGATGGCCCTGGCCACGGCACTGGACTCTCTCCCGCCGTCACGGATGTCAGGCCGTGCCTGGCTTCCGTCCCTGTGCTGCGCCTCCCTCGCGCTGCCCCTGCTGCGGAGAGGGTTCGAGGTGAGATTCTACTCTTCCCCCGACGAAATCTCCTCTTCAGGAACAGCGCCGGGAGATCTCTTCCTGTACATCCATTTCTGCGGCTTCCCCAACAGAGCGGCGGAACGGGTCCTGGAGGCCCTTCCGGCGGAAAAACGACCCATCATAGTAGAGGACTGTGCCCACGCTCTCTTCACCCCCGGGGTGGGATCCTTCGGCGATTTCGTCCTCTACAGCTTCCGGAAACTTCTTCCTGTACCCGACGGTGCACTGCTCCTCTCCCGCATACCGCTGAAGACCGAACTGGAGCCCCCTCTCGAGGCTTTCATCTCCGCAAAGACCCTGGGCATGATCTCGGGATCCCGGGAACTTCTCCTCAGGGGAGAAGAACTGCTGGACGGCGATTCAGCCGTCAGGGCGCCTTCCGAAGCGGGGCGGTTCATCCTTGAAAGAACAGAGTGGGTGTCCATACCCGGCGCCAGGAGAAACAACTGCCGACTCCTGGCCGGGCTTCTCGGTATTCCTCTTCCTTCAGGCAGGGACGCCGTTCCTCTCGGTCTGCCGGTCCGGACGGAAAAGGGCGGAGCGGAGCTTGAAAGAAGACTTCGGGCCGCCGGATTCGAGCCCCCTCTTTCCTGGGAGCTTCCTCCGGGAGTGCCGCAGGCCAGGAGCGGAAAAGTGGTAATCCTGCCCTGCGATGAGAGGATGGAGGAAAACAGCCTGAATCAGCTTTCCGCAATATACCTGGAATGGAAAGCCTCACAGCCCTTGTATCAGGGAGGGTGACCTCACTTTTTTTCCCGGCACCCATACGTGGAGAGAGAATATGATGTTCTCTCTCCTTTTGCTTTTGTACGGGGGAAGAAACGGATTGACATATTTTTAACACGATCTATAATGCAGGATAGATCGACTTTATGGATACACAATGTGTATCCATAAAACATCCACAAGGGGACGAGCCTATGGCAAAAAAAAGCCAGCAAGCAGAGGAGCGGGCGTTCCAGACACTTTTCGAGCTGATTCGCACCAGGGAAATACGCCCAGGAGAACGCATTTACGAAACGGACCTCACCGAGCGGTTCGGAATGAGCCGCACTCCCCTCCGCACCGCCCTGGGACGCCTCGTTGCCGAAGGCGTTCTCTTCAAGACTCCGGGAAGGAAGGGGTATGTCCTCCCGGTACTCTCCGGGAATGATATGCGGGACGTTTTTTATGCCCGTGCCGCCCTGGAAGGAATGGCAGGATTTCTGCTCGCTGAAAAGTGTCCGGAGCACGCTATCGAAAACCTCACGGACATTATCCGCCGGCAGCGGGAACTTTTCGATACGGGTATACGGAAAGGGGAGTACGCATCCCTCAACGGACTTTTCCACTTCACCCTCGTGGAGCTCGCGGGAAACGGCTACATCACGAGGGCGTTCAGCCCCGTCTACTGGCGCTCCATCATGTACACCCTTCTCTACGCCACGTTCTACACGGGAGTGGAGGACGTGGAAACACCCCATCACCCCCGCCGTCCAAGCTGGGAGCAGCACCAGGAGATAGTGGAGGCCGTGAAATCGCGCGACGGGGAGCACACCCGGAAGATCATCGAAATTCATGTCCTCGAAAACTGCGAATACTGGAAGGGGGACAGATCGACGGAAGGAGCCGCAGCGCCTGCGGAACCGGTTGAACGCCGCTGAAATGAAGGCCGCGGAAAACAATGAACAGGGGGACTTCGGAATGCCTGAAATTTGTTCGCAGATCACGTTTTTCTACTACAGGAACTTTGAAAGAGCGCGGGATTTCTACGAGAGGATCATGGGATTCGAGCTCGCCGACGACCAGGGGACCTGCCGGATATACAGGGTGCAGGGCACGGCCTTTCTCGGCATCGTCGACGAGAACCACGGACACTGTTCCGCACCGGTGAACGAGAGCAGCGTTCTCGTCACTCTTGTGGTGAACGATGTTCGGGAGTGGTGGGAGCACCTGCGCAGGGAAAATGTAACAATCACGTCGGAACTGCTCCTCAAACCGGAAATTTCCATAGAGGCCTTTTTCTTCGAAGATCCGGAGGGATATGCCCTTGAAGTTCAGTCCTTCCTGAAGCCGGAGCTGCGGAAGGTCTTCAGCCAGGAATAAGGAAACGATACAGCGCTGCGAAGGTTGCATTGACAGAAACAACAGAGCGGGACAAAAGGAGGTAACAGCATGAAGGTATTCAGATCTGCATTGGCAGTTGCGGTGCTCCTTCTTTTCGGAACGGCCGCGTTTGCGGCGACGGTGCAGCTCAATTTCTCCACCGGTTCTATGGGAGGCGGGTTCTACGCGATCGGCGGAGGCCTTGCCGACTTCGTGACCAAGAATGCCCCCGGAGTGGAGGTAACCGCCGTCACTTCAGGCGGAGTCAATGAGAACATCAACAGGCTCGATTCGGGGCAGGCCGAGATCGGCATGCTCAACACCATCGACCCGCCCCTCGCCTTCGAAGGCAAAGCCCCCTACAAGAAGGCTTTCAACAAGATGCGCGGCATGGGCATTCTGTATCTCCAGTACGGCCAGCCCTACACCCTCGCATCCACGGGGATCAAAACCTACCTCGACCTGAAGGGAAAGGTCGTCTGTGCAGGGTCCCCCGGAGGCTCCATGCACCAGCAGTTCTTCGACTGGGTCCGGGCCCACGGTCTTGACCCCGAAAAGGATTTCAAGAAAGTCGTCTACCTCCCCGCAAGGGAGGCCATGGAAGCCCTGAAGGCCGGCCAGGTGGACGCCGTCATGGAAGTCTCGACCCTTCCCACACCCACAATCTCCGAGCTTGCACTTACCCATGACCTGGTGCTCATCACCTTCGCCCCCGGTTTCAGGGACAAGCTGATCGCAGAAAAACCCCAGTACCTTCCCCTTTCCCTTCCCGCCGGGACCTATAAAGGCGTGGATGCGGACGTTGAAACCGTTGGCTCAGGAGCCATGTGGGGCGTTCGGGCCGACGTGGATGAAAACGTGGTGTACGAGATGGTGAAGGCCGCCTACAGCCCCGATGGGCTGAAGTACATGGCAAAAGTTCACGCGGCGGGCAAGGGGATGTCTCTTGAAAATGCGGCCAGATGGATACCCATTCCTCTTCACCCGGGCGCAGAGAAGTTCTTTAAAGAAGCCGGAGTTCTGAAATAGCGGAAAATAATCGTTTTGCTGCCGGGCGCATGTTTCCATCCATGCGCCCGGCTTTTTGAAAGGAGCCGCTCCAATGGAGAAGCGAAATCCGCAAACTGAAACGGCAAACATTGAACGATCCTTTTCCGGTCCGTCTCTTCATCTCGTCAACTTCGGCCTGGCGTTCCTCTCGTTTCTCATTCTCTACTGGACTGTCTTCATAGGAACGGACGTGGTGATAAAACACGCCGTCTTCCTGATGACGGTCTGCATTCTCACGGCCGTCATCTATCCCTTCTCACGGAATCCGGGACACCGGCGCCTCTCCCTGGGGATGGATGTACTCGTTCTAGCCCTCACCATCGCAGCTTCGATCTACGCCATGTATGACTACAACGAGCGGTTTATGCGCCTCGGCAGCCTCGAACCTCTCGACGTCATCATGGGAACGGCCATGATACTCGTCGCCCTCGATATCGGACGGCGGGTCATCGGATGGGCACTGACTTCTGTCTCGCTTGTGCTCCTGGCATACGCCTTTTTCGGCAACCTTATACCCGGTGCCTTCGGACACAGGGGAGCAGATCTCGCGGGGGTGGTCAACAGCATCTACGCCGGGCTTGAGGGATTTTACGGACTGTCCGCCCGGATGATGATCCTCTACGTGGCTCCCTTCATCATCTTCGGAGCCTTCCTTGAGAAGACGGGAGCCGGAGAATTCTTTATTCGCCTCGCCTTCGCCCTGACGAAAAACACCGTGGGAGGACCGGCAAAAGCCGCCGTCATAGGCAGCGCCATGATCGGTTCCATTTCTGGAAGCGCCATAGCGAATGTCTCCTCCACCGGCGTGTTCACCATTCCCATGATGATCAGGGTTGGGTACAGGCCCCACGTCGCAGGGGCGGTCGAAGCCGCCGCATCCACGGGAGGACAGATCATGCCCCCGATCATGGGAGCCATCGCCTTCCTCATGGCCGAGTTCACCCAAATTCCCTACATTACCATCGCCACCGTTGCGACGACGCCTATTCTCCTCTATTTCGCCACAGTCTTTCTCTTCATCCACTTTGAAGCGAAAAAACACCGCATAGGAAGAGCAGAATCCGAAGATATCGAACCTGTAGGAACAGTGCTCCGTGACGGCTGGCACTATTTCTTCGCCCTCGTGCTGATCGTTGTGGTCATGGCCATGGGATACGCCCCCGGCACGGCGGCGCTGGCGGGAATAGGCGCTCTCCTGGTCACCCACGGCTGCAAAACCCGGAGAATCGACCTTACAAATTTCTACGAGTGCATGGTCCTCGGAGGAAAGTATCTCCTGAGCATCGGAAGCCTTACCGGGTGCATCGGCATTATTCTCTCCATCGTAGGGCTGACCGGGGTCGGACTTAAATTTTCCTGGTTCTTCTCGGCCCTGTCGCAGGGAAGCCCCTTCATCGCCATCATCCTCGTCTGCCTCATCTCCACGGTTCTCGGCATGGGACTGGCCAGCAGCGCCGCATACATCATCACGGCCATATCCGTCGGCCCGGCGCTCCTGGATATGGGCTTTCCCCTCATGGTCGCCCACTTCATCATGATCTGGTTCAGCATAAATTCGGAGATAACACCCCCTGTCGGACTGGCGGCCATCGTCGCGGCCGGGATAGCAAAAGCGGATCCCTGGCGGACCATGTTCACGAGCTTCAAATTCTCCAAGGGGCTCTACATCCTCCCCTTCCTTTTCTACTACCGGCCGGAAATGCTGCTCCAGGGCTCCCTTCTTGATTTCGCCATCACAACGGTTGTCGTCATGTTCGCCCTGACAAGCCTCGCTGCGGCCATCGAGGGATACCTCAGCACGTCGCTCTTCTTCTACGAACGGATCCTCCTCGTGCTGTGCGCCGGTCCCCTTTTCATACCGGGACGAATCTGGGACGCTCTCGGAGTGTCCATTTTCGCCCTGGTCTTTTTCCTGCAGAAACGAAGGGCCCGGGCTGCTGAATCCGCCTGCTGACAGGAAAAAAAAGGCCGGCAAAATACAGTTCAACGGAAAAACGGAAACGGCGGAGGAAGGTTCCTACCTTCTTCCGCCGGAAGGGAGCAGCAGGGACGCCAGGTAGACCGCCGACGCCACCAGGATGATCACCGCCCCCGCGGTGAGGTTGAACCGCACGGCCAGGGCGAGCCCCCCGAGGGAGAAGGCGGCGCTGAGGAGGCAGGAGACCCCCATCATGGTCCAGAGGGACCTGGAATATTTTTCCGCCACCGACGGGGGGATGGTCAGCAGGGCGATCACCAGGATAAGCCCCACCACCCGGATGATGAGCACCACCGCCACGGAGATGAGCACCACCACCACGAAATGGAGCAGTGTCACCGGCACGCCCCTCGTCCGGGCGAAATCCTCGTCGTAGGAGAAGGCGGCAATTTCGCGGCTCCAGAGCATCCCGACGAACAGGGTCACCGCCAGCAGCCCCGCCATGAGCAGCAGGTCCTCCCTGGCCACGGTAAGGATGCTGCCGAAGAGGTAGCTCATAAGATCCGAACCGTAGCCCGGGGTGAGGTCTGCGAAGATGATCCCCGCCGCCATGCCGGCGGCCCAGATAACGCCGATGATGGCATCCGCCCGGGAGGCCTTCTTCAGCATGACCCAGGCCATGAGCAGGGCCAGGGCCAGGGAGAACCCCACGGCGCCCAGCCTGGGAGAAATCCCGAGGAAAAGGGCGAGTCCCACCCCGCCGTAGGCCGCATGGGCCACACCCCCGGCGAGGATCACGTACCGCTTCACCACCACCATGGTCCCAAGGATGCCGCACAGGCCGCTGCAGAGCAGGGCGGCCCAGAGGGCGTTCCGCATGAACTCGAACTGCAGCAGGTCAGTCATGGCTGCACGGCTCCCCGCCGTGATCGTGGTCATGGACGGCCAGTACCCGGTGGGGGATTCCGTGGGCCACAAGCTCCACGGGACACCTTCCCCAGACCTGCTCCATGGCATCGGGGCCGATCTCCGCCGAATCATGGTAAAACACCTTCCGGTTCACGCAGGCCACGGCGGTGGCATGGGCCGAGACGGCGGACATGTCGTGGCTCACCATCACCACCGTCAGCCGTCCGCAGAGTTCCCCCAGAAGGGTCAGCAGCATGTCCCTGGTCTCGGGGTCGATGCTCGCGAGGGGCTCGTCGAGAAAGAGGATGCCGGGGTCAGAGGCCAGCCCCCTGGCGATGAGCACCCTCTGCCGCTGCCCCTGGGACAGCTCCCCCATGGACCGCCCCGCCAGGGACTCCATCTTCAGGGCCTTCAGCGCCTCCATGGCGGCCTCCCGGTCCTTTCCGCCGTAGGAAAGCTTCGCCCCCGGAAACCCGAGCCTTCCCTGGAGCACCACCTCCAGGGCAGTGATGGGGAAGTCCCTGTTTCGTCCCGTGTCCTGGGGGACGTACCCCGCCACGGACCGGTCCTCACCGGGCTTCTTCCCGAAGACGGAGACCGTTCCCGAATCCGGGACGAGCAGCCCCAGGGCGAGCTTCAGCAGTGTGGTCTTGCCTCCCCCGTTGGGGCCGATAATGATCAGGAATTCCCCTTGCGGAACGGAAAAGGTCACGTCCCGGAGGACAGAGTCCGTTCCAAAGGAAAAGTTCACGCCCCTGAACGAGAGGGCGTTTTTCATCTCAGACATGACATCACGATTCCTTCCCTTGTGCTTTCCGCGGGTCCCGGCACATCCCGCCCCGGTTCTTTCTTCCTCGGACCGCTGCCGCAAGTGTACCCCACTTCGGACCCGGTTGAAAGGCCTGAAGATGAGGTAAAATAGAGGTGTTTCAACCTTCAAACGAACGGGGGAGATACCATGAACGCCATTCTCGAGGAAGCGCGGGCTCTGTCTGAAGAGATCACCGCATGGCGGCGCTCGCTTCACGAAATTCCGGAACTGGGTCTTGAAACGCCGAAAACCGCCGCCTTTATCGTGCAGGAACTGAAAAAAATGGGCGCGGAGGACATTCGGGAAAAAGTGGGAGGATGGGGCGTGACGGCCCTCGTTCGGGGAGCCCTTCCCGGGAAGACGCTGGCCGTCCGGGCCGACTGCGACGCCCTCCCCATCAAGGAAGAGACTGGGCTTCCCTTCGCCTCGAAGAACGGCCTCATGCACGCCTGCGGCCACGACGCCCATACCGCCATAGCCCTGGGCGCCGCGAAGCTCCTTCTCGCTCGAAAGAACGACCTTGCCGGCACGGTGAAGTTCATCTTCCAGCCGGCGGAGGAGAACGTCCTCGGAGCGAAGGCCATGATTGACGACGGCGCCCTTGAAAACCCTGCCGTGGACGCCCTCATCGGCCTCCACACGGGCTGCCTCTGGAAGGACATCGGCTTCGGCGAGATCGGCGTCCGGTACGGGTCCCTCATGGCGGCGGTGGACCGGTTCATCATCACCTTCAAGGGCAAGGGCGGCCACGGGGCCACCCCCCATCTTGCCGTGGACCCGGTGACCATGACATCCACGGCGGTTCTGGAGCTCCAGACCATCCTCAGCCGGGAGCTTTCGCCCCTCGACCCGGCGGTGCTCACCATCGGCCGCATCGAGGGCGGCAGGGCCTTCAACATCATCGCCGAGAGCTGCACCATCGAGGGAACCGTCAGGACCCTCAGCCCCGCCACCCGGGCCTTCGTGGAGGAGCGGATCCGAGCCATCGCGTCCAGGGTCGCCGAGGGAATGCGAGGCGAGGCGGAAGTGAAATACGAGGCCGGCCCTCCCGCCCTGATAAACGACACGGAGTTCACGAAAAAGTTCCAGGTCTTCGCCGCCGGCGTCGCCGGGGCGGACAAGGTGAAGGAAATCTCCGAGCCCACCATGGGAGGGGAGGACGTGGCCTTCTTCCTGGAAAAAGTGCCGGGCACCTTCTTCGTCCACGGATCGTGCAACCCGGACAAGGGGCAGGTCTACCCCCACCACAACCCGAAATTCGACATCGACGAGGATGCCCTTCCCCTGGGAAGCGCCCTCTTCGCCGGTTTCGCCCTCACCTGGCAGAAGTAGCGGAAAGAGAAAAGAGAATAACTCCCGCCCCCGGATTTCGTTCCTCCGGGGGCTTTTTGGTATGATATAATAGTGAACGAAATATCATATCAAGCGAGGTGTTGTTCATGTCCAGAATCATGATCGCCCCGGGGAAGTACATCCAGGGCTACGGAGAACTGAAGCGGCTGAAGGACCACATCGGCGCCATGGGGAACAGATTCCTCGTTCTTCTCAGCAGGGGAGGGCTGGGGCGCCTTGAGAGCACCCTCAAGGCCGGCTTCCGGGGGAACGAATCCTCCCTTGTGTTCGAGATTTTCAACGGAGAGTGTTCAAAGACCGAAATCGACCGCATCCGGGCCGTCTGCCGGGAGAAGAAATGCGACGCCGTGGTCGGCGTGGGCGGAGGGAAGATCCTCGACACCGCCAAGGCCGTGGCCTACTATGAAAAAACGCCCGTGATCATCGTCCCCACCATCGCGTCCACCGACGCGCCCTGCAGCGCCCTGTCGGTGATCTACACGGACGAAGGCGTCTTCAGTGAATACCTCGTCCTGCCGAAGAACCCCGACGCGGTGCTCATGGACACCGAGGTTATCGTCAACGCCCCCGCCCGGCTGCTCGTCTCCGGCATGGGAGACGCCCTGGCAACGTACTTCGAGGCCCGGGCCTGCATCGCCGCCGACAAGACCAACATGCCCGGCGGGCACGCCACAAAGGCAGCCCTCGCCCTGGCGGAACTCTGCTACGACACCCTCCTCGAAGACGGCCTCAAGGCCCTTCTCGCCGTGGAAACCGGGAGCTGCACGAAGGCCGTGGAGAACATCGTGGAGGCCAACACCTTCCTCAGCGGCCTCGGCTTTGAAAGCGGCGGGCTGGGCGCCGCCCACGCCGTCCACAACGGCTTCACCGTCCTGGAGGAGTGCCACGGACTCTACCACGGGGAGAAGGTCGCCTTCGGGACGCTGGTGCAGCTCGTCCTCGAGAACGCCCCCGAGGACGAACTGGACGAGGTCATGGGCTTCTGCGCCTCCGTGGGACTGCCCGTGACCCTCGAGGAAATGGGCGTGAAGGAAGTGGACCGGGCCCGGATCATGGACGTGGCCAGGGCCGCCTGCGCCCCCGGCGAGACCATCCACAACATGCCCTTCGCCGTTTCACCTGAGGACGTGTGCTCCGCCATCCTCGCCGCCGACGCCCTCGGACGGCACTTCCTGGCCTAAGCTATCCAAGAACCGGCCAGCCCTCCCGAAGTTTTGGGAGGGCTTTTTCATTCCTCGTTTTTCCTTTCTATTTTGCAGCAAACAAAAACGATATGGTTGCCCTCTTCCAGTGCACCCGTGATAAAGTCTCACCCTTCCCATTTCAAACATCTGCCAGGAGTGAGAACTTGCGCCTCAGTCAACTACCGAGGAATTCTCGGTAGTTGACTGAGGGAACACGACAGTCAGAAGAACAACTGTTTCAATCTTGAAACGGTGATTTCGGTAAGTTTTAGATAGAATATTGCCGCCGACGCCCTCGGGCGGCACTTCCCGGCCTAAGCCATCCTGGAACCGACCGGCCCTCCCAGAACTTCGAGAGGTTCGGTTGTATGTCTAATGTCGCCGTAAAAGCAGACAGTTTTCCCCCGCCCCGGAAATCAGAAACTGCTTCAGGTGAGGATCTGCTATACGGCCACGGGGACGCTTCTCTTTTTCTCTTGTGCCGCCTCGGGGGAGGAAGCGGGGGCACCCGGAAGAAGCCTGGGCCTTTCGGACACATCTTCGGTTATTTTTTCCCCGTTCCACCTTACGATCCCGAAAGACCCGTCCCGGTGCTCGACAAGAGCGGAGCAGCTTTCAACCCAGTCTCCCGTATTGCAGTAGACCGCATCTTTCAGGTTCCGGATCGCCGGGTGGTGTATGTGTCCGCAGATGACCCCATGATGGTGTCCCCTTTTTGTTTCCGCGAGCAATGTTTCCTCGAAATCTCCCACGAAGGCCACAGCGTCCTTCACCCTGTGTTTCAGGTACTGCGAAAGGGACCAGTAGGGAAGTCCCAGCCGGGATCGTACCAGTGTAAGGATAGTGTTGAGGTACAGCGAAAAGGTGTAGGCAGTGTCTCCGAGCAGGGCGAGCCACTTCCTGTATTTGACGACCACGTCGAATTCGTCGCCGTGGATGACCAGGAAGCGCCTTTGGTCAGCGGTGATGTGGACAGCTCTTTTGCAGATCCTTATGCCGCCGAAGTCGTAGCCTTCGAATTCGTCCACGAACTCGTCATGATTGCCGGTGATATAAAATATTTCCGTTTTTTTCGCCATCCTGAGTATTTTCCGGATCACGAGATTGTGGGACCGGGGCCAGCGGGGATTGTTCCTGAGCTTCCACCCGTCGATGATGTCTCCCACCAGGAAGAGTTTTTCACACCTGATCGAGGAAAGGAAGCATGCAAGCTCTTCGGCCCTGCTCCATCGCGTCCCCAGGTGAACATCCGATACGAACACGCTTCTATAGTCAATTGCCATCACAGTGTCCCCGTCGCCTGAAGGGCGGAACCGGCATGAAATCCGCAGCCGTCAAAGCGGAAAGATCTCCTTGTCACCTCATGGACGATGGTCTCTGCCGCCCCGGGGCGCGCAATTCCGGAACAGGCCGTTCGGGCCTTCACCAGAAGGCCCCTTTCGCACGACAGGAGGCGCACAATCCGGCCGAGGGAAAACAGATCCGAAATAATCCAGCCGCCTCCCTGCTTCTGGATGAACTCGGCATTTCTGGTCTCCTGGAAGGGTATGGGGTGAACGAAAAGCATCGGCAGGCCGAAGCAGAGAGCTTCGGCGACCGTCAAGCCTCCCGGCTTGGTAACAAGCAGATCAGCTTCACCGTAATGATGATGGATGTCTTCGGTGAAACCGAGCACTTCAAAACCGGCTTTTCCCCGGAGCGGGTGCTTTTCAAGCGTTTTCAGGAGGCTCCTGTTTCTTCCGCAGATGACTTTAAGGTTCAGTTTTCCGGAAAGAGAAAGAAGAAGGTCCACGATCTGCACCGCCTTGTCGTCCGCTATGGAGCTCGCCAGAAAGAGAACGGAAAGAGAGGAGCCTGCCGGCCTGGCCATGCCGCGAGCCGCTTCGGCAATCTTTCTTCTGACGGGTATTCCCGAGACCACAATCCTTTCGGGAGGGACTCCCATACCGGAAAGCCTGGTTACGATTTCTCCGCTGGCGGCGAAATAACAATCGACCTCTTCGGAAAACCACAAGTGATGAAGATCGTAGTCCGTGACGACGGCGAACAGCGGACCGCCGTACTGGCCGTGTCTTTTCATCCGGGCGGCGATGGACATGGGAAGAAAGTGAGTGGCTATAAAGGCTTCGGGTGCGGTTTTTTTTATGAAATCGGCGAAGGGTTGTGTTCTGTTCAGGCTGATCCTGTCGATGATCCTGACGATGGAACTGTTACGGGGGGAAATGTCGGTGAGCCGGTACATCGCCCCGCAAATGCCGTGGGAGTGTTCGCCTGCCATCTGGTACACGTCGGAATAAAATAACCGGAACACAGGGTCGGAAAAATCGAGAACATCGGCCATTTCCGCAACTCTTCCCGCAGCACGGACACTCTCGGCTATGGCCTCCGCGGCCGACCTGTGCCCGTTTCCTGCCGTAGCATATGCTATCAGCATCGGCTTCCTCCTTCTGAAATACTGCCTTTTTGAATCAAGTGTAGTGGAAATTCGTAACGGAAGCTTTTCGGGGATGTTCCGGTTGCGTTGCACATTCTTCTGCCGGAAAACGCCGGGCGGCCTTTTTCCGGCATTTCCGCGGCCGGCAGTGAATGATCCTGCAGCCCGGACAGCATAAAAAAGGCCCGCCCCTGTATGGGAACGGGCGTTCCGTTTTCCAAAAAGGTCTATTCCTCGTCCATGAAAGGATAGGTGTACCACCTGGGAGGACGGAGGTTTTCCTTTACGGTGAGGGGGCTCGTCCACCGGAGGAGATTCAGCCTGCTTCCCGCCTTGTCGTTGGTTCCCGACGCTCTCGAGCCTCCGAAGGGCTGTTTCCCCACCACGGCACCGGTAGGCTTGTCGTTGACGTAGAAATTCCCCGCGGCATATTTCAGTTTCCGGGCGGCAAGAGCCAGGGCCTTCCTGTCGGCGGCGAACACCGCACCGGTCAGGCCGTAGGGGGAGGAGCGGTCGCACAGTTCGAGGATTTCCCCGAAGCGGTCATCCTCGTAGGTGTACAGGGTGAGCACGGGACCGAAGATCTCCTCCCTCATGGTAACGAATTCCGGATCGGTGGTCTCGATGACCGTGGGCTCCACGAAATAGCCTGCTGATTTGTCGCCCCTTCCTCCGAAGAGGATGTCAGCTTCGGTGGACGTGCGGGCTGCCGAAATGTATTTCATGCAGTTGTCGAAGGAGGCTTCGTCGATGACGGCGTTGATGAAGTTTCTGAAATCCTCCGGCGATCCCGTCTTCATGTCGGCGATCATCCGTCCCGCCAGAGACAGGATTTTTTCCCTGAGGCTCTTCGGTATATAGCATCTCGAAACGGCGGAGCACTTCTGCCCCTGGTATTCGAAGGCTCCCCGAACCATGGCGGTAACGGCGGCGTCCACGTCCGCCGTAGGATGGACGACGAGAAAATTCTTCCCTCCCGTCTCCCCTACGAGCCGCGGGAAGGACCGGTAGTTCCGCAGGTTTTCCGCGCACTGCATCCACAGCTTCGAGAACACGTCCGTGGACCCGGTGAAGTGTATTCCCGCCAGGTCCGGGTGTTTTGTCACTACTCTGCTGATCATCTCCCCCGAACCGGGAAGGAAGTTCACCACCCCGGCGGGAAGGCCGGCCTTCTCGTAGATTTTCATCAGGTAATAGCTGGAGAGCAGGGACGTGCCCGCAGGTTTCCAGAGCACCGTGTTCCCCATCAGCACGGGGGCGAGAACGAGGTTGGACGCAATGGCAGTGAAGTTGAAGGGGGTCACCGCAAAAACAAAGCCTTCGAGAGGGCGGTATTCCATCCTGTTGAGGCTGTCCCTGTCCAGGCGGGGCTGTTCGGCGTATATGGAGGAAGCGTAGGCCACGTTGAACCGTATGAAATCCGCTGCCTCGGCCACCGCGTCGATTTGGGCCTGGAATACGTTTTTGCTCTGCCCGAGCATGGTGGAGGCAAGAAGGAGGTCCCTGTATTCCGTGGTGAAGAGCTCGGCGATTTTGAGCATCACGGCGGCCCGTTCGGTCCACGGGATATTTTCCCATTCTTTCTTCGCCCTGGCCGCTTCCTTGACGGCTCTTTCCACGTCCGCCGGCGATGCCTTGCAGTGCGTCGCAAGGACGTGGCCGTGATCATGGGGCATCACCACCCGCCCCTTTTCTTCGCTTCCGTACTCTCTTCCCCCTATGATCAGGGGTATCTCCGGAACCTCGGAACGTACCTTTGCCAGGGCGGCCTTCAACGACCGTTTTTCCGGCGTCCCCGGTGCAAAGCCGAGGAGAGGCTCATTCTCCGGTTCCCGGAACATGAAAAAACTGTTGTTCAATATAATCCCCTCCTTTCTTCAGATTCATCTGCTTACAATTTCCCGGCATCAGAAAATAACTGCAGCGGTTTTGTTTAGATCTCAATCTTCAGGGAAGTGCAACAGCATGTCAACTTTTTGTCTCATTTGGCCTGTTAAGGTTCATTTTGACAAAACCTTCCCTCCCGGACCGTTGTATTGCAAAAACACATCAATCAAGGATACAATATCAGGAGTGTACAGCGGCAACAATGCGGCGAAAGGGAACGTCTCCCGTTCCGGCCGGCGGCGAAGGCGAAAAGGGCTGACGGCAGCGGACCCGTTCCCGGCACACCCCCTTCACAGGAGGCTGCTCCATGGGAATTCTCTCAGCGGACAAGGGCGCTTACTCCAGGAAGGTCGACCTCTTCTTCCGGCATCCCGTCGTGGAGGGGGCGCTGCTCTTCCTCATTTCGGCATCGGTTCTCGCCGCCATAGCGTCTATCCTGTTCGACCACCTTTTCCTTGAGTGGCTGAATCTGTTCTTTTCCGCCCTTTTCTCCGTGGAGCTCACGGCCCGGTATTTTACCTACGGCGGGAAAGAAAAGGACTATGTCCGGGACTGGTGGATGGACTGGGCGGCCACCATCCCCTGGGACGTCTTCCTTTCCTTTCTCTTTCCCGGAGGCGGCGCCTCCATGCTCCGGCTGCTCCGCCTGCCGAGGATCTTCCGGCTGCTCCGGTTCCGGCGGCTGAAGAAGTCGGAAGCGGCGCGCTGGCTGTCCTACCGCTTCCGCCGCCTGATGGAAGTTTCCATCTGGCGCCAGTCCCTGACGCTGCTCCTCGTCTCCCTCGTCTTCGTGTGGGTCTTCACCGTTCTTCTGGACAGGGTGGGAATGAACTCCGAACACGGCGGCAACTTCTGGTTTTCCCTGATCACCATGATCAGCTCCGACAGCATTTTCGAGATGCAGGGGCAGGACTCCCTGGTAAAGGGGCTGGTGCTGCTCCTTTCATTTATCGGGATCGTCCTGTTCAACGGCATCCTCATCGCCATCATCATCGGCAAGCTCATGGAACGGCTGGGCGAGATGAAGGACGCCGGGGAGGTCCGTGAGCGGGGCCATATTCTCCTCCTCGGGTGGAGCGAGTGCATTCCCCATATCCTGGACGAGCTTGAATCCTTCTGTGTTTCCGAGCGGAAACACCCCGTGAAGGTGGTGGTGATGGGGGAGACGCCACCTTCGCCCTCCGGCTGGCCCCTGGTGCCGAAACCTCACGTCAGGGTCATCACCAGGACGGGCAGCTTCCAGAACGAGGATGCCCTGGAACGCATTTCGGCCCACCGGGCCTCGGCGGTGATCGTTCTCGGGGAGAGCTCTTCCGACCGAAAGCTGTCCGAGAGGCTGAACGACCCCATCGTCACCCGGACCCTCCTCGCCCTGGAGACGCTCCTGGGCGACAGAAGGAAGCGGGGATGGACCCAGGGATGGAAGTCCGACAGGTCTCCGGTGATCATCCTGAACTATCTCGACCTGGGGAACAGCCTTCATGTGACCGATTTCCTCCGCCCCTTCGGTTCGGAGAACAGGAGAATCTTCTTCAACCCCCTCTTTTTCACCGGCAGGCTGATCTCGTCCATGTGCCTCAACCCCTACGCGGAGGATATTTTCAACGAACTCATGACGGCGGAGGGGAACGAGTTTCATTACGTCAGCCCGTCCATCGGCCGGGGGATGATCTGGAGGGACATCGCCGGGGCCTTCCCGAAGTCCGTCCCGGTGGGGTACCGGGACGGGAACGGTGAGCTGCGAATGGTTCCCTTCCCCGATGAACCTCTTCCGGAAGATGCCGGGATAGTCGTCCTGAGCGAAAACGGCTGGGACGCCGCCCTTTTCGATCCTTCGGCGCCGGGGGGACGGCAGGATGGGAAGGGGCCTTCCCTGTTCTGCCCCATGGGCGGCCTTCCTTCGGGGACCCTGGTCATCGTGGGGGTGAACCCGAAGCTTCCCTTCATCATCGAAGGACTGGGCCGGCTCGCCATGAAGATCACCATCGCCGACAACCAGACGGAAGAGGAGTTCGCGGCATGGTACGCTGAATATTCCAGGACGCCCCTTCCCGAGGGCGTGCTTTTCCGGGAATGCCGCTTCCGGTCCGAGGAGGAAGTCCGCCGGGCAATCGATATCGGCGGAACGGACAGGATCATTCTCCTGGCGGACGGACATTTGCTGAACGCGGCCACGGCGGACCGGATCGACGCGGAAACGGTGTCGAAGCTCCTGATGCTCAGCAGGCTGATCGGGCAGGAGAAGCGGGAAGACATCCGCCTGATCGTGGAGACCCTGACCGTGGATTCGGAAGTGGTGGTGCGGAATATCCACAACTGTTCCAACGTGATCGGTCCCCTGACCATCGGGAGGCTGCTGACCACCTTCGCCCTTCAGCCGGAATTCGAGCCTGTCTTCCGTTCCCTCATCCAGTTCGGCGACATCGACATCGTCTGCTGTCCAGCGGAAGCCGCCCTTTCCGGAAACCCGGAAGGAGCGCCCCTTTCCTTCGGGGATCTTCTCAGCATGCCCCGGAACGGCTCCATTCCCATCGGCTGGGTGGTTCCCCCGCCCGGGAGCGAAGACGGGAGGAAAACCGACCCGGGAGGGCTGAGACGCCTCGCCCCGACGGTCATGCTGAACCCGCCCAAGGACAGCCTTCTTCCTCCCGGGGCGGAGATCATCTTCCTCCATCGGGAGGCATGAGATCGGACACCGAACGAAAAAACATCCCCGGAGGCACTGTGCCCCCGGGGATGTCATTTTCTTCCGAACTGTAAGCCTGCGGAATTACGCGGTCCTGCCTTCCCCGCCGATGCGGGTGACCAGCACCTGGTCGATCCGGTAGTTGTCGATATCCACAACTTCAAAGGCATGGTCGCCGTACTCTACCTTGTCGGTCCGCTTGGGAACCCTCCTGAGCATGTACATGATGAATCCGGCGATGGTCTCATAATTCTCCCACCCCTCGAACTCGTCGATATCCAGGGCCTGCATCACGTCCTCTATGGGGGTGGTGCCGTCCACCAGCCAGGAATTCTCGTCCCGCTGCACGATGAGCTCTTCCTGGAAGGGACTGATGAGCTCGCCCATGACGGTGCTCATCACGTCCTGAAGCGTCAGCAGCCCCACGACCAGGGCATATTCGTTCACGATGACGGCCATGTCTTCCCTGGCGTCGCGGAACCGCTCGAGGGCCTCGAAAAGAGTCAGCGTATCGGGCAGGATGAGGATCTTGCGGACGATGGGGTCGGTCCGCAGGGAGATCTTGCTCCCCTTCGCGATCCTGGGGAGGAGATCCTTGGAGTCCACGTACCCCATGACCGTGTCGATGGAATCCCGCTCGCAGACGGGATACTTTCCGTGGGGCCTCTCCGTTATCTTTGCGTAGAGGCTCTCTTCGGACTCGCCCAGGGTGAGGAAAACGATGTCGTTCCTCGACGACATGGCCGAGGCAACCCCTCTCGTGTCCAGCTCGAAGACGTTGGCGATGAGGTGCTGCTCCTTGTTCAGGAACACCCCCGCCTGGGCTCCCGCGTCGGCCATGGCCATGACGTCGTCGGACGTGATGTCCTCCCGCCGGACGATGGGAACGCGGAACAGCCTGAACAGCATGTCCGCAAGACCGTTGAAGAACCACACCAGGGGAGCGAAGAGCTTCATGCAGACGGTCATGGGAGCGGCAACCGCCATGGCGATCCGTTCGGGCTCGATCATCCCGGTTCTTTTCGGGATAAGATCGGCAAAAAGGACGAAAGCCCCCGTCACGAAAGAGAAGGAAACGGCAAAGGAAACCGTCTGGAGCGCGGGACCGTCATACAGGTGGTGCAGCCAGGAAGAAATGTATGGGGAAAGGGCGGACTCGCCCATGACGCCGCCCAGGATGGCCACAGCGTTCAGGCCGATCTGGATGACGGTGAAATAATGGCCCGGGTTCTCCTGCAGGTCAAGCACTCTCTGGGCCCGGTGGTCGCCTTTCTTCAGCAGGAGCTTGAGCTTGATTTTCCGCGATGCGGCGAGGGAAATCTCCGATACGGCAAAGAAGGCGCTGACAAGAATCAGGATAAAAATCGCGAGCACGTTGTTGAGAAAAGACATCGCTGGTACCTCCGGGGATGAATCCCACTCTCAGGAAGATCGGTTCAAAACACAGGACACACAAAAGGTCGGACAATTCTGACCTCACGGACGAATACGTTCTATTTTACACGATCCCGGGAAAAACAGCGCAGTCAGACGGCATGGAGGCACTTTCTCCGCAGCAGAAACAACGGATTTTTCTCCGGGTGAAGATACCCCGCGGGCTTTCCAGGGCAGGGGACAATGCGCCCTTTCCGGACCAGCTATCGTTTTCTGTTTCCCTGTTCGAGCCTCATGCAGGACTGGAGGTCGTTGGACGTGTAGGCCAGGTGATCGGCGAGAGCTTCCAGGGCACCGGACAGGTTCCGTCCGGCCACGGCGGCGAGGATGGCCCGGTGCTGCCGCTGGGACTCCTCCCGCATGGAGGCGAGGTGGATGCGGATGTTCCGGTCTGTTTTCTGGCGGAGCCTGGCGAGCATGTCCAGGGTGAGGGGACGGTCGGCGGGCTCGAAGAGCAGGTTATGGAACATCTGGTTGAGGTCCCGCCAGCGGATGCAGTCCTGCTCATCGTCCATGAGATCGAGAATTTTCCCGGCGTCGTCCACGATGCGCCTGGTGATGCGGGGGAAGGCGATCCTCAGGAGGCTCGTCTCCAGGGCGGAGACCATTTCGTAGAGTTCTCTCGCCTCTTCCACCGACAGGGCGGTGACCACGGCGCCCCGGTATCCCTGGAAGGCCACAAGCCCCTCGGTCTCGAGCAGACGCAGGGCCTCCCGGAGAGGAATGGGGCTGACGCCGAGCCGGAGGGCGAGCTGGGCCTGGTGGAGGGACTTCCCCTCGGGAAGAATGCCCCGGTAGATGGCCTCCCGAAGCACACCGGCAATGTAGTAGGGGGCCGAGCTGTCGCCGCTCATGCGCTCCGCCAGGGCTTCGAGGGTCATTTCTTCGTTCATGGGAATTCCTCCTTGGTGCAGCCGGAATAATATATTTTTTCCGCGAAGATTATAGGAAGGCCATGGAAATTATACTCCATTGACAGGGATGTCCGTTCGTTACCATACTTGGGGCGGTGATTCAAAAAAACGAAAAGGAGTGGTTACCATGGCCGTTCCCATGAAGTTCCTCTCGGAAGAGCTCGACGCAATGAAGCAGGCGGGGCTCTACGGCACCATCCGGACGCTTGAAAGCCCCCAGGGGGCGTGGGTTCATATCGACGGGAAAAAATACCTGAATCTCTGCTCCAACAACTACCTCGGCCTCTGCAACGATCCCCGGCTGGTCGTCAAGGTAAAGGAATACACCGATAAATACGGCGTGGGTCCCGGCGCAGTGAGGACCATCGCCGGCACCATGTCGCCCCATATCGAGCTGGAGAAAAAACTCGCCGCCTTCAAGGGGGCCGAGGCCGCCATCGTGATCCAGTCCGGCTTCTGCGCCAACCTCACGGTGATCCCCACCCTGGCGGGGGGCGCTGACGACCTCATCTTCAGCGACTCCCTGAACCACGCATCCATCATCGACGCCTGCAGGCTGTCGAAGGCGAAGGTGGTCCGGTACGAACACTCCGACATGGCCGACCTGAAGAAAAAACTCGAGGAGAACGGTGACGTAAAGGGAAAGAAGCTCCTCATCACCGACGGCGTGTTTTCCATGGACGGCGACGTGGCGAAGCTGCCCGAGATCGTGGAGCTGTGCGAGAAACACGGCGTGATCGTGGCGGTGGATGACGCCCACGGCGAAGGCGTCCTCGGCCGGGGCGGCCGGGGCATCGTGGACCATTTCGGCCTCCACGGCCGGGTTGACGTGGAAATCGGCACCATGTCCAAGGCCTTCGGCGTCATGGGCGGCATGGCGGCCGGGAGCGCCGTGCTCGTGGACTACCTGCGCCAGAAGGCCCGCCCGAACCTCTTCAGCAGCGCCCTCACCATTCCCGACGTGGCGGCCAACCTCGCTTCCGTGGAAATTCTCCAGGAGAGCGAGACCCTGGTGAAGAAGCTGTGGAGCAACGGGGACTTCCTGAAGAAGGAACTGAAAGCCCTGGGCTTCGACACGGGCAGCAGCGAAACGCCCATCACCCCGGTGATCATCGGCGAGGCATCCGACGCCAAGGCCTTCAGCGCGAAGCTCTTCGAGCGGGGCGTTTTTGCCACCGCCATCGTCTTCCCCACGGTTCCCAGGGGAACCGCCCGCATCCGGGCCATGGTCTCGGCGGCCCATTCCGAGGATGACCTGCGGTTCGCCGTGGAGCAGTTCACCGCCGTGGGCAGGGAAATGGGGATTCTCAAATGAAGAGAATCATCATTACGGGAGCCGGCGGCCAGATCGGTGTCGAGCTGACCCCCTGCCTGAGGAAAATCTACGGGGCTGAGAACGTGCTGGCCACCGACTGCAGGGCCGTTCCCGGCCCCGTCTCGGAGGGCGGCCCCTTCGGGCTGCTCGACGTGAGGGACGGAAAGGCCTTCTCGGATCTCCTTGGTTCTTTCCGGGCGGACACGGTGATCCACCTGGCCGGGGTCCTCTCCGCCAGAGGGGAAGCCGACCCCCAGTGGTCATGGGACGTCAACGTGGAGGGTTCCCGCACCGCCCTGGAGGCAGCCCGGGAGCGGGGAGCGGCCTTCTTCTTCCCCAGTTCCATCGCGGCCTTCGGCCCCTCGACTCCGGCGAAGAACACGCCCCAGGACACTCTCCAGCGGCCCACCACCATCTACGGCGTGGCCAAGGTGACCATGGAGCTGCTCTGCGACTACTACCACAAAAAATTCGGCATGGACACCCGGGGGCTCCGCTTCCCGGGGCTGATCAGCTACGAGGCCCTTCCCGGCGGCGGCACCACGGACTACGCGGTGCACATCTACTACGACGCCATTAAGAAAGGCAGCTACACCAGCTTCATCGCGAAGGGGACCTACATGGACATGATGTACATGCCCGACGCCCTCACGGCGGTGGTGAAGCTCATGGAAGCCGACCCGTCGAAGCTGGTCCATCGGAACGCCTTCAACATCTCCGCCATGAGCTTCGAACCGGAGCAGATCGCCGCGTCCATCCGCAAGATCATGCCCGGATTCACCATGGAGTATGACGTGGACCCTCTCCGGCAGGGCATCGCCGAATCCTGGCCCGACTCGCTGGACTGCACCGCGGCCCGGGAGGAGTGGGGGTTCGCCCCTGAGTACGACCTGGACCGGATGACAGAGGACATGCTCCGCCGACTGAAGGAAAAGAAATAAGACAAACATGCCCCCGGATCTTTCCGGGGGCATGTTTTATGTGAATGTTATGGTATTTTATTAAAAATACGGCATTATTACTATTGCTGAAACAAAAGAAACATTTCATGGCGTCTGAATTGAAAAATAAGCGGATCTGGTGTATCGTATCAAAAGGATTCCGGTGCCGGTAAAGAGACAGCTCCAGAACCCCCATGCCCCGAAAAGGACGGGCCCGGCTTTCCGCACATGCCTTCTGGAAACCTCAGTTTTTGTACCCCCTGACGAGAATCACAGAAAGGAGACCGGCATCATGGACATTATCAGAAAAGGAAGCTGGGTTCAGATTGAATGGATCCTTCTGGAACCCGGCGAAAGGCCGGAACATCTTCCGCCGGAGACCCGCAGGGTTCCCCTCCGGGTAAAGGCGAAAGGCATCCTCCAGGAAGACGCCCCGGTCGGAGAGCCTGCAACTGTGGTTTCAACCTGCGGCCGGGTGCTGCAGGGAACGCTGGTGGCGGAAAATCCCCCCTTCACCCATTCGTTTGGTCCCCAGATTCCGGAATTTATCGGTCTTGGCGATGCTTTGCGGTCATTATGGAGGACGTCGGATGAATAACACCTATGAAAGCGTCATGGCCCGCAAAATCGAAATAATGAAGAAATCCCTTCTCATGGATTTTGCCCAGTTTGAGCAGGGAAAGCTTTCCTTCGACTACGAGGGGATGATGAACCAGTACGGCTATACCCTGGACGAAATACGAAAGATCCAGAGGGAAGCCCACGTCGGCGATACCCCCCTCATAGAGCTCCACAATCTTACACGCACTGTACGGGCTCTTTCTCCGAAGGGAAAGGGTGCCCGCATCATGATCAAGGACGAGGCCGCAAATCCGTCCGGGAGCTTCAAGGACAGGAGAGCCTCCGTTTCGTGCCATTTCGCCCAGGCGAAGGGGTTTCCCGGCGTGGCGGCCGCCACGAGCGGAAACTACGGCGCCGCCCTGGTGTCCCAGGCGAATATCCGCAACCTGAAGACCATCATCGTCCAGGAGGTCTTCGACAGCCTCGGGAGAGGCCAGCCGGAGATCGTCGAGAAGACGAGAAAGTGCGAGGCCCTGGGCGCCGAGGTTATCCAGACGAGCGTCGGTCCCGAACTCTTTTATTACCTGCTGCGGGTACTGGAAGAAACCGGTTTTTTCAATGCGTCTCTTTATACGCCCCTGAGCATCGCCGGCATCGAGACCATCGGCTGGGAAATCGCCGAGCAGTGCAGGAAGCTTCATGGTGGTCTCCCCGCCGCGGTCGTCATTACCCACGCGGGAGGAGGCAACGTCACCGGGACTGCCAGGGGGCTCCGGAAGGCCGGGGCGGAGGATGTGAAGATCATCGGCGCCAGCGTCAACCTGGAAGGACTTCACATGGCCAGCGACAGGGATTTCAACCTGAAATCCTTCACCACGGGGCACACGGGCTTCGGCGTACCTTTCGCCACGTGGCCCGACCGGTCCGACGTTCCCCGCAACGCCGCCCGGCCCCTGCGCTATCTTGAACGGTATGTCACCGTCAACCAGGGGGAAGTCTTCTATATCACCGAAGCCCTGGCCGTGCTCGAAGGGCTTGAGCGGGGCCCCGCAGGGAATACTGCCCTGACGGCCGCCTTTGCTCTCGCGAGAGAATTCGACGAGGACCAGATCATCGTCGTCCAGGAGACTGAGTACACCGGGGCCGGAAAGCACCATTACGCCCAGCTCGCCTTCGCGAAGGAAAACGGGATCCGCATCGAAACAGGGGATCCGGCGTCCGAAAAAGCGGGAAAAACCATCGTTTTTCCGTCTCACCCGGACAGGATCTGCGCCCGCGAAGTGGACCTCGATCCGCTGAGAGCCTCCCTTATCAGGAACGCGCTCAAGAACAGGGGACTCCGTCCCTCCGACCTTTCAGAGACCGACCTGCAGTTCCTTGCCGACGAAGTGAGCCGCGGCACGGATTTTGTGAGCGGCGTGCTGAACTCTCTCTGATCCGCAGGGGAAATGCGAGGAGCTGATGGAATGAAAAAAATATTTGACATGCTCTGGATTTTTCTCAGAAAGATAGAAAACTTCATAATGATCACCAGCACAATTATCCTGGTCGCCCTCGTGCTGACACAGGTCGCCCTCCGATACATCTTCAAGATGCCCCTCATGGGCGTGGAAGAACTCGCGACCATGACCGGCTTCTGGATGTACATGATGGGATCCGCCTCCGGCGCAAGGGAGCGGAACCACATCAGGGCGGACCTCATCCACTCCGTCATGAAAAACGAGAGAACATACCGCAAGATCCAGACCTTCGTCACCCTCATCACATTCATCCTTGCGTGCGTGATGACACACTGGTGCTGGAACTACATCGCATGGTCCATCAAGTCGTGGGAACGGTCTCCGGCCCTGATGATCCCCATGGTGTACTCCCAGATGAGCCTTCTTGCTTCCGCAGCGCTCATGGCGTTCTATTTCTTCATCGAACTGCTCGACAATATCCGCCAGG
This sequence comes from Synergistaceae bacterium, assembly GCA_018436595.1. Lineage (GTDB taxonomy): Bacteria > Synergistota > Synergistia > Synergistales > Aminobacteriaceae > Aminivibrio. The sequence continues at coordinate 18,952 of JAHDLC010000035.1, read as the reverse complement.
CGGCAGGGAAACCCAGCCTTGCACTGCCCAGGGCACCCTACGATGAATAGCGGCGGCGAAGGAGGACCATCATGGATCATATAGCCATCGACCTTTTGATTTTGATTTCCAGCATCGTCATCGGAATTCCGGTTCCGTTCTGCTTCATGCTGGCGGCCATATACATGGGGGTCATTTATTTCCCGGACTTCTCCTTCCTCATGACCATCGGCTTCCGGGGGCTGAACTCCCTGACCATTCTCTCCATCCCGTTCTTTATCATCGCCGGAGCCCTCATGAGCTCCGCGGGCATCGCCGAACGGCTGACGAACTTCGCCAACTCCATGCTGGGACGCCTCAGGGGGGGAATGGGAGCAGCAAGCATCGTCGCCTGCGCCATATTCGGCGCAATCTCCGGCACCGCCTCCTCGGCGGTGGCATGCATCGGCGGCATCATGATCCCGCGCCTTGAAAAGCTGGGTTACCCGAGAGGCTACTCCACAGGGATGCTCAGCTGCGCATCGGTCCTGGGCCAGCTTATTCCTCCGAGCGTCCCCATGATCCTTTACGGGTGGGTGACCCAGCAGTCCGTAGCGGCGTGCTTCCTCTCCACGGTGATTCCCGGAATTCTCACCACCACTATTTTCTGCATCATCAACTACTTCATGGTGGGCAGATTCCCCGCCATCAAAGTGGACGATCCACTTCCGCCGAAGGAGAGAAACAGGCTTGTCTTGAAGGCCGGGAAGAAAGGATTCTGGAGCCTTCTCATGCCCGTCATTATCCTCGGGGGCATATACGGCGGAGTCACCACGCCCACGGAAGCCGCCGCCGTTGCCGTGTTCTATGCCATCGTCGTGGGCTTTTTCGTCCACAGGGAACTGACCATGACAGTATTCTTCCGGTCCCTCAAGGCAGCGGCCACGACGAGCGGCGTCATCGTGCTCATGCTGTTCTTCGTCACCATCCTCGGCCGCCTGTACACCATGCAGCAGGTCCCCATGAAAATTGCCAACTTCCTGCTGGGAACCTCGGACAACAAGTACGTCATCCTCTTCATGGTGAACATATTCCTGATCATCATCGGCATGCTCATGGACGACCTGAGCGGAACCATGCTCGCCGCTCCGCTTCTCATGCCACTCATGCTGAGGATAGGCGTGCACCCCATTCATTTCGCGGCCATTCTCGGGACGAACCTGGGCCTCGGCAACGTGACGCCTCCAACGGCACCCATTCTCTATCTCGGAGGCAGGGTCGGCAACGTCCAGATAGACGAATACCTGAAACCGGCCCTCATCTATATGTTCTTCGGGTTTATTCCCGTCATCATCCTGACAACCTATGTGCCTGACCTTTCGCTTTTCCTTCCCAGGCTGATCATGGGAATCAAGTAGTTGAACCGTCATCCGGTGAGACAAAGGAGGGGATAGGAGAAAAAATGTCTCGAACAGCGTTCAGTCCATGTCGGACAACAATCGGAAGCAACTTTTTTCGGATCAAGAAAAGGAGGGAAAGCATGAAGTTTACCGGCACAACAAAAAAACTCCTGGTTTGCCTTGTTGCTCTTTCGTTCCTCGTCGCCTTCTTCGGGATTTCGTCAGCTGCAGAGCCCCAGTTCAAGATGCGGCTTGCCCAGGTTCATCCCGTTGACAGCGATTATGACCTGAGGGCAAAATCGTTCGCGCAGAAGGTCTTTGACGGGACCAACGGAAGGATCAAGATCGACGTCTTCTCCGGAGGCGTCCTGGGGGACTGGACCGAGATATTCGAAATGGTCCAGCGCGGCACCATCGAGATGAGCATGGCCCAGGCCAACGCGAATTTCGATCCCCAGCTGAACCTGGCCTACTACTTCCCCTACATCGTCACGAACGCGAAGGAAGCCCAGAAGGTCTACGGACCGGACGGCTGGGCCTACAAGATCATCCAGGACCTGTGGGCGAAGCACAATATCAAGGCCCTTTCCGTGGTTCCCATCGGCATGTCCGGCGTCTCCCTCAACAAGGTTCCGGAGAAATTCGCCGAACCGGGAGCCAGCCACGGCCTGAAGGTCCGCGTCATGCCCATCAAGCCCTGCGAGTGGACCTACGAGGCTCTCGGCTACATCGCCACCCCCATACCCTATGCCGAAGCCTACAGCGCCATCCAGACCGGAATCGCCGACGGCCAGATGGGAGGGCCCCCTTTCCAGGCATGGCAGTTCAAGGACGTCAACAAGGTCTGGATCCAGTACAACGACTTCTTTGAGTCCTGGTGGTTTGCCATCAATATGGACCTCTGGAACAAGCTTTCCAAGGAAGACCAGGACGTCATGCTGAAGGCGGCCCAGGAAGAGTCGGAAATACAGTGGGCCCGGGCTGAAGAGGCCGACGAGGAGTACCGTCAGAAGCTCGTCAAGGAATACGGCTGGGAGATCGTGATGCTCTCCCAGGAACAGCTTGACGCGGTAGCGGGCCATGTCCGTAAGGTAGTGTGGCCCAAGATGGAAGAGATCGTCGGCAAGGATCTTATGGACCGTATCTACAAGGAGTCGGGCATAGCCCGCTGATCGTTGCTCCCTGGAGAGGCGGGAGGCATCGGGTTTGCCCGGCATGCCTCCCGCCTTTTTTCACTGTTGCGCGAAAATCGCCGCCCCTGAAACCAACTGCAAGGAGATGAACCCGAAATGTTTACCGGAAAAAGAGATATCAGCCGCTGCCTCCGCCTGGTCGAGGAAGACAGGGCCATTACGTCCCCTGCCGCGAAACTGCCGTATTATCCTCTTGTGGTCAGAAGAGGAAGGGGCGCCACCATTGAAGATGTGGACGGAAACATGTATATCGATTTTCTTGCAAGTGCCGGTGCGGTGAACACGGGGCACTGCCATCCGAAAGTTGTGGAGGCGATCCGGAAGCAGACGGAGGACCTCATTCTGTATACCCATGTCTACATGTACCATGAACCGATTATCGAGCTGACAAAGGAGCTTCTCTCCATTACCCCGGGAACGTTCCGCAAGAGGGCCTATTACGGCCTGGCGGGGTCGGACGCCAACGACGGGATCATAAAACTGGCCCGTATCGCAACAGGCCGCCCGAAAATCCTTGCCTATCTCAGGGCGTACCACGGCAGCACCTACGGAGCCCTTTCCATGAGCGCCGTGAGCCTGCCCATGCACAGGGGACTCGGTCCGCTGCTTCCCGACATTTACCATGTTCCCTATCCCGACCCTTACCGTACGCCCTTCCCGGGAATGACCGGGGATGAGGTCGCAGACTTCGCCATCGAACAGATACGGATCGCCTTTTCCACGAACATCCCCCCCGACGAGACGGCCGCCATAGTAATCGAGCCGATCCAGGGTGATTCGGGCCTTGTGGTTCCGCCGAAGAAGTACATGCAGTCCCTTCGGAAGCTCTGTGACGAATACGGAATTCTCCTCGTCTCTGAGGAGGTGCAGCAGGGTTTCGGCCGCACCGGGAAATGGTTCGGCATCGAAAACTTCGATGTGGTCCCCGACGCCATCGTCATGGGAAAGGCTATTGCGTCCGGCCTGCCCCTCGGAGCCGTGGTCGCGAGGGCGGACCTGATGGAAAAATGGCAGGCTCCCGCGCACCTTTTCACTGCGGCAGGCAGCCCTGTCTGCTGCGCGGCGGCGCTGGCCACCATCTCCGTCATCAGGGAGGAAAACCTCCTTCAGAACGCGGTGGACGTGGGGGCGCGCATTCAAAACCGCTTCCTCGAAATGCAGAAAAAATATGAAATCATCGGCGACGTCAGGGGCATCGGCCTCTCCATCGGCGTAGACCTCGTCAAGAACCGCGACACGAAAGAACGGCACGGGGAAGCGGCCGCCAAGATCTGCTACCGTGCCTGGGAAAGGGGACTCCTCCTCTCCTTCTTCAGCGGAAGCGTCCTGAGAATCCAGCCTCCCCTGGTGATCACGAAGGAACAGGCCGACAGCGCCATGGACATCATCGAAGAATCCTTTGAGGACTTCTTCGCCGGGGACATCCCCGACAGCATCTTCGAAACGGTCAAGGGCTGGTAGTTCCGGGGGCTGAGGTTCTTCCCCCGGCCCCCCGGAACCTGCCTGCACTTTTTACAGGCCTTTCTGCTCTTCCCGGAGAAAGGGATTGCCCAGGTGCCCCGCCTCGCCCATCAGGGGAATCCGCCATCCCCTGTCCGTACGCTCGAGGAGGGTGATGCTTCCGTTGGCGAGCTGAAACTTCCAGAAGCTTGAGAGAGGACAGTCCAGCACGTTCATCAGCAGGACTTTCAGCACGGCGTCGTGGGTGAAAACAGCGATGTTTTCACCCTTTCCTTCCGCAATCCGAAGCAGGGCGGGCCAGGCGCGGTTCTGCACGTCCTCGAGGCTCTCCCCTCCGGGCATGACCACCGTTTCGGGCCGGGTGTGCCAGGCTTCGAGCCTTCCCGGCCACTCCGCCTCCACTTCGCCGTAGGTGCGGCCTTCCCAGAGGCCGTGCCCTATTTCTATGAGCCCTTCGGACAGTTCCGCCCGCAGTTCCTTCACTTCCGCAAGAGGGCGGGCGGTCTCCCTGGCCCTGGAGAGGGGACTCGTCACGATCCTGTCCAGGGAAACGTCTTTCAGCGCCTCCGCGACGGAACGGGCCTGGACCAGCCCCGTTCCGTTCAGGGGGATGTCCATCTGGCCCTGGAACCGTCCTTCCCTGTTCCAGTCCGTTTCCCCGTGCCGTACGAGAAAGACCCGCTTCATCACAGGGCCTCGGAGAAGTTCACCTTCACTGCCCAGAGAAGGTCCGCGTCGGCCTTGAAGGTCTCGATGACCTTCGGCGGGATGTCGTTGTCGATCTGGAGCGCCCCCACGGCAAGACCGCTGCCGTTTTTCCTCCCCAGGGCGAAGTTGGCGATGTTGGACCCCGCCTCGCCGAGGATGGTCCCCACCTTCCCGATGACCCCCGGGCGGTCGTGGTTGCTGAACAGGAGCACCGTTCCCTCGGGGACGAACTCGATCCAGTAGCCGTTGAGGTTCACCACCCGCTGGCGGCCTTCCTCGGTGACCGTGCCTGATACGGTGACCCCTTCACGGGAGCCTTCGGCACTGATGGTCACTTCCAGGAGGTTCTTGTAGGTGCCTCCCTCCCCCCGGCTCTCCTCCACGGCGATTCCCTTGTCTGAGGCCAGGAGGGGAGCGGACATGTAGTTCACCTCCGGCCCGTGGGAGACCTCGAGCATGCCCTTGAGCCCCGCCACGGTGAAGGGAGAGTAGTGGTAGGGCACTTCGAAGCAGATGGGGTCGTCCCCTTTCGAGAAGAGGGGCCCCCGGAGGGTGACCCGGATCTCCTTCACCGGCTCCCGGAGAAGGTGGGCGGCGAGGTACCCCATCTTCCGGGCGAGGGAGAGATAGGCCCTCCGCCCGTCGGAGAGAAGCTGCTCGGAGAAGGGAAGGTTCACCGCGTGCTCATAGGGCCTGCCCAGGAGAGCGGCAGCGAGATTGGATGCGGCGATCACCGCCACGGCTGACTGTGCCTCTTCCGTGTTGGCCCCGATGTGGGGGGTGAGGATGACTTTCTCCCGGATGTCCGGTGCGAGGAGGGGATGGTCCGTTCGGACCGGCTCGCCGTCGAACACGTCGAAGGCGGCCCCGGCGAGAAGGCCGGAGCGTACGCCGTCTGCGACGGCTTCTTCGTCCACCAGGCCGCCCCGGGCGCAGTTCACCAGGAAGGCTCCCCGCTTGCAGGCTTTGAGAAGCCGGCCGTCGAGCAGCCGCCTGGTCTCGGCGGTGAGAGGGACGTGGAGGGTGACCACGTCGGCAAGGGAAAGAGCCCCGGAAAGGTCATCCAGGAGCCGGACCCCCGCGCGGTCCGCCTTTTCCTTCGATATGTAGGGGTCGTAGGCGGACACCTCCATGCCGAAGGCCCGGCACCGCAGGGCCACCTGGGTTCCGATCCTCCCGAGGCCGATGACCAGAAGCCGCTTTCCCGAGAGCTGCATGCCCATGAACCGGCTCCGCTTCCATTCGCCCGACGCCAGGGAGTTCCACGCCTGGGGTACCTTCCGCACAAGGGAGAGCATCATGGCCAGAGTGTGCTCCGTCGCCGCGAGAGTGTTTCCGGTGGGGGCGTTGATCACCACGATCCCCCGGCGGCTCGCCGCCGCCAGGTCGATGTTGTCCACGCCGACACCTGCCCTGGCCACGGCCCGGAGTTTCTTCGCCGCTCCAAGCACCTCCCCGTCGAGGGGCGTACCGCTCCTGGTCAGCATGCCGTCCGCATCGGCCACCGCCTCCAGCAGTTCTTCCCTGGAGAGGCCGAGCCGCACTTCCACCTGGAGCTCCTTCTCCTTCCGGAGCAGACTGATTCCCGCTTCCGATACGGTATCCGTCACGAGCACTTTCATTTCCGTCATTCCCCTTCCCTTGTCCAGCAGTTCCAGGCAGCTTCCGAAAAATCGGGCCGAAGGTCCAGGCCGCACATCTTCCCGGCTCCGTAGATGCTTCCGGCGATAAGTGAGAGTTCAGGCCATCCTCCCGGGCTGTAATGGGCCACCCGGAGCAGGGAGGGTTCCTTTCCCTGTCCGGCGGCGGCCTCCACCCCGAGAGTTTCCAGGGCATGCTTCATTTCCTTTCCCTTTCCTCCGGGCACCTTCACCGCCGTGACGGCGGGGGAGCGGAAGGCAGGGCCCTCCACGAAGAGGGGAAGGCCCATGGCCTTACAGGCGGTCTCAAAGGTTTCGGCCGTTCTGGCCTTCAGCCGGAACCATTTCCCGAAGCCGAAGTCCTCCAGGAACCGAAGTGCTTCGGCAAGACTGCAGAGCAGGGTGACCGGAGGGGTGTAGGGGTTCTGGGGCCGTTCTTTCTCCAGGAACCTCCGGTGCAGTGAAAGGTCGAAATAGTAGGAAGGGCAGGGGCGGGATCCCGCCCTCGCCCAGCCCCGGGGAGACAGGGCCGCCACGGCGATGCCCGGAGGTGTGAGCAGTCCCTTCTGGGAGCAGGAGGCAAGGCCGTCGATGCCCCATTCTTCGGGAAAGCAGGGCAGCGCGCCGAGAGAGCTGACGGCGTCCACGAGCACGAGGGGCCCGTCGTGAGGAAGGGCGGCGATGCACTCCCCGAGAGGCGTGACGGCGCCGGTGGAGGTCTCGTTGTGGGTGAAAAGAACGACGGCGGGATCGGGGCTCCGAGCCAGGGCGTCCTTCACGTCGTCCGGGGTGGCGCCCCGCCCCCAGGGAATGTCTGCGGGAATGACCTCGGCTCCCCGTCGGCCGGCGATCTCCCGGAACCGGTCACCGAAGGCGCCGCAGGAGAAGGAAATCACCCGGTCGCCTGGGGCGATGAGGTTGGCTGCCAGGGCTTCGAGGGCTCCCGTTCCCGAGCCTGGGAAGAGCACCGGAGGCTCTTTCGCCCTCAGAAGCCTCTTCAGGCGGGCCGAAATCTCCTCCAGGAGGGAGAAGAAAGGCTCGCTTCGATGGCTGACCAGGGGTGCGGCGCCTCTCTGCCGTATTTCGTGGGGTATGGAGACCGGTCCGGGGGTGAAAAGATGGGGCTGCATGGATGTATCCCTCCTTCGAAATGAAAAAGGCCGGAAGGGATTTCCCTTCCGGCCTGTATTTCCTGCGATCGAATCCTGCGTTTCTGTCGCGGTGTCTTGATCTAAGGCTGCGGCGCCTTCCCCGCCGGCACGGGAAGACCAGCCCTTCCGGACCAGCCGGAAGAGGAGGAGGAAGATGACCCCGTACCAAGAATCCCGAAAAGACACACAAAGTTCATAAGCGGCAGCTCCCCGAAAAAAAAGTTGTTCACTTTATATCAGCACAACCTATCAATGTCAATAGCTTTTCCTGAATTTCTCTCCGGAAAAAAAGGACATTGCCTCCTGGGCCGCACATATCCGGGCCGCACATATCCGGGCCGCACATATCTTGACAAAATTCCGCCCGATGCCTAAGATACTAACATATCAGACCGTACATTCGGGCTACTTTGAATTGCTTGATTTTTTGTTCCGAACTGCTCCCGTTCAAAAAAAGGTTCTCCGCCGGCCTCTTTTCCCGGGGAATCCATCGTCCGGATTACCGGCCGCCAGGCCCGTAATTAATACATTCAGGGAGGAATGAAACATGAAGAAAGCGTTGTTCCTGCTGGTATGTCTTGCGTTCATCGCTTCCGGCGCCATGTCCATGGCCGCGGAGGTGGAGGGGGACGGAAAATCCTACGAGCTCATGGTGTCCACTCAGCTCGCCGATTCCCATCCTTTCTGCCAGGGCTTTTACGCCCTCGCGAAGCGCGTGGCCGAGAGAACCGGCGGCAAGCTGACCGTGAAGGTGTTCCCCAGCGCCCAGCTCGGCAGTGACGAGGACGTCATCGAGCAGGCGATCCAGGGCGTCAACGTGGCGGTGGTCACCGACGCCGGACGGATGGCCAACTACGTGAAGAACATCGGCATCGTGGGCATGGCCTACTTCGCCGATAACTACGACGAGGTCATGAAGGTCCAGCAGACGAACTTCTGGAAAGAGAACGTCAAAAAGCTGGCGGAAGAGAACGGCATCCGTGTCCTCTCCTTCAACTGGTTCGACGGCGCCCGCCACTTCCTCACCAACAAGCCCGTCAAAAAGCCCGAAGATCTGAAAGGCGTCCGGATCCGCACCCCCGGCGCTCCCGCTTGGTCACGGTCAGTGGCCGCTCTCGGCGCCACCCCTGTCACCATGGGATGGACCGACGTGTACAACGCCGTGCAGCAGAAGGCCATCGACGGCTGCGAGGCCCAGCATTCCGCCAGCTACGGCCTGCGCGTGTACGAAGTCCTGAAGTACATCAACAAGACCGCCCACTTCCAGCTCCTCAACGGACTCATCGTCGGAGAGAAGTGGTTCAGCACCCTTCCGGCGTCCTACCAGGCCCTTCTTCTCGAGGAGTTCGAGAAGCAGGGAAAGATTACCGCCGCCGAAGTCATCGAGAAGTCCGACGTCTTCGAGGGCATGATGGTCAAGGAAGGCATGGAGGTCGTGGAAGTGGATCTGGCGGCCTTCAAGAAGGCTTCCGAGGCAGCCTACGACGAACTGGGCTTCGCCGAGCAGCGGAAGGCAATCTACAAGGAAATCGGCAAGGAATAATTTCCGGCCGGAATATCCTGCGCCGTACGGTCGATTCACCGGCAGCCGCCGCCTTTCCGGGGCGGTTGCCTTTCCCTTTTTCCCGGCGCCGGAAGGAGGCTGCACACGGACATGCTTGAAGCTCTGAAAAAAACCTACCGCTGCGTCTGCACGATCGAGGAGCGGTTTATTTCTTTCACCCTTTGCGCCATCACCGTCCTGATTTTCGTTTCCGCCATAGGCAGGTTCGTCGGCCGCCCCATTAACTGGGCGGTGGACATTTCCCTCCTCCTGTTCGCCTGGGGTGCCTTCCTCGGGGCGGACGTGGGGATCCGGAAAAACAGGGTGATCAACGTCGATTTCCTGACGTCGCGGCTGCCTCTGAAGACGCAGAAAACCCTCGCCGTCGCGTGGTCCGTGATCATCATCCTCTTCCTGGCGGTGCTCATCGCCTACGGAATCCCCCTCTGCATCTCAAATTTCAAACGGCAGTTCCAGAACATCACCCTGAGCTATTCCTTCGTCACCGCATCCCTTCCCGTGAGCGCCTTCCTGATGATCATCTCCACGGGCATCAGGCTTCATCTGCAGATCACCGACTTCCCGTCCACCCTCCGGGGCGGCGGGCGGGACGTGGCGTAGGAAGGAGGAGGACGGTATGCTTCTTCTCGTCGGCGTTTTCCTGGTGCTCCTCTTCCTCGGCATGCCCGTGGCCTTCGCCATCGGGCTGGCGGGCTTCGCCTTCATGCTGGCCACGCCCAACATCCCCATTTCCATCTCGGTGCAGCGCATCGTGGCCCAGACCCAGAGCTTCACCCTCCTGGCCATCCCTCTCTTCATCTTCGCCGGAAACCTCATGAACGCCACGGGCATCACCGCCCGGCTGGTGAAGCTCTCCCGGGTGCTCGTGGGGCACATGGCGGGCAGCCTCGCCCAGGTCAGCGTCATCCTGAGCACCCTCATGGGGGGCGTGTCCGGATCGGCCAACGCCGACGCCGTCATGGAGTGCAGAATCCTCGGCCCGGAGATGATCAAACAGGGGTATTCCCGGGGCTACGGCGCGGCGGTCAACGGCCTGACCGCCATGATCACCTGCACTATCCCGCCGAGCATGGGCTTCATCATCTACGGCTCCGTGGGAGAGGTGTCCATCGGCCGCCTCTTTGTGGGAGGCATCATCCCCGGACTCCTCATGATGGCCATGATGATGTTCACCGTGAACTTCACGGCCAAGCGGCGGGGCTACGTGGCCCGGAAGGACGTACGGAAGCCGAATGCCCGGGAGGTGGTGTCCGCCCTGTGGGAGAACATCTTTGCCCTGATCTTCCCCGTCATCCTCATCGTGGGAATCCGGTTCGGCCTCTTCACACCCTCGGAGGCGGGGGCCTTCGCCGCGGGGTACGCCATTTTCGTCGGGGTCTTCATCTACCGGGAGATGACCTGGAAGAGCTTCCTGGAGGCGGTGGAGCAGAGCGCCGTGGACATCGGCGTCCTCATGCTCATCCTCGGCCTGTCGGGAACCTTCGGGTATGCCATCGTCTACGGGCGGGTTCCCCAAACCATCGCGGAATTCCTCATCGGCATCACGTCGAACAGCCATCTTCTCCTCTTCCTGATCATCCTGCTGCTGATTCTGGCCGGAATGTTCGTGGAGACCACTGTCTGCGCCATGCTCCTGACGCCGGTGTTCATTCCGGTGATTTCGAGGCTCGGCATCGACCCCGTCCATTTCGGGGTCATCATGATGACCACCCTGACCGCGGGAATCATGACGCCGCCGGTGGGCGTGGCCCTGTACTCCACGTCGGAGATCATGGGATGCACACCCCAGGAGACCGCCAGGGAGGCCATTCCCTTTTACCTTACCCTCCTTGCCCTGGTGATCGTCCTCGTTCTCTTCCCCCGGATCGTCCTGGTCCTGCCCGACCTGGTCTTCGGATAGACGGACGGAACAGGCGCGGCGCTGTTCGGAATTGCGGGGGGACTCTTCAGCGGGTCTCCCCGCTTTTTTCCTGCCCTGAGAGCCCCTTCCGGACACCTTCCGTTTTTCCGCTTCCTGAGGTTATACTATTCTCACTCCCCGGAAGGGGAGAAAGGAAACGGCCAGCGTGCCGTTCCGGGGAGGTCATCATGAAAAAAAAGCTGCAGGCCGTACTCGCGGCCCTGGCCATTCTTGCCGGAGCGTTTCCGGCGACGGCGAAAACAACCGTGTTCGTCTCCGTGCTTCCCCAGAAATTCTTTGCTGAACAGGTCGGCGGGGAACGGGTCGAAATATCCGTTCTCGTGGAAAAAAACCGGGATCCCCACACCTTCGAGCCCCTTCCGGCCCAGATGGCCGCCCTCTCCCGGGCTGACGGGTACCTGTCCATCGGCCTGCCCTTCGAGGAATCCCTCCTGCCGAGGGTCAGACAGCTCAACCCGTCCCTCAGGATCTTTCCGGCGGACCTGGGAATTGAGAAAATCAGGGGAAAGGATGAAGAGCATCATGGCCATACCCATGAACACGGCCATGCCCACAATCACGGCGGAAACGATCCCCACGTGTGGAACGGAATCAGGGAGGCCCGGACAATAGCGGAAAACACCTGCACCGCCCTGGCGGAACTGGACCCGGAGGGAGCGGAATACTTCGGCCGCAATCTCGGAAATTTCCTGAAACGGCTTGACGCCCTGGACGGGGAGTTCCGGGAGCTCTTCCGGGGCAGAGAAGGGGCGGCCTTTCTTGTCTTTCACCCGGCCTGGGGGTACCTTGCCAGGGAGTACGGCCTGGAAGAGGTGGCCATAGAGGTTGACGGAAAGGAGCCGAAGGCTGCCGATATGGCCGCGGTGATCACTGAGGCGAAGCGGCGGGGAGTGAAGGTGGTCTTCGTCTCGCCCCAGTTCTCGGGAAGAAGCGCGGAAATCATCGCCCGGAGCATCGGCGCGGCGGTGGAGGCGGTAAACCCCCTGTCGGAGGAATGGGAGGAAAACCTCAGGACAGTTGCCCGGGCCATCGCCGAGGCGGCGCGGTAGTTCGTCTTGACCCCGGAGCTTCCTTTCGGTATGGTGTTTTCTGTCGAACCGCACATTTCAGGAGGATTATGATGGAAATGGAAAACATTCTGTTCGCTTTCGGACTGACCCTCTTCGCGGGGCTGTCCACGGGGGTGGGAAGCGCCCTGGCCTTCTTCACGAAGAAGACCAACACCCGCTTCCTCGCCTTCTCCCTCGGTCTCTCGGCAGGGGTCATGATGTACGTCTCCATGGTGGAAATCTACTTCAAGGCCCGGGAAGCCCTCCAGGCAGACCTTGGAGATGTGAAGGGCGCATGGGTCACCGTGATCGCCTTCTTCACCGGCATGTTCGCCGTGATGCTCATCGACAAGTTCGTCCCGTCCCACGAAAATCCCCACGAGATGCACAGGGTGGAGGAAATGCGCGGTGCGGCTGGACAGAAGGGGCAGGAGAACGCCCTCATGCGCATGGGTATTCTCACGGCCCTCGCCATCGCGATCCACAACTTCCCCGAGGGAATCGCCACCTTCATGGCCGCCATCCAGGAGCCCCGACTCGGCGTTCCCATCGCGGCGGCCATTGCCGTCCACAACATCCCCGAGGGAATCGCCGTCTCCGTGCCGATCTATTACGCCACGGGGAGCAGAAGGAAGGCCTTCCGGCTCTCCTTCCTCTCCGGCCTGGCGGAACCGGTGGGGGCGCTGCTTGCCTATCTCGTCCTCATGCCCTTCCTGAGCGATACCCTTTTCGGCCTCATCTTCGCCGCCGTGGCGGGGATCATGGTCTTCATCTCCGTGGACCAGCTCCTTCCCTCGGCGCGGAAATACGGGGAACACCATGTTTCCATCTACGGGCTCATTGTGGGCATGATGATCATGGCCGTAAGCCTGCTGCTTTTTATCTGACCAAAGGAGGAAACAGTCCAATGAAGATTTCGTTCAACCTCGACCAGTTTCTGAAAGACCTCGAGTACCTGGTGAACATCGACAGCCAGTCCAAAGACACCGAAGGCGTGGCCGAGGTGGCCTCGTTCTTTGAAAAAGCCTTCGCCGGCATCGGCTGGAAGGTGGAGAAGAAGGATTTCGGCCCCGCGGTGGGTCCCAGTCTCAAAATAACCAACGGCGAAGCCCCCTACGATTCCCTTCTCCTCGGGCACCTCGACACGGTTTTTCCCAAGGGAACCGTGGCGGAGCGGCCCTTTGCCCGGGATGAAAAACGGGCCTACGGCCCCGGCGTGAACGACATGAAGGGGGGGCTTCTCTTCGGCCTTTACGCCGCCCGGGCCATCACGGAGGAAGGAGCCCCCGGCTCCTTCTGCATCGTCTACAACAGCGAGGAGGAGATCGGTTCCCGCAGGGCCCGCCCCTGGATCGAAGAACTGGCCCGCGAAAGCCGCACGGCGGTGATCCTGGAGCCCGCCCGGCCCAACGGAAACCTGATGAACGAACGGAAAGGCCTTGGCCGGATTGACGTCACCTTCCACGGCAAGGCCGCCCACGCGGGAGTGGAACCGGAAAAGGGCGTGAGCGCCGTGAACGAGATGGCCCACTGGATTATCGGCCTCCACGGCCTCACCGATTTCGGGAAGGGCACCACCCTCAACGCCGGCGTGGTCTCCGGCGGCACGACCCCCAACGTGGTGCCCGAAAAAGCCACCATGACCGTGGACGTCCGGATCAAGATCCCGGAGGAAAAGAACCGCATCGAGGCGAAAATCGCCGAGCTGAAGGCACACCCCGCCACGCCCGGCATCAACGTGGAAGCCGACTTCTTCCTCACCCGGCCTCCCATGAACCCGTCGCCGAAGACCATGAAACTCTGCGCCCTGGTGGAAGAGGCAGGCCGCGAGGCCGGGGTGGAGGTTCGCTGGCAGGGCACCGGCGGCGGCTCGGACGGCAATTTCACCGCCGCCCTGGACGTCCCCACGGTGGACGGCCTCGGCCCCGTGGGGGGCGGATCCCACGCCGTGACGGAATACGTGGAGATCGGGGAGATTTCCTCCCGTTTCGCCCTCCTTATGGGCATCCTGGAGAGGATTCCGCATGCCCTCTTCTAGCGCCCCCGCCCTCCGGGGAGTCATCAGGGCCGTCTGCACGGCCCCTGCAAAGGGAGTGCAGAAAAAAGACCGGGGTGAGGGACGGCTTGTTCCCGGAAAGGGACTCGAAGGGGACGGCCACTTCGGCTTCGCCCACCGGCAGGTGAGCCTGCTGGACGAGGCGGACATCGAGGTCATGAAGCGGTCCATCCCCACCCTCTTCCACGGCGCCTTCGCCGAAAACATTGTCACGGAAGGCATCGACCTCAAGGCCCTGGTTCTCGGCGACCTTCTCAGGATCGGGACGGCCCTCCTCAGGGTGACCCAGATCGGGAAGGAGTGCCACTCCCGGTGCGCCATCTACGAGGCCGCCGGCGACTGCATCATGCCCAGGCTGGGCATCTTCTGCGAAGTCCTCACCGAGGGGCCGGTCAGGGTGGGAGACGCCGTGGAATTCGTTCCCGAGGAACTGCCCGAACGCCTCGTCCTCCGGGAGATCACCCGCATCGCCGGCGGGAAGGGGGAAACGGTGACGGACAGCATGCTCCGGGAAGCCAGGGTCACACTGGTGCTCGACGGAGAGGAACAGGTAACCGCCGTGTGTACCCCCGGAGAAGAGCGGTACTGGGCGGTGGGGCACCTGAAGTGCCGGAGGCTCATCGACGGCCGTGAGGACATCGCCAGCCTTGAAATCCTCCCGGGGGAGGTCCGGGTCGCCCGGAAGAAGATGACCGCCGGACTTCCGCTGCTGCAGCGGATTCTTTCGTCCTCAGCCTCGGCCCTCCTGGAGAAAGACGCGGGCCCGGCACTCGGCCCCGTAGAATCCGGAAACTGGTCCATCCCGGCCTCCGCCCTGCAGGACGGGGCGGACTGGCTCGGGGAGGCTCCCGTCTTCAGGGCCACGGGAGGCACCCACGCGGCGGCCCTCATCCACCGGACGGGAAGGCGGCTCTTCCTCACCGAGGATATCGGGCGGCACAACGCCGTGGACAAGGCGGTGGGGTGGGCGGTGCTCCATGCCGTTCCCCTAGGGGAAACGGCCCTGGTGGTCTCGGGGCGCCTTCCCGAGGACATGGTGCACAAGGCCGTGGGAGCGGGAATACCGTTCCTCGGCAGCATCTCCGCAGCCATCGCGGAGGGTGCGGAAGCGGCGGAACGGGGAGGAGTCACCCTCGCGGGGTTCATCCGGAACGGGAGGATGAACGTCTACACCCGGCCCGACAGAGTGATGCCGGACGCCTGAGAAAGGGCCCCGCGGGGCCCTTTTCTTTATTGACAAAGAACCGAAAAGGCGATAGTGTATTTTGATCCACTCACAGAACCGGCGTTTTAACAAACGAAACAATTATTGTTCAAGGAGGTCGATACAATGTCCCGCTTTGTCACATTCGGAGAGATCATGCTTCGGCTCACTCCCCCCGATCACGAAGTCCTCTTCCAGACCAGCAGCCTGGTGGCCACCTTCGGCGGCGCCGAGGCCAACGTGGCCGTCTCCCTGGCCAACTACGGCGAGAAGGTCTCCTACGTCACCGCCGCCCCCTCGAACCCCGTGGGCGATGCCATGGTGAAGGAAATGCGCTCCTTCGGCATCGACACCAGCTTCATCGCCCGCAAGGGAGACCGCCTCGGCATCTATTTCACCGAGACGGGTTCATCCATGCGCCCCTCGAAGGTGGTCTACGACCGCGCGGGATCCTCCATCGCCGAAGTGAAGCCCGGCGACTTCGACTGGGACAGGATCCTGGACGGGGCCACCTGGTTTCACACCACCGGCATCACCCCCTCCCTGGCGGAGGGCACGGCCGCCGTGGCTCTCGAAGCCGTGAAGGCCTGCAAGGCGAAGGGCATCACTGTCTCCTGCGACCTCAACTACCGCAAGAAGCTCTGGAAGTGGGGCAAGACGGCCAAGGAAGTCATGACCGAGTTCGCCAAATACGTGGACGTCACCATCGCCAACGAGGAGGACTGCCAGAAGTGCCTCGGCATCGAGATCGACGTGGACGTCACCTCCGGCGAGCTTGACGTGTCCAAGTACAGGGTTCTCGCGGAGAAGGTCATGGCATCCTACCCCAACATGAAGTACCTCGCCGTGAGTCTCCGGGAAAGCGTGAGCGCCGACTGGAACGGCTGGTCCGCCGTCCTGGCTGACAACAAGGGGAATTTCTTCGCCAGCAAGAAATACGAGATCCGGGATATCGTGGACCGCATCGGCGGCGGCGACTCCTTCGGCTCGGGGCTCATCTGGGGACTGAACAACCTGAAGACACCCCAGGAGGCCCTGGAGTTCGCCGTGGCGGCTTCGGCCCTCAAGCACACCATCTACGGCGACTTCAACAGGGTCTCCAGGGAGGACGTGCTCAACCTGGCGGGGGGCGACGCCTCCGGAAGGGTCCAGAGGTAAAGAATAAGAGACCGGGTACGGAATGAACAGCGGGGGAGGCCCTTGAAGGGCCTCCCCCGTTCCGTTTCCTCAGGAATCTACTTCTGCAGCAGGTGGAAGATGAACCCGCCTACGAGCAGGTCCAGGTAGATTGCCGCTGTCCTTCCGTCCTTCTTCCTCTCCGTCTCGGGAAGGGAGCCGATGCCCTTGGATTTCAGGAAGGCGAGGGCCCGGCCCACGTCGTTGCAGGAAATGGCCACGTGCCCCTTCTCGCCGAGGTAGGGCGACTTCATGAACTCGAAGGCCTTTCCGGCGAAGATGGAGCTGTTGCCGTCCTTGACTGCCATGCCAAGGAGGGAAGCGATCTTCTCGGCGCCGTCCGCCGCTTCCTGCCCGTCAGAACAGTTCACTCCGAGATGGGCGAGCTCGAAGCCGTGCATGGTATAGACCGCCTCCCGGGTAATCCGGGCGATCTCGTCGAACTGGCCCGCCGCCACCATTTCCGGCTTCACCATCCAGCTTCCGCCCACCGCGAGGATCTTGTTGAAGGCAAGGTAGGAAAGCATATTCTTCGTGTCGACGCCCCCGGTGGGGATGAACTTCACCGAACCGTAGGGAGCGCTCATGGCCTTGAGCATGGGAAGTCCGCCGGACTGTTCGGCGGGAAAGAATTTCACCACATTGAGCCCCCGCTCGAGGGCCATTTCGATCTGGGAAGGGCTGTTGATCCCCGGGGTGATGGGGATATGGTTCTCCACGCAGTAGTCCACAACGGAGGGATTGAACCCGGGGGTGACGATGAATTTCGCTCCCGCGTCCACCGCCCGCCTGACCTGTTCCTTCGTCAGGACCGTTCCCGCGCCCACCAGGAGCTCCGGAAGCTCCTTCGAAAGAGTCCTGATGGACTCTTCGGCGGCGTCGGTGCGGAAGGTCACCTCCGCAATGGGGAGGTCTCCCTCCAGGAGAGCCCTGCCCAGGGGAACGGCGTCCTCCGCCCTTTCGAGCTTCACGACCGGGACAATGCCCAGCTCGCCGATGCGCTGCAGTATGTCGTTCATGAAATGCCTGTCTCCTTTCCGTAATGGAAATCCGCACCAAGAATAGACAATAGGGCTTCCTCCCGTCAAGAGGGTTTTTCACTGAATAAAACGATGTTTCGGGTAAAAAGCCTCCGTTGACCGTTATTCCCCGGAGTGATAGAGTGTTTCCGAAAGAACCGAACAGACAAGACTTCGGCTTTGGAGGACTGCAGGGAAGAGTATTCGTGACCCATCTTCTCCGGGGGTGAGAAGCAATGGCCGGCACAATAGAACGGAACGCCTGGTTTTCGGCCATGGGAGTGTCTCATGAATTTCCGGATGTCCTCCGAACCTCCGGTCCGGACAATCCTGCCGTGACGGCGGTCACCTCCAGGGATCAAACAGCCCCCCTGGTAGGGGATAACGGCCTTTTTCGGGTCTACCCTCTTTTTCCCTCCGACGGATCCGTTCCCTTCGAGCTGTTTTCCGTGGAAATGGAGCGGGGAGCCTTCTCCTTTTCCGACTCCCACGACCCCGGCACGATAGAGTACATCCATGTCTTCGAAGGGTGGATCACAGTGAAAACGGGGCAGGAAGAATACTATCTCTCCCCGGGGGACTCTCTCCGCCACCGGGCGGACCGGCCCCACTCCTTCCACAACTCCGGGGAAGGGAAAGCCACGCTGTGCATCGTGGCCTACTATCCTGAAAAAAAGGACTGACCAAAAACGGGGGGCCGGAAATCCGGCCCCCCGCAGCGTTGCTCCGTCCCGCTATTCGACGGCTTCGGCGAGAACGGCCTTTTCCTCCACGGAGAAGACCTTGTCGATGTCGAGAACGATGATGAGCCGGTTATCCACCTTAGCCACGCCCCGGATGAAGTCGGCGGCGATTCCTCCGGCCACGATGGGCGGGGTGGGCTCGATGGATTCGTCCGGGATGCGGAGAATTTCCGACACGCCGTCCACCAGGACACCGATGTTCTGCTCGGCCATGTTCACCACGATAATGCGCCTTGCAGCCTCTTCAACGGAGCTGGAGTCACCCACCCGGAACCGTTTGCACAGGTCCACGATGGGAACGATCTGCCCCCTGAGGTTCACTATCCCCTCGACGAAATCCATGGACTGGGGTATGGCCGTGATGTTCTGAAGGCGCACTATCTCCCTCACCCTGGATATGTCGATGCCGAATTCTTCTTTGCCGAGCCCGAAGACCACAAGCTGCTGTTCCGCCACGTTTTTTCCTCCTTTTTTATCTCCTGATAAGCCGATGGAATGTTTCCGGGAAAAAACGGTCACTCCGCCGGTGCAAGCCCCTTCTCTTCCGCATCGACCCTGAACCGGGACGCGGACTTCTGCATCTCCTCCGACAGCCCCACAAGCTCTTCGGCCGCCTTCGCGATGGATTCCGTCACCCGCCCCTGCTCCTCCATGGACCGGTTGATGTTCTCCACCTGCTCGCTGATGTCCGCTCCCGCCCGGGCCACGT
>JAHDLC010000047.1 GCA_018436595.1 Synergistaceae bacterium | reverse complement strand
CCGCAACGGCCTTCACCCGGATTCGGGAGAGCTCAGGGGAGTCCTCCTTCGCCCACGCCTTCGAACAGGCGCTCATGCACGCTCCGCACTGCACGCACCGGTCAAGGTACGTCTTCAGTAGTTTCACGGTCAACACTCCTTTGAAAAACTAGACGACATTCGACTCCCTTATGTGTTCGCCCCTGGCAAACCGTCTGTAGTCGAGCATGGAAAAGTCAATGTCCGGTTTTTTCCCGGTGATGTGCTGGGCGAGAATTTTGCCTGCCACGGGAGCGAGCATGAAGCCGTGCCCCGAATAGCCCGTAGAATGGTAGAAATTTTTCACGTCAGTTTCTCCGATAATCGGCTGGGCATCGGGGGTCATGTCGTACATTCCGGACCACTGCCGGGCTATCCTGATTCCTCTGGTTCGCGGCAGAAGTCTGATAAGGGTTTTCGACATTTCTTCGATGAACTGCCAGGTGGTTTTATTTTCGTAGTCTTCCGGATGACCTGCCGGGCTCATTCCGCATATTATGGAACCGTGAGGTCTCTGCTGTATATAGTAATTTCCCGAGAAACTCATGAGCATGCACGGGCAGACTCCCGGGGCAACTGGTTCGGTGATCATGATCTCATGCCGCTCCGCCCAGTTGGGTATTTCTATTCCCGCCATGCGGGCGATGAGCTGCGCATAGGCACCGGCACAGTTGATTACGATAGGAGCATGAATGATTCCCCTGTCAGTTTCCACACCCCGTACCGCGCCCCCGTCAACAAGAATTCCGGTGCATTCGGTATGTCTGTGGCACGTTACACCAAGCCGTTTTGCAGCTTCGAGGTAGGCGAAAGTGGTGAGGAAGGGATCGGCATGACCGTCTCTTCCGTGGAAAAAGAACCCCACGGCGTCGTCGGCGGCAAGCCCCGGGCAGATTTCCCTGGCTTCCCGCAGGGTTATCTGCCTCGACTTGATTCCGAGGGAATTCTGGAGTTCCATTCCCTTCCGGAGAGTATCCAGCTCTTTTTCGCTGTAGGCGACGAGCAAATAGCCGCCCTGGTTGAGTCCTACGGACATTCCCAGTTCCTGGTCAAGCTGTTCAAAAATGTCAAGAGCCGCAATTCCGAGCCTGCAGTTCATTTCCGTGCCCCACTGGGCCCGTATGCCTGCTCCGCATCGACCGGTGGAGCCGCCGCAGATGGTTCCCTTTTCGATGAGGACGATGTTCTTCATGCCGTTCTGGGCAAGATAATAGGCAGTTGATACACCGATGATCCCGCCTCCTATGATAACGACATTGGCGGTGTTCTTCCATTCCATCATTCTTCATCCTCCTCTGCGAGAAGACCAATTTTGATTGGTTTTGCAGGAGGTCGAACGGTTGCCGGCTCTATTTCGGTGATTGGCTTTCCAGTTTTTTTTGCAAGCTCTCTCATAAGTATATCCTGGCAGCCCCTTCCCTGGCAGGGACCCATGCCGACCCGGAGAACTCTCTTAAGCTCTTCCACGGTATCATATCCCCTGTCGATCCACGTGCGGATTTCCTCGAGAGTTACCTCCTCGCAGCGGCAGACGTAGATTTCTTCAGATCCCGGATGTTCCTTCTCCATGGTCATTTCACCACCCTGATTGTCCGGAATTCGCTTACTATCCCTTTTGGAGCCGAAATATGAATGACGTAGGTCCTGTCTTTTTTTGGCTGGGTTACGTTTTCCACAGTTCCTTCCGCAATGCATTCCCCTGTTCTGTTAAGGCACTGGACGTGCTGTCCCTTTTCAGGGAGAGGGAGCATCTCATAGGGAAGCTTGAAAAGGGCTTTGTCTTCCGAAAAAGTGAGGTCGATTACGAAGCACGCAAGTCCCGGACAGGAAGCGACGCAGAGTGTGCATCCCGTGCACAGCGAATGATCAACCTTCGGAGTGTCGTTGATGTCGGCAAAGGGACGGATCGCTCCGGTAGGGCAGCTGGTATGGCAGGGGTTGCAGGGAATGCGCTGGGGGCATTCGATGATGACGACTCCTCCCTTTTTCGATTCCCAGAGTTTGCGGTCCGGCAGAACGGCTCCTTCCCGCTCTCCTGTGAGCACACCGCTGTTGAAGAGGTCGAGAGCATCAGTCATCGGATACATCCTCCCATCTGTTGACAAGCACGCATTCGAGCCCCTGGCAGATACGCGCTCCGGCCTCTCCTGACCTGAGAGCCTGGAGACGTCCCCAGTACTCGTCAAGCTTACCGTGTTCCGTGGGGTACCCAAGGTCCGCAGCAGCCGAAAGACCGGCTATTCTTCCCTCAACCATGGCGGCGCTGGCCTCTTCGATACCGCTTGCGTCTCCGGCGGTGAAAAAATCGGGGTTTGAGGTTTTCATTGTCCTGTCACGTCTCGCCACAAGACCGCACAACTGGGGAACATACATCATTTTGCATCCGGCCTGGGAAAGAATCTCAGTGGTCGGTGAAAGGCCGACGGCAATGCAGATGACATCACAGTCAACGTACGTTTCTTCTCCCTCCGGCTCGAAACGGTCGTTGAGCGCGGTTATGTATGCTCCCGTGATGACCTGGTCTCCCACGGCCTTCCTTATGGAGTGGCGAAGAAGGATGGGCACGCCCATCCGGCGGATTTTTGCGGCATGGACCCAGTATCCGCCGACCCTGGGCGCAGCTTCGACAACGGCGGCGACTTCCACGCCCGCCTGCATGAGCTGGTAACTTACGATCAGGCCGATATTGCCCGCTCCGACCATGAGGACCCGTTTCCCGGGGACTACCCCGTAGACGTTCATCAGGGTCTGAACGGCTCCTGCGCCGTAAACGCCGGGGAGATCATTGTTGGGGAACGGAATGAGCCGTTCCTGGGCGCCTGTAGCCACTATTGTTTTTTTAGCTTTGATATGGAAGTATTTTTCTTCTCCCCGCATGGCGGTGAATGTTCCGTCCTCTGAATAGAAGCCTGTGATGGTTGTATTGGTGTGGATTTCAACGTTTTCCTTGCACGAGTCTATTTCGCTCAAGAGAATGTCGGCGATTTTAAATCCCCTGGTTCCTGCATATTCGTCCTTGCTGCCGAAAAACTTATGGGTCTGTTTTACAAGCTGCCCGCCGAGATGCAGATCGCTTTCCGCCACCAGGACTTTTGCTCCGGCTGCCGCTGCTTCCGCTGCCGCACTCAGGCCCGCCGCTCCTCCGCCGATAACGAGAATTTCAGTCGAGAGAGTTTTCATGGTGTCATCCTCATTCCTCTGCCTCAGGTACGCAGCCCTTGCCGTGCTGGGTTTCCACCTTCATGCCGGGCTTCAGGGGGGTGATGCACGTCCGGACGTTGGGAACCCCGTCCACCACCATGAAGCAGCTGCTGCATTTACCGATGGCGCAGAAAAATCCCCGGGGCCTGTGCATTTCCGCTGTTTCACGGTAGACCCTTATTCCGTTCGCATGAAGGGCCACGGCAATAGGCTCCCCTTCATATCCTTCCATTTCCCTGCCGTCGAAGAAAAAGCTGACCTTTTCCCCCCTCGGGAAATCAAGGATCGGATGTTCCTCGATCAAATCCATTGTCCCGCGGTCTACTCCCGGATTACTTTTCTCATCCAAGCCTGTTTTCCTCCTTCCAAGCATGACCCCATTTCACAACACGCATGGCCTGTTGCGGAAAAAATACTGGAATCAGGAGCACAAAGGGCTGTTTTTTGCGGACATGAAATGATGGGCAGCACTATCCCCTCCGTAGAAAATGGGTGACGGAGAATGCTTTTGTGTGTTCAATTGTGTTCCGGGAAATCGAATTTGTCAAGGATATGTTGAAATTTTGGGCACTTTCAACTTTTTCACAAATGGTTCGTTACGCACTTTCGAAAACGGATCTTTCCTCTGAGAAAAGTCGGATCGTTTTTGCTCGGGAGGAAAATTTGAAATAGAATAGAACCTGTTTTTCACGAGAGTACGATTATTTTCAAGAAAGAGGTGATCCGGTGTGTTTCTCATGAACAGCAGCCACATGCTATCATGTTTCACTTTCCGTGGGTTGATGGATGCCGCAGAAGAAGCGATGAAAGCGGCCGCTCGGGAGAAGGAAGGAGCCATAACGGTTCCCCTGAGGACTGCGGTCAGCAGGGAAAAGAATTCTCTCCTTCTCATGCCCTGTCTTGCCGATGACTTCTGGGGCCTGAAGGCTCTCACGATTTTTCCCGACAACCCTGTACGCTCACGGCCTTTTCTGAACGGGCTCGTACTTCTTTTCGACGGGAAGGACGGAACTCCCCTTGCGCTTTTTGACGGAAGAACACTGACCGCCTTGAGAACGGGGTCGGTGGGAGGGGCGGCTGTGCGCGCCCTCGCGGGAACAGATGTGCGGTCCCTTGGTCTTGCCGGAGCGGGTGTCCAGGGATACTGGCAGGTCCGTTTCGCCTGCGAGGCCCGATCCTTTTCAGAGGTCCGGATCTTTGATGTCTTCCCGGAGAATGCTGAAAGAACCGCCGAGAGGCTCGGAAAAGACCTGCCGGGCATCAGCGTGTTCCCGTGCAGGAATGCTGAGGAGCTGGCTCTTTCTTCCGATGTGGTCATTACCGCAACAACAGCGAAATCGCCTGTTTTTCCTGATGATAGGCGTTTATTTTCGGGAGGGAAGTGCATCATCGGCATCGGTTCCTATACTCCCGAGATGAGGGAGTACCCCGATGCCCTTTTCGCTGAAGCAGGACAGGTTTACGTGGATACGGAGCACGCTCTTTCAGAAACGGGAGATCTCATAAATCCGCTTTCCAGGGGAGTTTTTTCGAAAGAGAACATCCGTCCCCTTTCGGATGTTCTCCTAGCGGGAAATAAGGAAACGACCCGCCCCGGAACTGTTTTCTTCAAATCCGTCGGACTTTCCGTGTTCGATCTTTATGCCGCGAAGACTTTGCTGGAGAGGGGAAAAATGACAGGAAACGGTATAGAATTCGAGCTGTAGCTTTTTTATGCCGAACAGCCGGGGAACGGCTCCCGTTTGACGGGAGCCGTTCCCCGGTTCGATGAAGTCAACTGAACAGGTGCTGCAGGGGTGATTTTTTCAGGACTGGGGACCCCACTTCCTGGCCCATTCGAACATTCCCACCGCACAGGCAACACTTGCGTTCAATGAACCCGTTTCACCCGTAAGTGGTATCCGGACAATTTCATCGCAGGTATCGGAGACAAGCCTTGATAAACCTTCACCTTCAGCCCCCACGATGAGGGCGGTTTTTTCCGGCATGGGCTCAGACCAGAGAGAGCGGCCCGTCCTGTTGTCGAGTCCGATGGTCCAGAAGCCGGCTTCCTGGAGTT
The DNA here is from genome assembly GCA_018436595.1 of Synergistaceae bacterium. Lineage (GTDB taxonomy): Bacteria > Synergistota > Synergistia > Synergistales > Aminobacteriaceae > Aminivibrio. The sequence goes on along the minus strand of JAHDLC010000047.1, from coordinate 334 downwards.
CTTTGATTGTATTTACAACATTGTTTACACCCACCATGGGGAGACGCAATGCCGCCCCGGCGCTCACCTTGACCACTGTACCCCCGGGGAGGGCCCCCCTGCGTTTGGGAAAGAGAACTCCTTTTGCGCCGCACGCTTCAGCCGTTCGGGCTATGGCTCCAAGGTTGTGGGGGTCCTGGACGTGATCAAGGACGACCGCAAGGAGAGGCCCGCCCGAAGGGAGCGAGGAGAGAAAATCCCCGAGGTCCGCCATGGAAACCTCGCTGCTTTTGCATGCGACTCCCTGGTGGTTTACCGGCCCGCAAATCTCCGAAAGAACCTCGGGTGCCAAAAT
>JAHDLC010000020.1 GCA_018436595.1 Synergistaceae bacterium | reverse complement strand
GTAGGCCGTGAATTCCGCATACTTCGACGTGGCCAGACACTTCGTGATCGCCGCCGTCAGCGTCGTCTTGCCGTGGTCGATGTGACCGATGGTTCCGATGTTCAGATGCGGCTTGGACCTCTCAAATTTCTCCTTCGCCATATGTAGCAACCTCCCTGTAAATGTAGTCCGCCCTCAGCCAGGGCATTATAGGCTTTTTGAAAGCATCCGCCATCAGCGGGAGGATGCTCCCGACCATGGTGCTTATTGTAGCATATTTACCGAAAAAACAAGGGCAGAAGCAAGAAAACGGAATCACGTTTCGAGCCCTCTTGAAAAGAAGAAAATTCTACCAGCACCCTTTCTCCCTGTCGAGCCTTTTCCTGTCAATTTCCTGCAAATTGCCGAATCCTAAGACAGAACAGGGATAAGGATCAGTCCCTCCGGACGGACCTTCGGGATATTATAATGCTATAATTATTTCCGGATATTTTGAACATTACACATTTTCACCGCATTCCTGACAGCACATCAGATGTAAGCCAGGTTCTCCGCCAACGGAACTGAAAGGAGGCATTGAACCATGAAACCCAGCATTCGAAAAACGGTCCCCCTCATGGCTGTCCTTGTTTTTTCATGCTTTTCCGCCGTCGCCGGCGCTGATTTTGCAGGAGACCTGCTGGTCCGCGCAGCACGGTACGCCGCACTTGAGTATTTAGGCGCCGAACTTTCGGTTGACGGCATAGAAGGGAACCCGTTGAAGGGTTTTTCCAGCGGCAGAATAACCCTCTCCTCAAAAGGAGACCTGCTTCTTTCCGCAGACTCCCTCCACCTCAAGATCAACCCCAGGTCCCTTCTCTCAATGAAACCCGTCATAAGTTCCTTTTCCATTCTCAGCGCCGACATTGACGGTGAAAAACTCTCCCGTCACATTGCCTCACTGGACCCCCTTTCCGGGGACCGTTCAATAGCAATCCAGAGAGCGGACATGGTCAACAGTACCGTCACGTTCGGCCCCAACAGGGCAAACATTGGCCTCCTCGGCGTTTCATTCTCGGAAAATGCAGCATCTGCGGACATTGACATATCGGTCAATACCGTCCCAATAAGGGGAAGAGCAGAACTTGATCTCTCGGGAGGAGGTCTTGCGGTCAGATCGCTCATTCTGAGGGCAGGCAAAGGAGAAATAGAGGCACTTGGCACCATAGTCCCCGCCCTCTCAGTCGGCGGATTCATCACCGGCCTCGACATGACGAAAATTGCTGCCCTCTGGCCCGGGGTTCCTCCCGGAACATTCAGGGGAATCCTGTCTCTTTCCTTCGCCGGAGAAGGGGTATGGAACGCTCCCCTGTTCTCCGGAGACCTTCACCTTGAGAGCGGATTGCTGAGAGGCATTCCTCTCGACAGGGCAGATGCCCGATGGAGTTTTTCGGAAAACAGGCTTTTCTTTTCTCCCGTCGATGCCATGGCTGCCTCCGTCCCCATCACGGGCCGCTTCTCCCTCCGCTTCTCTCCCGGAAAGATTCCTGCCGCCGAAGGCTCTTTCTCCGCCGGGGGAATTGATCTGCAGTCGGTCAGCCGCCTGCTTCCAGCCTTAAAAGACGTGGGCGGACGAATAGAGACCTTCACCGGGAGATTATCAGGACCTGTGGACTCTCTCAGCGGTACAGGAGAATTGCGGTCCCGGGAATTCAGCCTCTTCGGCGTTGCTGCGTCAAATGCGGAGCTTTCCGCAGAATTCGACCCCGACTCGGTAAAACTGGCCGGAAAGGCAGGAATCCTGGAAGGAACGGCCTCCCTTTCAGGTATCGTCGAAAAATACACTTCGGCTCCAAGGCTGAATCTCACAGCATCGGCCCGTTCCTTCAATCTCCGGAAGGCGTTTTCCCTCGCCCAGGGTTTCAGGATTCCCGTACTTTCAGGTACAGGGAACGCCGACTTTACCATCAAAGGCACCCCCGAGGTCCCAGTGGTTTCAGGAAAGGTTTGGGCCGCAAAGATCTCCTCGGGAAGGGAAACATTCATGTCACCTTCAGTTTCTTTCTCTTTCAGGAACGGCCAAACGACTCTCCCGGCGGCTTCAGCCCAATGGAGAGGAGCCCGGCTGTCGGCATCAGGGAAAATAGGGCCGGCCGGAAAGGTTGATCTGAAGGCCGTCTTCGACAAAATCACCGCGGAAAACCTCGAAATCCTCGCTCCGGATATTGCCCCGTTCAAAATCAAGGGGACTCTCGAAGGTAATGCGGTTGTCAAGGGAGAGGCGTCCTCGCCGACGATCAGGCTGAACCTCTCCTCGGCCCAAATATCCGGCCCCGGAACTTTAAGCCTGAAAAATTTCACTGCCGATGGGACTTTCCCGGGAGGTCTGAAAGGACTGCAGAAGGGAGACCTGAACATCGCTCTTTCAGCAGCTTCCGGCAATTGGAGCGGGATACCCTTTTCGCGCATCGTCCTGAAAATGAACAAGACCGGAAGAATCATCAGCCTGACCTCAGGTTCAGCAAAATCAGGCACCGGTTCTTTCTCGGGTTCCGGCACAGCCACCCTCCCCGGAAAAAAGGGTGAAGAAACGACTCTCGACCTGAGCCTCAATTTCTCGGGAGCAGACCTGGCTACCCTGTCCAAGGCCTTCAGACTCCCATTTCCACTCGGGGGAACGGCCACCGGAACAGCTTCATTGAAAGGCCGGGCATCCAATCCTTCTATCAGCGTTTCGGCATCCTCACCAAAAGCTTCCCTCAAAGGATTCACAGGTACCGACCTCGTTCTTCAGCTCTCGGGCACACCCGCTCTCTTGACAATCTCCCGCTTCGGCGCGGCATTCAAAGGAGGATCCATCTCGGGTAAAGGGACAGTAAAAACTGGCAAAAACCCGGACATTACCCTAGACATCGCGGGGAAAAATCTTGATCTCGGGGCCCTGGCCAAAGAGATTTCCGGCGCGGCGTCACTCTCCGTCTCAGGAAAGGCGGACTGTTCATACAAGGGGCGAACAGCAGGAGGTAAAAACAAAGGAAACGGCGTAATAGCCTCGTCTTCTCTCAACATTGGAGGACTCAGGATTACAAGCTTTAAATACCCTTTCACTCTTGAAGGAGACAATCTCAGGGGAATAAACGCATCCCTGGCCTTCTACGGGGGTAAAGTGACGGGGAACGGAACCCTGAACCTGAAAACGTTGAAATTCAGCCACAGTGCTGACTTCAGCGGAGTGGACGTCAACAGCGCCCTCCAGGCCTTTACGGGAGGACTGAGCGGAAAGGTGACGGGAAAGGCGAAGGGATCGCTCCAGGCCTCGGGCACTTTCAGTCCCAAATACTCACTGGCGGGAAAAGGATCCCTGTCAGTGAGCGCGGGAGCCGTGACCGGCTTCCGTAATGCGGATATAGCGGCTCGTCTCTATGGAACCACCGGAATACGCTATGCCCGAACGAGCATACCCTTCCGCCTGGAAACCGGGAGAATTATCCTGGAAAAGGGATCCCGGGCTGATGCCCCGGGGAATGATCCCATATATAAATTCCTTGCCGCCCAGGGTTCCGTAGGCCCCAGGGGAGCGCTGAACCTGAACTGCGCAGGAAACATCAACATGAAGCTCTTCAACGCCATAAGAGGGGGTGCGGCCGGGACTCTCTCAGGGGGCTCTCTGGAGGATGCCCTGAAAGGACTTCTGGGCGGCCTCAAAAAGGGAATGGCGGAAGAAGACTTCAGGGACACCACCTTCACCGTCCGGGGAACGCTGGACAACCCGTCCATAACCAACCTGAAAACCGCACCGCCGCCTCCCAAGCAGGCGGCTCCCGCGCAGGCTCCGGCGCAGAAACCGGCACCGAAACCCGCACCTCCGGCACAGCCGCTGAAACCCAAAACTCCCGAGGACATTCTGAAGGAAAAACTCCTCGAATCGATCTTCAAGAAATAAAGGAGCCCGAAAGGGCTCCTTTATTTTCGCCTTAGGGCTCCGCAAGGTATTTTTTTCTTTCTTCTTCAGGAACCATGCTGCCTCCCGTCGCCCAGACAATATGGACAGAACGCTCCATCGAAGCCGGAGAAAACCTCTCCCTGTAATTCCCGCGCTGCTGGACGGTCGAAAACCCCGGAAATCCGGCGGTCGCCGAAGGCTCGACAAAAACGCCTTCTTTTGCATACAAAATTCGCACGAGCTCTTCCATGCGGCTGTCGGAAACGGTGAAAAGCCCGTCGAGAAGATTTCCCACCAGCCTGCCCACAAGCTTTGACGGTCTTCCCACCGCGAGGCCGTCGGCGCTGGTCTTTCCGGAAAGTCCGATGTCCTGGACGCAGATCCCGTCGTGCCGTCCGGTCAGGATACCCAGCAGCATGCAGGGAGACTGAACCGGTTCGGCAAAGAAACAGTGCACGTGCTCCCCGAAAACATGTTTCAGGCCGAAGGTCACCCCGCCGGGTCCCCCGCCCACGCCGCAGGGCAGGTACACGAACAGGGGATGGCCGCCGTCCACAGTGATTCCCATTCCGGCAAGCTGCCGCTCCAGCCTCTCCGCTGCCACGGCATACCCAAGGAACAGTGCCCTGGAATTCTCGTCATCCACAAAGTGACAGCGGGGATCCCCTTCCGCCTGCCGCCGACCTTCGGCGACGGCCATCTGAAAATCCCCGCGATACTCTGCAACCTTGGCGCCCTTCTGCCGGAGAAGGTCTTTTTTCCATTGCCGCGCGTCGGCGGACATGTGCACCGTCACCCGGAAACCGAGCCGGGCGCTCATGATCCCGATGCTCAGCCCCAGGTTCCCCGTGGAACCCACAGAGACGGCATACCGGGAAAACAGCTCCCGGAACCGGTCCTCATCCAGGGCGGCATAATCGCCGCCGGATTTCAGGAGTCCGCTTTCAAGGGCAACTTTCTCGGCAAAGCAGAGGACCTCGTAGATTCCTCCCCGGGCCTTGATGGATCCGGAAATGGGAAGCTCGCTGTCGCACTTGAGCAGCAGCCTTCCGGAAAGAGTACCCCCCGATTTTTCCTCCAGGAAGGTCTTCATCTCGGGAATGTCCTTCAGCGGCGACTCGATTATTCCCCCTGATGGAACTGTTTCCGGAAAGGCCCGCATGATGTACGGGGCGAAACGGGCCAGCCGGGCCGAGGCATCTGCAATATCGGCCGTTGTCATTTCTTCGGGGAGCCTGTTGTCCAGCCCCGGGTTCAGCCAGAAAACCTCTTTTCCGTTCTTCATATCCTCAATCAGCGGGAATCTGCCCACTAGATCATCCACGAATACCTTCTCCCTTCCTGCTTGTTCCGGTTCTGTTCCGACAAGGTGCAGTTTCTCCGGCGGGCACACAGGAACACCGTACAAAATACCCTCCACGGAAAAGCTCCCTCAATAAAGCAAAGAACAGACTTCAGAAGACCTCCCGGAGAACAGCCGGGATCTGCAAACTCAAAAAGATTCCGTAACGGTACTGATGCCAACGGTGATTTCCTTCCCGTTCCTCAGGAGAAGGAAGTTGTTCTCCCCCTCCGAGAGAAGGGCTGAAAAACCTTCCACCGACGGCACCGCTTTCCCGTTGCAGAAAAGGATAATGTCCCCGGCCTGCATCTTCATCGCCTCGGCGAGCCCGCCAGGCTTGATCTCGAGGATGACCGCTCCTGTCCGTCCCTTCAGGGCCGACTTTTCACTCATGGACAGGTTTCTCAGCACAAACCCGAGTTTCGGGGGCTGTTGTTTCCCATTGCCTTCAGAGGAAGAGGCCTGACCGAAGGTAAGAGTCTTCGGAGGAACAGGGAACTCGTCCAGCGGAAGAGTTTTGATCCTGAGAGTCTCTTTTTTCCCGTTTCGCGCAAGTTCCAGGACGAAGGTATCCGCCGAGATAAAACCGGGACGGATATCTTTCTTGAACTGTTCAAAGGATTCAACCGGCCGGCCGTTCACGGACAGAATAATGTCTCCGGGCTTGAGCCCTCCCTTCTCGGCAGGGCCCCCAAAATCCGCAAAGTCAACCACTATGCCGGCCTGTTTCTTCAGTCCGGCGTCCTTCAGGTTCTTTTTCGTCGGTTCCTTGTACGAAAAGCCAATATACCCCCTCAACTCGATTGGATGTCCCGATGCCGCAGCCAGGCTTCCGATGATCGAATACAGGGTTTGAGCGACTCCCTTCGTCGAAGCCCTCATCTGGGGTGCTGTTTCACCCTCGGAAGCGGTTGACAGGTATGCCGCAACAAACCACGGACACTGCCCCTTGAAGGATGTATTGTGCCATATCCTCAAATCTGTGAGCGAGTCGAAAGGAATTACGGTCGCCTGCCCCGCCGTCCAGAAAAAACGGATCCCGAACCTGTCAGCCTCCACAGATTTGAGCATTCCGTCATTGATGCTCATGAGCAGGGGCTGGATGTTCTTGAGGCGCCCCATGGCCTCCTCGACGGTGGGATAGTACTCCGGAATATAATAGTGGCGAACGAAAACGGACTGGGCAAAAGCGGCGCATGAAAAGAGAGCAAGAAAGAGCAGTGCGCAGGCAAAAATACTTCGTTTCTTCACGAATACCCCCTCCTTTTCTCCGGTTCATACATCGAACGGGAGGATTCTCCCATCGTCATTCTTTTGTATTATCCCCTGCCCAATGCCGGCACAGGGGAAAACGCCCGGTTCCTGCCGGATTCAGTACGCTGTGGTGACCGTGTTGACCCCAACAGTGAGTTCTTTTCCGTTCCGGAGGAGAAGGAAGTTATTCTCCCCCTCCACCAGAAGTCCGGAGAGCCCTTCAGCCGAGGGTACCGCCTTTCCGTTACAGAAGAGAATAATGTCCCCGGGCTGCATCTTCATCGCCTCGGCGAGGCCGCCAGGCTTGATCTCGAGAACGGCCGCGCCGGTCCGTCCCTTCAGGGCCGACTTTTCGCTCATGGTGAGGTTCCGCAGCACGAATCCCAGCTTCGGAGGTTCCTTTGCGCCACTTCCGGCAGCAGGCACCTTCCCGAAAGAGAGGCTCTTCGGGGGAACAGGGAGTTGATCCGCCGGCATGGTCCTGATTTTCACCGACTCTTTTTTGCCTTTTCTCATGAATACAAGATCGAACCATTCGGACGAAAGATCGAGAGATGGCCAGATTGTCTTCTCGAAATGCTCGTAGGATTCTATGGCATGGCCGTTGATGGAAAGGATGATATCCCCCGCCTTCAGCCCGGCCTTTTCCGACGGCCCCCCCATTTCCACCAGGTTGACGACGACGCCTGTCTGCTTCTTGAGCCCGGCGTTCTTGAGGGCTTCTTTCGTCGGCGTATCTGAGGAACCACCCAGGTTTCCTCTCAGGTCGAGAGGATTTCCAGCCGCCGCTGAAAGAGAGGCAATGATGGAATAGAGTTCCCGGGCCGCTTCTTTCGTGGCAGTTCTCACGAGGGGAGGCTCTCCTTCCTCCGACACCTTCGCCGCTACGAACCACGGGCAGGGACCTTCAAAAACCGTGTTGTGGAAAATCCTCATACGGGAAAGTTTGTCGAAGGGAATAACCGTCGCCTGCCCTGCCGTCCAGAAGAAGCGGATTCCGAACCTGTCCGCCTCCACGGACCGGAGCGTTCCGTCCTGGGCTCCCATGAGCATGGGCTGGATGTTCTTGAGCCGTCCCACAGCTTCCTCCACGGTGGAATAATACTCCGGAATAAAATAATGACCAACGAGAGGCGACTGAGCTGACGCAGCGATGGGGAAAAGAGAGAAAAAAACCAGCAGGGCGAGAGGAAACAGGCTTCTTTTCACGGAGAATCCCTCCTTTTTCTTCTATCCGCCTATCCTGCCCGATTATCTCACTCATTCATCCCCACAACAATCCCGTGTTATTCTGTTCCTTCCCGCTCCGGAACGGCATTCTTCCCGCAGGAGCGGCAGAAGGGCATTTGCCTCCGGTCAAAGAAGCCGAAAGACATGCAGCTCCGGCGATAGGGTCCGCTACAGGGCGTCGAAGACCATCTTCACGGCACTGACAATGACCACGGCGGCCAGGATCCACCGGATCCACGTGTTCCCTTTCGCCACAGCGAACCTGGCCCCGATGACCGCGCCGACCATGCTTCCTCCGGCCATAATGAGGCCTACCGGAATATCCACCATGCCGTTCCTGTAAAAAATGGCAAGGCTGATTACATTGTATAGGCCCACGATCACCATCTTTATGGCATTTCCCCCGACCAGATCCACCCCGACGGCAAGGGCAAGCCCCCAGGTGAGAAAGAAGCCTACCCCGGCCTGGATGAAGCCTCCGTACATGCCGATGGCGAAGAAAACAAGAAAAATTCCGGCCTTCGACAGGCGGGTCTCATGCTGCTTTTCCCACATCTCAGGCTTGAACACCAGGAGAATTGCCATGAGGGAGATGAAGGCGGCCACGGAAAGATTGAGGTACTGCCTGTCGATGGTTATGGCCAGAAAGGTCCCGAAGACCGAACCGAAGGTCGTGATTCCGGCCAGGGGAAGAGCTGTCCGGAAGCACAGCACGCCCTTTTTCCGGTACGCCTCAGCTCCCGCGATACTCTGCAGCACGATGGCGAGCCGGTTCGTGCCGTTCGCGACCGCTACGTCCATCCCCAGGAAAGAGAGAAAAGGGAGAACCAGCAAAGACCCTCCTCCGCCTATGGTGTTGAAAAATCCCGCGATGATCCCCACGAGAAAGATGCCGGTCCACAAAAAGAGAGAATGTTCCACGTCCCGATCACGTCCTCAAGTATAATTTTTCCCGGGGTAAACTTCCCCGGGACTCTCGTTTCCTCTTTTTTCTTTCAGCGACTTATGATACATAAAAGATGCAGCCACATCCACGTGAAAGAAGTGACAGATAAATGCTTGTTCTGGGACACAGGGGAGCTTCGGGGTACGCCCCGGAAAACACGATTGCGGCTTTCGGGCTGGGCATCAGCCAGGGGTGCCACGGTTTCGAGTTTGACGTCCAGCTGAGCCGGGACGGAGAACCAGTCGTCCATCACGACTGGTCCGTGGAGCGGACCACAGGCGGCACCGGGGACATCCGCGACCTGACGTTCCGCGAAATCCGGAGCCTTGATGCGGGGAAATGGTTCTCCCCCGAATTCCGGGGCCAGAAAATCCCCGCCCTTGCCGAAGTGCTGGAACTGATTCCCGAAAAAATGCTCCTGAACGTGGAGCTGAAAAGCCGGGCATCGGACGGGCCGGGGCTCGAGGAAAAGACCATCTCTGTTCTGCAGAAACACGGAAGGCTCGAAAACACCATACTCTCTTCCTTCAACCATCTCTCCCTGGAACGGGCAAAGGACATCGCCCCCGGCATCCGTCTCGGCATGCTCTACGAGGCGCTGCTCCTCAGGCCTTTTGACTACGTGGAAAAGCTGGACCTGGGCCTCTACAGTATCCACCCCCTGCACGACTACGTCTCCCCTGCCCTTGTCCTTGAGACCCACCGCCGCGGGCTGAAAATGGCGTGCTGGACGGTGAATACAAGGGAGCGCACCGCGGAGCTTCGGGAATACGGGGTGGACATCGTCATCACCAACTACCCTGACAGGTGCCTGGAACTTGAATAACCGCTCCGGAGAGGCCGGAAGGGAGAGCTAGTCCTCTTTTTTCTTTCCAAGGTACAGGTTGGCCACGGCAAAAATGGACGTACCTGTTATGAGTAGAAATGAAATGGCGTTGATCACCGGCGTGGAACCGTCGCGGACCTGCATGTACATGTTGATGGGCAGGGTCGCCTGGGATCCGACGGTGAAAATGGTTGTGTTGAAGTTCTCGAAGGACATGAGAAACGCCACGGCCGCTCCCCCCAATATAGACGGACGGAGGTACGGCAGCGTGACGTACCGGAGCACTTCCGCCCTGTTCGCCCCCAGGTTGTAGGCCGCCTCCTCCAGGGAGCGGTCGAACTTCTTCAGCCGCGCCGAGACCACAAGGGCCACGATGGTCGAGATGAAGGACGACTGCCCCAGGACCACCAGCCAGAAGCCCGGTACGAGGGATTTTACGTAGACTCCCGTGAGGTCTTCGATAAAAATTCCCACGGTGTTGGCGAACATGAGGATGGAAATGCCGAGGATGACGCCCGGAATGACCAGCGGGGCGATCATGAGGAAATACAGCGCCCCCTTGAACCGGAAATTCTCCTGCTCGAAGAGAAAGGCTGCGCACGTGCCGAGGATGGTGGAGAGACACGCAACCGTCAGGGCGACCCGGAACGAAAAGGCCAGGCTCCGCAGGTTCGCCTGGTCGTTGAATATGCCGAACTTCTCTGGGCCGCTGCCGAAAAACCAGTCGAGAGTGAACCCCTCCCATGGAAGGGATGGGTACATGGAGTCGTTGAAGGCGAGGATCATGGTCACCACCAGGGGGGCGAACAAAAGAACGAAATACGCCCCGATGAACAGGTTGAAGCTCCACCTGTACCTGCGGGACGACGGAAGAGACCGGATCATTTGACCACCTCCCCCAGGTTTTGGCCCGTCACCTTCAGCGCGATCCAGATGATGAGGGATGAGAGCAGAAGCAGCAGGAAGCCGAAGGCCGCCCCCTGGTTCCAGTTGAAGTACAGGATGATCTGGTTGTAGATCTGCTCGGTAAACCAGAGGGAGTTTTTTCCTCCCATGAGGTTGGGGGTCAGGTAGCTGCCCAGCACCAGCATGAAGACAATGATCCCCCCGGAAACCATCCCCGGCATGCAGTGGGGGATGATGATGGTCCGCCAGATGGCCGTTTTCGATGCCCCGAGATCGTAGGCCGCCTCAATGAGGGAATCGTCGAGGGCATCCATGACGCCCACGATGGGAACCACCATGAACAGCATGCTCGTGTACACCAGCCCCATGATCATGGTGACGTCGTTGTACAGCATCTCGATGGGCTGGCTGAACAGGCCGATGGACGTGAACAGCCGGTTGATCACACCGCTCTCCCGAAGCAGAATGATCCAGCCGTACACCCGTATCAGCTCGCTGACCCAGAAGGGAACGAGGATGAGCACCATGAGGAATCCCCCTGCGCGGACTCTGGCCACCTTGGTGATGTAGAATGCCACCGGAAGGGCTATGACCATAACCAGGAATGTGACAATGACGGAATAAAAAGCCGTTCTGACGAAAGTCAGCCAATAGATGGGTTCGCTGAAAAAAGCCATGTAATTTTGGAGGGTAAAGCCCCCCGGTCGGGAGGATGTGAAGGAAAGCCGCAGAAGTTCGGCGTGGGGCAGTACGATCAGCAGCAGCAGCCACAGGGCAACCGGGAGAAAAAAGAACAGGAAGCCCCAGTTCAACCGTATTCTACCGCTCATCGTAGGGTTTCCCGCCGTTTCCGGCAAAACAGAGGGATATTCCGGGATCCCAGCCAACCATAATCCGGTCACCCGCCCTGATGTGATCATAGAGCCCCGTCTGGGGAAGCATGACGACAATCTCATCTTCCGTCCCTTCGGGAATCACAAGGAGGCGGCTGTTCCCGCCGTCGAAAAGGACCGCCCGCACCTGGACGGGCATCCGGTTGAAACCCGGGGTGTCGCTGCCGGGTTCGATCACCATGGCCTCGGGCCTGACGAACATCTCGCAGGGAATCCCATCCTGGAGGCTGCGGCAGGCATCATCGAGGATAAAGCTGAATCTCCCGGCATACAGGCCGGCCGGCGCTCCGCCGTCGTCTCTGGACGGAACGATCAGGAACCTGTTGTTGTTTCCCACGAACTGCGCCACGAAAGAAGAACGGGGCCTGTGGTACAGCTCCTGGGGACTTCCCGTCTGCTCGAAGGTCCCCTTGTTCATCACCGCCACCGTGTCGCTCATCACCATGGCCTCGGACTGGTCATGGGTTATGTAGACGAATGTCGTCCCCACGTTCGCCTGCAGGGTTTTCAGCTCGACTTTCATGTGCTCCCGAAGTTTCGCGTCAAGGGCGCCGAGGGGTTCATCCAACAGCAGCACCGCAGGGTCGAGCACCAGGCAACGGGCAATGGCGATGCGCTGCTTCTGGCCGCCCGAAAGCTGGCTGATCTGCTTCTCTCCCGAGTCGGGAAGCCCCACCCGCTCGAGCATGTCATTCACCTTCCGGGCGACGCCACTGCCCTTCTCTCCTCTCCGCCTCAGCCCGAAGGCTACGTTTTCAAACACGTTCATCATGGGGAAAAGGGCAAGGTTCTGGAAGACGAGGTTCACCGGCCGCCTGTTCGGAGGGACGCTGCTCATGTCCTCGCCGTTGAACAGGATAGTCCCTCCGTCCTGCCGGTAAAACCCGGCGATCATTCGAAGGAGCGTCGTCTTGCCGCATCCCGAAGGCCCGAGAATGGAAAAAAACTTTCCGTCCTCCACGTCGAAGGATATGTTTTCAACGGCGGTGAAATTTCCGAATTTTTTAGTGAGACCGTGAACAGAAAGGGCAAAGGGCATGGAGAGGTCACCTCAATCAGAGTGCCGCCGGCAGCCCTCTGGAGGCCGCCGGCGGCGCGGGATTCGTTGCTGACGATTTTTACCGTGCGGCCTTCACCTTGTCCAGCGTCCGGCCTTCCATCTCTTCAATTCCGGCGGGAACCGTCGGATACCAGTTGATCTTCGCCAGGACCTCAGGCGGAAGTCCCCGGGTGAAATTGGCCTTGATCTCCGGATCGAGGAAGTTCACGGCATCCTTCGAGGCGGTGCCGTAGGTCTCCCGGTTGGTGAAGAAGGCAGCGTTCTCGGGGCGGAGCATGAAATCGATGTAGGCGTAGGCCCCTTCAAGGTTCTCCGAACGGGCGGGGATCGCGAAAGTGTCCACCCATGCAAGGGCGCCGCTCGCGGGAGCGAGGTAGTCTATGTCGGGATTCTCTCCGTGGAGCTTCCATCCGGCCTGCTCCCACGCGGACGCAGCCCAGACCTCCCCGGAACGAAGGAGCTGGAGCAGCTGGTCTCCGTTGTCCCAATAGGTCTTCACCGAGGGTTTTCCTGCGATAAGGACCTTCTCCATCTCGTCGAGGAACTTCTGGTACTCTTCGGGTTTCCCGTAGAGAGCGAAGGGATCGTGTCCCAGGGAGAACCCCATGCCGATGAGAGTGGGCCTCTTCAGCCGGTACGACACCCTGCCGGCATACTTCGGATCGAGCAGGTCCTTGAAATCCTTTACGTCGGGCGCCTTGGCCCTGTTGATCACAAGCCCCTCGGTGCCGTAGACATGGGGAACCGCATAGGACTTCCCGTCCACGAGCGTGTTCTTTTTCACGGCGTTGAGAAGGGAGGGGTCAATCTGCTCCTCGTTTAGGCGGGAATAATCTATGGGCTGGTAAATCCTGTACTGCTCAACCACGGACGAGATCCTGTCCTGGGACGGCTGGGCGAGGTCAAAGCCGCCGCCCCGGGTGGCACGGAGCTTGCTGATCATTTCCTCGTTGTTGCTCAGGGTGATTTCAACCTTGTACCCTGTTTCTGCGGTGAACTTGTCAAGGAGTTCCTGGGGGGCATATCCCGCCCACGTAATGACGCGGAGCACCGGGTTCGCCGGAGCGGCACACGCCGCGGAGCTGAAAATCAGCGCGGTCAGAACAAACAGCACAAGCATACATCGTTTCATCCACTATCCCTCCTGAGGATTCCGATAATGAACCGCTTTCCTGTTGTTTCGTCCCATGGCCGGAATGCCGTATATGGAACCCGGCGGCTTTGATTCTAGTATCAATGGACTTTGAGGTCAATAAAACAATGGAAAACGGCAGAAAGTGTTACGGAGCCGAAACAAAAAAGCATTCGCTCGGGACATCCCTCTATGACTTCTCTTGCCTGCGGAAGGCCCCGGCGGCGTTTCACGATCGGTCCGGGGCAGAACATTCCCATTTCAGGACGGATATGTTATTCTCTCATTGAAAGCAAAAAGTTCCCCCTCATGCTGAAAACCATCCCCTTTTTCCCAGTGTTCCGAAGCAGGACAGTCTTCCTTTCCCGTTTTTCCGGGAAAGGTAATCAGCTCCGTTTTCTGGAGCAGGACACAACCAGCCACAAAACGAAAGGGAGGTTTCGAACATGCCAACACTGGAACGGGCCATTGAAATCGCGCGGAAAGCCCATGAAGGGCAGGTGGACAAGGCAGGGGCACCGTATATCGGTCATCCCCTTCGGGTCATGGAACGGGTCCCCGAAGAGGCAAAAATTGCCGCCGTGCTTCATGACGTGGTAGAAGACTCAACAGTTTCGATTGAGGATCTGAGGGCCGAAGGCTTTCCCGAAAGGGTGGTCGAGGCTGTGGAGGCCCTTACGAAACGCCCGGGCGAAACCTATGCGCTTTTCATCCTCCGGGCGGCATCCAACGACATTGCCCGGACCGTCAAGCTTGCCGACCTTTTCGACAACTGCGACCTCTCCCGCATCCCCGACCCCGGACCGGAGGATTATGAACGGCTGAAAAAATACCGGGAAGCGATGGATCTCATCCGGTCCCTGTGAATTCATCCTTGTTTTCACTGTTTGGCCTGCCGGTCTCCGGGGAAGTTTTTTCAAGGAGGCCATGGCATTCCTCCCCGTATGGGTCTGACAGCTCATTTTCCCGAAGCGAAAACACCATGGTCATCCAGAGAATATCCCTTCCAAGACCGTCTTTTGTTTCCACCCTGGCCAGCAGCCGGAAACCAGACTGTTCGAAGAGATGCTGCACTTCTTCCGGCGTCCGGTTTTCAAAAAAACGATCATCTTTTTCTTTCCGTTCCCCGAAAGAGAACGAGCAGAAAAAGATTCCCTGATCCTTCAGGAGGATTTTCACCTGGCTGGCGAAGGTGAATAGATCGGAATCGCTTATATGCATCAGCACCGCTATAGCCGTTATTGCGTCGAAGGTGCGGCGCAGCAGGGGGTGACCCGCCGGCAGCGGGAAGAGGGCCGGCTCGAAGGAGACGTTTCTTTCCGCTTTCTTCCGAAGGTTCTGCCGGGCGGCTTGCAGCATGGCATCGCTGCCGTCTGTGGCAGTAACCGAACATTCCATGGATGCGAGGAAGAGGGCATCCCTGCCGGAGCCGCAGCCTATTTCCAGAACCGATGATCCGGATGGGATCCATTTTCGGAGAAGGGAATGAAGGGATTCAGCATCCGCCTGGTCGTACCGGGAAGCGAGCCCCTCAGCATGTTCGTCGTACCATGAGATGGTCCGGTCGTTCATAATCGGGCCTCCTGCCGTGCCTGAAACCAGCCGTACAGGTCATTGAAACGCCCGGTTTCTGCGGCCTGAAAAGATTCGGGGATGATTGAAAAAGAACCCTCCAATGCTGCCGGAATTCTTCTCAACTTACGTGTTCTCCGCTCTCAGATCACGGAGCATCCTCCCTTGGGGGTGCCTTCTTTCTTTTTTGCTTTCCATGCGAGGTGCAGCAGGGAACCGCCCAGAAGGCCAAGCACGCCGGTGACTGAGAGGGTGTTTCCGAGGCCGAAAAGCTGCCCGCCGTATCCCAGGAAGAACGGGGAGAGAATAAATCCCAGGTCGATGGCGAAGAGACAGAGGGAGATCCCCTTGGGGCGAAGGTGATCTGGAAAGATGTCCGGCATGAGGGCAAGCACTATGGGAAAGGACATTCCCATGACGATGCCGTAGAACAGCCCTCCAGCTACATACCAGCCCCGCCCGGGAGCGAAGGGGAGAAAGGCCAGGATGAAGCCCATGGCGGCAATGACGATTCCAATGGTCCGCTGGCGGTCGATCCTGTCCATAATACGGTAGGCCACGAGGCGGAGCGCGACTGCGGTGAGGGCGTTCGGTACGATGAAGATGCTCGCCGGGAATCCTCTCGCGGCGAGAAAGGCCGGAAGGAACTGGAGCGTGGAAGCGTTGACAAAGGCAAAAAGAAACATGGTGGCAAGCACCGCCCGGAATCCGGGGAGGGAAGGCAGTTCACTCCACTTTCCCCACTCTTTCGGTCCATCATTTTCCCCGTCCGTCCTCCGGACCGGAGGAAGGGGTGCGGCCACGACGACAATGGCGGCCTCCACTGCCGCGGCCAGCAGAAAGTAGGCCGCGAGCATACCGGAAGAGGCAAACCAGTCCGCCAGGGGAAAAAGAGTCACCTGGGGAAAGACATAGGCCACGGCGATCCATGCGTAGGCGCTCCCCCTCCGGTCTGCCGGGATGCTGATCCCCTGGTAGGAGGAGATGGCCACCATGGAGATTCCCCAGAAGACGCCGCCGATTCCCCGGAGGGAAAGAAGCAGAAGGGGGTGTTCCGTGAAGGCAAGCGGCAGAGTGAAGACCGCGACAAGACCGGAGGTCCACAGAAGGGTGGTGCGGATGCCGAGCCGTTCCGTGGTCATTGCACCCAGGGGCCTTCCCAGGGTGGAACAGATGTTGAAAATGCTCATCAGCCATCCGGAGAGGCCGAGGGAAAATCCCTGATCGCGGAGCACGGAGGGGTAGAGCATGAACACGGCCAGGAAGGCCTGGGTAAGAAAAATGACCGCCATGGAGATGCGGAACGATTTTTTGTAGGACGCGCTTTCGCCTGACATGGTCTCTCCTTTTTTTCTCTCTCCGCTCTCTTTTCATGAAGTTCAGGATCATTATATCAGCAGGGAAAGGAATGTCAGGCGGCACGGGTTCCAACAGGACATGATGGCGGCGTCTCCGTAGAGAAGCCGTCATTCAGGCACGGAAAAAGTGCTGTCTTTCGTTGTCTTCGGTGCCGCAGGATCAGAGCTTCTCTCTCTCCCCCCGGAGGTCTATGGTTTCGAAGGCATTGCTTCTGAGCCTGGAACCGATCAGAAATTCAATGATGGCATCGCTGATCACGGCGACGGTGTCTCCCTTCCGGACGCTTATTCCCTGGCCTTCGGCGATCTTCAGCAGCGAGGCTTTCTTCAGCTTCAGGGAGGAAAGGATTTTCCGGCCTTCTTCACGGCTGCCGCAGGCGGAGAGCCGTTCTTCCACCGCCGTGACGTCCGGTTCGTCCGCGGCAGGGGATGCCGATTTCGCCGCCTGTTTCTTTGCCTTCGTTTCGGGGACAAGATTCATTTCCCCCGCAAGAAGCCCCCGGATGTCCTCGTCGGTGAGCTTTTCCAGCACCGAGGCCAATATCTTCAGCAGTCTTGGATAGTCTGTGGTATTTTTCATCATTTCATCCTCTCCAGTACTTCGGACGCAAGGTCCTCAAGTTCGCTGATGACATTCTGCTGAGTCTGCCCCGCCCCGCGGCGGAGTATGACAGGCAGCGGCGTGGCGGAAATGTTGGAATACATGGTCCTGTTTTCCCTCAGCATGGTTTCGAAGACGGGATATTCCCTCTTGCGGACATCCCTGATAAAGGGCTGCTGTGCCCTTATGGGGATTCCGGCGGACAGCTGGATCATAGTGAAGAGCACTCCCAGCATGACGGGGCTGATATGGGTAAATTCGTGGTCTTCACAGATGTCGACGTACCGGTTGTAGGTTTCCACCAGGGATTCGACCTTGTTATTCAGGTAGTCTATGCCCAAGGTGGAGAGGTAATCGGGGATGGTGGGCACCAGGAGGTAATCGCTGGCAGCCACGGCGGTCTTTGTCACAATGTTGAAGCTGGGGGGGCAGTCGATGAGAACCACGTCGTACCGTCCATCGAGGGACTTAAGCCCCTGGGCGAGCCTGGAATGGACCCGGAGGAAATTGTTCCTCAGTTCCCGTTCTGTGGAGCCGCTCAGCTTGCTGCTGAGTTCGATCTCGATATTGATGAGGGCGAGGTGAGAACAGATGAGATGGAGTTTTCCGCTCCCCCGGATCTGGAGTTTCGGGTCGACGACCAGCCTTTCGAGGTTCCAGTTGAAATCCTTGTCAATGAAGGCGTCGTACCAGTTCTTGATGGTTTTCGTCTCGGCGAATTTCTGTTTCCACTCGTCCACGTGGAAGAAAGAGAAGGACAGGCTGGACTGGGGATCGAGGTCGATGGCCAGTACCCTTTTCCCCCTCTTTGCCAGTGCCGCGGCCAGATTTGCCGTTACGGTGGTTTTGCCCACCCCCCCCTTGTAGTTCATCACGGAAAGAATGCGGGTTTTCGTTCCTTCCCGGAACGGAGGGACGATTGATTCTTCGCCGGAAGGTTCTGCGGCAGGGATAACGATGAAAGCTTCGGCAGGGATGTCCTCATCCTCATCCGCAGGTTCGGCCGCCGCTTCTCCCCACGGCTCCGGAGAAGGCACGGGGATGGTTTCCCCGGTCATTCCCCGCTCCGGTTCGTCGTTCAATTCCAGGACCGTTTCATCTGCGTATTCCGGCGGCACTTCACCGGTGATTATCTCGTCCTCCTCTTTATCCGTTTCTCCGGCTGTTTCCGGACCGGACTCCGGTGAAGGTTCAGGAGTCTCTTTCCGGACTTCTTTTTCCGGTTCCTCGGAAAGGCACTGTTCCGTTAATTCCGGAGTTCCGGAACCGAAGAGAACGGCAGCTATTTTTCGCAAGAAACTGAAGGGTGATTGGGTCACGACGCAAACATCTCCCTTTTTTCGGATCGTGGTGATATGCCAGCCCGCAGCCGCCCCTTGAGCGACGCCTTCAGGAACGGGCTTCCTTTCCGCACGCAGGACGCGAGAGCGGCTCCTGCCGGAAATACGGGGAATACCCTGTGCTTCTGCGTTTACTGTGATGCCCGGTCTCCCGAAAGAAGCCTGCAGGTGACGGCGCTGAGGGCTTTGACTGCCTTGGGCAGGGCGTCCCTGTCGTCGAAGTCGAACCTCCTGTTGTGCCCGACAGCCGCCGTTTCGGTAAGGATCCGGAGCATTGAAGCCTGCCCGCCCTGGTCCTGCACACGCTTCATCATGTATGAAAAGTCTTCGCTTCCGTCTGCCTCGCGCCGGAGCCGGGGATGGACCCGGACCGTTTGCAGATTCTTTTCGCATACATCCCGGATGAGTTCCATGAGGCCCTGGTCGCTTTCAAGCAGGAAAGCCTCTCCCATCTTCTTTACCTCAAGAGTGCAGTCATGCATTTCCGCGGCCGTCCGGAGGATACGCTGGGCCCACTGCTCCATGTAGATGTTCCCCTCGCTGGTTTTGCCCCGGACTTCCAGCTCCATTTTGGCGGATTCCGGGATGACGTTCCGCCCCGAACCGGCATGGAGGGTGCCCACATTGACCCTGGTATCGGACTTGCTGTTCCGGGGGATGGCCAGCAGGTTCTGGACGGCGGTGACGGCAGCTGCAAGGGCGTTCCGCCCATCCTGGGGGTTGCTTCCGGCGTGGGCGGATTTGCCGAAATAGAATGCATCCATTTTGGACGTGGCCAGGGAACCGCCGGAACCTGCGGTGATGTCCGACGACCTGTCCTCGTCGGTTTCCAGCCCGGTGACATGGCAGGCGAGGACGTAGTCCACTCCGTCGAGGTGCCCCTTGTCCACAATGCTTTTGGCACCCCGCACTCCTTCCTCGGCTGGCTGGAAAATGATTTTGACGGTACCCCGCAGCCCGTCTTTCTCCGCCATAAGGATCTCTGCCACGCCGAGGCCGATGGCTGCATGGCCGTCATGGCCGCAGGCATGCATCATGCCGGGATTCACGGAACTGAAGCCCTCCCGGAACGGACGATGTTCCGGGGAGGCGTCTTCCACCACGCCCAGGGCGTCGATGTCGAACCGGAGGGCCACCGTTGGCCCTTCCCCGCAGCGGAGTATACCCATAACACCTGTGAAGCCGCCCTTGACCTTTTCGAGATACTCCGTATCCGCACCCTGCTCCTTCGCCCGGATGCAGTTCTTCTCCAGCTCTTCATCAGAGGGCAGTCCCATGCGGGATTCGTCCTGGCAGACGTCCCGGCCTGCTAAAACCTCATACCCCATGTCGGTGAGACGCCTGGCGATGAGAGAGGCCGTCCTCATCTCGAACCAGCCGCTTTCGGCGTACTTGTGGAAATCCCTGCGGCAGGAGACCAGCTTCTCCGTCATCCTGTCCGCCAGCTCTTCTATACGTGCATACATAGGCATCCCTCCGGCTGATCATTTCTACCCCGTATTATGGAGAAGGGAGGGCGTCTTGTCCAATGCACTATCCCTAAAAGATGACTTTTTCCCGATATTTTCCCAAAAAGCTGTATACTGGGATTGACGGAAGCAGAAATGCCATGAGGAAGAAAGAACGGGGCGGAACACAACCGCCGCCCGGGGCAGGTGAGGTTTTTGAAAGATTCAAGGGGCTCTGCAGGGAAGAAAAAAGAAAGGCTCTGCTTCCTGATCGCGGATATTGCCGCGATGATCCTGTTTTCCACAGCTTTGTGCATGTGTATCGAGATTTTCATCGCGAAGCTGACCTTCTTCCAGTCCGTAACGGCCAGGATAGCGGCCATACCAGTCAACCTCATCACCGGGAGGCCCTACGGCCTGTTCCGCGACCGGCTTTTTCTTGCCCTCGGAATTGAAAGGAAAAACCCCTGGAAGATGATCCTGGGCGATACGCTTGCCTTCGTCATTTTTCAGGTACCCCTCTACGTCATTGTGCTTCTTTGTGCAGGAGCGACATGGAAACAGATCGCTGTTTCGTCGGTTTTCATGTCGGCAATCTTCTCTCTGGCAGGTCGCCCGTATGGAATCTTTCTTGATTTTTGCAGGAGGATCGCCGGGAATGTCGTACGAAACCTGTAAGGGAAAATCCCTGGGAAATTACAGGATTCCGGCAGCAATCCCCGCACTGTCCCTGTCGCCTGAAAATATCCAGGCGATGGTGGATATTCTCCTCGACGCCATGGAATCCGAACCGTTTCTGGTGGTAGAGTTTATACGGAAATGGGTAGGAAAGAGTCTCGAAACCTGCGTCAGCGCTGGAGTGAAGGGGACGGAAGGGTTGGTGGCGAAACTGGTATCGTACCTGAAACAGAGGAGAAACAAAAAGGACGAAACCATTCCCTTTATGGAGTTTTAACCAGGGGAGAGGATAAAGATGGCCATTGAAGAACTGAACAAAAATATGCTTGAAGCGGCAAAACTGGGCGACATAGAGGGCGTGAAAAAAGTTCTGGAACAGGGTGCGGACGTAAACACCCGAAGCAAGGACGGCAGGACGGCTTTGATAGAGGCGGCACGGTGGGGGCGTCTCACATCCACACTGCTGGAATTGCTTGCCTCCCATAAAGCGGACGTGAATGCTGTGAATGAGTACGGCTGGACGGCGATGATGATTGCGCTGAATAAAGGTCATCTCACTTTCCCTCTGCTGAAGACATTCAAGAAAAACGGGGCGAATATCGAAAGAGATTACGAGTGGCTCAAGAAAGAAGGCAGGTTGTCCCCGGAAGTTGACGCCATGTTCCTTGAAGCCATGAAAGAGCCTGAAGTAAAAAAGGATATCGAAAAACTGAACTGGCAGTTATTTAAAGCGGCAGAAAAAGGGAAAATACAGGACGTGAAGAACGCCATAGAGCAGGGGGCGGACGTGAACGCCCGGAACAACAAGGGGCACACCGTCCTTGAAGCATGTTTTTTTGAATGGCCTTTCTCGACGGACGTAGCACGGAGCATAGCTGCCCTTCTTTCCTCCGGGGCGATGCCGGACTGCACGGCCCGGGATTTTATAACACGGCTTGAGGACAAAAGCGACATCAACGCATTGGAACGGGCCGCCTATGCCCTGCTTCTGGCGTCCTTCCTTTACCCGGAGCAGAACGAGGTACTCGACGGATACATTGCGAAAAATCGTTCCCGGGCTGCCAACCTGCTTCTTCCATGCATAACCGGCGCAAATTCCTCCCTGCAGAACGGCTTTTTAGGAATCCTCTCTTCAGGGCGGTCGTCCGCACTGTCCCTGTCGCCTGAAACCATTCCAGCTCTGGTGGATATCCTCCTTGACACCCTGGATTCCGACCCGGAACTGGCAGTCGAATTCATAAAGAAACGCGTCGGGAAGAACCTCGAAGCCTGGGCCGGTGACGGAATTGAAGGGGCGGACAAGCTGGTGTCGAGGCTGGTCAAGAGAAAAACATGAAGCAATTCTCGTCTGCTGGAATCTACACTGTACGACACAGAATCCCTCTTCCTCCCGGATCTTCGCCAAAACATCGATTCCGGTATCCCGCAGTCGATATCCGAGGGATCCCCGTTCCAGCCACTCTTTCCAAATCCATGCTTCGGAAAAGAGCGCAGTGTATTGAGAGGGTACATACATAGGAAATACGGTAAAAACAAAGGCCTCCAGCAATCAAGCGGGAGGCCTTGCTATTACTGGAGCCGACTTCCGGACTCGAACCGGAGACCCCATCCTTACCATGGATGTGCTCTACCTGCTGAGCTAAGTCGGCTTCATTGTATGAAATGGTGGTGGGAGAAGGATTCGAACCTTCGTAGACGGTGTCGGCAGATTTACAGTCTGCTGCCTTTGACCACTCGGCCATCCCACCACAATTTTGCCTGGCTATTTACTGGAGCCGGCACCCGGACTCGAACCGGGGACCTGCTGATTACAAGTCAGCTGCTCTACCTGCTGAGCTACACCGGCTCAACGAAGGTATATTATAGCGGCTCAAACGGAGATGTCAACCTTCGATTTGCCCCCGGAACAGATTTTTCGTCCAGGGTGAATCCCCTTCGGAAGAGTCCGGGGGTCTCAGAAGCCTTCTTGAGTATCCAGATAAAGAAGGCCCCTCTCCGGTTTTCCGGAGAGGGTGCCTGGTTTGTGGCCATTCAGAATGCTTCGGTATAGGTTTCGGATAGTCTACCGTTCAGTGTACGCGCCGGACGATGAGATCGTAGCCCCTCTCTGGACCGTGATTTTTCTGTCCGCGGGAGACTTCCATCCTTTCACGTAGGAGAAGGAAATGGTATGGTTTCCCTGGATAACGCCACCGACCGTCTGGCCGCTCTGGTAGCTTCCTCTGCCGTCGATGCTCCATCGCGCTTCCTTCGGGCCGTCAATCGTCACTGTTACCGATCCGGTATTCGGCGTATATGCGGCGGAAAGAGTGGTCGTAACCCCGTTCTTTACCGTTATGGTCTTGGCTTCCGGCTTTATGCTGCCCGACACGTTGGAAAACAGGACTTTATAGGTTCCCACGACGATTTTGCCCGCAGTCCAGCCGCTGGGATAGTTTCCTTTTCCGTCAAGACTCCACCGGCCGTCCTTTGTACCGGTTATGTCCACCCTGACCGATCCTGTGTGGCGGACATAAGCCCCTGAGGCCCTGGAAACCATTCCATTCCGGACGGCAACCCTCACGTTTGCCGGCCTGGTCCACCCCGGAACATCGGAGAAGGAGATCACGGAATTCCCGACATCGATGTTTCCTGTCGTCTGGCCGCTCGCGAAGCGGCCTGCGCCATTCAGGCTCCATCGTGCTTCTGCTGGCCCCTGGATAGTAACGGAAACGGAACCGGTGTGTTTCACGTAAACCCCTGACACCGAAACGCTTTTGTCCCTGGTAACGGAGATGGGAACATCCGACGGTTTTGTCCAGTCGGGCACTTCCGTGAAGGAAACGGTGTACTGCCCCGTGGGGATGTCCTTCAGCACGTGGCCTCCGGCATAGTCCCCCTTGCCGTCGAAGTTCCACCGGGCTCCTTCTGGACCGTCGATTTTGACGGAAACAGAGCCGACATGGCGGACATATTTCTTGTCCATGGAGGCCGTGCCGTCCTTGGTGACTGTGATGGGAACATCCGACGGTTTTGTCCAGCCGGGCACTTCCGTGAAGGAAACGGTGTACTGCCCCGTGGGGATGTCCTTCAGCACGTGACCTCCGGCATAGTTCCCCTTGCCGTCGAAGTTCCACCGGACTCCTTCGGGACCGTCGATTTTGACGGAAACAGAACCGACATGCCGGACATAGGACCCGGGAATGGAGACCGTTTCGTCTTTTTTGACCGAAATGACGGTGTCCTCCGGCTTCGTCCACTCCGGAACATCCTCGTAGGATACGGTGTATGTTCCGGTGGGAACATCGGCAAGTATATGACCGCCCCCAAAGGGTCCCTTCCCGTCAAGTCTCCATTTGGCTCCCTCAGGACCATCGATTTTCACCGAAACAGCCCCCACGTGACGGACATATTTCGCACTCACAACAGCCGTCTCATCTTTTACAACGGCAACAGATGCGTTAGAAGGCCTGGTCCACTCAGGGACGTCAGTGAAAGAAACAGCGTACTTCCCGGTGGGCACGTTCTCCGCCGCCTGGCCGCTGTCGTAGGTCTTCCCGTCAAAGCTCCACTTCGCTTCCTTCGGGCCGCTGATTGTCACCGAAACGGACCCCACGTGCCGGATGTATTTCCCCTCCAGCGCGGCTGCACCGTCCTTTTCCACGGTGACCTCGGCGTCGGCGGGTTTGGTCCATTCCGGAACATCGGCGAAACTCACAGCATACTTCCCGGTGGGCACGTTCTCCACCACGTGGCCGCTGTCGAAGGTCTTCCCGTCAAAGGTCCACTTCGCTTCCTTCGGGCCGTCGATTGTCACCGAAACGGACCCCACGTGACGGATATATGTCCCTGTGACTTCGGTTGGAATATCCTTTGCCACGGTGACTGGCAGATCGTCAGGTTTCGTCCAGCCGGGAAGATCATAGAAGGCCACAGAATAATTTCCCGTAGGGATGTTGGAGATTACTGCACCACTCTCATTTCCTCCCTTGCCGTCGAAGATCCACCTCGCATCCTTCGGGCCGTCGATTGTCACGGAAACGGACCCCACATGCCGGACGTATTTCCCTTCCAGCGCGGCTGCACCGTCCTTTTCTACGGTGACCTCGGCGTCGGCGGGTTTGGTCCATTCCGGAACATCGGCGAAACTCACAGCATGCTTCCCGGTGGGCACGTTCTCCACCACGTGGCCGCTGTCGAAGGTCTTCCCGTCAAAGCTCCACTTCGCCTCGGCCGGCCCGTCGATTGTCACCGAAACGGACCCCACATGCCGGACGTATTTCCCTTCCAGCGCGGCTGCACCGTCCTTTTCCACGGTGACCTCGGCGTCGGCGGGTTTGGTCCATTCAGGAACATCGGCGAAACTCACAGCATACTTCCCGGTGGGCACGTTCTCCACCACGTGGCCGCTGTCGTAGGTCTTCCCGTCAAAGCTCCACTTCGCCTCGGCCGGCCCGTCGATTGTCACCGAAACGGACCCCATGTGCCGGATGTATTTCCCTTCCAGCGCGGCTGCTCCGTCCTTTTCTACGGTGACCTCGGCGTCGGAAGGTCTGGTCCATTCAGGGACGTCTGAGAAAGAAACGGCGTACTTCCCGGTGGGCACGTTCTCCACCACGGAGCCGCTGTCGTAGGTCTTCCCGTCAAAGGTCCACTTCGCTTCCTTCGGGCCGTCGATTGTCACGGAAACGGACCCCATGTGCCGGATGTATTTCCCTTCCAGCGCGGCTGCACC
>JAHDLC010000030.1 GCA_018436595.1 Synergistaceae bacterium | reverse complement strand
GATCGGGCGAAAAAACAGCCCTCAGGATGACAAACAAGGGCAATCCCGTTCGTTCGGGACGGAGGGTGTCATCCTGAGCGCAGCGAAGGATCTCGCTTTCGGTCTGCCATTCCGAACAACTGTAGAGTCAGAACCGAGATCCTTCCCCTCCGGGGACGCGATCGGGCGAAAAAACAGCCCTCAGGATGACAAACAAGGGCAATCCCGTTCGTTCGGGACGGAGGGTGTCATCCTGAGCGGAGGAAGGATCTCGTTTTCGGTCCGCCATTCCGAACAACTGTAGAGTCAGAACCGAGATCCTTCCCCTCCGGGGACGCGATCGGACGAAAAAACAGCCCTCAGGATGACAAAATTCCAGGGCATTGGTCACAGGACAACAGACAAAGACATCTCCGGGGAGTGGGGAATCTCCCCCTTCGGCCATGAGAAGGCTATTTCTCCCCCAGCAGTTCTTCCAGGCCTATAAGCGCAATGTTCCCCATTTCACCCATTTTATCAGCCTCTTTTCGCAGTCCCTCGGTAAAGCCTGCCCTGCTGAAGAGGCAGTATTCCCGTTTTTTGTCCCTCAGCAGCAGCATGGATCGCTTCTGCAGTTTTTCCATTTCGCGCAGACCGGTCTTCTCGCCTTTCCATTTGCACTCCCCGAAAAGGGCCCACTCAGTGTCGGATCCGACGATGTCGATTTCCTCCTGCTGCCTGGTTTCCGGATCGCTGCCCCACCAGCGGGCAAATTCCCGGTAGACGGTACGGAGCTTTTTCTGCCTGTTCAGACGGACAAGGTACTGGCGGCAGATGTCCTCGAACACCGGGCCGAAGTAGTCGCTGAAATGAGGAGCGATCATCTTTTCGAAAGCCTCGTCCGGCATCCCCATCCCGATGAGGGACATGGCGCCGGGGATGAACCGGTACCAGAAGCGGAAGAGCTGGTCTTTCACCCGGTAGACCACTTTTCTGCTGTTGTTGTCCCCGAAGGGGTAGTCTTTCCGGAGTATCTCCAGGTCGATGAGAGCCTTGAGGTAGTTCGCCACGCTTTTTGACGGCATGCCGACCTTGGTGGAAATTTCGGCCTGGCGGCTTGCACCCCCTGCGATGGCCCGAAGGATGGAATTGTAGACCGCGGGCTCCCGCATTTCCTGTTTCATGAGATTGGCCGGCTCCTCGAACAGGACGCCGGTCCCTGCCAGAAACTCCTCTTCGACGGCCTGTCTGAAGCTGCCGTGACGCCCTGCAGCAAGGAGGTACTGGGGTATTCCTCCGGTGATTCCGTATCCGTAGAGCTGTTCGTGTCCTTTCCAGCCCGGGAAAAACTTCATGCTGTCAAAGCAGTCGAGGGGCTGGATTTTGAGCTGGGCGGTCCGCCTGCCGTAGAGGGGGCTTTTGTAGTCCAGAACCTGGTGTTCCATAAAGCTCATGGAGGATCCGCACAGGATGAGAAAAAGCTGCGTTCCGGAGAAATAATGATCGATGGCTTTCTGGAGGATGGAGGGCAGCGACGGGTTTGCCGAGGCGATGTAGGGGAATTCGTCGATGACAAGGACAATCCGCTCTTCCCGGGCGCAGTCGGCCACGTATCTGAAAGCCGAGTCCCAGGAATCGAAGGAGGAAATGAACGACGACTGCTTCCCGGGAAGGCACCGGAGCACTTCGTCCGAGAACATGCGGAGGGCTTCGGAATCGTTCTGCTCGATTGCCGCGTAGAAGAGCGTTCGTTTTCCCGTGCAGAATTCACGGATCAGGCGGGTTTTTCCCACCCGCCTGCGGCCGTAGATCACGGGCATCTGGAAGCCTTTTTCACCATAGAGCCGGTTCAGCTTCTCCATTTCGAATTCTCTGCCGATGAACATGGGAACACCTTCTTCAGTCTCATTTTGCGTTTAGTCTAAATGCGATTAGACTAAGCGTGATTAGATATAGCGGATGGTATATTCAAATGGCGGTGGTGTCAAGGGTGTTGCCATCCTGAGGCTAGTGGTTATCTGAAAAGTTGTTATTATCTGGAACCTCTGTTATCCGGAGCTTGACGATCTATCGGGAATAGCGTAATATACAAGTCAATAATTAATTGGCGCCCCAAAAGCGCCCCTACTACAAAGAGGAAGATGGCTTGCCGTCTTCCTCTTTTCTTGAAAGGGGAGTCGCTCTCTGGTGAAAAGAGTGGCCGTTTTTGTCGATGCAGGTTATTTTTGGGTCCAGACAGCAAAAGCACTCTACCTTGAACAGAAACCGAGAAATTCGGTTCATGTTGATTATCAGACAATGCGGAATGAGTTGCTCGGCCAAGTGGTAAATGTTTGCCCAGGTAGCGACCTTTTGAGAGTCTATTGGTACGACGGGCCCGGGGCAAACGGAGCAAAGTCATACGAACACGAGTGCATTGAACGACTCGATGATTTCAAGCTTCGCCTTGGCTCCCGCAACATAAGAGGTGATCAAAAAGCTGTAGACGGGCTACTAATCGCGGATCTCATCGGGCTTGCTCAAAACAGATCCATCAGCGAGGCGGTCATTCTCTCAGGAGATGCTGATCTGGTTCCAGGTGTTCTTGCGGTACAAAACCTTGGGATCCGGGTTCTGCTTATTGAAATCGGCTCCCAGGATGCTACCTCGCCTTATTTGATAGCGGAAGTCGATCGTTATTGCAGGTGGAATTCGGAGAACATCCTCTCATTCGCAAAAAAAGCTCCTTCGTGTGAACAAACTGATCATTGTTCTTCTTCTGTGTCTCTTGAACCTGCATCAAAGCTTGATTTGAGAAAGATTGCCGAAGGTTTTTACAGCAGTCAATCTGCTGAAAACCGAAATATGCTGGCAACTATCGATCAGAACCAGCTGATACCGCCGGATGTCGACAGATCCCTTTTGGAACTAGCACGCTCTGAGAACGATGATAACTGGCTTCAACCAGAACAGACAAAGCTGATTCGCTCCCACCTCAAAGAGTACGCAAAACTACAAAAGGGCAAGTAACTTATAACGGCCTCAGAATCAAAGGAAGCCCCATGGGGAGGATGGACCTCGGCCTTGATGCGCTCAGAAGCGAAGGCAGATCCCTCGCCCCTTTTGGGGATGCTCCGCGATTACTTCGCTCGCCCGAAACGACAGAAACTACTCTTCCGAGTTCGCCCCCTTTGCATTCGCCGCCTGAGCCGTCATAATAGAATGCATCAGATAGAAGCAGGGAGTGCGCTGAATGGACGAGAAAGGCATCATTGTGTGTGCCGAGGAGATAGATGAGGGGCTGGAGCTTCAGCTCTGGACCAGGGGGAAGACTCCCCGCCTGGTGATCGTCAACCGGGCGAAAAACACGAAGAAGATGAGCCCCCTGAGCTGGCTGGAGGGGCAGGAGAGAAAATTGTCCCTCAAGGGAGCGGGAGGCAAGCCGGTCCATTATCCCATGGATGTCCTGGAGGAGCCGGTCAGGAGGATGCTGTACCGTTTTGCCCAGGACCCTGTGTTCAAGGGGCTGCTGTGGCATTCCGTCCTCTTTCTGTCTGACCTGTTCCACGCTCCCAGGTCGGTGTTCGACAAAGGCGAGATGGCCCTCCTTCCCGAAGGGAAGCGGCGGTGCCTGTGGCTGGCTGATTTTACCGATGGCGGCGGGAAGGGCTTCTTCCGCCCCTTCTTTCCCCTGTCGGAGGCGGAAATGGCGGTCTTCGGAGGGGAGCCCTCCATCCCGATTCCGGGAGGAAAGTCAGTGGCCGACCTGAAGAAGACGGGGATCACGAGAAAGCTCGCCTCCGTCTGCCCCGAACGCTGGTATGAAACACCCCGGACTGCAGCGGCCGCGGTTCTGCTCGGCTTTTCCCTGGACTGCGAGGAGAGCGGCGACTTTTCATCCTTTCTCTGGAAGGCCGCCGATGGCGGAGTGGTGTCCAAAGAAGCTCTTGCGGCAGCTCCCGCAGACCCTTCCATCTCGAGGTTCGCCGTGAAGATGGCGGGGTACGTGCGTCACTGGGCTGCCCTGGACAGCATTTCCATGGAAACGGTTCTCGACTCCTATGACGCGATGAAGGAGAGGGGGTTTGCCCGGAAGCGGCGGATGCAGTTCCCCGTGGGGGCCCTCGGAAACGTCGAATATACGGTCACCCTCTATTCTGACGGGGAGGGGACTCTGGCCGTGGGGTGCGTTCCCGCCCAGGCCACCGACCGGCACAGGGGAGAAAGGGTGTTCACTCTGCCCGAGGAGGTTTACGACCAGGCGCTGCGGGACGATGCCTTCGGAGGAGCGGAGGACGACTTCTTCACCCTGTCCACGCTGCTCCAGGCCAAGCTGTACGAGGGATGGCACCGCAGGATCAGGCGGTTCACCGACGTTTTTCTTTCCCCGGGAGGGTAGCCATGCCAGGGGGAGGAAGGATCCGGATCGGAACATGTTCATGGGCTGACCGGGGGCTCGTCGCCAGCGGGTGGTATCCTCCTTCCGCCCGGACGGCCGCCGCGAGGCTGGCATTTTACGGGGCTTCTTTTGACACCGTGGAGGTGGACAGTACCTTCTATGCCATCCCCGAGCAGGCATCGGCCTTCCAGTGGGCCGCCAGGACTCCTCCGGGCTTTTTGTTCAACGTGAAGGCCTGGGGGCTGTTCACCTGGCACTCGGTGAAGTACGAGACCCTCCCCGAGTGGGTGCGCCATGAAATTCCCCGGCCTGAGTCGGGGCGCCTCGATTTCCAGGGCTTGCCCCGGGAGCTTCGGCCCGTTCTCTGGAAGCGGTTTACCTCCGCCCTGGAGCCTCTCCGGACCATGGACCGCATGGGGTACCTCCTGTTCCAGCTTCCCCCGAAGGCCTCCTTTTCGCCGGTGATGATGCGCTACCTCGAGCGGGTGGCGGAGGTCACCCCTCCCTTCCGCACGGCGGTGGAGGTTCGGAACAGGTCGTGGATGGAGAAGGGGAACCGGGAGTCCTTCCTGTCGCTGCTGAAGGGGGCGAACATGGCCTACGTGGCCGTGGACGAGCCGGAGCTCGACTGGACCGTGGGGAGGGATTTTCCCGTGACGGCTACCTGGGGCGCCGTGGCGCGGTTTCACGGGCGGAACAGGGAGGGCTGGACGAAAAAAGGAGCCACCGTGGCGGAGAAATTTCGCTACAATTACTCCGACGGGGAACTCCTCTCCTGGGAGGGGGAGGTCAGGAACGCCGCGGAGCGGGCCGGCAAGGTCTTCCTCATGTTCAACAACTGCTACCGGGATTATGCGGTGAAAAACGCCCTCCGGATGAAATGCCTTCTCGGAGTGGCCTGTTCTCCGGGAGAGGGAGTCCAGGGAGAGCTTTCTTTTGAAGAATAAAGCTGATAATAATAGAAAATAAGAGCCCGAGGGCGGGAATCGCCAATATATCTATCCCATAGGATGTAGTCGGTGTTGATGAAATGCCCCCCCAAGGGTAGAATACTACAAACGGGTTATCCGGACGGAGAGAACAGAAACGAGAAAGCAAGTCAGGAAAAACCGAAAGTAGCAGAAACAAGTCCAAGACAGCCTGTACCATGTTCCACAGCACCGGAAGCTGCACAGAAAAGAACCGAAACACAGGAAACATGTTAGGGTATCTGCAGCAATATCAAGGAGTTGGTTGTTTGACCAAGTGTCAGCACCACCGTCCCGGATAGCCCGTAAGCAATCGGAGGGGGAATTTCCCCCTCCTTTTTTTATTTTCCATCCATTCGGACAAAAAAGTGCTACTATTACACTGGAACACAATATCCATCAAGGGGAGGGAATGTGCATGCGTTTTTGGGTTCTTTTCTGCCTGGTCTTTACAATGCTTTTTACCGGGGTGTCCGGGCTAACTCCTGCACTTGGGGCCGACGAGGCCCTGCTTCGGGGAGTCGTGTACGACGAAGGGCAGAAGGGACTGCCCGGCGTCGCGGTTTCCGTGTGGGACGGAAAACTGTCCTACAAGGCCGTTACTGATTTCGACGGAAATTTTACCATCCGGGGGCTCCTTCCCGGAAAACCCTTTGCCATCCGGTGGACCCCCCGGGGCGGCGATTCGGTGAAGGTGGACGCACTGACCTTTCCGCTGGAGGGAGACCTCCTTCTCTCCATGGATTACGGTTCCGTGGGCAGGGGGAACATCTACACGGTGCGCCTCCCGTCAAATCCCTCCACGGGGTACGGCTGGACGGCGCTGCACCAGGGAGTCGCGGTAGTGCGGCTGAAGGAAAATACCTTCCACGGGGAAGGGGATACTTTCCCCGAGAGGGCAAGGACCGGACGGCCCGGCACGGAACTGTGGAAGTATGAAGGCATCGCGAAGGGAAAAACGGCTCTCATTTTCGGTTACCGGCGCCCGTGGGAAAAGGGTATAACTTCGTCGCGGTACCATGTTCTTTCCATGACAGTAAGATAATTTCTGAAGAACGGCACACGGGGCAGCCCTCCTTCTGAAGGCTGCCCTTTTTTATCCTGTGAAACCGGGAGGAAACCGATGAAAATCCTTCGATCCACGCTGTTCTTCTGTGCCGCCCTGTTCTCTGTCCTGCTTCCGTCATTCCCCCTGGAGGCTTCTCCCGTGGTCACCCGGTCTGCCGGGGAGGAATTCGTCCGGTTCCGGGAGAACCCGCCCGCAGTCCGTAATGTCACTGATCGTCCCCTGGGCTGGCGGCCTTCGCCCCTGGATCTCTCCCAGGTGCGGCCTTCTGCGGCCCTCAGGAGAGAGCTTGACATCCTGGCGGCAGGGGCGGGAGGGGCGCCTGTTTTTCCGCGGACCTTCGACCTGAGGGAACTGGGCGCCCTTTCCCCCGTGAGTGACCAGGATCCCTACGGTACGTGCTGGGCCTTTGCTTCTCTGGCGTCCCTCGAGTCCACCTTCCTGAAGGCGGGAAAGGGGGCCTTCGACTTCTC
The DNA here is from genome assembly GCA_018436595.1 of Synergistaceae bacterium. Classification (GTDB taxonomy): domain Bacteria; phylum Synergistota; class Synergistia; order Synergistales; family Aminobacteriaceae; genus Aminivibrio. The sequence goes on along the minus strand of JAHDLC010000030.1, from coordinate 3,861 downwards.
CGAGTGGCACCTGGCCTATTTCGCCTATGTGGACGAGGGCTCTTCCCTGCCCGCTTTCACGGCGATCGCTCCGGGTTTTGGTTCAGACCCCATCTTCGACCAGGGAGGGAGCGTGTTTCAGGCGGCAGCCCTTCTTGCCCGGTGGACGGGGGCCGTGGCTGAATCAACCCGTCCCTACCAGAATGTCAGCCCGTGGCCTGAATCGAGCAGGCCCAGCGCTTCCGACAGGGCGGCGAAGCGGCTGGAGAACGTCTTCCTGATCCAGGGTGAAGGATTACTGGACGAGGAGGCCGTCAAATACGCCCTGATGCGCTGGGGGGCGGTGAGTGTCCGGGTGGTCTGGGATGACGGCGCCTATTCCGGAGAGGATTTCTCCTACTACAATGTCCCGGAAACTGGGGGCGGCCATATTGTGACCATCGTGGGATGGGACGACGATTTCCCGGCGGGGAATTTCGTTGCCGATCCCGGCCGCGACGGGGCGTGGATCGTCCGGAACAGCTGGGGGACCGGCTGGGGGGAAGAGGGGTATTTCTATCTTTCCTACGCTGAACCGACTCTTGGATACCCCGCGGTCTTTCTCGGCGGAGACAACAATGCGTTCGACAGGATCTACCAGTACGATCCCCTCGGGTGGGTGGGCCATGTGGGCTTCGGGAGCGAGATGGCGTGGTTCGCCAATATGTACGAATCCCGGGGAAATGAAACACTCGAGGCCGTATCCTTCTACGTTCCGGCACCCGACGCGTCTTTTCGGGTGGAGGTCAGGACGGGAGGGGCGGAGGGCGAGCCCGGAAGCGGAGAGCTCGTCTCGGTGATGGAGGATATCCTGGGGCCGTCGGGATACCACACGGTGCGCCTTACGCGGAATGTCCCGCTGTCGGGAGGCGAGAGGTTCTCCGTGGCGGTACGGGTTACCACGCCGGGGTTTCTCAATCCCGTGGCGGTGGAATCCCGGGAAGCGGGCTACACCGAAAAGGCGGACGCGGAACCGGGGCAGAGCTTCATCAGTGCCGACGGGGTATCCTGGACCGACCTGACGACTCAGTCGGGCCATGAAAAGTCCAACGTCTGCCTGAAGGCCTTCACTTCCGTTTCCTCCTCCGGCGGCGGGTGCTCCTTTGGAGGAGAATCCGGAGTTTCCGGACTTCTGCTCCTTCTGCCCCTGGTACCGGTGCTCTGGAGGCGGAGGAAGTAAAAACCGGGATGACAAGCCGCTTCGCTCGGGATCACAAACAAGAGCTGTCATCCTGAGGGCTGTTTCACCGCCCGATCGCGTCCCCGGAGGGGAAGGATCTCGCTTGTGGTTTTACCGGATTCTAACCCGAGATCCTTCGTCCCCTCCGGGGACGCTGCGCGATCGCATTGGTTTGTCGTCCCGAACGACCGAAGGGCGGAGGGATCCCGCCTTTGGTTCTGAGTGCAGTCAACCCCGAGATCCCTCGCGTCCGCTCGGGATGACAAACTGAGGCCGGTTCCTTCCCCCCCGGGGATGTTACGAGAACGCATATGCCTGTCATCCCGAACGACCGAAGGGATCGCGAAGCATCCCGCAGGGAGGAGGGATCTCGTCTTTGCTCCGAGTGCCTCAAACCCGAGATCCCTCGCGTCCGCTCGGGATGACAGACCGCATTCGCCCGGGATGACAGCTTGACCGATACCGCAACTTTTGGAAAAAAAGGAGAGACCCTTCCATGAGACTGACCCGTTCCGTTCTTTTCGCTGCCGCGTGCATTTTTCTGCTTTTTCCGGTCCTGTCCGCTTCCGGTTCGTGGAGAACAGCCCCTCTCAACCCCGAGTTTCTCGCCCAACGGACAGGAGAGAGCTTCAATCTCCATTCTATGGGTGGACCGGGCAGGAGGAACACTGCACAGCGCCGGTCGCTCGGAGAGGAACCTTCTCCCCTCGATCTTTCCCATGTGAGGGCTCCCGTGCATTTCTCCGGTATCCGGGGCGGGGGCGATGTGTCTGCCGCCGCTGTTTCTTTCCCTTCATCCTTCAGCCTCCCCACTGAAGGACGGATGACCCCTATACGGGACCAGGCGCCCTACGGAACCTGCTGGGCCTTCGGAGCTTTTGCTTCCCTGGAGTCCTTTTTCGCCGGCCAGGGGGAAGGGAACCTTGATTTTTCGGAGTGGCATCTCGCCTATTTCGCCTACGTGGACGAAGGGGAGGGACTGCCCGGATTCACAGGAAACACGGACCCCCATTTCGGCGGAGACCCCATTTTCGACCAGGGGGGAAACGCATGGATGTCCGCGGCACTTCTTGCCCGCCGGACCGGCGCGGTGACGGAAGCTGACCGGCCCTACCAGAACGTCACCCCCTGGCCGGAGGAAAGCAGGCCCCTCTCTTCGGACAGGGCGGCGAAGAGGCTGGAGCATGTCCTCTACCTCGGCTCGGCGCCCGATATGGACAGCATAAAATACGCCCTCACGCACTACGGAGCCGTCCGCATCGGCGTCAGATGGCCTTACTGGGATTTTGAACACGAGGTGCTCAGCCCTTCCTTCGCCTTTTACAACTACGATCCTGTCGGTTTTCAGAGCGGAGGCCATGCGGTGGCCATTGCCGGTTGGGACGACGATTACCCCGCGGCCAATTTCGTCAGGGATCCTGGACGGAACGGCGCCTGGCTGGTGAAGAACAGCTGGGGGGAAGCATGGGGAAATGACGGGTATTTCTGGGTTTCCTACGCCGACCCCACCCTGAACAGCCCCTCGGCGTACATCGGGGGAGAACCGGACACTTTCGATTCCGTCTACCAGTACGACCCGCTTGGATGGGTGACCGGTTACGGCGCCGGGAACGAGACCGCCTGGTTCGCCAACGTCTTTGCCGTTTCGGAAGGGCGCTCCGGGCTGGCCGAAGTCCTTCAGGCCGTTTCCTTCTATTCGGCGGCCACGGAGAGTTCGTACCGCATTGAGATCAGGCGGAATGTGTCCCGTGCGGCTCCTTTTGAAAACGCCCCGGTTTCAGTGAAGGAAGGGGTGCTGGGGCCTTCGGGGTACCATACGGTTCGGCTCGACAGAGAGGTGTTTCTCTCCCCGGACAGTCTCTTTTCCGTGGCGGTGAAGATCACCACGCCTGGCTACGCTTTTCCCGTTCCTCTCGAATCATTTGAATCCGGCTACAGCGACAAGGTCGAGGCGGAGCCGGGGCAGAGCTTCATCAGCGCCGACGGGGTTTCCTGGAACGATTTGACGGCTCTTCCCGGGCACGAAAAGTCCAATGTCTGCCTGAAGGCCTTCACTTCCTTCGAGGAAACTTCCGGGGGCGGTTGTTCCTCTGGAGGAGCAACCGGGTTGTCCGGTCTTCTGCTCCTTCTGCCCCTGGTTCCGGTGCTATGGAGGCGGGGGAAATAAAACCGAGATCCCGAGCGAATGCGAAGGATGGGTTTTGTCATCCCGAACGACCGAAGGGCGGAGGGATCTCGCCTTTGGTTCTGAGTGCCGTCAAACCCGAGATCCCTCGCATTCGCTCGGGATGACAGTAGTTTCTGTCGTCCTGAGCAACGCGAAGGACCTCGGTTTTGATTCTGCTCTCCTCTCAAGGATGCTGTGCGACCGCATTTGTTAGTCATCCCGAACGACCGAAGGGCGGAGGGATCTCGCCTTTGGTTCTGAGTGACGTCAAACCCGAGATCCTCCCCCTCCGGGGATGCTTCGCGATCGTTGCGCTCAGGATGACAACAGTTTCTGTCGTCCTGAGCAACGCGATGGACCTCGGTTTTGATTCCGCTCTCTCTCAAGGATGCTGCGCGACCGCATTTGTTTGTCATCCCGAACGACCGAAGGGCGGAGGGATCTCGCCTTTGGTTCTCGGGGTTGGTTTTTTGTGGATTTTAAGGGCGAGATCCTT
>JAHDLC010000010.1 GCA_018436595.1 Synergistaceae bacterium | reverse complement strand
GGCGGCATTCGGCAACAGGATTACAGCAAAGAGGAGCACCAGGATCCGCCACGATTTTTTCAGATCTACATTCACGCACGATCTCTCCTTCCGGAAAATGGAAAAAACTTCGTTACGGGGCATCGAAACGAATCGCGGACTCCCTTTCCCTAAGAGCCTTTTGCCCGATCTGTACCAGAGTGATTATTGTATCAAATTCCCTGCCGGAAGAGGAGGGATTCTGTAATTTTTCTTTTGGCCCCCTCTGGCGGGCCATCGAATTCCGACTAGAATCAGTCTGCCGGGCGACAGTGGTTGTCTCAGCTTTCCCGGCCGGGCCACTTTCTTCCGGTTCCGCAGAGAGACGGGCCAGGTTGGCGTCGCTCAGGCTCCGACGGAGGGCCGAAAGAAGGGCCTTTTCATCGGTGGAAACCCATTCGATGGATGGTCCGGAAGCAATGGATACAGCTTCTCTTGCCGTGTGGACCGCCACGGGACCGGCTACCGAAAGGACGAGAAACAGTCCCAGGACCGCCGCCAGTGCCATCCGTCCCGCCCTGCGCACCACGGGAGAGGCCTGGGTGCTGCCCTCAGCCCTGGCCCACAGCTGCGCCCGGGCTTCCTCAAGCTCGGCCTTCGCGCATTCCATGTCAAGCAATGCGCTCTGCCACGACATGGCGGAACATGCTTTGGAACACCTGTCGAGCCACCGGGCTATTCGGGCGATCTTTTTTTCCATTGGGCAGTCCCCCCGGGAGATAAAAGTCTGTGCCGCATAACTCTTATCCCGTATCAGGCCCTGTTTGTGGCGTCTCCTTCCGGGCCAAGCCACTTGCGCAGCTTCGCCACCCCGTTCCGCTTGAGCCGGTAGACATGGCTGATGTCGATGCCCCGTTTCCTGGCCACATCCTTGGCGTCCTGCCCTTCCACGAGGAGAGCCTTGACTATCTCTTCCTCCTTCGCTGGAAGGCGGTGCATTTCCTCGGACACAGCGATGAGTGTTTCAAAGGAATCAGGGGCGAAGGAATCCTCGGGCATGAGGTACTCGTCATCCACGGGAACGGGAGCCTTGAGTTCGCTCCTCTGGAGGAAATTCACCATCTGTCCCTTGATCCGGTAGAAGGCGTAGGTGGTGAACCGGAGGTGACGCTCGGGCTCGAACTTGTCCACTGCCCTGATCAGCGCCACCATTCCCTCCTGGATGAGATCCTGGTAAGAGGACGGCCGGACGCGGAATTTCCGTGCCAGCCAAAATACAAGGGGACGGTAAGCAACAATGATTTCATCCCTGGCGTCCTCGTCGCCGGAGGAGGAGAGCCTCCGCCACAATTCCTCTTCCCTCTCGGGCGAGAGGGTTCTTTCATTTACGGAATGATCCCGGGGCTCCGTTCGTCCCGGATGGGTACTGCTATTCTCTCCCTGCTTTCCGGGGAAGAGAAGGGAACCTGCGGCGTGCGCATCCTGCTCCCGGTCAGACATGGCTCATGCGCCTCCTTTGCTCGGCAACGCATTTAATTGTACCAGCAAGAGAAAAAGAAGTCTAAACCGGAAAGAGCAGCTTTTCCGGCTCCGCCCCCGACATCCTGGCGTGCAGATCGTCGTTGAGAAAGGCAAGGGACGTTCCCTTCCTTCCCACATCAATTCCGGTGACCGAGCAGTTGGCGATCTTCATTTTCCAGACCGGCCGGAGGGGAAGATCCAGGAGAAGAGCCAGCATGGCCCTGAGGATTCCTCCGTGGCTCACCACCACTATCCTTTCCCCGCCCTTTGACAGGATTTCGCCCAAGGCCGACCTCACACGGGATTCCACGGAAGCGAAGGATTCGCCCCCGGGAGGGGGATAATCGAAGGGGGAATCCTTCCATCTGCGGAAGGATTCGGGATCGGCGGACTCGATCTCATGGATGGAACGGCCTTCCCAGCTCCCGAACCCTATCTCGGACAGATCCTCCAAGAGAACCGGAGAGATCCCGGGGTTGCGGGAAGCAAGAGTCTCCGCGGTTTCCCGGGCCCTCGACAGGGGGCTCGAAAACAGGGCGTCAGGCTGCCAGGCTTCCAGCCTTGCCGCCAGCAGCTCAGCCTGGCATTTTCCTTCATCGTTGAGGGGGACATCGCTTTTTCCCTGAAAACGGGAGAGTCCGTTCCATTCCGTCTTTCCGTGGCGCACGAGGAGAAGTCTTTTTTTGGGCACAATAGCCTCCGAAGAGCGAACATTTTGATACGACGATGATAGCATGAAAAGAGCCTTGCCGCAGGTATCTTTTCATTGAGCGACACTTTGAGACGCCGCGGATTTGAGGAGGTATTTTCCGGAGGAATGGATACTGGAGGCTATGTGGAGGCTGGGACACACGGGTGAGATACAGGCAACAAAAAAGGGCTCCCGATTTCCACGGGAACCCTTGCTGTTACTGGAGCCGGCGGGCAGACTTGAACTGCCGACCTGCGCATTACGAGTGCGCTGCTCTGCCAACTGAGCTACACCGGCACATTATAAAAGATGGCGGTCCCAACGGGATTCGAACCCGTGTCACAGCCTTGAAAGGGCTGTGTCCTAGGCCACTGGACGATGGGACCGTTAAAATGGTGAGCCGTGTGGGAGTCGAACCCACGACACCCGGATTAAAAGTCCGGTGCTCTGCCATCTGAGCTAACGGCTCGACTCTTTCCGGCGTGCGCAAGTGATTATTTTACACAAAAATCAGAAGCCGTCAAGCCGGAAAACCGATTGTTCTAAAAAATAGTCTTCTTTAACCGTCAACGGTGTCATCCTGAGCGTTGCCATCCCGAGCGGATGCGAGGGATTTGGCAGTTGAGCAAACCTAAAACAAACCCGAGATCCCTCCTCGCTTCTCTCGTTCGGGATGACAGGCAAAGTCAACCCAGAGATCCTTCGGGCGTGAAGCTGCCCTCAGGATGACAAAAAACAGAGAACGGGCATCAGAACGAAACAACGTCGAGGTCCCTCCCCCCCTCCGGGGATGCTCCGCGATCGCTGCGCTTGTTCGGGATGACAAGCAGGGGCAACCCCGGGATTCCTCCCCTCCGGGGACGCGATCGTCGCCGAAACCGCTCCTCGGGACGACGGGCTGCTTCGGCCGTCCGGGACGGCTGGGGTTGTCATCCTGAACGAAGTGAAGGATCTCGCAGTTGAGCAAACCTAAAACAAACCCGAGATCCCTCCTCGCTTCTCTCGTTCGGGATGACAGGCAAAGGCAACCCCGAGATCCTTCGGGCGTGAAGCTGCCCTCAGGATGACAAAAAAACAGAGGACGGGCATCAGAACGAAACAACGTCGAGATCCCTCCCCCTCCGGGGATGCTCCGCGATCGCTGCGCTTGTTCGGGATGACAGAGGCCAAACCTCATTCTGAACGAGCACAATCTAGCGTTTGAAAGATTCCCTGAAGTTCTCCAGAAAAGCCTTTCCGTCTTCGATCTGTTTCGCCACCTGGTCGAAGGCCGTGCCCCCGTAGGTCCTCCGCCGCTCCACCGCCGAGCGGAGCGAGAGGAGCGGGAACAGGTCCTCACCTGCTTCGGGAAGAAGTTCTTTCCATTCTTCCCCGGTGAGATCGAACAGTCCTTTTTTCCGTGCGAGGCACTCTTTCACCAGGCCGCCCACCATTCCGTGGGCCTGCCGGAACGGAACACCCTTTGCGACAAGATACTCGGCCACGTCGGTGGCGAGAAGGAATCCGTCGTTCATTCCCTCAGCGGCCTTTTCCCCGTCCACTTCCACCGCCGACAGAAGGGGGACCAGAACGGCAAGCATCTCCTCAACGGTCCGCAGGGAAGCCTGGAGTCCCCGCTTGTCCTCCTGCAGGTCCCGGTCGTAGGTCAGGGGAAGGCCCTTGAGCGTCACGAGAAGGTCGAGGAAATGGCCGAGGATCTGTCCTGTCTTCCCCCGGAGCAGTTCCAGCACGTCGGGGTTCTTTTTCTGGGGCATCATGCTCGAGCCGGTGCAGAAGGCGTCGGGGAGGAGAAGCCAGCCGAACTCCCTGGATGAGTAGATGACGAAGTCCTCGGCGAGACGGCTGCAGTGGGTGGCAAAGGTGACGGCGAAGGAATGGTAGTCCGCCATGTAATCCCTCTGGGCCACTGTGTCGAGGCTGTTCCTGGTGGGGGATGCGAATCCGAGCGCCTTTGCGGTCATCTCCCGGTTCAGGGGGAGGGTGGAGCCGGCGAGGGCACCCGCACCGAGAGGACATTCCCGGAGTGAGCCGAGGGCGAAGAGCAGCCGTTCGCAGTCCCTGGAAAAGGCTGCGAAATGGGCCATCCAGTAGTGCCCCATGGAAATGGGCTGGGCCTGCTGCAGGTGGGTGAATCCGGGGACGATGACGTCCATGTGCCGGGCGGCCCGTTCCAGCAGCACGGAAAGAAGAGCCTCCATTCCGGACGCTATGTGCCGAAGCCGGTCCCGGAGGAAGAGGCGCATGGTGACGGCAACCTGGTCGTTCCTGCTCCGTCCCGTGTGAAGCCTGGCGCCCGTCGGCCCGAGGAGTTCGATGAGGCGGCTTTCGATGTTCATGTGCACGTCTTCCAGTTCCTGGGTGGGAACGAGGGTTCCCGAAGCGATCTCTTCCCTGATCCTGTTGAGCCCGTCCTCGATCCGCCGGGCTTCTTCCGGGGGGATCAGCCCCTCGGAGCCGAGCATCCGGGCGTGGGCGACGCTCCCTTCGATGTCATAGGAAGCGAGCGCCCAGTCGAGGTCGAGGGACTGGGTGAATTTCTGGACCGCCTGGGCGGTGTTTTCGGTAAATCTTCCCTTCCACATGAAGGCGTCTCCTTTCAGGGGGCAATTTCTTCAGCAGCGGCGGACGCAGACCGAGACCTCCGGCGCCGGGCAGTACAGGGGATCGAGAGCCTTCCGGAGGTACTCTCCAGCGGGGTGAAAACCGAGGGCAAGCCAGGACGCCGCCTGGAGGTGAAGGCATTTCACCCCTCCCCCGGAGGGTGAGAGGTAGTCAATTCCTCCCGTACCTCCACGGCTCAGGGTGCTCCATACGCCACCGCGGTGTTTCCGGAGGAAGCGGGCGGAGGCGGGCCGCACCATGAGCAGGCGGAGCCGGGCGTGGAAGAGGTTGTACTCCGTCCAGGGAACAGGCTGTTCCAGCCTTGTCCGTTCGAGTTCCGTCACCGCCCCCTCCGATTCGAGAACCCCGCACAGCCTCACGAGGTGGGGACAGGTGAGCCAGAATGTGGTCGGAAAGGGCTTCCCGTCCCGCAGGGGACTGCAGGCGATAACCTGCGGCACACCGAACATGCATCGCCGGGCGATTCCTGCGACCACAGCCCGGTCGAATCTGCGCCCCTTCATCTGGAGCGAGACGATACGGAGGTCCCGGGGACCGGAGGGCTCAAAAAAGGAACGGGGGCGGATCCGCCCCCCTGAAAGCTTTCCGGCTGACCGGTTCACTTCGCCGGCTTGCCCCGCTTCTTCGCCGCCCTTGAGCTGTTGAGCTTGTTGTTGAGGTCGGCGATCTTCGCTTCGCTTGCCTTGAGGTAGTTCGACAGTTTCTTCTCAAAGGAGTCCCTGGTGTCCTCGGGTGCCGCAGGCCCGAAGGATGATGCCCTGGGGGACTGGGCCGGCCTCGGAGCCTCCATTTTCTTGAGGGAAAGGTCGATCCTGCCTTTTTCGTCGATCTTGATGACCTTCGCCTGGACTTCCTGGCTGAGGGAGAGAATGTCCTCGACCTTCTTCACGAAGCTGTGGGACAGCTCCGAGATGTGGATCATGGCCCTCTGGCCCGTTTTGAGCCGGACAAAGGCGCCGTAGGGCATGATCTGTTCCACCGTACAGGTCACAACTTCCCCGGGAGCGAGGGGGGAGGTTTCTGCTTTTCTTTCTTCTGCCATGCGGTTTTCTACCCTCCACGAGTATTGGATAAGGATGTATGGTCCTGGAAAAAAAGAAACGCCGTGGTACTGAATGTTTCGGTAGAAACCACCCCCGCAGGTTTAGCTGTGCTTCTGTATTTCCGTCCATCTCCATTCGAGTCCCCCTCCCTGCCGAAGCTGCCGGACAAGAAGGAGACCCCGGGAAGAAAAAGCGCGACTGTAGGCATTATACCAAAGAAGAAGCGTTCCTTTCTCTTTGTTCAGAATACTTTTCGCCACTCCGTCCCGGATGACCGGGAAGAAAAAGGCAAGGGGAATTTCCCCTTCCCGGGACGGAATCTTTCCCCGTGCGAAAAGCAACCTGTTCTCCCTCTCCTGGGGAAGGCCCGCGGCAAAATACAGTCCTTTTCTTGCAGCGGCCGGCCTCAGGATTTCCACTTTTCCGGGAGCCTTTCCCGCCGTTTCCTCCCTTTTCCAGCCGAACACCGCCGGAGGCAGGACGGAGAGCGTTATTTTTCCAGGTCTGGCCCTTTGTGTCGTTTCGTGAAGGGGAAGAGGGCCACCCTTTATTTTCGTACTCATCGCCGCCCCGTACAGAACGGTCCCCAGTGCTCTCCGGGGAGGTCTGAGAGGCCGGACAGCCGCCTTCCGTTTCAGGGACCTCGTCTCCGGGACACTTACTCCGGGACGCCAGGACCGGACGGAAACCCTGCCGAGAAAAAGCCTGGCGATATTCTCCCGGAGCCGGTCAAGATCCACTCTTTTCCTCGCCCAGGGCGCTCATGGCCTTTCCCATTCGGGAAAAGGGCTCGAGAAGGTCCATGGTGGCCGCTGCTTCCACGAGGATCGAGGCCGCCGACCGGGCGTCCTCTTCCCTGTTTTTTTCGCCGGGCAGGGAGAAACGGAGCGGTGCGCTGACACCGTCGGCCTGAACAATATAGGATCCCGGATCATTCTGCTTTTCAATATCGCCCGTGGCATCCAGGGGAGACCGGGCCGTCGGGGCCAGCAGGATCGTCTTTGATTTTGCGAGTTTCGCAAGGGGGTCCAGAAGATCGCCTTCCCTGCAGACCCACAGGACCGGGGTGACCTCCACGGCTCCAACAAGACTTTCCAGGATCAGCTCTTCCTTGATGTAGACGTCGAGGGCGTTCCCGTAGAGAATTTTCTCGATTTTCGAAGGGGTGATGGGATCCGTGTACCGAAAGTCGGCGGGAATGCCCCGGAAATCCGTCACAAGGACGGCGCCCCGAAAGGTTCCCTCCGTTCCGTCAACAAGCACGTACCCGATATTTTTGCCGGCTGCCTGGGATGCCACTCTCTTTCCTCCCTCGTGCGTTTCCGCTCATGCGTAAAAATCAAGGGTTCCCCTGTCCGCCCCGGGAGAAGGGGGATCCTTGTCCGGTTCTTCGTCGTCGCGGGGAGACCGGGTTTGTTTGCCTCTTTTGCCGTCCTTTTCCGACTGGTCCCTTTTCTTCTTCGCGCCGAGGCGCTCTTCCTCGGCGGACTGCTCAGCGGCCTGAACGGTACTGTCACGGTGAACGGCTGCGGCGACTCCCTCTCCCTGGCGGCCGGCCTGAAGCGACGCAGCTGAAGGATCCCTCAGCTGCTGGGCGGTATGCTCGAGATTCCAGTGGGCCAGCTGCATGTTCACAGGGCTTACCACCGTCGTTCACCTTCCTTTCGTTCAGTAGTCGAAGGGTTTGACCTTGACCTCTCCTCCGTCGTAGACGAAGGAGCAGAACTGCTGCTTTTCCCGGACGATGTAGGTGAGCCCCCGAACGGAGACGGTCACTCCGGGGTAGCAGATGCCCTTCACCCGGACACATCCCTTTGCCTTGCTGTTCTCCATCTGCTCCTCGATGATCCTGAGTTCCTCCCTGGCAGTGCCCAGCTGGCTCTGGAGCTGGAACTTGGCCTTCGTGAGGCTGATCATAAGAGCCCGCTTGTTCTCGTCGAGCTGTCCCGCCCCTTCAAGCTTCTTCAGGAACAAGAGGTTGGCCTCGATTTTTTCACCCTTTTCCTCGGACTCAGCGAGCAGGGCAAGGAGCTGTTTTTTTCTCTCCGTGAGCTCGGCAAGCACGCCGACGACAACTTCTGTTTTTGTTCCCATTTCGCTTCCCAGGGTAAGGCAGACTACTTCGAGGCCGGCCTGCACCTTCCCTCCCGCGATCTGGGACTTCTGGCCGCCGAGGACAGTGATGTTGCCGTGGGCGGCAAGGTCGCTGTGCAGTACGGCATTGGTCACGGTGATGCTCTGACCGCTCCGGACATGGGCCTGGTCGATGAAGCCCGCGGTGATATTGCCGTCCGCCTCGATCTTCGCCTTGTTCATGCCCCGAATGCCCCCTGTGATGGAAATGTTCCCCGTGCTGGAGAGATGGGCCCCCTCCACCACGCCCCGTATCTCGATGTCGCCGGAGGAAACAATCTCGAAGCCTTCCCTGACGGCCCCGTTCACCAGGACGGCGCCGATGAAGTTGATGTTTCCGACGCTGTAGTCCACGTCTCCGTCCACCTGGAAGACGGGGACCACGTGGAGCTTGCCCCCCTTCAGGACAAGATTTCCGTCGATGAGGGACAGGAGGTGAATTCCGTCCTCGGAGGCGTATGTTCCCGCTCCCGCAGGAAGCGGCCGGTCCTTCCCCTTTTTTGCCTTGAGGACGGTGCCCTTCACGGTGATGCCGTCCGTTCCTTCCGTGGCCGGAATTTTCTCGGCGAGCATCTGGTTTTTCATCACCACGGTCACCGAACTCAGATTCTTCAGGTCCACCCGTCCGGATTCGTCCTCTTCCTTCGGCTTTGCGGCCCCGAACTGGACCTTGTAGTCGAAGTCGGCATCGGCACCGTCGGTTGCGGGAGTTCCGGAGGCGACGGCAGTCCAGGATCTGCCTCTTTTTTCGGAAAGGATGTCGGAAATCAGCCCCTTGTCCACTCCTTCGACGACTCCCTGGGCCGACAGGAACTCCAGAACCTGGCCCACCGTGGGCCATGGCTTGTCCGCGAAAGGAGGCTCGATCCAGAGTTCCGCGGACATGGCATCGGATGAGATCTTCACTTCGAGGGCGGCTTCCTTCTCCTGTTCCGGATCTCTCTCCGCCACTTTGACGGGAGAGCCGTCCTTCCGGGAGAGGAAGGTCATCACCACGTCACCGTTGTAGTTCTCCACGCCTTTCAGTTTCATGAAGTTTACCACCGACGGCATGGAGTAGTCCGCCCCTTCGGAAGCCGAAAGGTAGACGCCGTCCTCCCTGAATTCAAGATGGAACCTGTCGTCTGCCATTTTTTTCCCCCCTGGCGCGGGGCATGGCCGCAGCCCGACGAGCCGGCTGCGCTGCCCCTCCGCGGCTGTTTCTTCTCCCGGAAATTCCCCACAGCTCCGGGATCGTGCCGGTGAGGCTCTCCTCACTCCTTTGCGGCGAGTATGCCCCGAAGGGCCGCGAGAGCCTTGCCGTGAATCTGGGAGATCCTGGATTCCGTAACTCCCAGGACTTTCCCTATTTCCTTGAGTGTCAGCCCTTCATAATAATACAGCGAAATAACCTGCATTTCCCGTTCCGGCAGCCTTTTCAGGGCTCCCGCCACACGGACCGTTTCGTCCTCGTCTTCGAGCAGGTCGGCGGCGCTTTCCCCGTCGTCGGGAATGATTCCGTCCCTGCTGACATCGCCGTCCTCCAGGGAGAGCACTTCATCGAGGGAGACAATATAGCTCCTGCTCGACAGTTCCAGGGTTTCCCTGTATTCTTTCTCGTCCATTCCCAGGACATCCATAAGTGCCTGGTCCGAGAGGCTCCCCCTGTCCTGCAGCACCGTTTCCATGGCCTTTCCGAGCCTCTGGAGCTTCTCTCTGCCTGTCCTCGAAATCCAGTCGTATTTCCTGAGTTCGTCAAGAACCGCTCCCCGGATCCTGGGAACGGCGAAGGTCTGGAAGGAAAATCCCTTGGACACGTCGAACCGGTCGATGGCGTCCAGAAGGCCGAAAACGCCGAAACTGAGAAGATCGTCATAATCCAGCCCCGACGGCGGAGAAACGGCCATCCTGGCTGTGACGTACTTGACGAGGGGAAGATACCTTTTGACTATATTTTCCCGGGCCCGGGAGCTTCCCGTTTGGAGGTACTCTTCCCAGAGTTCGGCATCCGAGGCTTTCAGAACCACAAAGGCACCCCCTACCGTCCGAAGAAGAAAAAGAACAGCACGGCGAGGAGCAGAAAGAGCGCCGTTGCGGCAAACACTTTCCCGACGGCAAAGGGAGCGTCCTTTTCCCGGATCTTCGCCGCCGCCTTGTCACCCGTCCTGAGCTTCAGGTCCGTTCCCGCTTTCAGAACTCCCTCGATGCCGGTACTGATGTGAAGCTTCACGAGAAGCTGGCCGCTCGGCAGCCGTTCCACCGAGAGGACGGGAAAAGCCGGGTGTTCTCCGGAACGCTCGAATACCCTGGAAATGATGGAGGACACGCCGCCCGTCTTTTCGAGCTCCACCATGACGACGTCGCCTCTCCTGAGGTCGGAGACCGCCTTGCCGCGAACAGGGTCAAGGAGGGGCCTGCAGGCCACCTGGACCGTTCCGAGAGAGCCCAGGGCGGAAGGATCGCTCTCGTCTTCCCGGACCGGGGCCTCCTTCGGCTGTTCGTCCACGGAGATCCCCCCGGCTTCGAGCCTGGCCTTGTTGAAGATTTCCGTCTTGAGGTCATAGACAAGATCGTAATGGACGATTTCTGAGAAGGATTCGCCGAGAGCGGAAAGTATTTGTTCCTTCGCGCTCCTGGACTGAAAGAGCTTGTTGATTGCGGTGGGGGTAAAGATTGCCTTCGCGGCCTTGAGCATGCGGGTATAGAGGGTCCGTTCCGGAGTGCCGCCGATGGTGGCTATGGCCGTTCGGACTGACTCCCAGCCGGCGTCGATGTCGAAGGTTTCCGGCAGGCTTTTTCCGCTGACCCAGAAACTTTCGTCGAGGATCTCGCCGGTGTTTCCCCGGGCCACGAAACACAGGGCGCCGCCGAGCTCCCCTCTCTTCCGGGCGTCGAACCGGGCCTTGACGGCGATATATTCAGGGGTCAGCGTCCTGACCAGGGCCAGAATCTTCGAAGGATCCCCCGAGGTGCTCCTGAGGACGACTTCAAGGGCTTCCGGAGAACAGGAGAAAAGGGCGCAGAGTTCGTCCGCCGTCTCTTTCGGCAGGGTATCAAGAAGCGAAGGGGGAGGATTGTCTCCCGGAGTTTCCGGTCCAAGGGCATCCTGTCCTCCGCCGTCCGGCGCGGGGGCGGAAGAGAGATCGGTATCCTCGTGCAGGTCTTCCCGAACTTCATTCCGTTCCTGTTCCATGGCTCCTCCTGTCAGGGCATTATGTCAGATTTCCGCCGTTCCCTTCCCCAGCACCTTTACCGTGAGCATCCACGTTTTCGTTGAGAATTCCACGGTTCTCCCCTTGTTCCCCCCCGTATCGGAGGCGGAAAGGGGAATTCCGTGCCGCTGGAGCATGGCCTCGGTCTCCTTGGCATTTCTGCTGCCTACCGCAAGAAAATCTGTCTGCGCCCCGGGAAGGGCAAACATCTGGGATCCGCCCGCTATCTTGGCCTTGAGCCTTGACCGGACGGCCCCTTTTCTGCAGACCTCGGCAATCAGGGCAGGCACCGCGGTGTCGGCGAATTTTCCCGGCTTTTCCAATGCCTTCTGCCCGGCGCCGCGGCTGTCGGGAAGCATGATATGAGCCATGCCCGCCACCTTTGCGGCCTGGTCAAAGAGCACGAGCCCGATGCACGACCCCAGCCCGAGGGTCACGAGGGACTCGGGAGCTGAGACGACCACCATATCGGCCATCCCTACGTGATGCGCCTTGTCCATTCTTTAGAGCACCTGCAGCTTTCCGAGAAGAATCTCGAGAGAGCCGGGATCGGGAAGCATGACCACTTTTCCCGAAACTCCTTCCTCTACGTTCTCCACCTTCAGGGAGGTATCCACGATGAGGGCATGCTCGCCGGACTGGCCGAAGATGGAAGCCACTACGTCGAGAATGGAACCGAGCATGTCGTGGGCGACTCCGGGGACCGAGATGCTGTGGGTTCCCCCAATGAGAACGTTGATGGCGTTCAGGAAGGAGCTGAGGATGATGTTGCCCACTTCCGTCAGCGCACTGTCCCGCATCTCCGCGGGAACCGAGGCGGGGTCCATTCCGCCCATCTGCTGGCCGATGAGCAGGTCGACGAGCTTTCTGCTCTCGTCCTCTTCCTGAATGAAGATAAGGCTGCAGGTGAACTCCCCTTCGGACCGGACAAACACCGCAGACACCATGGTCAGGGGATCGCCGTAGTATTCCGCCAGTTCATAGATGGACACCAGTTCCGCCTTCGGGACATCCATGTCCACCGGGCGGGCGAGCATGATGGAGAGCGCCGTGGCGGCGTTCCCCGCGCCAATGTTGCCCACTTCCCGCATGGCGTCGAGCTGCAGATTGCTGAAATTTGCGAGATCCATGAAGGGGCGGCTCCTTCCCTACCTGCCGTACAGGCCGGCCACGTCGAGGATGAGGGCCACGTTCCCGTCCCCGAGGATTGTTGCCCCGGCAATCCCCCTGATTTTCGAGAGGAAGCGGCCGAGGGACTTGATGACGATATCCTGCTGGCCAATGAGTTCGTCCACGATGAAGCCTATCCGGGTCTTTCCGGTCTTGACCACCACCACGGGGTACTCGTCGCCTGCCTCCTCTCCGTTCCTCGATGTGCCCAGCATTTCCGCAAGGTTGCACAGGGTGAGCACGTCACCCCGAAGAAGGGTGGCAGGCGTGCCGTGGACGGTCTTCACGTTCTCTTTCTTGACGAGGATGGTCTCTTCCACGTTCTCCAGGGGGAGGGCGTAGGTCTCGTCCCCGACCTTGATGAGCAGGGCGAGAACGATGGCGAGGGTGAGGGGCAGGCGGACGAAGACCCTGGTCCCGGTCCCTACTTCCGTGGAGACATCGAACTGGCCGCCGAGGGACTCGACCTTGGTCTTCACGGCATCCATGCCGACGCCCCGTCCCGACACGTCGGTGACCTTCTCCGCCATGCTGAAGCCCGGGAGGAAAATGAGGTTCACCACTTCCTCGTCGGACATGGCCGCCGACTCCTCCTCGGTGATGGTACCGTTCGCCAGGGCTTTCGCCCTGACCTTGGAGGCGTCGATGCCTTTTCCGTCGTCGGTGACTTCGATGATGACGCCGCTGCCTTCCTGGTAGGCTGAAATCTTTATGAGGCCCTTTTCCGGCTTGCTTGCCCTTTTCCGTTCCGCGGGGGTCTCGACGCCGTGGTCGATTGAGTTCCGTATGATGTGAACCATGGGGTCACCGATCTCGTCGATGACGGTGCGGTCGAGTTCCGTTTCCTGTCCCTCCATGACCAGCTCGATTTCCTTGCCGAGGGTTTTGGAGAGGTCCCGCACGAGACGGGGGAACCGTTCGAAAATGAAGGAGACGGGTACCATGCGGAGCTTGGTCACAAGCTCCTGGATATCCCCGGAAATTCTTCCGAGCTGGGAGAGGGGTTCGTCAAACTCCCTGAGATGGGCCTCCTGGACCAGGCGCTCGATTCGTGCACGCCCGATCACGAGTTCTCCCACGAGGTTCATGAGCTTGTCCAGCCGTCCGATGTCGACCCTGACGGTCTGGTTGGCTTTTTTGGCAGCCTCGGATTTCCGCTGGGGCTGGGCAGAAGCGGGAGGGGTGCTCCCGCCCGGGGGAGGAGTCTTCTCTTTTACTTCCTTGCCGGCACCTGCAGCGGGAGCTTTCTCTTTCGGCGGCTCAACGGCTTCCCGGTCCGCCGGGAGAACCGCTCTGTCGCGGCTGACCTCGCGGACATCAGCGCCGACCACTTCGCTGACCCTGGCCACGGCATCCCGGACCTGTTCAAGGGAGCGGGACGTGGCGGCATACACGAGGAATTCGTGGTCGAATTCCTCGTTTTCGAGAGCTTCCACCGGAGGTACCGTCTTGATGATGTCTCCCATTTCATCGAGCCGGCTCACAACCATGTAGGCCCTGGCGGCTTTCAGCAGGCAGTCCGGAGAAAGGGAGACCCGGACTTCGTATACGTTCAGCCCCAGGCCCGAAGCCTCGGAGATCCACTGAAGCTCCTGCCCGGAGAATTCTTTATCCTCTCCCGGAGAAGGGGCGTCCTGCGGTTGCATTCCGGCCGCCTGCACCTCTTTCGGCGCATTTCTCATGGCGGCTACGAGGTCGTCCGTTT
The DNA here is from genome assembly GCA_018436595.1 of Synergistaceae bacterium. GTDB lineage: Bacteria > Synergistota > Synergistia > Synergistales > Aminobacteriaceae > Aminivibrio. The sequence continues at coordinate 153,336 of JAHDLC010000010.1, read as the reverse complement.
CGACCGATCCGTCGCCGTTTCCGTTCCGGATGGAATCCACCATGGCCTGGAGAGTGTCCAGGGACCGGAAGAGGAGGTCGATATCCTTCGCCTTGAGACTGTATGTTCCCCTGCGGACGGAATCCAGCATGTCCTCCATGGCGTGGGTGAGAGAAGCCATCCTGTCGAATCCCATGGTGGACGACATGCCTTTGAGGGTGTGGGCGGACCGGAAGATCTCGGCGATATTGTCCATGTCCGTCTGGTCCTTTTCAACGGCGAGGATGAGATCGTCAAGGTGTTTCAGATTGTCTCCCGCCTCGTCGAGAAACGCCCCCAGGTACTGGCTCATATCCATATTCGTCATGGCTGATCATCTCCAGCTTCGTAAAGTCTGTTCATTCTCTCACGCTTCGGATCATGGCTTCCGGTATGGAATACAGGGGAAGAAGTTCGTCCACCACCCCGAGTTCCACCGCAGATTTCGGCATGCCGTACACGATGCATGTCTCCTGGGACTCGGCGATGATCCTGGCCCCTTTCGACCTCAGGGCGGCCGCGCCGTCGGCGCCGTCCCGTCCCATTCCCGTGAGGATAACGCCGACTGCCCTGCCCCCAAGCTCATCGGCTACGCTCAGAAACATGATGTTCGCCGACGGCTTCACCGAGAGCAGGGGCGGGGCGTCCGACAGGCCGCAGCTCAGCCGGCCCGCCTGGCTCCGCCTGACTATCATATGATACCCTCCGGGAGCGACTACGGCTAGCCCCGGCCGCAAATCCATCCCTTCCGTCCCCTCGGCAACGTCAAGTTCGGACATGGCGTCGAGCCGTTTTGCGAAGGAAAGGGTGAAATCCTTGGGCATGTGCTGCACGATGACAATGGGCACCGGAAAACTTCCCGGAAGCTGTGAAATCACCTGCTGCAGGGCCCGCGGCCCTCCCGTGGACGCGGCGATGGCGAGGATTTCCGGGCGGCCGGCCCTGGGAGGCAGCGACGGCTGAAGCCGGGGCTTCGCCGGCTGGAGTGCGGGCGGGGGAACCATGGAGCGGATGCCCTTCCGTTCCCTGCCCCCTACCCGGGCGGTGCTGGCGGCGATGACCTTGGCGACTAGGTCGGCTGAAACGTCCCGCATGTTGAGGGAGATGTGCCCGGACGGCTTTGCGACAAAGTCCACGGCGCCCGCCGAAAGGGCACGCAGGGTGATCTGGGCTCCCTCCTGAGTCAGGCTGCTCACCATGATCACGGGGAGAGGGTTCCGCTTCATGATCTCCTCGAGGGTGGAGAGCCCGTCCCTCCGGGGCATCTCCACGTCGAGGGTCACCACGTCGGGGGAAAGCTCGGCGATCTTCTTCAGGGCATCATCGCCGTCCCTGGCCGTTCCGGCCACCTCGATGCGGGGGTCGGCACCCAGGATATCGCTCAGGATCTTTCTCATAAAGGACGAATCATCCACTACAAGTACACGTATTCTCGACTCTGTCATGGCAATCCCTTCAGTGATTTATTGGCGTCCCGCCAGCTCCTGCTGCCGGATAAAGGCGCCCAGCGGCTTCTCCACGGACCCGGGCATGGCTTCAAACGCGAAGCCCACCTCCCAGGCATCCTCTTTTCTGAGTTTCCTCACCACTTTCCCCGTGAGGAACCAGGTGCCCTCCTGCAGGGGAAGCCGCACCAGCACCCTGTCCTGTTCCGAGAAACGCTCCGAAAGGGGCAGGGGCATCAAGACGCCCACCCCTCCGAGGCTGATGTCCCTGGAAACGGCGTGGGTCCATTCTTCTGTTTCGGCCTTTATTCCCTCACCCTCGAGGCGGAAGAAGGAGGTTTTCAAAAGGCAGGGCACCCGGACAAAATAGCGTCTCTGCACTCTCTCGGCATTTGAAACCGGGGATACCCACAGTACGGGGACACCGTCATGGGGGCCTCCCCTGGCAACGGAAACAACGGTCTGGTAGAGGGCTCCCTCCGTCTCCACCTTTAATTTCAGCTCCACGTTCCTGAGGACCGGAAGCAGGGCTCCCCGGAGAAGGGGATGGGAAAGGCCGATCAGGTCTCCCTTCACATCTTCAACCCGTGAGGGATAGGTCCCCTTGTACAACCCGGCCTCGTTGAAGAGAACAACCTTCGTCCCGACCCTTCCGTTCATGAAGTTCAGGAACATCCCGGGAGTCATGCTCTCCATGGCTTACCTCCTCAGGCCGAGGCCGCGGGCGAGCCGGAAAAAGAAGGATTTGACTCCCCTGCCCGAAGAAGGGGCCTCCCGGGCATCCTCAAGACCGAGCATCCTGTCGGCCACTGCCCTGAGGCTTTGTGAAGCCCCGCTGTCCGGATAGGCAGTGAGCAGGGGCGTCCGCTTCCGTACCGCCAGGGGAACGGCATCGTCCCGGAGCACCGTTCCACCGAAGGAGGGAGATATTCCGAGGAACTGGGACGCCGCACTCCGTATGCGGTCGGCTACATCCTCCCCCTCTTCCGGAGAGGCTGCCATGTTCACCACCACGGTCACGTCCGCCTTGCCCGCCGCAGCGAAGGCCAGGGCCTTGAGCACGCCGTAGGCGTCACGGATGGACGTGGGTTCGGGGGTTGTCACCAGCAGCACGGCATCCGAGGCGGTCCCGAAGGAAATGTTGTTCCTGTGAATTCCGGCCCCGGTATCTATTATGAGCATGTCCGCCATACCCTCGAGAACGGACATGCTGTCGATGAGACTCAAAAGGGCATCCTCCCCGAGGTCGGCCAGTTCCCGGACCCCCGGTCCCCCGGGAAGGACGGAAAGGTTCTCTCCCAGTGGAAGAAGAATGTCCAGGACCTCTTTTTCTCCCCGGATGACATGGGCAAGGTTGAACTTCGGCGAAAGGCCGCAGAGCAGGTCCACGTTGGCCATCCCGAGGTCGGCGTCAAGAAGGACGATCCGTTTGCCTCTCCCGGCCATGGCCAGGGAAAGGTTCACTGAGATGTTGCTTTTCCCGACCCCTCCCTTGCCGCTCAGGACGGCGAGGGATCGAAGCCCGTACCCAGCCCTGGCGGGTCGTCGCTGCATGTCGACTATGCGGCGCAGGTCTTTCGCCTGGTCTCCGTTTCTGGTTTCAACCTCAGACACTGCCGGCGTCCCTCTCTTCCCCGAGGAGCATTTCGGCCAGCCGCATTCCCGATGCGACCTCGATATCGTTGGGAACGTTCTGTCCCGTGGTGATGAAGGAGACGGGGCGGTCAAAGTCCAGAAGGATATTGAGAAGGGCACCGTAGGTGGTGGTTTCGTCGGTCTTGGTGAAGATGACCCTGGAAATGGGGACCACTCCCATCCGTTTCACCACGTCGAGCATGTCCCGGTATTTCATGTTCGCAGCCAGGACAAGGTGAACCGCATCCGGCTGGAAGGCAAGATAGAGCGCCCGCATTTCCTCGATGCGTGCTCCGTCCCTCTGGGAACGGCCTGCGGTGTCGAGCAGAACAAGGTCCGCCCCGGCGGTCTTCTCCAGTACGGGGCCGATGTGCCTTGGGTCATCCACAACATCCATGGGGATTCCCAGGATCTTGGAATAGGTTTCGACCTGCTTCACCGCCGCAATCCTGTAGGTGTCGGCAGTGAGCAGAAAAACTTTTTTCTTTTTCCACAGAGAGTGAATGGCCGCAAGCTTGGCGATGGTGGTGGTTTTCCCCACGCCGGTTGGCCCGATGAGCATGACCTTCCGTCCCCCGAGGGCTTCCCAGGACTCCTGGGCAGCCACGGAGATCTTTTTGCCCAGCCACTGGAGAAAATTCCTTCCCTGGGGGTCGTCCCTGAACCGCTCCACCAGGGAACGGGCGTGGGTTTCGCTCACGTCCGCGGCAAGAAGCTTCGCCAGGATGTCCTTCCCCTCGTCGGAAGGAGGGGGAGGCGGGGCAGGTTCGGAGCGCTCTGTTTCAAGGCGCTTCAGGACAAGGTCGAGCCTTCGGGCTATTTCGTTGACTTCGTTCTGGAGTTTTTCCGGGGAGACCTTTTCCGGCGGTTCAGCCGCCGGAGCCGCTTTTTCAGATGCCAGGGCAAGGCCTTTCGGCGAAAACTCCACGCCGTCAGGGGCGGTCTCCGGAATTGGAACCTCTTTCTTCACTTTCGGGGAGCGGGGGGAATAGACGCCAGCGGCGGAAAGAGCCTGGTCTCCCCTGAATGGCATTCCGTCGAGAACCGTAGATTCGCTGCCGGAAACCCCTTCACCGGGTGAAGCCATGGCCTGCTTGATCTCGAGGAGTTTCTGGAAGGCCGCCAGCCGTTCTTTCTTTTCTGCGTCGCTCTCGGAACGGCGGTCCTCCTCGAGGACCGCCGCGCTCACCTGGAGGACGGTGCGGCGGAAGAGCCCGAGAAAGCCTCCTGTCTTCACCTGCCGGGAGGAGAGAATGACGGCATCGGGACCGAGACGGTCCCTGGCGGTCCGGAGAGCTTCAGCGTCATCTTTCGCTTCGAAGGTGATCTGCGTCCCTCTCTTGATTTTAATAGCCAATTATTCCACCATCCCGACCGACTTAAGCTGTGCTCCCTGCGATATTTCATTATAGGATATCACAAAAAGGCCGGGCAGCGATCCTTCAAGAATCCGCCGCATGACGAGGCGCACGTCGGGGTGAACGAGCAGAACGGGAACCAGCCCCTTCACGGACATATCCTCCGCGGCTCTCGAAACGGCCCCCATCATCTTCTGCACTTCCCTGGGCTCCATGGTGAACTGCCATCCCCGGAGAAGGTCGCCATCCATGGAAGTCTTGACCTTTTCCTCCCAGTTCGGGGAAAGGGTGGCAACTGTGACCGTGCCGCTCTCATCCTGGATGCGGAGGGTGATTATCCGGGCCAGGGATTCCCTCACCCGCTCGGTGAGGAAATCCACGCTCCTGGAGGTCTTTCCGTAGTCCGCCAGCGCTTCAAAGATGCTTACCAGGTCGCGGATGGGCACCTGCTCCCTGACGAGGTTCTGGAGGACCTTCTGGATCTCCCCGAGGGACAGGGCGGCCATCATCTCCTCCACCACGGCGGGAGCCGCCTCCTTCACCATGTCGGTGAGCTTCTGCACTTCCTGCCGTGTGAGCAGGTCAGCGCCGAACCGCTTGATGACCTCCGAAAGATGTGTCGCCAGGACCGAAGGGGCGTCCACGACGGTGTACCCGAGGGACTCGGCCTTGTCCCGCATCTCCGGGGAAATCCACACCGCAGGCAGGCCGAAGGCGGGCTCCACGGCGGGAACGCCGACGATCTCCTCCTCGGCGGATCCAGTGTTCATGGCGAGATAATGGTCGGGAAGAAGCTCTCCCCGTCCCGTTTCGGCTCCCTTGACCCTCAGGATGTACTCTGTGGGCTTGATCTGGATGTTGTCCCGGATGCGGATGGGAGGGACGATGAGGCCGAACTCCATGGCCATCTGTTTTCTGATGGTTCCTATGCGGTCCAGCATGTCCCCTCCCTGCCCCGGATCCACGAGAGGGATGATGGCATACCCGATTTCCGCTTCCATGGGATCCACGGTCAGGAGGCGCATGACATCCTCGGGGGACGACGGCGCCGCAGCCGGTTTCGCTCCTTCTCCCGGAGCGCCCGGCGCCTGGGTTTTCCCTCCTTCACGGCGCTTCTCCCCTCCTCCCGCTTCCTGAATTTTTCCTTCCCTGTAGACCCAGTAGCCCATGAGGGTCAGGAAACAGGCGAGAAGAAGGAAGGGGATGGTGGGCAGCCCGGGCACCACGGCCAGGGCAAAGAGCAGCACGGCCCCGATGAAGAGGGGGCGGGGATAATTGGTCAGGGATGTGAAAATATCCCGGCCCAGGTCCGTCTGCCCCGCCGCTCTGGTGACGATGATGCCGGTGGCGGTTGAGAACAGCAGTGCGGGAACCTGGGATACGAGGCCGTCGCCCACCGTCAGGAGGCTGTACAGCCCCAGGGCCTTGTCCAGGGGAAGGCCCCGCTGGAGCACCCCGATGGACAGCCCGCCGATGATGTTGATGATGGTGATGATAAGACCGGCGATGGCGTCCCCCTTGACGAACTTGGACGCGCCGTCCATGGCCCCGTAGAAGTCGGCCTCCCGCTGGATGGTGAGCCGCCGTTCCCTGGCGCCGGTTTCGTCGATGAGCCCGGCGTTCAGGTCGGCGTCGATGGCCATCTGTTTTCCCGGCATGGCGTCAAGAGTGAACCGCGCAGCCACTTCCGCCACACGTTCCGATCCCTTGGTGATGACGACGAACTGGATGATGACGAGAATGAGAAAGACCACCGCGCCGACGACGTAGTTTCCTCCCACCACGAAATTGCCGAAGGCGCTGATGACCTGCCCCGCATCGGCGTTCAGCAGGATGAGCCTCGTGGTGGACACGTTGAGAGCGAGACGGAAGAGGGTCACGATCAGGAGCATGGTAGGGAACGCTGCGAGATCGAGGGCTCTCTGGGCATAGAACGTCGAAAGCAGGACCACCACTCCGATGGTGATGTTCAGCGTCAGGAGCACGTCCAGAAGCCACGTGGGCAGCGGGATGATCATCATCACAACGATGAGGACCACGAGCCCCGCCATGCCTATATCCGAATAATTGAGCATTTTTTTGAAGACCGACATGTTCGTCGTCGATTCCGCCACCCGACCCATCCTTCCCTTGATAACCCAGTCTGTATCGTTCTATTCTACATGAAAACCCCGGACCGGCCGTCCTTTTTTGCCGGATCCCCATTCACCGGCCCGGGGGGAACTGAAGGCCTCCCTTTTCTGATCCTGTAGACAAAGGCGAGCACTTCGGCCACGGCCCTGTAAAACTCCTCGGGAACCTCGTCGCCCACTTCGAGATTTTCAAAAAGGCTTCTCGCAAGGGGCTTGTTCTCCACGACAGGAACACCGTTTTCCCGGGCGATCTCCCGTATTTTCCGGGCCAGGAAACCGCTGCCCTTTGCACTGACCACCGGGGCATCCATGACCTTCCTGTCGTACTCAAGGGCCACCGCCAGCCGCGTGGGGTTGGTGATGACCACGTCGGCCTTTGGAACGGAGGACATCATCCGGCTCCTGGCCAGCTCCCTCTGCTTTTGCCGTATCTTGCTCTTGATCTGGGGGTCTCCCTCCATCTGCTTGTACTCTTCCTTCAGCTCCTGCTTGCTCATCTTGATGGACCGCTCGAATTCCCATTTCTGGTACACGTAATCGAAGACGGCGATGACGAGAAGCAGGAAAGCCAGCCGGAAGCTCAGCCCCAGAAGCTTCCACAGGAGCTGGGAGACACCGGCCTCGAGGGGGAAGCGTATCGCATGGACCAGTTCGGGGGTGTCCTTCCTAAGGGAGAAATAAATCACGAGGGCGAACAGGGCCGCCTTGAGCAGGCCCTTCACCATCTCCACCAGGGACCGGAGGGAAATCACTTTTTTCAGTCCCGACACGGGATTCATCCTGTCCATTTTTGGAACCAGGGGTTTCGTGGTCAGAAAGAATCCCACCTGGGACACAGTGACGATGAGGGCCCCCACTGCCGCAGCAAGCCCGATGGGAAGCCAGGGAACCAGAAGGGCGTAGACCGTCTCCTTTTGTATGACGGAAAACCAGCCCTCCTCCCTGAGAGTGCTTCCGCCCATAAAAGCGATGCTGTCGGTGGTGAAGGAGATAATCCAGGAAAAAAGAAACCTCCCGAAGACCAGGAGGGCGAAAAGTCCCACGAGAATCACGGCGGCGGCGCCGAGGTCCTGGCTCTTCGCCACCCTTCCCTCCTCCCGCTCCTTCCGCCTCTTTCTCGGAGTGGCGGGCTCGGTCCGTTCCTGGGAGAAAAACTGGAGATCGAAGGTCATCGCCAGGCCGTCGCCCCCCGGAGGGCAAATTCCACGTACCGTTCCATCTGTTCCGCCATGATCTCCACAGTGACGGGAAGGACCACCATGAGGACGAAAAAACCGAGGGCGATCTTCAGGGGAAGGCCGAGGACGAAGATATTCATCTGGGGGACGGTCCGGGCGAGAAAGCCGAGCCCCACGTCCGCCAGGAGAATCGCCCCGTAAAAGGGCAGGACGAACCGGAGGCTCAGGACAAAGGCCTGCTGCAGCCACTCCCCGGCGCCGAGGTCCCAGGATATTGCCAGGGCGAGCTTTCCGGGAGGGACAAGCCTGAGGCTTTCCACCACCGACTGGGTCATCAGAAGATGACCGTTCCAGCGGAAATAGAACCACAGCCCCACGAGAAACTGGAGCTGCCCGATGATGGAGGCCTGGGCCTCGCTCAGGGGATCCAGGAGACTCACCATGGAGAGTCCCATGGAGATGCCGATAAGCTCTCCGGAAATCTGCAGGACATAGAGAGGGAGAGCCGCGAGAAACCCGATGGCAATGCCTATGAGAAACTCTCTTGCCGCCGTGAGCAGAATGGAGGTCCAGTTTTCAAAAACCGCAACGGGCACCGCGGCGTCAGGGATGGTTCCCACTGCGGCGAGGGTGAGGAAAAAGGCGCACCAGAACCGCAGGGGAATGGGCATGCTTGACGCCATGAATGCAGGGGCCGAGAACATCATCCCCGTGAACCGGATCCCCACGAGGAGATAGAAAAGGAGCAGGGTCACAAAGCGGGTCTGTTCCGCCGTCATCGGACAAACCGCTCAAGCTGGCCGAATATGAGCCGCGCCATGTCGCCGACCCTGCCGAACATCCAGGGGCCGAAGGCCACCAGGGCGAGGAGGACGGCCACGATTTTCGGTATGAAGATAAGGGTCTGCTCCTGGATGGAGGTGGCCGTCTGGAGAATGCCGATCACGAGACCTACGAGCATGGCCACGAGGAGCACCGGGAGGGACGTGATGAGCGTGGTCCAGACTGCGTCGCTGAGCACGTCGTACATGTTCACGGGAAACACTGGTCATCGCCCCCTTACGTAAAGCTTTTCAGCAGGCTCGTCACCACGAGGTTCCAGCCGTCTGCCATGACGAAGAGAAGCACCTTGAAGGGCAGGGAGATCATCATGGGCGGAAGCATGATCATGCCCATGGCCATGAGAACGCTGGCCACGATCATGTCCACCACGATGAAGGGGATGAAGATGACCACCCCCATCTGGAAGGCGGTCTTCAGTTCGCTGAGCATGAAGGCCGGCAGGAGGATTCTCGTGGGGATGTCGTCCCGGTTCCTCGGCTGCTCCATCCCGGCCATGGAGACCATGAGAGACAGCTCCTCCTGGCGGGTGAACTTGAACAGGAACTCCCTGACGGGCTGTATGGTACCCTCCCAGGCCTGGGCCGAACTGATGTTTCCCGCAAGGTAGGGGGAGAGGGCGCCGTCGTAAACCTTCCCCCATGTGGGCCCCATGATGAAAAGGGTAAGAAACAGGGCCAGCCCGACGATCACCTGGTTCGGCGGTGTCTGCTGGAGTCCGATGGCCCGCTGGACGAAGCCGAGGACCACGAGGATCCGGGTGAAGCTGGTCACCATGAGGATGATGGCCGGGGCCAGGCTCAGTACGGTCAGGAGAGCGAGGATCTGGAGGGTCACCGCTACGTCGGATGGGGATTCCGCCATGCGGACCCCGAACTGGAGCGCGGGCAGCGGAATAAAGGGAGCCCCGTCCTGGGCGAAGGCGGAGGTCGTCACCATCGTGGCGGACACCGCGGCCGAAAGGAATGGTATCCTATTGAGAATGAGCTTCGTCCTCGAATTGTTTCCAGTCTTCATATCGCCACCTGCCGATCACCCTCGTCCCGGCGCCTCCCGATGCCAGGGCGACCACGTCCGGCCCGAGCCGGACGATAAAAAGAACATCCTTGCCGAGGGGCAAGGATGCCATTATGTTCGCGGCTCCCTTCGCCTTCAGGGGAGCTGTCCGCCGGGAATATAACACCATGCCGTATCCGGCGAGAGCAAGTATGGCAAGGCTCAGCCCGATCCGGATCATGTACCCGGCAAGAGAGGGGGAATCAGCCGGAGAAGCCTCCGCGGCGGCCGGAAGAAGGACCAGAAAGACCGCGGCGCAGAAAGCGGTCATGGCGAACCTTCTAGCCGAGAGCCTTGTTGAGCGCTTCCACCACCCTGTCAGGCTGGAAGGGTTTCACGATGAAATCCGTCGCTCCGGCCTGGATAGCCTCGATGACCATGGGCTGCTGGCCCATGGCGCTCACCATGACGATCCTGGCGCTCCCGTCGATAGACTTGATGGCCTTCACCGCGTCAATTCCGTTCATCTCCGGCATCGTAATGTCCATGGTGACGATGTCGGGCTTGAACTTCTGGAAGGAGGCCACGGCAACTTTTCCGTTCTCCGCCTCGGCCACCACTTCAAAATCGTTCTTCGTCAGAATGTCCTTCAGCATCATTCTCATGAAGGCGGCATCGTCGACTATCAGAACTTTCCTGCCCATACTTCCACATCCCTCTCTCGGTAATAGCTTGAACGTCGGATCCCTTCCTAGAGCGAATGAACCCTTCCTGCGGACGACACGATTTCCGTGATGCGGACACCGAAATTTTCGTCGATGACAACGACTTCGCCTTTGGCTACAGCCTTGCCGTTGACCAGAATATCCACAGGTTCACCGGCCATCTTGTCTAATTCTATCACGGAACCCGGTGTCATGTTCAAGATGTCGGAGATATTTTTTCTCGTCCGGCCCAATTCCACCGTCACCCGGACAGGGATGTCGGCCACAAGGTCGATCCTGCTGTTTCCGTATCCCGTTCCGGCCTTCTGGACCAGCGGAACGAACTCGGCAGGACGGACATCAACTGAGGACTGGTCGTACACGTTTCCGAAGGAGGGATGTTCAGTCTCCTGGACCGGCGCTTCAACCGGCACGTTCCCGCGGGAGGAGGGCTGCTGCGGTTTCGCCCCGGCTGCGGGGGCCCTGGCGGCCGCCGGAGCTTCTTTCTTCCCTTTGCCGGATACAAGCTCCCGAACATCGTCGGCCAGGGCTTTGGCAACGTCGAGGGGAAGAATCACCCAGAGAGGAAAGTCTCCAAGGCCTTCGATGGAAATCGCCGCCGAAATTGTCCATGCTTCATCTTCAGGAGACCTGGTGGGGAAAGGAAGCCAGTCCTGGGATTCCAGGGCGGAGGAAATATTTTCCGGTATAAGCCGTTTTCCACCGAGCATGCCGCTCATACCTGTGAAGGCAGCCCCCACCACCTGGCTCAGCCCCTCCTGGGCCGCGTTCAGGTACAATTCCCCCGCTTCCTCGGGAAGGTCTTTCCCTTCTCCGCCCATCATGAGGTCGGCAAGGGTGAGGGCCCCCCGTTCAGTAATCACGAGAACCAGGGGAGCATCGTTGAGCCCGCCGCAGGTCACCCGGAAGGCAAAGGGCGTCTCTTCGGGCCTGGAGGCGGCTTCCTTCTGGGGAAGCACCGTCATTTCCCTGACAAGAGCGCTGACCTCCTTGCCTGCCAGCATACCGTAGACACTCGACGCCGACGTGGAAAAAATGCCTGCCAGGTCATCAAGAATACTTTGCTGGTCCGGGGAAATACCCCCTTCGCTTTTTCCCGCTCCTCCGTCTCCGCCGAAATCGGCTCCTGACAAGAGGGCGTTTATTTCGTCCTGGCTCAGAAGTTCGTCAATCATTGACCGCCCCTCCCTCTCTTTCGGGCAGTTCATCCTCGCCCGGGATAATTTCCGAAATTTCCGCGGCATATCTGCCGTTTACCGAACCCGGTACGGCCCTGAACTTGACGAGGTTGCCGATACGGACGCTCAGAGGATCTTTCAGGGTCTCGTCGAGCTTGATCACGTCGCCCGTCCTGAGCTGCATTACGTCGGCCACGTTGAGCACCGTATGCCCCAGTTCCAGGGCAAGGGGGACGCGGACGTTCTGCATGTGCTTCAGGATATAGTCCCGGGATCCTTCGTCGCTCTTCCTTCCCGTGGATGCGAACCACTGCTGGGAGCTCAGCTTGTCCATGATGGGCTCCATGAGGAAGTAGGGGATGCAGATGCTCACCATTCCTTCCACGTCGCCCACCTTCAGCTTCAGTATGACCAGGAGCACCATATCGGTTCCCGGACAGATCTGGACGAAGAAGGGGTTGCTTTCAAGGTTTTCGTAGCGGAACCGGACGTCCACCACCGTGCTCCAGCTTTCCTCGAGGAGCTCGAGCATCCTCATGATGACCCGTTCCACCACCGTACGCTCGATGTCGGTCAGTTCCCGGACCTTTCCCGAAAATTCCCCCTTGCCGCCGAGCATCCTGTCGATGATGGCGAACACGAGGTTCGGGTTGATCTCGATGAGGGCGTTTCCGCTGAAGGGGTACATCTCGAGGATCCCGATCACCGTGGGCTGGACAAGGGAGCGTACAAATTCGTCGTAGGCGAACTGGTCCACCGACGCGATCTCCGCCGAGACCATGGACCGGACCATGGTGGACATGGTGGTTGTCAGCTGCCGGGTGAAGGATTCATGGATCATCTGGATGGCCCGGAGCTGGTCCTTGCTGAATTTGTCGGGACGGCGGAAATCGTAGAGCTTGATTTTCTTCTCGTCTTCCTTCCGCATGGCGTCCACGTCGACGCTTCCGCTGGAAAGAGCTTCGAGAAGAGAGTCTATTTCACTTTGAGAGAGCACATCCGGTGTCACCACAATCCCCACCTCCTTCCCGGCGTACGGCTGCCCCTGTCGGGGCTACTGCAGAACAAATCCCTCAAAAAGAACCCTGACCACCGGGACCTTGTCCCGGACAGGGGGCATGATGGCGTTTACCGTTCTCTTGATGTCCTCGGCGAGGGAAAGAATCCCCTCCGCACTGGTCAGGTCCTCGAAAACCCTGTCCTTGGTCAGGAGAATCACCTCGTTCTTCACCCTGGCGAGCCAGTTCGGGGAAGAGATCATCTCAAGGGCCTTCGGGCCGCTCATTTCCATGGAGAGCTTGAAGTTGGCCACGTGATTCCCTGCTCCGGCGAGATTGGAGATGAAGTCCCCCACGAAAAAGACCGGACCGGGCTCTTCGATTTCCGTACCGGACGATCCGCCCTCCGGACTCAGCCACATCCTCCCGGCGAAGACGCCGCCGCCGAACCCGAGGGACAGCAGAAGAATAGCCAGGATCAGAAAAAGAAGTATGCGTTTCATGTTGTTTTCCCCCTTGCCGGCTGCGCGGACTTGAGCTGATTACTGTTTCGGATGCCGGGACAGGAACACGAGGTCCACCCGTCTGTTCAGCGCCATGTGCTCAGGCGTGTCGTTCGGTACGAGGGGCCGGTTGGGGCCGTATCCGACGGCCTGCAGCTTCAGCGGGTCGAAATTCCCCCTGAACTGGAGGTATGAAGCCACCGCAGCCGCCCGGGCCGATGACAGCCCCCAGTTGTCCCTGTATATTCCCCCTTTGAGGGGAACGGAATCGGTATGTCCCTCCACGGCCACCGCCGGGACGGAATCCTTTATGAACTCGGCAATCTTGAAGAGAACCCTCATACCCTCCGGCTTCAGCTCCGCTTTTCCGGAATCGAAAAGGAACTGGTCCGAAAGGGAGACGGTAACCCCCCTCTGGTCGATCCGCACAACCACCTCTTTGTCCAGCCCCTCGCTGCGGAGGTAGTTCCGGAGGTTCTGGGCGACCTGCTGGATATCCGGCGTAACCCTCCTGGATTCCCCCGCCTGCGTCGCAGGCTGTCCTCCGAAGACGGCCGGATCCTGCTGTACGGATTTTCCTCCCGGCATGAATCCGAGAGCGCCCTGGAAGGACATGATCATCATTTCAAACTTCTGGACATCGATGGAAGAAAAGGAGAACAGGAGCACGAAAAAGGTGAGGACAAGGGTCACCATGTCGCCGTAGGTGACGAGCCACAGAGGCGCTCCGGGAGCCGATTCCTCTTTCTTTTTCCTGGCCATCAGGATTCTCCTTTCCCTTCCGCCGCCTTCTCCTCGAGGTCAAGGCGCTGCTTCGGGGGAAGGAAGACCTTCAGCTTCTCCTCCACGATCCGCGGGTTTTCCCCTGCCTGGATGGCAAGGACACCTTCCACCATGAGCTCCATGGAGAGGACCTCCTGGGAAGAGCGCACAGCCAGCTTTTTCCCTATGGGAAGGGCAAAGCCGTTGGCAATGAGCGACCCGTAAAACGTGGTGACGAGGGCGACAGCCATGCCGGGGCCGAGGGCATCAGGATTCGAGAGGTTTCCCAGCATGGTGATGAGCCCGATGAGCGTCCCCAGCATGCCGAAGGCCGGTGCGAGCTCGGCCATGGAATCGAAGAAGTACTTGTTGGACGAGTGGCGGTTTTCCAGGATACCGATTTCCGTGTCGAGGATCGCCTTGACGAGTTCCGGGTCGGTTCCGTCCACAACGAGCTGGATGGATTTCTTCAGGAATTCGTTGTCCAGTTCCGAGGCATCCGCCTCAAGGGCGAGAAGCCCTTCCCGGCGCGCCTTCTCGGCAAAGCTCACGATGGTCTGCACCAGGGAGACCAGGTCCGGAGATCCGCCGGTAAAGGCCATCTTCATGATCTTCAGGAAGCTTTTGATCCTCTCTGGCGGATTGGACATTATCAGTGCGCCGCCCGTTCCTCCGAGGACGATGAGCATGGACTGAAAGTCGACGAAGGCGATTCCTTCGCCGCCGGCCACTACACCTCCTATGACGAGGATGAAACAGACAGCCAATCCGATGACGGTTGTAAGATCCACGAAAATCCTGCCTCCCAGGGTGCCGCGTCAGTTGCCGGATCAAAAAGGGATCAGCTTTTTTCCTCTTCGTCCGAAAGGAGGTTCTTTCCCCCGAAAAAGGAGAAAAGAACCTTCTGCCTGTACTTTACCACTAAATCCACTATTTCTTCCATCGGTTCCGCCACCACGTACCGGTGACCGTTGACGAGCCGGATGACCGTATCGGGAGTGGATTCGACCGTTTCTATGAGGTCGGCGTTGATGGTAAAGGCCTCGCCGTTGATCCTGCGAAGAGTGATCATCCTCTACCGCTCCGTTTACCGCTTGATGTTGATGACTTCTTCGAGCACCTGATCGCTGGTGGTGACAACCCTGGCGTTGGCCTGGAAGCCTCGCTGGGCCACGATGAGGCGGACGAATTCTTCCGAGAGGTCCACGTTGGCCATCTCCAGGGTACCTCCGGCGATGGTGCCCGCTCCACCCTCGCCGGCTGCGACGACCTGGGCGAGCCCCGAGTTGTTGCTGGCGGCGAAGGCGGTGCTGCCCACCTTCGTCAGTCCCGTCGGGTTGGAGAAGAGCGCCAGGGCGATCCGGTACAGGGGAAGGTTCACGCCGTTGCTGTAGACACCCGTTATGGTGCCGTCCTTGCCGGCGGCGAAGTCGTTGAGGACGCCCATTCCGTATCCGTCCTGGTAATATCCCTTCGTGGTGAAGGTGGATCCGTACTGGGTCACGCCTTCCATGACATCCTTCCCGAAGGATTCCCCGGTGAAGTCGAGGGTGATGGTGGCATCGTCGGCTCCGAGGGATGCGAAGTTCAGCCCGATGACCCCCGAGGATCCGGTGGTGATCTTGCCGTCGGAATCGAATTCCATGATGCCCGTATTGTTTGAAATGGTCACCCCGGGTTCGGACGGCAGCCAGGCTCTCCAGCGCCACTGGTTGTTATCGATCTTTTCCCAGCTCACCTCGAGGGTGTGGGCATTGCCCAGGCTGTCGTAGACGTCGAGCTTCGTGTTGTGAACGCTGGCGATCTTCTGGTTGATGGTCGCCAGGGACGTGCTTCCGTTGAGAAGGGTGATCCCGAGGCCGTTTTCCGTGGCCCGGGCGCTCAGAGAACTTCCGCCGATGGCCGCAGCAGCGGGAAGCTGGAACGTGCCGTCGCTGTTCATGGTGATTTCAAGGGTCTCGGGGTCGGCCGCCGTTTCGCTCCAGAGATTGAGGATGCGGTTCCCCGTGGAGGCATCGTCATCATACTCCACGAGGTAATTCACGGCCGTGCCGGAGGAGGAGTCGGTCACCATCTGGAAGTTCATGAAACCGGAGAGCTCGATCTTCGAAACAATCTCGTTCGAAGAATTGAGCAGGGTCAGGGTACCCGTGGCAGAGTCGTAGTCAGGGGTGAGGGGATTGAGGGGATCGTCGAAGGCTCCGCTCAGAGTCACGATCAGCCGGGGATATCCCGAGGCAGTGTCGATGCCGTTGTAGGCACACGTAATGCCGGCAGGATCCGCCGCACCCGATGCGGTCGAAAACGAAAGGAATCCAGCCTGGGTACTGTTCCCGGCGATATCGCTGAGCACATACTGGTCGGTGCCGAGATTCACCGTGAGGGAAGAATCATTGGTCTCTATGCCCATGGGGAGGTAGGCCTCCACCCGGCTGTCGAGGTTGCACCGGTAGCCGGTGAGCTCGGTGGCCTTGGCGGGGATCTTCTGCCCCACGGGAATGTTGATGTCCGTCAGGTTGGACCCCATGGTGTAGGAAGAAGGGTCATTGGGGTCCACGGTCATGCCGAAGCCCTTCACCATGAATCCGGTGCCGGACTGGACAAGATTGCCGTTCGCGTCGAGGATGAAGTTCCCCGCCCGGGTGTAGAGCTGTTCCGTCCCGTCGCTGACCACGTAGTAGCCGTCGCCCTCAACGGCCATGTCCGTCCTGTTGCCGGTGAACTGGAGCTGCCCCTGGGAATGGATTGTTTCGATGGCGGCCACGTTGACGCCCAAGCCCACCTGCATGGGGTTGATGCCCCCCCTCGCCTCTCCCGGGGCGGAAGCCCCCTTGCTGGTCTGGTACATAAGGTCCTGGAACGTGACGTTGGATTTCTTGAATCCGACGGTGTTCACATTGGCGATGTTGTTCCCGACGACGTCGAGAAGGGTCTGGTGCCCCCGGACTCCTGATACGCCGGACATAAGGGATCGAAGCATGCTGTATTTCCTCCCTGTCAATTCTGATATGCCGCAGTCCCTTGCAGTTTCCAGTTCGCCCGGCCTTCCCTGGGGGCGGTTGTGGGTTCTCGTGCCGAAAAGCCTTGTCCTATATTGAATCGGAGGTTTGCCCCTGTTTCTGAAGTCCGTTACCCCACAGCCACAACCTTTTCGAGAGGTATATCGATCTCTTCGGTGGTGGTGAGGATGACGCCCGATGTGTCGAACCGGACGTAGGCCACCGTTCCGTAGGTGCTCAGTCCCTCGTCATCGAGGTATTCCACAACCCTGCCGATGTAGTTCACCGCGGAACCCTTGGTAATGGCATTCATCTGCTCGATGCTCTTGTTCATGTTGGTCATCTGCTCCAGGGTGCTGAACTGGGCCATCTGGGCGATGAAATCCTTGTCCTTGAGAGGATCGAGAGGATCCTGGTTGCTCAGCTGGGCGATGAGTATTTTCAGGAAGGCGTCCTTTCCGAGTTCGCTGTTCGTTTCCCGGAGAGCCTCATTTGCCGCCGCCGTATAGTTCGTTTCATTCGCGCTGTTCACTGCCGAAACGGTCATGTCTCCACCTCCTAGGCCACCCAGTGAAGGAGCCCTTTTTCCAGATCCACCGCAAAGGATGGGATGTCTTCTTCTGCCGTCCCGGCCATGCCGGACACTCTGGCATTCCTGTCTTTCGCACCGTCCCTGGCTTCTCCGTGCCCCTCTCTGCCGCTGTCCCTTATGTCAACCGTCAGTTCGGCCACCTGGACTCCCTGCTGCTGGAGATGGGTCCTCAGAACCGTTATCTGGTCCTGGACAAGCTGCCGGAGCTGTTCATTGCCTACCCGTATGGATGCTTCCACTCCGCCGCTTGTCGAGGCAAGTTCGATCTCCACCCTTCCGAGGGCCGGAGGATCGACGATCATGGAGGCCCGGTGGTGCCCTTCCGTCCTCATGAACCTGACCACGTTGTGCATCCCGTCCTCAAGGGCTTCACCGTTTCTTCCGGCCAGGGCCAGCTCCCGGGCGAACCCTCCCGGAACGGGGAATCTTTCCGTACGGACCCCCTCCGTCCCCTGGGCAGGCCGCTGAGAAAACAGGGCTGCCCCGGTGCCGTCGTTCTTTCCGGACATGGACTGTCTGCCCTCTCCCTTCTCTCCGTCGCCGTTCCCTGAAATTCCGGCAGAAAGGTCATCTTTTCGGGAAGCGGAGGGAAGGAGCCTGTTTTCCTGGTTTCCGGCGCCGCCGTTCTTTTCCTGCCCCTCCGGAACACTGCGCCCAGAAAGGGGTTCCGCATTTTTCCCCGGCGCGGGTTCGTTTTTCGCGGAAGGGGAGGTCTTCAACCCGTCTTCGTCCGAAAGGATACCGGAGAACTGATTTTCGGGAGCGGGCCGGTCTCGGTCCGAAAGAACATCAGAAAACCTTTTTTCAGGAACGGCCAGGTCTTCCTGTTTGTTCATTTCCGGGTTCCCCGATGCTTCTTTCTGAAGAAATCCCGCGTCGGCCCTGCCGGGAACATTGTCTTTGGAGGGGAAGCCGAAAGAAGAGACTGTCCCGGAAGCGGGGCCGCCCTGTTCTTCCGCCGGGGAGACGATCATCCCCCGCCCTCCTTCCCGGGCTGCCGGAAGAGAGACATCGTCCCGGACCACCATTCCAGCCGCCGAGGCGGCGAATTCTCCGTCAGGGGAGGATTCGGGGGGAAGAGTCCCGGGAAAGGAAAGGGCTTCTTCCTGAGAAAGATCTCCCTCTCCCGGGATTGCATCGGAAAGAAGGATTTCCGTCTCTTCTTCTGAAAGAGCGGCTTCCGCACCGCCGTTTTCCAATGGGACGGCATCGCCTGCGCCGCCCCCGGTCATTCTCCGGAGCATCGCCGTAAAAACCGCATGGGACACAGCAGAATGGATTTCCTTCGGGCCGTTATCCGTCAATGGAATTTCCGGCTGCTGTTCACACCGGTGGAGCAGACGGGCGAACCGGTCGCTTTTTTCACCTTCAGGTTTCAGTTTTGTTCCTGCCTGATCCGGGAAAAGCTCCGAGGGGCTTTTTTCCCTGGCTGCTGCAAGAAAGGGCGAGATCATAAGGCCGCACCTCCGAATGTGTTACCGCGACCCACCGGCCGCGAGCCGTTCCGTCAGCCTTGCCGCTCTCACCGCTTCCATGCGGCCGAGAATGGATGCCCTGGCATCCTGGGGCATTCCTTCGAGGAGTTTCACCGCCAGGTCTTCCCGCAGCTGCTCGAGAATGAGAGCCGCTCTCCTGGGCGAAATCTCCTGGTAGGTTTTCATGAGCATATCCAGGTACTCTTTTTCCTCCTGCCGGTTCTCGGGAGGCTTCATTTGGGCGGCGGCCTGTTCCGCTTCGATTTTTTCAACGGCGGAAGACCGTGATCCAAGGTCCGCAGAGAGAACAGACAGCCGTTTTTCCCGTTCATCAAGCTCCCGTTCTTTTTCATTGAGCCGGTCGTTCCATCGCTGAAGCTCGATAGCCCGCCTCTGTTCCGCCGTCAGGGAATATTCACGGGGAATTCCGAGGGCAGTGGCGAGATCCTTCCCGACCCACGGAATTCTGGGAACAGACCAGTACAACACCGGACGGGCATCCCAGCTTCCCGACACGTGGAGCCCCGCTGCCGCTCCCGCCGCGAGAAAAAGGAATAAAAAAAGGAGCGCTCCTTTCCGGCTCTTTTTCTTCTCGCTCGTTCTTACCGGCCGGGGGGAGCTCTCCTCTTCGACTTCATCCACCAGGTTTCTGGGTTCGTCGGCCATCAGTCATCGCTCCCTGAATTCTTTCGGTACGTGGAGAGCACGTTTTTCACGTAGTTCCGGGTCTCCGCGAAGGGAGGCACACCTCCGTAGGAGTCCACCCTCCCCGGCCCGGCATTGTAGGCGGCGAGGGTTTTCACCAGGTCTCCCTGATATTTATCGGACAATTGGGAGAGGTATTTAATACCCCCCTCGAGATTCTGCACGGGATCGAAGGGATCCTCCACCCCGAGCATCCGTGCCGTTCCGGGCATGAGCTGCATCAGCCCCATGGCGCCTTTGGGCGAGACGGCCGCTGTCCGGCCGCCCGACTCCATCCGGATCACCGCCCGGACCAGCGCTTCATCCACGCCGTATTCTGCCGCCAGCGGTGCTATGTGGTCTTCCCATCCGCCGGACGCCGTTTTTTCCGCTGAAACAACACCCGGAACAACAGGGCGCCGTGATTTTTCTTCCGCCTCCGGCCGCGTTTGCTCTTTTCTCTCTGCCGTTTCCAGGACATCCACAAAGCGGTCCTTCTTTTCTTCCCGGGCTTTTTTGTCCTTTTGGGGCCGGATCTTCCGCTCGATCTCCTCGATGCGGCCCATTACCCTCGACACTCCCGAAAGATTCGGTCTCATCGCCTTCCCTCCTTCGGTGAACCATGGCGGATACCGGCGATATCATCCAGCTCCGACTGTTCCTGTTTTTTCGATTCGTCCTGCAGATCTTCTACCAGGAAGGAGATGTATTTTTGCATTACCTTGACGTCCCTGTGTTTTTCCAGCAGGCGGGCCTCGGTGTTCTCTATGGACTGCCTCACCCCGCAGAGGGATTCCCCCTCCCGGCAGATACGGCTGTCCAGGTGGTCGATGGCTTTTCGTCTGAACCAGATATCCTGCACAGTGAAGGTTTCGTCCTTCTGGGAACCGAAGGAGGCGAGGGCTTGTTCCTTTTCCGTTCCGAGGGTGGCAAGAACTGAGAGAAGACGCTCCTCCTCCTTTTTTTCCATGGAAAGGAGAATCCGCTCGTCATCCCGCACCTTGACCTTCGTTTTGAGAATACGTTCAAACCTGTTCACTTTCGCGTTCATTCCGTCCTCCGGTCGCTGCCTCTATTTATTCATCGGCGGGAGACTGCCCTGTCTTGACCCCGGTCAGGGAACCAGGGACACGAGCCGCTCTTCCATTTCCTCGAAGGGCACCTTCTCTCCCACGGTCTGGCGGAGGAAGGAATGAACCCCCTGGAGGTGCTCCACCGCCCAGTCCACTTTCGGGTTGGTGCCGCTCTTGTAGGCTCCGATGCTGATGAGGTCTTCGGCTTCACCATAGACGGCGAGCAGTTCCCGGAGCCTTCCCGAGGCGGAGAGGTGTTCCGGGCTGACGATGGAGGGCATGACCCTGCTCACGCTTTCCAGAACGTCCACGGCGGGATAGAAATTCCGGGCGGCGATTTTCCTCGACAGGACCACGTGACCGTCGAGAACGCCTCTCACGGTGTCCGCCACGGGCTCGTTCATGTCGTCCCCTTCCACCAGGACGGTGTAGATTCCCGTGATGCTGCCCCGCTCCCCGGCTCCTGCGCGCTCGAGAAGCCGGGGGAGCATCTCGAAGACCGACGGGGTGTACCCTCTGGTGGTGGGAGGTTCCCCGATGGCCAGCCCCACCTCGCGCTGGGCCCTGGCCACCCTGGTCACCGAGTCCATCATGAGAAGAACGTTTTTTCCCTGGTCCCGGAAATACTCGGCGATGGCGGTGGCGGTGAGGGATGCCTTGAGACGGATGAGGGGAGGCTGGTCGGAGGTGGCGATGACGAGCACCGAACGGCGGCGCCCCTCCTCGCCCAGGTCGCGGTCGAGAAATTCCCGGACTTCCCTTCCCCGTTCCCCCACCAGTGCGATGACGTTCACGTCAGCCTCGGTGTACCTGGCCATCATGGCGAGCAGGGTGCTCTTTCCCACACCCGATCCGGCGAATATGCCGATCCTCTGTCCCGTCCCGAGGGTGAGAAGGCCGTCGATGACCTTGACGCCCACGGGAAGAGGGGAGGTGATCATTTTTCTGCGAAGGGGGTGGGGAGGTTCCGCGTAGAGAGGGTAAAATCCGGAAGCCGCCACGGGCCCCCGGTCGTCGATAGGGTTTCCAAGTCCATCGAGGACGCGGCCGAGAAGGGAGTCCCCCACACGGACACCCAGTGGCCGCTCCATGGAGAGAACGTCGCATCCCGGACCGATGTCCTTGAGGTTGCCCAGAGGCATGAGAAGTACCCGGTCGCCCCGGAAACCCACCACCTCCGCAGACAGGGCCGCCCTGGTACTGTGTCTGTACCGGATGGAACAGAGGTCGCCCACCCGCACGTCCGGGCCTCTGGATTCCGCCACGAGGCCAACCACCTGGACAATCCGGCCGTTGATCTTGGTGAGCTGGAATCCCGAAAGGCGCTGCTCGAGAATGGCCAGCAAATCCCCCTCAGGAGCTGCCGTCATCGGAGGTCCCTCCCTCGATGAACAGACGGTCTATCTCCCCGGACACCTGTTCGAGCTGGATCCGCCACCGGGCGTCGTAAATTCCGAGGTTGGTCTCCACGATGCAGCTGCCGGCATCCACGTTGCCGTCAGGAACGAACTCAAGATGACGAACGCCCCGAAGGAGATCGCCGAATTCGTCCTTCCGGCCCCGAACGGCGTCCGCATCCTCCGGACTGAGGTACACGACGACCCGTTCCTTGTCGCTGATCCGCTCCAGAACTCCCCGGAGCACCCGGAGGGCTGTTTCTCCGTCGAGGGACACTTCCCTGCGGAGCATCCGGGACAGCAGGAATTCCCACATGCGGATGAGCCTGGGCATCCGGAGCTCCGCCAGGGCATCCATGTGTTCTTCGAGGGACCGGTGGATTGATTCCAGCAGGTCAACCGCCGACCGGATCTTCTCCTCGGCTTCCCCGGCGGCTTCTTTCCGGGCGTCGTCGATGCCCTGTTCGTATCCCGCCTTCCGTCCTTCCTCGAACCCCTCGGACATCGCCTTTTTCCTGGCTGCGGCGGCCTCGGACTCGAGGGCGGACACCATAGCTCCCCGCTCTTCTTTCAGGCGCACCCGCTCCCTGGAAAGTTCTTCCTCAAAAACCGCCGCCCGGGAGGCGAGGTCACGGTTTTCCCTTTCGGACTCCTCGAGTTTCGCTTTCAGGAGAGAGAGTTCCTCCGTGAGCTGGGTGAACAGGTCGCCGGGATGATTCCCCGCCCCGGCAGGTTCCCCCGGAGCAGACTCCGGTGCCCGCCGCTCTTCTCCCGCTGAACTGCCGATTCTGACGGCCTCCGGGAGAAGACGCACCGCCCGGATGACATTGGGGCGAAGAGGCTTAGACAACCAACTCTTCCTCTCCTCCCCTGGAGATGACGATTTCGCCCACATCCTCCAGGGCCCGGACCACGTTGACCACCTTCTGCTGGGCTTCTTCCACATCCTTCACCCTGACGGGGCCCATGTAGTCCATATCCTCCTTGAGCATTTCGGAGGCCCGCTTGGACATATTCTTGAAGAACTTTCCCCGGAGCTCTTCGGTGGCGCCCTTGAGGGCCAGGGAGAGCTCCTTCATCTCCACTTCCCGGAGCACCCTCTGGAGTGACCGGTCGTCCATCTTGATGATGTCCTCGAAGACAAAGAGCCGCCGCTTGATTTCTTCCGCGAGTTCGGGGTCGTTCTCCTCCAGGTGTTCCATGATGTTCCGCTCCGTGGCGCGGTCGGCGTTGTTTATTATGTCCACGATGGCGTCGATGCCGCCTGCAAGGGTAAAGTCCTGTCCCATAACAGTGCTCAGCTTCCTTTCCAGCACCCGCTCCACCTCCCTGAGCACTTCCGGGGTAATCCGGTCCATCCTGGCGATCCGCTTGGCCACTTCGGCCTGCATGGCCCCGGGAAGGCCGCCGATGATGGACGCCGCCTGCTGTGGTTCGAGGTAGGACATGATGAGGGCCACGGTCTGGGGATGCTCTCCCTGGATGAAGCCGAGGATCTGCTGGGCGTCGGTGTGCCGCATGAAGTCGAAGGGCCGGACCTGAAGGCTGGCAGTGATCCGTGTGAGGAGATTCTGCGCCCTTTCAGGGCCGAGGGCCCTCTCGAGGATATCCCTGGCATAGTCCACGCCGCCCCTGGCCATGTACTCCCTGGCGAGAAGCATTTCCTGGGCGTCTTTCAGCACTCCGAGCCGCTGTTCGGGGGTCACCTTTCTCAGGTTCGCGATTTCAAGGGTGACGATCTCGATGGTGGCATCGTCGAGCCGCTTGTAGATTTCTGCCGCCACTTCGTTTCCAAGGGCCACCATGAGGATGGCCACTTTTTCCCTTCCTGTCAGTCCCTTGGTCGCTGTCTTCGCCATGGCTACGCCTCCTATGCCTCGTCGGCAAGCCAGTCCTGGGTAAGGTTGGCTATTTCTTCAGGTTTGCTTCTCGCGTAGGCCCGAAGCTGTTCTTCCAGTACGGCCAGTTCTCCCTGGGCCTCAAGAAGTTCCGGCGACGAAAGAAGTTCCTGGATGCTCGGTATGCGCTTCCGTTCCTCTGCCGGAGGGAGCATGGCTTTCCTGGATCTGCGTCTTTTCATCCACAGCACCCCGGCGAGGGCGGCGAGGAGAAGAATGACCGCGGCGGCGACAAGGGCGATAATCAGCTGCATTCTCTGCTGGGCCTGCAGCTGTTCCGCCAGGCTGTCGGCAAAGGTGGTGGAGAATTTCATTGACTGGATCACGAGCTGGTCTCCCCTGGCCGCGTCCACTCCCAGGGCGGGCGCCACGAGGGCCCGGAGTTCCGTCAGCCTGTCCTGCTCAAGGTCGCCGTCCACGAGGACCGAGGCCGAAAGGCGCCGGATGGTGCCGGGGGTCACCACCTGCTGGGTCTCCCGGGTGGTGATCTCGTAGTTGTTCGTGGTCTCCGTCTTGTTGTATTCGCTGGCCGTCCCCTGCTGCTGGGCGACGGCATAGCCGGGGATGTTCGTTGTGGTCCCCGGTGCCCCTCCGATGGGCCCACCCGTTCCGGTGTAGGTTTCTTCCATGTTCTGCTGGCTCCGGAGGACTCCCCTGCCCGTTTCTCCGGGGATAAATTCCTTCGAGGAACTCGTTCGCCGGTCGAAGTCAAGGTCGACCTTGATCCTCACCACGACCCGCCCGGGACCGAACACCCGCTCGAGCATGACCCGGACCTTGTTTTCGAGCTCCCGTTCCTGCTGACGCTCAAGCTCCCGCTGAACAGAGGAGACTGTCCGGCCGTCCCCGCCCTGGCCGTAGATGAGCAGATCCTGGTCGAGCAGGTCCGAAAGGACTTTTCCCGTTGTGTCCACCACCGTGATGTTTTCGGGAAGCAGGCCCTGGACGCCGTGGGACACGAGATGCACAATGGATTTCACCTGGTCGGGTCCGATCTGCATCCCCGTCTTCAAACGGACGAGGACCGAGGCGGTGGAAGGCTGCTGCTGCTCGAGGAAGAGGCGCTGCTCGGGGATGACGATGTTCACCTTGGCATAGTCCACGGCGTCGATCTGGCGGATGGTCCGTTCAAGCTCTCCCTCGAGAGCCCGTATGTAGGTGATCTTCTGCTGGAATTCGCTCAAGCCCATCTTCGTGGTGTCGAAGATCTCGTAGCCCACGCTCCCCCCTTTCGGAAGGCCGCCCTGAGCCAGGCTGAGCCGGGTTTCATAGACGATGTCCCGGGGAACGAGGATGGCGTTCGCCGCCGGGTCGAGCTTGTAGTCGATCCGGTTTTCCCGGAGGTAGGCCACTATTGCCGACTGGTCCTCCACTTCGAGGGCGGAAAAAAGAGGTTCATAGGAGGGTTTGCCCGCCCAGTAGGCGGCAAGGACAAGGGCGGAGACCACCAGGATGGAGGCCCCGACGATGGAGAGCTTCTGCCACGGCTTGAGGGAAGACCAGAAAAGTCCGAGACGGGCGGAGAACCTTCGGAACCAGTCCATTCACGCGGGCCCTTACACAGGCATCCGGCCGAGCTGCTGGTAGGCGTCGAGCAGTTTGTTCCTGACCTCGGTAATCATCCGGAGGGCGAACTCCGCTCTCTGGGAAGCGAGAACCACCCGGGAAATGTCGTCCACGTCCCCGGTGGCGAGCTTGTTCACCAGGTCGTCAGATTCAACCTGGAGAACGTTTACCCTCTTCATGGAATCCTGAAGAAGTTCCTCGAAGGAAAGACCGGTTCCGCCGGCAGGGGCCTTTTTTGAAACCGTCTCCGGTCCGGAAACCATCGACGGTGAAGCAAGCTTCAAGAGGTCTATGTGAAGGGAACCCATGGGAGCCTCTCCTCCTTTGTCCATAAATATTCGTACCAGTGCCCCTATATTAGCACACGGGTTCTATTTATAACAAAAACGGGAGGTGCATGCGTGCGCCTCCCGTCTGTTGTTCCATGGGCCGGAAGTCCTTTGTCTTCAGGAACTTCCCGTGTGCGGCGGTACCAGAGGGCTGGAATATTACCCCCGCATTATTTCCAGGGCTCCCGCCCACATGTTCCGGGCGGCGTCGGCCACCGCGAGGTTCGCCTCGTACGCCCTGCTGGCGGTGAGCATGTCTGCCATCTCCCGGACCACGTTCACGTTGGGAAAGGCCACGTACCCTTCCCCGTCGGCGTCGGGGTGGTCGGGCTGGTAGGCCAGCCGGGGAGGGGTGTCGTCTTCTGCGATCTCCACCACCCGCACTCCCCCGATATCCTCGTACCCGCCGATGGTCTTGTCGAGCATTTCGGCGAAGACGGGCACCTTTCTGCGGTAGGGGCCTCCGTCGGCGGTCCGGGTGGTGTTCACGTTCGCCAGGTTCGCCGATATGGAGTCGAGCCAGAGCCTGTGCGCGGTGAGTGAGCTGCCTGCGACGTCGATGGCGCGGAACATTCTCATGGCTATCTTCCTCCTATGACCAGACGGTACAGGGAGCTTTTCTTGGCGGCGAAGCGGGTCATGGCGTTATAGGCCATCCGCGTCTGGGACATGACCGCCATCTCCCTTTCCGGGTCCACGTTGTTTCCGTCCAGCCGGTATTTTTCGTCGTACACCTTGATTTCTTCGGGAACGACGGAACCGACGGCCAGAGGCCCCGAAGGGATATGTCCTTCGTCCGTAACGGTCATGGGGAGCCTCCGGGGTCCGTCCACGACGTCCCTGAGCTGCTCCTCGAAGGAAACGTTCCGCCGGGCGAACTCCGGCGTGTTCGCGTTGGCCATGTTCCGTGACGTGGCTTCAAAACGCTTCGCGAGCCCCTCGAGGTTTTTCTCCATTACCTTCCAGTTGAAGTCGCCCATCATGGCCGTTTCCTCCCGCCCTGGTTCTTCCTGTGTGTTTCGGCGGGCTTTCCGCCGGACTTGAATCAGTCTTTCTGGAGCACTCCCAGCTCTTCAACGAAGAGGGGGCTGAGCACCTTGATGAAGGTTCCCTTCATCCCGAGGCTCCGGCTTTCGATGATGCCGGCGCTTTCAAGCTTCCGGAGGGCATTCACGATGACGCTCCTGGTGACGCCCACCCTGTCGGCCACCTTGCTGGCGATGACCACGCCCTCGAAGGAGCCGAGCTCGCTGATGATGTGCTTCACCGACTCCACCTCGGAGTAGGAAAGAGCCCTCATGGCCATCTGGACGATGAGCCGTTCCCTGGAGCGTTCCTCGATGTTCTTTGTCCTCTCGTGGAGAATTTCGATGCCCACGAGGGTGGCCAGGTACTCCGCCAGGACGAGGTCCCGCATGGAGAAGGGCTGGAAGAACCGGACGAGAAGCAGCGTGCCGAGTCTCTCGGCGGCCCCGTAAATGGGTATGTAGAGCATGTGCTTCTCGGGAGCCTCGGCGCTCGCGTCGTCGAACAGGTACCCGTCGGTCTCGCTCAGCATGGTCTCCCGGTGCTGGTTCATCTTCTCAACGAAGATCTCGGGCATGTATCCCTTGTCGATGAAGTTGGAGACTTCCTCGGAATGATACTCCGATATCCAGGAATGACCCAGGATCTTGCCCTCCCTGTTGATCAGGTACACGTTGGCCGTGGAAAACTCGCACAGCAGCTTGGCGAGCTTGTTGTAGTCGGGTCTGGTTCCCTCCCTGCGGCTCTGGAGGGCCCTGCCCACCTGCCGGGTCTTCTCGAGGAGATCCTTCAGTCCCGGATCTTCATCGATCACGTGCGGTTCCGTCGCCTTGATTTCTTCGCTTGCCTTGATTTTCTTTGCAGCCACTCAAAATCCCTCCTGATATGGTATCCGTTCGTACTGTCCGTACCGGATTATGTAATGTGATCTACAGAAGATATCTTCTGATATCGCTGTCCGAAATAAGGGGCTCCAGTCTCTCCCGCACGAATTCGGGCGTCACGGGAACGGGGCCCTGCCCCTCCTCGGGGGCGCCGAAACTGATGTCTTCGAGAAGGTGCTCTATCATCGCATGGAGCCTCCTGGCCCCGATGTTTTCCATTTCACCGTTCATCCGCTCCGCCAGGCGGGCCATTTCGGCCACCGCCTCCGGGGTGAAGTCAATCTCGACGCCTTCCGTGGCGAGGAGGGCCGTATACTGCCTCAGCAGGCTGTTCTCCGGCTCCACGAGAATCCGGGCCAGGTCATCCCTCGTAAGGGGCTGAAGCTCCACCCGGATGGGAAACCTGCCCTGCAGTTCAGGCACCAGGTCCGAAGGCTTCACGCTCGAAAAGGCCCCTGCGGTGATGAACAGGATGTGGTCCGTGTTTACCGTGCCGTACTTCGTCTGGACGGGGGAGCCTTCAACGATGGGCAGAAGGTCCCGCTGCACGCCCTCCCGGCTCACGTCGGGACCGCCCGTGCCGCCCCGGGCAACAACCTTGTCGATCTCGTCGAGAAAGACGATTCCTTCTTCCTGGGCCTTGTCGAGGGCCTCCCGGACGACGGCGTCCATGTCCACAAGCTTCTCCGCCTCCTCGGCGGCAAGCATGGTCCGGGCCTCCGACACCTTCATCCTGCGGCGCTTCGTCTTTTTGGGCAGCAGGCCGCCGAGCATGTCCCCGATGTTGATGCCCATGGAGTCCATTCCGGCTCCCCCGAGAAGGGGTATGCCCACCGACTGGCTTTCGGTGACGTCGATCTCCACTTCCCTGTCATCGAGCTTCCCCTCCCGGAGGAGGGCAAGAATTTTTCTCCTGGTTGAATCCCGGAGCCTCTCTTCTTCGGGCGAATCATCCCGTTCCTGGTTCTTTTCCGGTGATCCTCCGCCCCCGAAGAGGCGCATGAAATCGGGAACGGCGCTTTTCTTCTCCGGCCGGGGCAGCAGGGCATCCGCCAAACGCTGCTCCGCCCGCTCCGCCGCGGGAACCCGGACGTCCTCGATCTTCCGCTTCTTCACCATGGCCACGGCCGTCTCGGCCAGGTCCCGCACGATAGATTCCACGTCCCGCCCCACGTAGCCTACTTCGGTGAACTTGGTGGCCTCCACCTTGACGAAGGGGGCTTTCACAAGATCGGCGAGACGTCGGGCGATCTCTGTCTTTCCCACGCCCGTGGGCCCCACCATGAGAATGTTCTTCGGCGCCACTTCCTTGGCGATATTCTCGGGAAGGCGCCGTCTCCGTATGCGGTTTCTCAGGGCGATGGCCACAGATTTCTTTGCCTTTTCCTGTCCCACGATATACCGGTCGAGGTACTCCACGATCTGGCGCGGAGTGAGGTCGAACCGGTCATTCTCATTTCTGGTCATTCTCCAAGAGCCTCCACTGTGACGATGTTGTCCGTATAGATGCAGATCTCCGAAGCAATCTCGATGGATCTCCGGGCAATCTGGGACGGCGGCATGCCGCTTGATTCAAGAAACGCCAGGGCCGCCGCCTGGGCGTAGCCGGACCCGGAGCCTATGGCCGCCACGTTGTTCTCCGGCTCCAGGATGTCCCCCGCGCCCGAGAGCATCAGGGTGAGCCCCGAATCGGCGACGATCATGAGGGCTTCAAGCCTCCGAAGGGCCCTGTCGGTCCGCCATTCCTTCACCAGCGACACGGCGGAGCGCATGAGGTCGCCCGAGTTCTCCTCGAGGCGGCTTTCGAACCGCTCCAGGAGCGTCATGGCATCGGCGGTGCTTCCGGCGAAACCGGCGAGGACCGTTCCTTTATGGAGCCGGCGGACTTTTCTCGCTCCCGCCTTTATGATCTGGTTTCCGAGGGTCACCTGGCCGTCGCCGGCCATGGCCACCTTGTCATTCTTCCGGACACAGACTATCGTCGTTCCCTTGAACATCTCCGTTGTCTCCTTTCGCCCGGGGATGGGCCAGCTCATAGCTTTTCCGCAGGTGATCCGCCCCGACGGCGAGATAATGCTGGGTGGTGAGCAGGCTCTCGTGACCGAGAAGCTCCTGGAGCACCCTGAGGGACGCCCCTCCCTCGAGGAGGTGGGTCGCGAAGCTGTGCCGCAGCACGTGGGGCGTCACGTTCGTCACCCCGGCCTTCAGGGCCGCCCTCCGCACAATGCGGTGGACAGTCCGGACCGCAATGGCTCCTCCCCGCTGACCGGGGAAGACATGGCCGTTCTCCGTCTCCGCGGAATCCCTCCAGCTCCCGAGAGCCCGGAGGGCACACGTTCCGAAGGGAACGATCCGCTCCTTGCTTCCCTTGCCCAGAACCCTGACCATCCGTTCATCCAGGTCAACATCCTGCCAGCGCAGGGCTGCGAGCTCGGCGATCCGGAGACCGCATCCGTACAGGAGTTCAAGCACCGCCGAGTCCCGGAGGGGGTCCTCGCCGCTTTTTCCCGCCTCCACGAGCCGTGCGGCGTCCTCCCGGGAGAGAGCCCTGGCCAGCCTGGAGGGGAGTTTCGGCCCCCGGACCCCTTTGGCGGGATCGGAGGGAATCAGCCCCCGGTCAAACAGGAAGGCGAACCAGCTCCGGACCGAGGAAAGCTTCCTGGCAGCCGACGTTTTCGCGTAGCCGTATCCCATCATCTCCCGAAGCCAGGATCGTATGGTCTTTCCTTCAACCTCCTCCGGGGCGCCTATGCCCTGCACCTCGAGAAACTCGGCGAACTGGGCGAGATCCACGGAGTAGTTGGTCACCGTGTGAGGCGACGCCTCCTTTTCAAACCGGAGGTGATCGAAAAACAAATCGAGGGAAACGGATATCTTTTCCTGCATGAGCATATTTTAGCATCTTTTTCTAGATTCTCGATATTTTTCAAAAGAATCAATTAATGTTTTTTCGGCAGTGAGGTAAAATCTGTCCCTGACCGGAGTTTTTCTTTCCTGCATCTCTTTTTTCCCATCTTTTGGGAGAGAAAATTAAGAGAAAAATCGGAAGTGGAGCTATCTGGCAGGTCCCGCGAGTTCCGCCAGGCCCGCAAGGAAGGGAGCAAAGGCCTCCCGTGCGCGCTGGGCGACCTGTTCGCACCGCAGGGCCTTGTTCCTGACTTTTTTCCCCAGGGGGGGAAAGATGCCGAGGTTGACGTTCATGGGCTGGAAACGGCGCTCCAGGGCGTCTCCCAGGTAGTGAAGGAGGGAACCGGCGGCCGTTTCCCGAGGCCACTCGGGAAACGGCTTTCCGAGGAGCAGGGCGGCCATGTTGAGGGCCGCGACGCACCCCATGGCGGTGCTTTCCATGTACCCTTCCACGCCTGTGATCTGACCCGCCAGGAAGAGATCCTCACGGCCGTTCCGGAACCGGAGACGGCCGTCCAGCACTGCCGGGGCGTTGACGTAGATGTTCCGGTGCATGACGCCGAAGCGGGCGAATTCCGCATCGGCAAGTCCCGGGATCATCCGGAAGACCCGCTCCTGCTCGCCCCACCGGAGGCTGGTCTGGAACCCTACGAGATTGTAGAGGGTACCTTCCCTGTTGTCCTGCCGGAGCTGGGCCACTGCCCAGGCTTCTTCCCCCGTTCCGGGGAGGGGAAGGCCCACGGGCCGCAGAGGGCCGAACCGGAGGGTGTCCGTTCCCCGGGAGGCCATAACCTCCACGGGAAGGCACCCCTCGAACCAGGAGGGCGAGTCCTCGAAATCGTGGGGAAGGGTTCTTTCGGCGCCGGTCAGGGCGGAAATAAAGGCTTCGTATTCCTCCCGGGTGAAGGGACAGTTGATATAATCGTCCTCCTGCCCCCACCGGCCGAGGCGGAATGCCTTCGTCATGTCGATGGAGTCCGCCTCCACCACCGGGGCGACGGCATCGAAGAAGGAAAGGTATTCCTCCCCGGCCATCCTGCGGATCTCCCCGGCCATGGCGGGCGAGGTCAGGGGGCCCGTGGCAAGGATCACCGGCCCTTCCGGAACGGAGACGCATTCCTCTCTGACCACGGTGACGAGGGGATGTTTCTCCAGGGTCTCCGTCACCAGCCGGGAAAAGATGTCCCTGTCCACGGCGAGGGCCTTCCCGGCAGGCACCCGGGCGGCGTCGGCACACTTCAGGATGAGGCTGCCGAGGCCGCGGAGCTCCTCCTTCAGAATCCCTGCAGGGCTGGTGGTGGAATCGGCCCCGAAGGAATTGCTGCAGACCACCTCCGCCAGTCCGTCCGTCCTGTGGGCCGGCGTCGTGGCCTGGGGGCGCATCTCGTACAGGGTTACGGGGATTCCCCGGCATGCGAGCATCCAGGCCGCTTCGGACCCGGCAAGCCCTCCGCCGACCACGGATACGGTACGGTCAGTCATCGTCCCGGGTCTCCCTCGGCGGCACGTACCCGCATTTCGGGCACTCCTCGCCGCCCTTCCGCCCTGTGGTCATCATGGCTGCGCCGCATTCGGGGCAGTCCTTCCCCGACGGGGGGTTCCATGAGACGAAATCGCAGTCGGGGTAGCGTGAACAGCCGTAGAACGGCTTCCCTTTCCTGCTTTTGCGCTTCACCACGTCCCCCGTGCCGCACTTCGGGCATACGGCCCCCGTTTTGACGAGGACGGGACGGGTAAACCGGCATTCAGGGTAGCCGCTGCAGCCGACGAACTCGCCGAAGCGTCCGTTTTTCAGCACAAGGGGTTTGCCGCACTCGGGGCAGTCCTCCCCTATGGGTTCCGGGGGTGGGAGCTGAGCCGCCGGGGCGGTTTCGGCCTCGGACATGGTGACGGTGAAATTTTTCCAGAAATCCCGGAGGACGGAGAGCCAGGGGGTCTTTCCCTCCTCCACGTCGTCGAGGCTTTCCTCCATGCGGGCGGTAAACCCGGTATCCACGATGGAGGAGAGACTATCGCCGTTGAAGTATTTCATCAGGAATTCGTCCACCGTCTCCCCGAGGGGTGTGGACTGGAGCCGCCGCTCCTCGTTCCGGATCACGTACCCCCGGTCGTAGAGTGTCTCCACGATGGAGGCGTAGGTGGACGGCCGACCGACGCCCTCGTCCTCGAGGACCTTGATGAGGGTGGCCTCGGAATAGCGTGCCGGAGGACGGGTAAATTTCTGTTCCTTTTCTGTTCCCTCCACGGCAAGCACTTCACCCCGGACCGCAGGCAGGAGGGATTCTCCCTTGAGGTCCAGGGGCCACACGGCGCTCCATCCGGGAAAGAGCATGGTTTCCCCGAGCTGCCGGAAACCCGCCCTGCCCGCGGAAGCGGCGAGGGTGGCGTTGGCCACCCGGGCGGGGGTCATCTGGGATGCCACGTACCGCCGCCAGATGAGGGAATAGAGCTTCATCTGGTCGGGAGTGAGGATCCCCTCCAGGCTTTCGGGGGTGATGGTCACGTCCGTCGGCCGGATGGCCTCGTGGGCATCCTGGGACCGGCCCTTGGCGGAATAGGCGTTCTCCTTTTCAGGCAGGTACGACGGCTCGAAGGAGGAGGCGATGAAGGCCCTGCATTTCTCCACGGCCTCGGGCGCTATCCTGAGGCTGTCGGTGCGCATATAGGTGATCAGGCCGGTGGGCCCCCTCCCCGGAATGGCGACTCCCTCGAAGAGTTCCTGGGCTATGCTCATGGTTCTCCGGGGGGACAGGCTGCTCCTTCGGGCGGCCTCCTGCTGGAGGGTGCTCGTCTTGAAGGGTGCGGGGGCGGCCCTCAGGCTCTCCCTCACCTTGAAATCGGTCACGGTGAGGGGGAATTTCTCCACCTCGCCGAGTATGGCCTCCACAACCTCTTCGGAATCTATGAGAAGGGATTTGCCCTCTTTCCAGAGGGATTTCCCGTCCAGGCTGTCCGCCCGGAGGGTGTACTTCCTGCCGTCCCCCGCGGCTGCAGCAACGGTGACGAGCCAGTAGGCCCTGGGGACAAACTCCCGGATCTCCCGTTCCCTGGCGCAGATAAGGGCCAGGGCCACGGACTGCACCCTTCCCGCAGAGAGGCCTCTCCGGATTTTTTTCCACAGCAGCGGGCTGAGAGTGTATCCCACGAGCCTGTCGAGAATGCGCCTGGCCTGCTGGGCCTCCACCTTGCTCATGTTGACTTCTTCGGGGTTTTTGACCGCTTCACGGACGGCTCCGGGAGTGATCTCGTAGAATCGGACCCTGCAGGGAGACGCCGGGTCTATGTCGAGGAGCTCGCAGAGATGCCACGCGATGGCCTCCCCTTCCCGGTCGGGGTCCGACGCGAGGATGACCCTGGAGGCCTTCTGGGCCAGCCCTGTAAGTTCGTTCTTCACCTTCGCCTTGCCCTTGACGAGGATATATTCCGGGGCAAAATCATTCTCCACGTCGATGGCCAGCCTGCTTTTCGGCAGATCCCGGATATGGCCCACGCTCGACTTGACCACGTATTTCGGCCCGAGGATTTTGGTGAGGGTCTTGGCTTTGGTTGGGGATTCGACAATGACGAGAGCCTTGCCGGTCCCCGTCTCCGGGAGGGAGGACGATGCCTTGGAGCGCCCTGCCGTTTTCTTTCCGGCGGCGGGAGGTGTTTTTTTCGTCTTTTCCGCCGCTGCGGGGGAAGAAGATGTTCTCCCGGCGGCAGGGGACTTTTTTCTCCCCGGTGCCGCGGTCTTTTTCCCGGCGCCGGGAGCTTTCTTTTTTTCCGTCGCTGAGGAAGACGCCTTCCTTTTCACAGGGGCTTCCGTCTTCGCCGGTTGCTTTTCAGGTGGGGAAAGGGGCGCCGTTCGCGGGGCAGTCCCTTCCTTTTTCGCTGCTTTCGCCATCGGGGCCTTCTCAGCAGATCCAGCAGCTCGAAGGGTACACCTTCTCCGAGGGGCTGCCGGGAATCTCAAAGGACCGGTCGTCGAGGAGAGCGTCCACGATGGCGTCGAACAGGGGAGCCTCCACTGCGGAATTTTTCAGTGCGCCGAGGGACACAGCCTCAAGTATG
Source organism: Synergistaceae bacterium (assembly GCA_018436595.1). Classification (GTDB taxonomy): domain Bacteria; phylum Synergistota; class Synergistia; order Synergistales; family Aminobacteriaceae; genus Aminivibrio. The sequence goes on along the minus strand of JAHDLC010000010.1, from coordinate 118,688 downwards.
GCCCTCTCGGTAATTTCGAGGGGAATCTCTTCAGTGGCGATGTAGCGGTATATCATCCCCTGCGTTTCGGGGGCGAGGTATCTTCGTTCACAGTCGTGAAGAACGCGGCGGACAAGGAGCGAATCCACCAGTCTGTTTCCGAGGCCTCGATCGGTTCTGTGTGATTTGGGCACCAGGCTCTTCCTTTCCGTTCCAGTCTTGTCTACCGGGGAACGACGCTCCATCGCCCCGGTCCAGAGGGGAAAACGTGCCCCGCCGCGGCCAGAAGGGCCAGGCAGGAAAAAACGTCAGCGGGAGACATTGTACATTCAACGGCGAGGTTGTCAACAGTTCTTTCTCCATATTTTTTTAGAACGGCAAGAATTCTTTGCTCTTTTTCAGTCAATAAAGGAGTTTTTCCCCGTTCCTCTCCGGGAGGAAACAGGCCGAGCTGCCTTCCGAAGGCCACGGAAGCGAACTCCTCCACGGAGACAAGAGGCTGGGCTCCGTCAAAGAGCAGCCGGTTCGACCCGGCGCAGCATTCTTCCGAGATTCTTCCCGGTACGGCCCAGACCTCCCTGCCGGCCTCCAGGGCATGGCGGGCGGTACTCATGGCTCCGCTTTTGAGCGGCGCCTCCACCACCACGAGACGATCGGCCATCCCCGCGATGATCCGGTTCCGCTCGGGGAAACGCCACTGCCTCGGGGGAGCGCCGAGGGGATATTCGGCGACCAGGGCGCCTCCCTCCCGGACGATGCGCCCGAAGAGACCTTCGTGCCCCCGGGGATAGACCACGTCCACTCCCGTCCCGAGAACCGCTGTGGTCGCCCCTCCTCCGTCAAGGCACCCTTCGTGGGCGGCTCCGTCGATACCGGCGGCTCCGCCGCTGATCACCACTCCTCCCGCCCCGGCCACCGCCCGGCCGATTTCCGCCGCCGTCCGCCATCCGTAGGAACTGCATTTTCTTGTTCCCACCACGGCAACGGACGGCCCGGCAACGGGCCATTTCCCCCTGACGTACAGAAGAAGGGGGGCGGAGGGCGTTCCGGCCAGGCTCCGGGGATAGTCCCTGGAGTCAAAGGGGACGATGCGCACTCCCGCCCGGGCGGCACGCTCTTCCTCCCGCTCGGGCCACCCTGTCGCAGCAAGCCGCGCAAGATTGTTCCGGACCGTCTCCGAATATCCCAGCCGTTCCCACAGTCCGGGGCCTTCATCAAGAAACGCCTCGGGGGGGAGATCCTCCTTGCTGAAAGAGTCCCAGAGGGCGGGAGGAAATCCTCCCGACGCGGCAAGGAGCAGGAGCACTCTCATAAGACCTGTCACCGTTTTTCCCCTCCGTCCCGGTAGGCCAGGGCTTCCGCCACATGGGGCACCTCAACGTCCCTGCTTCCCGCCAGGTCCGCTATGGTCCGGGAGACCTTGAGCACCCTGCTGATGCCCCTGCCTGAGAGCCGGAGGCGCTCCGCCATGGAGGCGAGAAAGGGCCTCACGTCCGGTGAAAGGGAGAGGGACCGCTTCACGAGCCGTTCCGGCAGCTCGGCGTTGCAGGTGAACCCTGTTCCGGCCCAGCGCTCCCTCTGGATCTCCCGGGCCTTCCTCACTCTCGCGGCAATGGCGGCACTCGGTTCGCCGCCCTCGGATTCCACCGCCACGAGCTCTTCCGGAAGCAGCCTCGGGACTGCCAGGTGGAGGTCGATCCTGTCGAGGATGGGGCCGGAAATCTTTCGCCTGTACCGTTCCCGCTCCGTCGCCGAGCAGGTGCACCGTTCCACGGGGTCACCGTCCCACCCGCACGGGCATGGGTTGCACGCGGCAACGAGAAGCACTCTGCAGGGATAGACCACCGAGCCCGATGCCCGGCTCACGGTGATCCGACCGTCCTCCAGGGGCTGCCTGAGGGCTTCCAGGAGATCCCGGCGGAATTCGGGAAATTCGTCGAGGAAGAGAACCCCCCGGTGGGCCAGGCTGACCTCGCCGGGCCGGAGGGTGGCGCCGCCCCCGCAGATGGAGACGATGCTGGCCGTATGGTGGACCGTTCTGAAGGGAGGGTGCATTCCCCGGTCGAAGGGAATGCCCAGGGTGCTCCGGACAAGGGCCGCCTCGAGAAACTCGTCCCGGGACAGGGGCGGGAGAATTCCACGGAGGGCACGGGCCAGAAGAGTTTTGCCGCTGCCGGGGGCGCCGGTGAACAGGATGTTGTGATGCCCCGCGGCGGCTATTTCCAGGGCCCGCTTGGCCCCCGACTGGCCCCGTATGTCGGCGAAATCCGGATCGGCAATGGGCGGCTTCGCCTCGGGGACCGCAGGGACCACGGGGATCAGTTTTTTTTCTCCCCGAAGAAAGGCAATCACGTCGCCGAGGCTTTCGGCCCCCCAGGCTTCGCACCCCTCCACCAGGGAGACTTCGTCAGCGTTGTCCGCCGGCACGAAGAGGGGAATTCCCGTATCCCTGGCGAGAATGGCCGCGCCGACGGCCCCGCGGACGCCCCGGAGGCGCCCGTCCAGGGCCAGCTCGCCGAGAAAAATTGCCCGTGGGACCTCCGGAATGCTTCCCATGGCTCCGGCGATGCCGAGGGCGATTGGAAGGTCCAGGATGGCTCCCTCCTTCGGCAGGTCCGCAGGGGCGAGGTTCACCGCAACCCTCCCCCTGACGGAAAGGCCGAGGGACCGGAGGGCCGCCCTCACCCGCTCCTTGGACTCCCGGACCGCCGTATCGGGCAGGCCGACAATGGAGATGGCGAACAGGCCCCCGGTGATTTCCGCCTCCACCTCCACCCTCAGGGCCTCCATGCCCTTCAGGGTAATGCCCCAGACGGGATTCACGTGAGGTACGCCCCCGCCGTGACGTCCTCGAACCGTTCCACTGACGCGTCCCTGCCGGGGTGAAGGGTCACCGCGAGGATGTCGATCCTCCACGGCCCGGTCCACCCCCGGGTTTCCACGTACCGTCTTCCCGCCCGCACAAGGCGCCCCAGCTTCCGGGGCCCAACGGACTCCTCCCCCCGCTGCATCCAGCCTTCGGAGCGGGTCCTGACCTCCACCACAACGAGCTCCCCGCCGGAAAGGGCCACCAGGTCAAGCTCCCCGCCGCGGAAGACCACGTTACGGTCGAGTATTGTCCACCCCAGGCCGGCAAGGTAGGCCGCGGCGATCTCCTCGCCCCGCCGTCCCCGTTCAAGATGTTCCGCCGTCATGGTTTTTCTCCTTTGTCGAGTTTGTAGATGAAGGCGAGAATCCGGGCCACTGCCTCGTAAAGCTCCGCAGGGATCTCCTCGCCGAGCTCCAGAACCATCAGGGCGCTCACGAGGGCGGCGTCCTCCACCACGGGAACGTCCGCCTCTCTGGCGAGCTCGAGGATTTTCTCCGCCACGTACCCCTTCCCGGAGGCTGTCACCCTCGGAGCGGCGTCATGCTTTTCGTCGTACTGGACCGCCGCGGCCTGAAGCCGCTTCTTTCCCTTCCCGTTCATACCGTTATGTCCAGGCCTCTGCCGGGAATCCTGGGGACTCTCCTCCCACGGGCCACGGCGAGATGCTGCAGCGCCAGGGGAAGGCTGCCGAGCTCCTGCCGAAGAAGATGACGCCGCATCCTGAGAGCCTCGAAAGTTTCGCTCCGCTCCGCCTTCAGGGTAACTCCGAGATTTTTGCCGTCGCTCTCCACGTCTCCCCCCACGGGGCCGATGCGGTTGCCCTCCATCTCGAAGGAAATGGACCAGAAAGACTTTCCCTGCCGTTTCCATGCACCGGTGGTGATCCGTGCCGTGAGGGTTCCCTCCCCGTCGCCGGCCGGAAGAAGGGCGGGCGCGAGGAGGGACGGGTCGATCCCTTCCCGTGACGGCCTGGAAAGCAGGGCATGCCCCCGGAGAAAGGCGGCCCGTTCGTCGTCTCCCCCGGTCATCTCCTTCAGGATGGCCAGCGGATTTTCTCCCCTGGCCGCCCGGCTGCGGATTTCATCCCTCACTTTTTTCCACAGGGAGGCCGCCTCGTTTTCGCCGAGGGTGAAATACCATGCGAGGACCTGCACGTTGCCCCCCGTGAGGGGAATGCCCCGGGCCCAGAGTTCCGCGAGGGGAGCGAGCTGCGAGGGCTGCCCGCCCATGCCGGACCAGGCGCTTCTCAGGGAGGCGAGGGCCCGGCTGTCGAGAGGAAGGCCCCGGGAGAGGAGGGCGGAGGCCACTTCCCGGTCCCCTGCGGGGAGTTTTCCGAGAAGGGCTGCCTCCGCGTCGGAGAGGCGGAGGACGGGGATGTCGCCGGAGGCGTCCCACACGGCCCGGAAATGCTGTCCCGGAAGAAGGGGAAGGTTCGCCCGGGCAAGAAGGGCCTGCCCGGCCACCCGAACGAGGTAGGATCCCTCCTCCCTGGCTTCCAGGACGAGGCCGTTCACCACCGTTCCGTCGGCGATCCGGGGAAGCTGGGTTCCGGGCTGCCGGGGGCTTCCGTCCACCCGGGGCTGGGTCTGCCCCTCGGGATGACCGGGGCGGACCGACGGGCCGGAGATGCCGCCGATGCCCTGGGCTGCCATCAGGGAGCCCTCCAGGTGAAGCCGGCCCTGTGGACCGCCGAAGGGCCGAGGGCTTCGAGAGCTTTTCTGTGGGCCACCGTGGGATATCCCTTGTTCTTTTTGAAACCGTAGCCGGGGTACAGGCCGTCAAGAATGTCCATGATCCTGTCCCGGAGCACTTTTGCGGCCACCGATGCGGCTGCTGCGGCAGGGATAAGGCTGTCGGCCTTCGGGAGGGGGACCTGGGGACAGGATAGCCCCGGAAGGGGAAACGTGCCGTCCACGATGACCGTGTCGAAGCACGGCGGAAGCTTCTCCACGCTCCGGCCCATGGCCCACAGAGACGCCCGGAGGATGTTCATTCCGTCGATTCTCGCCGGAGAGGCGGCCTGGGCCCGCCACCGGACCTTCAGGAAGAGCATCCGTTCAAAAAGGAATTCCCGCCTGCGGGGGGTGAGTTTCTTGGAATCGGTGAGCCCCAGGGAGAGCAGCTCCTCTTCCTGGGCAGGGGTCAGAACGGCCGCTGCGGCGACCACCGGGCCGGCGAGGGGGCCCCGTCCGGCCTCATCCGCCCCGGCGATTCTGCCCCACCGGCTCAGATCCATGGCGAATCCCCCGGCAGCTCGAGGGTCACCGGGCCGAGCCGGCCGGTGGAAAAAGCCTCCACGAACTTGCGGCCCGCGGAGAGAATATCCACGGCCCCTCCGGCGACGAGGCACCCGAGACGCCGTCCCAGGGCTTCAAGTATTTCTTCCCCAGGGAGCTCTTCCGGTGCGGGAACGCCCCACTTCTCCTCCACCATGACCCAGAGGTTCCGCCTCCGGAGCACCGAGATCAGGTCGAGGGCGATGAGGTCATACCCGCCGATCACCTCGGACTTGCTGCTCCCGAGCCATGCGAGACACCGCTGGACGGAGTCGCCGGAGCGGGGGTCGAGGATGCCGGGCGAATCCACCGCCAGAAACCCCTTTCCCTTGTACCATGAAACCCCCCTGGTGATTCCGGGAATACCCCCCACCTGGGCGGAGGACTTGCCCACCAGTGCGTTCAGGAACATTGATTTTCCCACGTTCGGGATGCCCACCACCGCGAGGCGGACTTCCCTGTGGGAGGGCCCGAAGGGGGCCAGATCCTTCCTGATCTGGTCCATCGAAGGCTTGAGCAGATTCACCGCCCAGGCCTTTCTGCCCGATGAGGTGAACCAGGAGAGCCATTTCGCCGTTCCCTTCCCGTCGGCAAGGTCTTTTTTCGACAGCACCACCGCCACGGGGCAAATCCGGGAAAGCTGCTCAGACAGCGGAGAAGACGTCACGACGGGAGCCCGGGCGTCCCGGACCTCCAGAATGATATCCAGCTTTTCGGCGAGTTCGGCAAGCTTCCGCTTCCCCTTCGCCATGTGGCCGGGATACCAGACGGTCCGTCCCAATCAGTCCACCATCCCGATCCTGTTCAGCGGCCAGTACCTGAAAAACACCGGACCCCGGATGTTCTGCTTCGGCACGAATCCCCAGAACCGGCTGTCCTGGGAGTTCGGGCGGTTGTCCCCCATGGCGAAGAAATGGCCTTCGGGAACCTTCACCGGGACCTCCGAAAAAACGGGGCCCGGCGTCAGGGAGAAGGAATCGCGGTTCTTCACGTACTCCTCCCGGAGGGGCTGCCCGTTGACGTACACCATGCCTCCACGGATCTCCAGAACGTCACCGGGAAGACCGATGATTCTTTTCACGAAATCCCTCTTGGGATCCACGGGGTACTTGAAAACAAAAAGCTGCCCCCGCTTCGGCTCAGTGAAGTGATACCAGAATTTCGCCACGAGGACGCGGTCGCCCACCTCAAGGGTGGGGATCATGGATCCGCTGGGAATCCAGAACGCCTGAACTACAAATGTACGGAGAACGAGAGCGAGGACGAGCGCCCACAGCACCGTCTCGATCGTCTCCCTCCACCATGGTTTTGCCGCTGCCGCCATCAGGACAACCTCCGTTTCCGATGTGCGTTCCTGAAAAAAAAAGCGGGAACGCCGGTTTCTCTTTATACCCCGAAAGAAGGTGTCTTTCAATCCCGGGGCGGATCATCCCGGTAAGAAACTCTGCAGAAGGGAGTGACCACGATATATTTCAGGGGGCGCCTGCGGTCCGGAGACGAACCGGCTTCGATGGTGAACGCCGGAGAAATGGTGTTCCACTTCGGGGAGTAGGCGCAGAAGGCCGGAACTCCGCTGTGGTTCGTGAACCACACCCGCCCCTTTCCGTCATAAGTTTCCTCCCTTCCGTCCGCCCACTGTATCTTCAGCCTGTTCTGGGGCACGGACGTGGAAAGCCTGAAGACAAAGGACCTGCCGGACAGCAGGGCCTTGTGGAAGATCCGCTGGAGCCATTGGGCGGCGTACTTGCCCTCCCGGACCGCCGTGGTATCGGAAGCCGGCCCGGCGAAGGATGAGACGACGGCAAGAGACATCCCGCCTCCGAGGACAAGACAGATCGCCAGGACCGCCAGCAGTTCCGCAAGGGAGAAGGCCCTGCCCCGAAAAAGGGGAGACCGCGACCGGCCTCCCCTTTCGCTGCCCGCCATGATTACCTCCCGCTGCAGATCGCCTCGGCACCGAGAGCCAGGACCTTCATGTTGGCATCCTGGAACTTGGGAGGAGAAAGCTCCTTCACCGCCCGGGAGACCTCTGCGAAGGAGAGGCCGCTGATTCCTGCCCCGCACATGGCCCCTATGAGCAGAACGTTGAGGAAGAGGAAATTCCCCCCCATGTGCTCCTTGAGCAGGGCGTATCCTTCCAGGGAGTGGACATTGATCTCCCTGTCCCGGACCAGCCCGGCGAGTGAGGCGTTTTCAAGTGCTTTCCGGTCGTGGACGTTCACCACGAGACTTCCCTTCTTTTTCAGGAAGTGGAGGTTCCGCACCGCCTCGCTCTGGTCGAAGGCGAGGAGGATGTCAGCCTCGCCCGCCATGACGAGGGGACTCCGGTAATCCCCCACCTTGAAGTGGCTGATCACAGACCCTCCCCGCTGGGCCATGCCGTGCACCTCGCTGCCGATGACGGACTCGCCCCGCTCGAGAGCGATCTTTCCGAGGACCTTGCTCGCGAAAAGAATACCCTGGCCGCCGATTCCCACGATGACGTACTGCATGCTATTTCCCCTCCTCGGAAACTTCCGCGATGGCCCCGTGGGGGCAGACAGAGATACAGACCCCGCAGGAAACGCAGAACCGCTCGTCGATGTATGCCTTGCTCCTCGTCTCGTCGAAGACGAGGCCGGGGCAGTTGAAGAAATTGATGCAGAACTTGCAGCCGATGCACTTTTCCGGGTCCACCTTGACCTGGACAACAGGCTGCTGGGGACGGAGGAGCATGCAGGGGTGCCGGAAAATGATTACAGCCGGTTCCGACCTGGACTGTGCGTGCTCCCAGGCTTCCTTCACGGCCTCTTTCCCCGCGGCGACGTCATAGGCTTCGATGGTCCGGACAAAGGTCACGCCGCAGCCCCTGCAGACGGCCTCGATATCCACCTTCCGGCCTTCGTCGCCCTTCCTGAGCTTGTCGCCCACCGCAGGGTTCGCCTGCCCGCCCGTCATGGCGGTGGTGCTGTTGTCCAGGATGCCGAGGACGAAGGCGTGCCTGTTGTAGACTGCGCTCACGAGGCCGGGAATGCCCATGTGGAAGAAGGTGGAATCGCCGATGGTGCTCACGATGGGCCGTTCCGTTCCGGCAGCCTTGTGGGCGAGGAAGAACCCGGATCCCATGGTCACCGAGGCTCCCATATCCACCACGGCGTCCACCGCCTTCTGGTTCACCCCAAGGGTGTAGCAGCCGATGTCCGATGGGTTCACCGCGTTGGGCAGGGCCTGCCTGATGGAGAAATAGCTCGCCCTGTGGGGGCATCCCGGGCAGAGCATGGGCTTCCGGGGAGTGATCTTCAGATCTTCAAGAGCTTCCCTGAGAAGGGATGAACCTTCCCCGGAGGGCTGGTCCATGCCGAGGATTTTCGCGAGAATGCCCGCGATAACCTCCGGAAGAAGTTCCCCGGCCCCCGGGACGACGCCGTTCCAGCGGCCGAGGATTCCCGTCCTGTCGGGAAGCTGCATTTCCATCACCGGGTAGGTTTCCTCGAGGAAGAGCACCTTCGGGTGGCGGGAGATGAAATCGGTCACCATCTTCACCGGCAGAGGATGGGGCGTGCCGATCTTGAGAACAGCCACGTCTTCCCGGCCCCACTCCTTCAGGATGTCGCTGACCACGGAGAAGCACACTCCCGAGGCCACGATGCCCAGGACGCTCTTCTCACGGGAGGGAACTTCGTAGTTGTACTTCCCGAACTCCGTCTCGAAGGCGGCCCGGATCTCCTCTACCTTGGCGTTCAGCCGGGGATGGTTCACCTTCACGCTGGCGGGAAGGCAGACCCATCGGGAGGGTTCCTTCTCGAACTTCACCTGCCCCTTCGGAGGGCGGAGCTCTCCGAGTTCAACGTCCTGGCGGCAGTGGTCCACCCTCACGCTGGGACGGAGCATGGTGATGATGCCGAACCGCTCTGACAGGTCGAAGGCGTCGAAGACCATCTCCTTCGCCTCGGCGGCGGAACAGGGGTCGAAACAGGGCACCTTGGCGAACATGGCGAAATAGCGGCTGTCCTGTTCCGTCTGGGAGCTGTGGGGCCCCGGATCGTCTGCGACCACAAGGAGCATGCCCCCCTTGAGCTGGAAATGGGCGGCACTCATGAAGGGATCGGCCGCAACGTTCAGCCCCACCTGCTTCATAACGGCACAGGAGCGGGCGCCGGTAAAGGAGGCGGCGGCGGCGACCTCGAAGGCCACCTTCTCGTTCACGCCCCATTCGACCGCCATGGGTGAGCCCAGTTCGTCGGCGAACTTTGCCACCGCAGGCAGTATTTCGGACGACGGCGTTCCCGGGTAGGCGGACGCCACAAGACACCCCGCTTCAACAATTCCCCTGGCGATTGCCTCGTTTCCCAACAGTATGGCTTTCGTGCTCACTGTACGCGACACCTCCGTCATCCCGCCAGCGCCTCGATCCATCGGCGCAGGGGGTTGTCTCCTCTCAGAAGCCTTCCATTCCGGTCCACGAAGGCATGGCGGGTCCATCCCGAGGCGAGGGGCTTGCCGTCGGCGGCCCGTTCGATGCGGCATTCAAAAATCACGGACGATGCCTTCACTTCACCGATTTTCGTGAAAATGACAATCTCGTCCTCGTACCGGGCTGGATGCTTGTAGCGGCAGTGGGATTCAACCACGGGAAGGAAAATGCCCTCTTCCTCCCAGTCGGCGTAGGACTTGCCGTGGGCGCGGCAGAACTCCGTCCTGCCCACTTCGAACCAGTAGAGATAATTGGCGTAATAGGCGACTCCCATCTGGTCGGTATCGCCGTACCGGACCCTCAGGGTGTACGGATATTCGGAGGACATCGGAATTACCTCCTCTGCAGTGCGGATTTCCGCCCCCCCCGGGAAAGGCTGTGGAAAATACACAGGAGTTAGGGAGGCAAGTGCGGTCTTTTCTGTAATTATATATAAATTCGCACCCGTGAGCAAGAAATTTTTATCATTCCGATGGTATCATGAGCACAAAATAATTCTCACCTGCATTTGTTCATGTGGGCGGCCATGAGGCAGTCCGACGGCACCACGTCGTATCCTTTCCGCTCCAGTTCAGCGGCGAGTTCTTCATTCTCCGCTCCCGGCTGGAACCAGACCACGGGCCTGACGGGCAGCTTCTCCAGGTCTGCCGCCACAGTCCCCTGCTGTTTCGCCGAAAGGAACAGGGCGACCACGTCGACCTCATCTTCGAGAAATTCGAGCCCCGCGGCGCAGGGACGTCCCATGATCTCCGTTCCCGCATACCCGGGGTTCACGGGATAGAGGGTGAACCCCGCACCGGCAAGGTAGTTCATCACCCGGAACACCGGGCGGTCCTCCTTCGGCGACGCTCCCACCACCGCCACCCGGGACGGGGTGCACACGAACCTCTCGAGAATCTCTTCTTTTTTCACCAGGAATCACCTCTCAGGAAAAATCGGTCCACTTCCATTCATTATACTCTCCCCCGAATTTGCGGGCGCCCCCCTTCATCCGTTGGCAACAACGGGAAATACATGTATAATCTCCTCGTTCCGCGGAGGGCTGTCCGAGTGGTCTATGGTGGCTGACTTGAAATCAGCTGGGCGAAAGCCCCAGGGGTTCGAATCCTCTGCCCTCCGCCATTTTTCCGCTAAACGGAAGCTTCACCGAATGAAAAACGTCCCCGCCGGCTGACCGGCGGGGACGTTTTTTTGCAGCACAGGGTCCGGGGCGGAAGGTTGTTTCGCCCCCCGCTACTCCACCACGTTTTCCAGGGTCCCGATCCCTTCGATCTTCACCTGCATGACGTCTCCCTTTTTCACGGGGCCGATGCCTGACGGAGTGCCGGTGATGATCACGTCTCCGGGCAGGAGGGTCATGACTTTCGAGATGTGGCTCACCAGCACGTCCACGGGGAAGATGAAGTTCTTTGTTCTGGAATGCTGGACCTGTTTCCCGTTCAGGTACATGCCGATCTCGAGGTCCGAAGGATCGATACCCGAGACGATCCACGGCCCCAGGGGGCAGAAGGTGTCGAAGGACTTCGACCGGGTCCACTGGCCGTCTTTTGACTGGAGGTCCCTGGCGGTTACGTCGTTGGCGCAGGTGTACCCCAGGATGCAGTCCTCCGCTTCTCCGGGTTCAACACGGGAACACTTCCTCCCGATGATGACGGCGAGCTCGGCTTCGTAGTCCACCCGCTCCGTCATGTGTGCGGGATACACCACGGGGTCGCCGTGGGCAATGACCGATGTGGAAGGCTTCAGGAAGAGCAGGGGTTCCTCCGGTATGGGAAGGCCGACCTCGATGGCGTGGTCCCGGTAGTTGAGTCCCACCGCTGCTACCTTGGACGGCTCCACGGGAGGAAGGAACCGTTCCGCCTCGTCCACCGAGCCGAGGGCGGGGCCCCGTGTATATTCGCCGAACATATCCCCCTCCAGCCGGTAGATGATGCCGTTCTCCACCAGCCCTGTCTCCCTTTTTCCCTTTATGACGCACCGCACGAACATTCTTTTCATTATTCTCTCCTCCGGCGTGCTTTCCATGGATTTTCTGGCTCCACTACCGAGACGATTCTACCATAGGGGAACAGGATCCTGAAAAAGGAAGGTTCATCCCCTCCGCCCGCTGAAAATCAGGAATCAGCTTCTTGACAATCCTCCCGGTATGTCGTAGTTTGTAACATTATCGTTACACGCCTGTAACCTCGCTGAGGACATTTTTTCCCGCTATCCTGCCAAGGCCCCCCGGGGGCCCCACAAAAGATGACGGTTCCCGCAGGCAGGCTGTACCGACGAGGGAGGGACTGCAGAGATGTTCTGGAAGAAAAACGGGAAGGTTGAATCCCTTTTGTATTCAGCCGACAGGGCGAAAATCCTTTCCATGGTCCGAGAGATGGGGTCCATGGCGAGCGAGGCATTCTCCAACGCGGTCCGCTCGCTGGAAGAGCGGAACGATGCCCTGGCGGACGAGGTCATACGATCCGATGACATCATAGACGATCTCGAGGCGTCCATCGACCAGGAATGCCTCAGCTCCATCGCCATGCGCCAGCCCGTCCGGGAGGATCTCCGCTTCGTTTTCGCCGTGCTGAAGATCATTACCGACCTGGAGCGCATAGGCGACCAGGGTGTGAACATCGCGAAAAAGGCGAAGATCCTGAACCGCTATCCTCTCCTGAAACCACTAGTGGACATTCCGAAGATGAAGGTCATCGCCACCGAGATGGTGGCCGATTCCCTCAAGGCCTTCGAGGAGGACGACACTGCCCTCGCCGAGGCCATCTGCCTCCGGGACGAGGAGCTCGACATCCTCTACGAGAACATTTTCGACGAACTCCTTCTCATCATCGGCAACAAGCCCCAGGGAGACCAGGCCACCGCACAGTGCGCCGCCGGGCTCCTCTGGGTCGCGCGGCATCTCGCCAGGATAGGCGATCACGCCACCAACGTGGCGGAACGGGTGTTCTTCATGGTCAAGGGAGAGCGACTGAAACCCCTTCTCGAGGAGAAGAGAAAAGCCCTCTCCGAAAGCAAAGGAGGCTGACGCCGGAGAACGACACGAAACCACGGATCAGGGGAACTCACTTTCGAAAGGAGACGATACTATGAAAAAAGCAATTCTGGCTGTTCTCGCAGTGTGCATTGCCCTCGGAGCGGGGGCGGCCTTCGCCGCAGACTACCCGACGAAGGCCGTCACTATCATTGTGGCGTCCAATGCGGGCGGCGGCACCGACACCATGGCGAGGCTCTTCGCCAAGTTCGCCGAGAAGTACTTCCCCCAGCCCTTTGTGATCAACAACATCGACGGCGCCGGCGGCCAGAGGGGCTTCGACGCCCTCGCACGGGCAAAAAAGGACGGCTACACCATCGGAACCCTGTACACGCCCCATCTGACGGCCCACATGTCCGCCAAGCGGGCAAAGTATACCCTCGATGACTTTGCCATGCTGTTCAACCTTGTCACCGATCCCGGTGTCCTGGTCGTCCCCGCCTCCAGCCCCTTCAATTCCATCCAGGATATCATCGACGCAGAAAAAGCGGCTCCCGGAACCCTCACCGGCTCCACGTCAGGCCCCGGCGGAGACGACGCTTTCGCCCTCGCCCAGTTCAACGAGGCCACGGGCTGCACCGTGAAGAGCGTCCCCTCCACTGGATCCTCCAACGCCAAGGCCACGGTGATGGGCGGCCACGTGTCCATGGGTTTCATGAACCTTTCCCAGATCGAGTCCAACCTCAAGGCCGGCGAAGTCAGGGTCCTGGCCATGATGACGGCAAAAAGGCACCCGAACGTGCCCGAAATCCCCACCTTCGCTGAACTGGGATACAAGGTCATCTCCGACTCGTCCAGGGGGTTTGCCGCACCTGCGGGAATTCCCGAGGAAGCTTTGAAGAAAATCATTGAGACCTTTGAAAAAGTGCTTGCAGATGCCGAATTCCAGGCGGCCGCCAAGGAACAGCTCCAGATGAACGTCATGACTCCTGAAGAGTACAAGGCGTACCTCGAGGATCTCCTTGTCGTAACCAACAAGGCCTACGAGAAAGATCCCTGGTAGGGCGAGGCTCTTTCATGACCCGATCTTCCATGAACCGTCTTTTCGCGGCCGGGGGATTGGGACTTTCCGCCGTCCTGTTTCTTGGGGCAAACAGCTTTCCCGACCGGGCCGCGGCAGCGGCCCGGTACATCTTTTTCCTGGCGGGAATGCTCGCGGTCCTGTCCCTGATTCTCCTGCTGCAGAGGACATCCTCGCCCGATTCCCATGTCCGGTGGGTCCGCTCGCCGAAAAACTTCACTCTGACCCTGGCATCCATGGTCGGCTACGGAATTCTTATTTCCTTCATCGGATTTTTCCCGGCCAGCGCCCTTTTTATGGCCGCACTCTCCTGGATGCTCGGCTTCCGGCGCCCCGTTTTCATTCTTCTCGGTACAGGCCTGATCCTCGGCTTCGTCTGGCTCGTGTTTGTTCATTTCCTTGGGGTTCCCGTCCCCATGGGCATCTGGGGGGAATAGACCATGACTGAATTTTTTGTGCCAGCGCTTTCGGAACTGATGAATCCCGGCGTTCTCTTCGCCATTCTATCGGGCACCGTGGTGGGCATCATCGTAGGCGCCATGCCGGGCCTCACCGCCACCATGGCCGTGGCGCTGCTCATCCCGGTGACCTTCGGAATGCAGCCCCTTGTTGGCCTGGCCCTTATGGGCGGAGTCTACAGCGGCGGAATGTACGGAGGAGCCATCTCCTCAATCCTGCTCTCCACTCCGGGAACCCCCGCCGCAGCAGCCACGGCATTCGACGGCTACCCCATGACGAAACAGGGCAAGGGCGGCACCGCTCTCACCGTGGCCACCTGGGCCAGTTTCTGGGGAGGCATTTTCTCCACCGTGGCCCTGCTCCTCATGGCTCCCGCCCTGGCAAAGTTCTCCCTCCGGTTCGGCCCACCGGAATATTTCGTCCTGGCCATCATGGGCCTTTCCAGCATTGTCACCCTCACGAAGGGAAGCATGGTGAAGGGGCTGATCTCCGGATTTCTCGGCCTCGTGCTGGCCACTGTGGGCATGGATCCCATCTCGGGCTTCATGCGCTTCACCTTTGACATCGTTGACCTTTATGACGGCATTCCCTTCATGCCCGCTCTCATCGGCCTCTTCTCCGTGAGCCAGATCCTGGACCTGACTGCGGAGACCCACATCGTTGAGGATCTGAGCGACACTATCGCCTCCATCAAAAGGAGCAGGCTTCCCAGGGGACTCGGCCCCACTATCGCAAAGGGGAGCATCATCGGGACAATAGTCGGCATGCTGCCCGGAGCCGGTGCGACCATATCAGCTTTCATTTCCTATAATTTCGCGAAGCAGAGCTCCAGGGATTCAGACACCTTCGGAAAGGGGAACCCCAAGGGAGTGGCAGCCTCCGAAAGCGCCAACAACGGCTGTGTGGGAGGTTCCCTCATCCCCCTGCTCACCCTCGGCATTCCCGGCAACAGCGTTGCGGCGGCCCTTATGGGAGGTCTCCTGATCCAGGGTCTCATTCCCGGACCGGAGCTTTTCTCGAAGTATGGGGCCATGACGTACGGGTTCATTCTCTCTCTTTTCATTGCGAATATCATTTTCCTGGTTCTGGGAATCTACCTGGCGCCCTACTTCGCCAAAGTCACGATGACCCCCAACGCGCTCCTCATTCCGGGCATTGCCATTCTTTCGGTCATCGGAAGCTACGCCATCAACAACAACATGTTCGACGTGTGGCTTATGATCGGCTTCGGCGCCGTCGGATATTTCCTGGAAAAGGGCGGATTCTCCACCGGAGCCCTCGTCCTGGGACTCATCCTCGGCCCCATTGCGGAGCTGGGCTTCGGCCAGTCCCTCATCATGGCCGCAGGCTCCCCCATGATTTTCTTCGAGCGGCCCCTCTGCATGCTTCTCTGGGCCATCACCATTCTTCTCATGGTTCCGGCTTTTTCGGGACACCTGAAGAAGAGCAAAAACAAGGTGGACTGACAGGGGGACCGGCTCTTTTGAGCCGGTCCTCCTTTTCTCCCTCCGGAAGATCCGCTGCCTCGACATTTCCCCCCCTTTATGATACTTTTTTCCCGTTGTTCCCAATTCCACCGGCTCAAGGAGCGTTTTCAATGGACAGCGGACCGCAACAAAAAGCGGAATCAATGATGCCGTAACAGCGCCGCCCGCCCTCCCTTTCGGCGGAATTCCGGCGCGTGCCGGGACTGTTTCTCCGCCGGACATCCCGAAAAAACATGTGAAAAGGCACGGAAGACGTTGCGCCGGGAGCGTCTCCGTTCAGGCCATGGGACAGGGGGAAGGGTCATGAAGGACATCCAGAACAAGCTTCTCGCTAGCGTTGAAAAACTCTTCGAACGGAAGCAGTTCAAGAGTCTCAAGGAACTGCTGAGCACCATGGAACCCGCAGACATCGCCGAAGTTCTGGCGGAGAAGGAACCTGCCGAGCGGGTCTTCCTCTTTCGCCTCCTTCCCAAGGATATCGCCATCGAAGTTTTCGAGTTTCTCGAAGGAACCGAACGGGAGGAGCTTCTCGGGAGCTTCACCGATTCGGAAGTGGCGGCCATCATCGAGGAGATGTCCGATGACGACCGGACGGCTCTTTTCGACGAGCTTCCCGCCAAGACGGTAAAAAAACTCCTGGCCCATCTTTCCCCGGAAGAAAGGAAGCTCGCCAACGCCCTTCTGAACTACCAGCCGGATTCCGCGGGGCGCATCATGACCCCCGAGTTCATCGACCTGAAGGAGACCATGACGGCCTCCCAGGCCCTGGCGAGGATCAGGACAACGGCGGCGAAGAAGGAGACCATCTATACATCCTTCGTGGTCAGCCCTGAGAGAAAGCTCAAGGGGACGGTGCACCTGGAGGACCTGATTCTCGCCTCCCCCGATACCCCCGTCACGGAATTCATGGACGGCCTGCCGGTCTTCGTCACGACGGACACCGACCAGGAAGAAGCGGCGAGGACCATGTCGAAATACGACCTCCAGACCGTTCCCGTGGTGGACAGGGAACACCGCCTCGTGGGAATCCTCACCTTCGACGATATCCTGGACATCGTCCAGGAAGAGGCCACCGAGGACTTCGAACGGATGGCCGGTATCTCCCCGGTGGACGAAAGCTACCTGGACGCCGGGATTCTGACCCTCACCCGAAAGCGGCTGACCTGGCTGCTCGTCTGCATCGTCACCCAGCTTTTCTCGTCCTTCATCCTTGAACACTATTCCTTCGCCCTTGAGAGCGTGGTGGCCCTCGCCTTCTTCATACCCCTTCTCACGGGCACCGGCGGCAACACCGGCACCCAGGCAGCTACGCTGGTGATCCGTGGTTTTACTGTCGGTGAAATCGTCAGGGAGGACCTTTTCAGAGTCATCTCGAAGGAGGTCATCTCCGGCCTGATCCTGGGGGTTTCTCTCGCGGCGCTGGCATCCATCCGGGCGTGGACCATGGGGACAGGGTACGGTGTAGCCCTCACCGTTGCGGCATCCGTGGTGGGGGTGGTCATGCTGGGAAATCTCGTGGGAGCCTTTCTTCCCTTCGCGGCGAAAAAGCTGAACATCGACCCGGCGGTCATGTCCGGCCCCTTCATCACCACGGTGGTTGACATCCTGGGCCTTCTGCTTTACTTCGAAGTGGCCCGGAGAGTGCTTGTACTGGGATAATCCCCTCCGCGGAAACCAAGACGCACGGAAACGGGGCAGCGTCCGCTGCCCCGTTATTTTTCGAGCTTCATGTCACCCGGGCGGATGCGCCCCGTCCTCCTGAGAATTTCCGAGAAGAGGAGGGAAAGAACGGCAGGCAGAAGGAAATGGAGCAGCAGAATTCCCGGCCAGGCTGAGGGACCCATGACACCGAGGGTGGAGACCTGCCCCACGAGTCCGCTGGTTCCCATGCCGGCGCCGATAGAGCTGTTCTCCATGCGGAAGATCACGGTGGAGACGGGGCCGAGCACGGCCGCCGCCGCCGTGGGCGGCACCCAGATCCATGGGTTCCGTATGATGTTGGGAATCTGGAGCATGGAGGTTCCCAGCCCCTGGGCGATGAGCCCTCCCGTTCCGTTTTCGCGGAAACTCGCCACTGCGAAGCCGATCATCTGGCAGCAGCACCCAGCCGTGGAGGCTCCCGCGGCAAGACCGGAAAGCCCCAGGGAGATCGAAAGGGCCGCGCTGCTGATGGGAAGGGTAAGGATCATTCCCATGGCCACGGAGAGGACGATCCCCATGGGGATGGGGTGAAGGGTTGTGGCTGCATTGATGGCGCTGCCGAGCCAGTACATCATCCGGGCGACAGCCGGGCCGGCGACCACGCCCACCGCGCTGCCGGCGACAATGGTGGCTGCGGGAACCAGCACGATATCCACCCCTGTCTTCCCGGCGATCCTCCGGGATACCTCCGCTCCCGCCCAGGATGCCACAAGGGCGCCCACGGGCTCGCCCACCGCGGCGGCAGAGCCGGAAAAGGTTCCGGCGCCTGCGGCTCCGGCGACGAGAGAGGAAAAAACACCAAGGGGAGGAGCACCGACGGCAAAAGCAACCCCGGCGCCGATGGCGGGTCCCATGAGAAGCTGGGCAACCCGGCCGAAGTGTTCCAGGTGGGGGAGGGAGAGCAGCTGCCCGCACTGGCGGAGGATGAGACCGATGATAAGAGAGGAAAAGAGCCCGAGGGCCATCCCGTTCGAGACCTTGATCAGGTACCCCCGAAGAGGAGAAGAAGACGCCGTTCCTGCCATTGGACCACTTCCTTTACAGGTGTCTTGTCACCTGTAAAGCATACACCGTCAGCGTCCCTCCGGCAAGTAGTTCTTTTCACCCAGTTCGGCCAGCAGCCGTTCCCACCCCTCCTCGCCGTCCACTTCCAGGGTGTGAAGGTGAACGCCCCCCGTCAGGGAGGAGAGGGGTTCCCCCGCGCTCTTTCTGATGGACTCCATGAAACGGGCGACGTCGGCGGGAGTGGAGAGCATGAGATTGCCTGTGATTTCCCCGTAGAGAGGATGCTCCACGATGACGTTGAGCACTTTCGCTCCGCAGCCCACCATGATCAGGAGCTCCTCCTCCATGGCTTCGTAGTCCCTGTGCCTGGTGACCACCGTCTTCACGAGCCTGCCGGATCCTTCCGGCCGCAGCAGGATGTAGCCCCTTGGGGTGGCCACCACGGGAAGGCCTTCAGCCCGGAGCACCGCCATGTCCTGGACAATCACCTGCCTGCTGACGCCGAACCGGGAGGCCAGGTCACTTCCCGTGACCGCCTCTCCCGCCCCGGAGAGTTCTGCGGTGATCATCCGCCTCCGCTCATCGGTCTTCACGCAGGTCCCTCCTTTCCCGGACCCAGCCGAGAACATTTCCGAAGTTCCGGAGTTCCGCCCGGAGGACATCCGCCATAGAGGCGCCGTTGCCGCCCTCCCGCCATGATCTCTCCGCTCTCAGGGCCGCTGCCCGGACTCTTTCCGCCCCGATATTGGCCGACATCCCCTTCAGCGTGTGGGCAGCATCAGCCGCCGCCTTTTCGTCCCCCCGCTCTTCCGCGTCTGCCATCCGGTCAAGAATCTCAAGGGCATCCTCGAGGTATTCCCCCGCAAGAGCGTCGAGTTCCTCCCCGTCAATGTTGAGCCTCAGGACAGCCTCTTCCCTGCAGTATACCCCGCCGGTTCCTTCCGCCGGGGCGTCGATTTCCTCCGGCCTGCGCCGGGACAGGTGAACCGAGAGTTTTTCTTCGAGGTCCCTGAACCTGACCGGCTTCGGAAGATAATCGTCCATTCCGGCGGCCAGACACTTCTCCCGGTCTCCCGGCAGGGCATGGGCCGTCATGGCGATCACGGGAACGGATCCGTTGCATCCGGTCCATTCCGGGCTCCGAAGGGCGGAGGTGACTTCAAGGCCATCCTTTCCCGGCATCTGGACATCCATGAGAACAATGTCGAATCTCTCTGTTTGCAGCATACGGAGGGCTTCTTCACCGTCCGCCGCCCCGGTGACGGAACAGCCGAGCTTCTGCAGCATTCGCGCCGCCACCTTTTTGTTCACCCGGCTGTCATCGGCGATCAGAACCCTGGCCGGGAGAAGGGCGCTCCGGAAACTTCCCGCCGGTTCAGAGCCCCCGGGTGAACCCTGCCGCTTCCCCCGGTCAGTCTCCGCCGCCGAAAGGACGGCTTCACGAAAGACTCCCCGCCGCAGCGGGCTTGTTATCCGGCCGGCAAGGCCCTCCCGGAGAAGATATCCCGTCTCCGGAAATGTCCCGGGGGGGTCCACGGAGAAAAACAGGACGCCCCTCCGGAGGTCCGCAGGAAGGGCTGAGGGTGACCAGCCCGCTTCCTTTCTCAGAAGCTCCCGGTCCACGAAAACGGCGCACCGCCCATCACCGTCACCCCCTGACCGCTTCTCGAGGAGGCTCCTGAGATCCTCCGGGCTGTCCGCGGTCCGGACGGAACAGAGCCACTTCCCTGCCAGGCCTGACGCTTCAGTCTGCCAGGAGGCCCCGCCCCCCGCAAGAATCACGGGAAACCCCAGGAGGCGCTGGTCCACAGGGAGGTCTTCCGCCTCGCCGAAGGGCACCCTGCCGAAGGGCAGTTCGCACCAGAAAACCGATCCGCCTCCGCTGCGGGGGGTCATTCCAAGGGATCCTCCCATGGCCTCCGCGAGCCCCCTGCAGATGGAAAGGCCGAGCCCCGTCCCTCCGAACCGGCGGGTCGTGGAAGGGTCCCCCTGGAAAAAAGGCTGAAAGAGAGCCCCCGCAGCGTTTTCGGGAACACCGATGCCCGTGTCGGACACGGAAAAACGGAGCACAAAGCCCGTGAGTCCCGAATCCACGGAAGAGACATCCAGCCGCACCTCACCGGAGAGAGTGAATTTCACTGCGTTCCCCAGAAGGTTCCCCAGTATCTGCCGGGTACGCACCGGGTCGCCCCGCAGGACGGACGGAACGGAAGGGTCCAACGACAGCACCGTGTCAAGTCCCTTCTCCGCTCCCCGCACCGCCGTCTCGGTGACCAGGTCTTCCACCATCTCCCTCAAATCGAAGGGGACCGATTCCAGGACAAGCTTCCCCGCCTCAAGCTTCG
This sequence comes from Synergistaceae bacterium, assembly GCA_018436595.1. Lineage (GTDB taxonomy): Bacteria > Synergistota > Synergistia > Synergistales > Aminobacteriaceae > Aminivibrio. The sequence goes on along the minus strand of JAHDLC010000010.1, from coordinate 98,062 downwards.
ACAGGTCGAGGATTTCGTCGACGAGAGACAGAAGGTGTTCAGCGCTTCTCTGTATGGTCTCGGCGCATTCTTCCTGTTCCTTCCCCATGGGTGAATCCAGAAGAAGATCGGTCATCCCCAGGATTCCGTTCAGGGGAGTGCGGATCTCGTGGCTCATGTTCGCCAGGAAGGCGCTTTTCACCCTCTCCGCCCTTCCTGCTTCCTCGGCCAGTCCTTCGGCCCGCTTCCTTTCTTCCTCCAGTTCCCTGTTCTTCGCCTCAAGCCGGGTCACAGCCCCGGCAAGCTCCTCCTCAGCCTTTTTTCTTTCCGAGCAGTCCCGAAGGACCTCCACCACGGCAGCGGTTTCGCCGTCGGCGTTCCGGACCGGCCAGCTCTTTACCTCGAACCATGTGTTCCTCTCCGGAATGAACACTTCCCGAAACTGAAACCGCCCCGTTTCGGCCGCAGGCCCGGACAGGCATCCGACGCAGGGTTTCTTCCTTCCGAGCACCTCGAAGCACCTGCGGCCCTTCCCCTCTTCCGGAGAAACCCCGAGGAAGGCGGCTCCGGCCCGGTTGAGATAGAGAATGACCAGGTCTTTGTCTTTCACCGTAACGATGTCATCCGTTTCCCCGATGTAGGAGAGAAGAAAGGAGACCACGTCCTCTCCGGGAAAGGGGATTCTTTCAATTCCGCTCTGCCGGCTGTTTTTCACGGGGCTGACCTCCCTTCCGCGGAGTCCTTCCGGCAAAACCGTCCGCCGGTCTTTTCCGCCGCGGTATTTATGCTACCATATCCCTGCATCCGATACCTGAGAAAGGAGGCATCCAATGAAGATTTCCACCGAATACCTCTGGTTCGAAACGAAAAAACGAAAGGAACTAGTCCGCATCACGCCGCAGCTCGAACAGATTCTCGGGCGGAGCGGCGTTTCGGACGGGATGATGCTTGTCTCGGCCATGCACATCACAGCCGGGATCATCGTCAACGACGATGAAACGGGCCTCCACCGGGACATCCTGGAGTGGCTGGAGAAAACCGCCCCCGAAAATCCGTCCTACGCCCATCACCGCACCGGGGAGGACAACGGGGACGCTCACCTGAAGCGGATCGTGGTCCACCACCAGGCGATTCTGCCTGTGACGGGCGGCAGGCTCGACCTCGGACCGTGGGAACAGTGTTTCTATGCAGAATTCGACGGCAGGCGCAGAAAGCGCGTGATCGTCAAGATCATGGGGGAATAAGCGATGATGAAATCCATTCTTCTTGGAACGGCGGCTCTTCTGGTCTTCTCCCTTCTCTCCTCTCCTGCCCGGGCGGCGGAGGGACTCATTCCCCTGGAGGACTTTTTCCGGAATCCCGACAGAAGCGGATTCCAGATATCCCCAGACGGGAACCGCATTTCCTGGCGGGAGTCCTGGGAGCGGCGAATGAACATTTTCGTCCGGAAAATCGGAGAGGAGACGGCGACACGGATCACGTCAGCGACGGAACGGGATATCCTGGCCTATTTCTGGGCCGGCAACAACCGGATTCTCTACCTGCAGGACTCGGGCGGGGACGAAAACTACCATCTGTACGCCGTGGACGCCGGGGGGTCGGAGGCGAGGGACCTCACTCCCTTCAAGGGAGTCCGGGTGTCCATCGTGGACCGTCTCGAGGACATAGAGGACGAGGTTCTCATCGGCATGAACAGGAGGGACCCCCGGCTCTTCGACGTGTACCGGCTGAACATCGCCACCGGAGAACTGACCCTCCTCGAGGAAAACCCCGGCGACATCGAGGGATGGATGACCGACCACGATGGAAAACTTCGGGTGGCCATCAGGACCGACGGGGTCAACCGGTCCCTCCTCTACCGGGACAGGGAGGACTACCCCTTCCGGACGCTCCTCACCACCGATTTCCGGGAAAGCGTTTCCCCTCTCTTCTTCACCTTCGACAACAAAAAACTCTACGTCTCCTCGAACCTGGGGAGAAATACATCGGCCATTTTCGTCTTCGACCCCGAAAAGGCGGCACACGAAGAACTGGTCTTCGAGCACCCGGAGGTGGACGTGTACGCCCTGTTCCGGTCGAAAAAACGGAAAGTGATCACGGGAACAGGATACACCACCGACCGTTTCCGGTACCATTTCTTCGACGAGGAGCGGGCCGCCCTCCAGAAGGAGCTCGAGTCCCGCCTCCCCGGGTATGAGGTCACGGTGACGTCAATGAACAAAGAGGAAGACAAGGTTCTCCTCCACGCCGGGAGCGACCGGACCCAGGGGGCCTATTACTTTTACGACATGAAGACAAAGGACTTCCGGAAGCTGGCCGACCTCAGCCCCTGGCTTCCCGGGGAGAGGCTCGCCCCCATGAAGCCGGTGCAGTACACCGCCCGGGACGGCCTGACGATCCACGGATATCTCACCCTTCCGGCAGGAAGGGACGGAAAGAACCTCCCCGTGGTGATCAACCCCCACGGAGGTCCCTGGGCCCGGGACTCGTGGGGATACGACAGCGAGGTCCAGTTCCTCGCCAACCGTGGTCTCGCGGTGCTCCAGATGAACTTCCGGGGTTCCACGGGCTACGGCAGGGCATTCTGGGAGGCAAGCTTCAAGCAGTGGGGGCGGGCCATGCAGGACGACATCACCGACGGAGTGAAATGGCTCATTGAGCAGGGAATCGCCGATCCTGACAGGATAGGCATTTACGGCGGCTCCTACGGCGGGTACGCCGTCCTCGCCGGGCTCGCCTTCACGCCGGAACTCTACGCATGCGGAGTGGACTACGTGGGGGTGTCCAACATCTTCACCCTCCTGGAGACGATCCCCCCCTACTGGGAACTCGGCCGGCAGATGCTCTACGAGCAGATCGGCCACCCGGAGAAGGACAGGGACCTGCTGAAGGCCGTCTCTCCCGTCTTCCATGCCGACAGCATCAGGGCCCCCCTCTTCGTGGCCCAGGGGGCGAACGACCCCCGGGTCAAGAAGGCGGAATCGGACCAGATCGTGGAGGCTCTCCGGAAACGGGGTGTAGACGTAGAGTACATGGTGAAGGACAACGAAGGGCACGGCTTCCTCAACGAGGAGAACCGGTTCGAGTTTTACCGGGCCATGGAACGCTTCCTGGCGAAGTACCTCGGGAGCCTGGCGGAATAACCCCGGAACACAGGTCGGAAACGGCGGGCCCGCGGGCCCGCCGTTTTATTTTTCCTCGTCCTCCCGTTCCTTTTCCTTCAGCCAGTCGATCCAGTACAGGTCCGTCCGGCGGCTTGACAGGTTCCGGACGCTTCCCTGGAGCCGGAGTTCCTTCAGGAGCTCCACGTCGAGGTCGGCGATGAGAGCCATTTCCGTGTTGGGGGTCGCCTCCGCCGCCACGGCGTCGTGGGGGAAGGCAAAATCCGAGGGCGTGAAGATGGCCGACTGGGCATACTGGATGTCCATGTTCTCCACCTTGGGGATGTTCCCCACGCTCCCGGCGATGGCCACGTAGCACTCGTTCTCGATGGCCCGGGACTGGGCGCAGCGCCGCACCCGGAGGTAGGCATTCTTTGTGTCCGTCCAGAAGGGGATGAGCAGGATGTCCATGCCCTTGATGGCCAGGTACCGGGAGAGTTCGGGGAATTCAACGTCGTAGCATATGAGGATGCCCACCTTCCCCACGTCCGTCTGGAAGACCCGGAGATCGTGCCCTCCCTGGAGGCCCCAGTACCGGTACTCGTCGGGGGTGATGTGGAGCTTGTACTGCTGGTCCCAGGTGCCGTCGCGGCGACAGAGAAAGGAAACGTTGTAGAGCCTGTTGTTCCGCAGCTCCGGCACGCTCCCCGACACGATGTTGATGTTGTAGGACACCGCCATCTCCACCAGGCTCTTCCGGAGTTCCGCCGTATACCCGGCCAGGGACCGCATGGCCTCCGCCGGGTCTTCCTGGTCGAACTGGGCCAGCAGAGGGGCGTTGAACAGTTCGGGGAAGAGCATGAGGTCCGTATTGTACCCCGCCTGAGTATCCACGAAGAATTCCACCTGCTGCAGAAAGTCGTCGAAGGACTCGAAGCTCCTCATCTGCCACTGAACCACGCCCAGGCGCATGTAGGTCTTCACCTTCGAGATGAGCCGCTTCCGCTCCTCGTAGTAGATGTTGTTCCACTCCATGATGACGCCGTACCCCTTGGAGCTGTAGTCCTCGGGCCAGTAATTCTCCACGATCTTCTTGTAATGGAAGTCGTTGCTGACCTGGAAGGTGAGGACAGGGTCGGAGATCTCCCGGTTGTTCACCATGCGGATGTATTGCTGGGGGGTCTTCTTCTCCGCCCATTCGGCATAACCGGGAATCCGGCCGCCGATAACGATGCCCTTGAGGTTCAGGGTCTCGCAGAGCTCCTTCCTGGCGTCGTAGAGACGCCTGCCGAGCCGCTTTTCCCTGTAGTCGGGCGACACGAAGATGTCGATGCCGTAGAGATAATCCCCTTCGGGGTCGTGGTTCTTCAGGGTGCCGTCGCCGACGACTTCCTGGTAGGTGTGCCTGTCGCCGAAACGGGAATAGTCGATGACGAGGGAAAAAGCCCCGGCCACCACACGCCCCTTGTCCTCGATGCAGAGCTGCCCCTCGGGAAAGCGGGTGATCATCGCCCGGAACTGGTCCCTGGTCCAGGCTCCTCCCATTTTGGGGTATATCCTGTCCATGATCCGCTTGACTTCATCATAATCTTCAAGAGTGAACTGGCGCAGCTCCAGCTCGTGCTGGTACCGTTTCCGGGCCATAAGCGTCCGTCCTTTCAATGCAGAATTTCACGTATTCCTATTATACGGTGCGCCGGGAAGAAAAACATGCGTATGGACGAACCCGGAAAAAACAACCGCCCCGAAAAAAATCCGGGGCGGTTCGGCCGGTTATTCCGGTTTCATTCCGTAGAGAGAGCAGTCCGGGTTCAGCGGGCGGGCCGGATCCTGGTAGCGGGTCTCGAAGCAAAGGCACGAGACCGGAATCTCGTACGGCCCGTGGACCATGCCCACCGGCCTGCAGGCGTAATAGCCCGGCGCGGCGGTCAGCTTTTTTTCCGTGTCCACCATGTATCCCTCGAGGACGAACACTTCCTCGCAGAAATCGTGGACCTGGGTCTTCGGGATCCGCACCCCCGAGCCGAACTTCACCAGCCGGGTGAGGTTTCCCGTGTCAGGATCCCAGGAGAGGATCTTTTCGAAGACCCCCTTTTCCGCTCCCTCCACCTGCCTCCACTGTCCCAGGGGCAGGGTGTCGGTAAATTCCATCTCCGGTTTTGCCATGACAATCCTCCTTAGGGTCGAATCAGAGCCCGAGGAAATCGGGCAGCCAGGTCACCGTTGCCGGTACGTAGGTTATGAGCAGCAGCAGAATCAGCAGGGGTATGAGCATGATCACCAGGTCCCTGAACATCTCCCGCAGGGAAGTGCCGGCGATCTCGCAGGAGACGAAGAGGCAGACCCCAAGAGGCGGGGTGCACATGCCGATGGTCAGGTTGACCGCCACCATGACGCCGAAATGGATCAGGTCGATGCCGAAGGTCTTCACCAGGGGAAGGAACAGGGGGACGAAGATGGTGAGGGCGCTGGTGGTGTCGATGAAGGTCCCGGCGATGAGCAGGATGATGTTCATCACCATCAGGGCTCCCCACTTTGTGTCGATGACCTGGAGCAGGCTCTGGGTGATGGACTGGGGGATCATCTTCACCGTCATGAACCAGATAAACAGGCTCGCCGTCATGAGCACCGTGAGGATGACCCCGTTCGTTATGGCCGCCTCGATGAAGGCGTGGACCACCTTTTTCCAGGTCAGTTCCCGGTAGACCAGCCAGCCGAGGAGCAGGGCGTAGGCGACCGCGATGGCGGCCGACTCGGTGGGAGTAAAGATCCCAGCCACAATGCCGCCGATGATGATCACCGGCATCAGAAGGGCAAGAACGGCATCCTTGAGACCCTGGCGCAGTTCAGCCGCTGAGGCCCTCTTTTCCCGTCCCACATATCCCCTCCGTTTGCTGATGAGCCAGTTGGCCACCATGAGGAAAAAGCCCATGAGAAGACCGGGGATGACACCCCCCATGAACAGCTTCGCGATGGAGCTGCTCACGATGACGCCGTACACCACCAGGGGAATGCTCGGCGGGATGATGGGGCCGATGGATCCCGCCGTTGCGACGAGGGATGCCGAATAGGCCCGGGAATATCCCTTGGAGATCATCTCGCTGATGAGCAGTGCACCGATGGCCGCCGTGGCAGCAATGGCCGATCCCGTGACGGCGGCAAAGATCATGGAGGCCACGATGGCCACCATGCCGAGACCGCCGGGCCAGTGCCCGACCAGGGCTTCTGAAAAGGTGGTGATCCGTTTTGAAATGCCCCCCACGGCCATCAGGTTGCCCGCGAGAATAAACAGGGGGATGGCCACGAAGGCAAAGTTGTCTACCCCCGTGAACATCCGCTGGACGACGACTTCGAGGGGAAGTCCCATGCCGAGCAGCCCCGCAAGGGTCGTGGCCCCGAGGGAGAAGGATATGGGGATTCCCAGCAGGAAAACGCCGAACAGGCCGGCTATCCAGAGCATGGCCCGTCACCTCCCGGCGGAAGAGGAGTTATCCCCTCTTCCGGCAAGGCTGCCGAGGAGCTTCACCGTGTCCAGCACGAGGAAGAGGACCATGAAAGCCGCCGTAAAAGGTATGACCATGTAGACGTAGCTCATGGGGAAAAGAAGATAGGGGGTCACCTGGTCGGCGTTGGCCGTCATGAAGGAGAAACTGTACCGCAGCACCACCGACAGGAAGGTGCAGACCACAAGGTTGGACAGGAGATCGAACCAGGGCTTGAGCCGCGGAGGCAGGACCTGGACCAGCACGTCGATGTTGAGATGGGCTTTTTTGAACACCCCCACCGCCATGCCGAAAAAGACGGAGTAGACGAAGAAAATCCTGATAATGTCCGTCGCCCAGGGCATGGGGAGCTGGAACACATACCGCTGGATCACCTGACCGAAGGTCACGGCAAAGACTACCGCAAGACAGATTCCCGTGAGAACGGAAAACAGCGTCTGTATTTTTTTCACTTGACTCCACCTCGAGCTCTCGAAAAAAAAGCTCCGGGGGAAAGCTCCCCCGGAGCCGCGGGGCACTACTTCACCTTTGCGACTTCATCCTTTATCTTCTGGACAAGAGCCTCGGGAACGGAGTCGGCCAGCACCTTGTGAAGATCCTCGGTAGCCTTGGCGAAAGCCGCCTTGTCGGGATTCTCCTCCACCTCTACGCCGGCCTTCCTGATGACATCGAAACGTTCCCTGTCGAGGTCGGCAAGTTTCTGCCGCTGGAAGGCAGCCGCTTCCATGGCCGCTTCCTTCAGGATGGCCTGGTGCTTCGGGTCGAGGCCGTTGAACCACTTGGGATTGGCCACCACGAGGGCGGGCTCGTAGGTGTGGCCCGTCAGGGAGAGGTACTTCTGCACCTCGTAGAACTTCATGGAGTAAATGGTGGCCACGGGATTCTCCTGGCCGTCGACAACCTTCTGCTGCAGGGCGGTGTACAGTTCACCGAAGGGGATGGGGGTGGCGATGGCACCAAGGCGCTTCATGAATTCGATCCAGATCTTGGACTCCTGGACCCGGATCTTCAGGCCCTTCATGTCCTCGGGAGTCTTCACGGGCCGGGTGTTGTTGGTGATGTTCCTGAAGCCCACCTCCCAGATGGAGAGGTTCACGAACCCCTTGCCGAGCATGATGTCCGCCAGGTCCTTGCCCACGGGGCCGTCAAGGACGGCATAGACCTGCTCCCTGGTCTGGAAGAGGAAAGGCACGCCGAAAACCTGAAGCTCGGGGACGAATCCCGCCATGTTCCCCGCCGCCACGGAACTCATCTCGATGGTGCCCATGCGGACGCCTTCGGCCAGGTCACGTTCGCCCCCGAGCTGGGCCTGGGGGAAGATGGTGACCTTCATCTCGCCGCCGGACTTCTCTTCGACCAGCTTCTTGAACTGCTCCGCGCCGATCTGGTACTGATGCTCCAGGCTTCCCGAGTGGGCGAACTTGAACTCCACCGCCGCGAACGCCGTCCCGGTCAGCAGAATCATGCACACCGCAACCGCCGCAAGAAACACTCCGCTTTTCTTCATTTTCTTCCCCTCCTATTGTAGATGGGTCCCGTAGATTTCGGGTACCCTGTCATTGAAGACCGTCAGGAAATTCCTGGTCTTGGCCACCTCGTCGAGGTCAATGGTGACGAACCCTGCTTCCTCGCCTTCCCCGCCCTCGAAGAGAATCTCTCCCTTGGGACCGAGGATCATGGAACCGCCGCCGAAATGGGTGTCTCCCGTGGTGCCGCACCGGTTGCAGGCCACCACGTACATCTGGTTCTCGATGGCCCGCGCCCGGAGCAGGGTCTTCCAGTGATCCGCCCGGGGACTGGGCCATTCTGCGCTCACGAAAAGCACCTCCGCGCCCTGGAGGGCATAGGTGCGGAGCCACTCGCAGAACCGGATGTCGTAGCAGATGACGCAGCCCGCCTTCGCTCCTCCGAGGGAGAAGAGACACTCCTTCCTGCCGCCGGTGAAATACTTCTCCTCCTCCATGAGACGGATGAGATGGACCTTGTCGTAGTAGGCCACCAGCTCGCCCCTCGGGTTGATCACCTGGGCCCGGTTTGCGTATCCGCTCCCCGTGGAGGCCAGCACGGAACCGCCGACGAACCAGACGCCATACTTCCTGGCCAGACCCCCGAGAAATTCCGCCGCCCCCCTGCCCTCGGGGTCGGCAAGCTCCGCTGCCCTGTCGAGGGCATATCCAACGTCCCAGATTTCCGGTATGACCACCGCCGTGGGCATGTCGGACGGAACGGACACGGAGGCCATCCACTTCTCCACGTTTTTCCTGTTCCTTTCACGGTCGCCCAGGGCGACATCAAGCTGCAGCACGCCGACGCGAAGCTTCACGGAACCACCTCCTCAGTTTCGGTCGGGAAGGACCCGCACGGAATACTCGTGCCGGATCTCCCTTCCAAGAAAGGGATCCTTCAGGGAGAGAACATAGTGCGTCCCGTAGACGATCCCCTCGCCGAGCACCGGCAGGGTGCCGCTGAACAGGGCGAGCCTTCCCGTCCCCGCCGGGGCGTCCTCCCGGGCCAGCTCGAAGAGCTTCTCCGGCGGAAGCATTTTCCCGAGGGTCCCCTCCTGGTAGAGTTTCCCGTCATTCCAGGTTCTCAGTTCGATGGAATCCCAGTGCCCCCTGACCTCGTCCACCCTCCAGAAGAGGGAGCCGATGACCTTGGAGCAGGCCTGCTTCGCCTTGGCCACCGACACCGTCTCGAGAGCCCTGTCCGTATGGTCGCTGGCCACGGTGACGCAGAGATTGTTTCCCTCGTCCCGGGCGAGGAACACCTCTCCTTCGCCCGACGTGGAGCCCCCCACCACCCAGAGCAGTCCCGTATTCGACACCCGCTCCGGCTCCACCCAGTACATGGAGGGCACCTTTTCCGGGGCGGGAACCCCTATCTTCCGCAGCTCCTCCACGTGGGCGAGCACCCCTGCCTGGTCCCGGCCGGTATATCCGGCGGCCACGCAGGCATCCCAGGAGAGAATGATCTCCCCGGAGACACCGTCCTTCCCCAGTACCGCGCTTTTCATCCGCATGTCGTCAGCTCCCTCTTCCGTATGAGGACGATACGTCGTCGATCTTCCGCAGCAGTATGTCCTCTGTTTTTTCGAGATGGTCCAGAAGGGCCTCCCGGGCAGCCCGTTTTTTGCCCTCTTCCACGGCCCCGAGGATTTTTCCGTGTTCCTCGAGGACGTCGTCGTACCGTTTTTCATTCATGGCCTGCATCCCCAGCCAGATCATCTCCTCGCTCACGGCGTTCCAGAATTTCCGCAAAACCGAATTTCCGAGGACGAGGAAGAGCACCGAATGAAAAGACTGGTCCGCGGTGATGAAGGAGAACAGGCTTCCCCGGGAATCGTTCATCACTGCCGCCATGGCGGCCATCTTCCGTCCCGCCTCCCGGGCGAGACCCGTGGAAAGGAGAAGCTCCAGGGCGTCCCGCTCCAGGATCCGCCGGGCCTGGAACACCTCCCGGAGATCCGATACGGAAACCGGCCGGACCTGGATGTTCCTCCGGGCATTCACCCGGAGCCACCCCTCCTGGGAGAGGCGGTGGACCGCCTCCCGGACGGGTGTCCGGCTCACGCCGAGCTCCTCTGCGAGGTTCCGCTCCTGAAGGATGAACTCCGGAGGAAACTCCAGAGAAAGAATTCCCTTTTTTATTCTTTCATAGACTCCTGATGCGAGATTGTCCTTTTTCAAGTGGTATACCACTTCCTCCCATGGTATACCACAAGAATAGTGAATCAAATACATCCTGTCAAGAGGATATGGCATGCAAAATCCCTCCGAACCCCGGGACTTTCTGTATGGTACAATTGCTGGCAAGCGGCGTGGGGCGCCTTTCCGGCCTTTGAAGAACAGAAATAAAAGGGGAGCTGAATCGGATATGGAAAGTTGCGGCGGAGTCAATTTCGAACACGTAGTCAACATCAGCCCGGTGGTTTCTTTTGTCTGGATTTCCGGCGGCGGGGACGTGCCGTGCTTCGTATCGGGAGCGGTCGCTTCTTTCGGATATGCTCCTTCCGATTTTACCTCGGGGAAAATCCGCTATGCCGATATTGTTCACCCTGCCGACAGGGAGGGGCTCGACTTCACACCGGACTGCGCCTCACGGGTCTACAGGATTGCCGATGCCGGCGGAAACTGGCGGTGGGTTTCCCACAGGATCTGCCGCCTGGAGCACACTCCCGGCGTTCCCGGCGAATTTCTCTGGACCCTTGCGGACATCACGGCCCACAAGGAAGCGGACGATCTTCTCAGGAAGAATGAGGAAGAGCTCCAGGCCCTGCTGAACGCCATTCCCGCCGTGCTCCTCGTCGTGGCGGAAGACGGGGAATGCCTTCGGGTCACAGGATCCCGGGACACTCCCCTGGTGAAGGAAGCTGCCGGACTCGTGGGAAAGAAAGTGGCCGAGGCGCTGCCGCCGGAACGGGGCAGCGAAATCCTCGTTCCGGTAAAACGGTGCATTGAAACCGGAACCCCGCAATTTTTCACCTTCGAAATTTCCCTCGCCGGCAGAACCTATTTTCAGGAAGCCCGGGTATCGCCCTTCGAAGGCTCTTTCGGGGGCAAGCGGGCGGCCATCGTAGTCGCTCTCGACGCTACCTCAAGAAAGGAACTGGAGGATGAAATCATGCTCCAGGCGGGCCACGATCCCCTCGGGAGCCCGTCCAACAGGGGGCATTTCAACCGGAAGCTGCTCCTTTCCCTGGCGGAAGCCCAACGTACCAGGTCGTCCCTTGCCTTTTTCATGATCGACCTGGACCATTTCAACGCGGTGAACGAGGCCATCGGACGGGACATGGCCGATCTCCTGCTCAAGGGAGTGGCGCGGAAGATCCAGGGAGCATGCCGCCAGGACGACATCCTCTACCGCATGGAGGGAGTGAACTTCTACCTCATTCTCCCCAGGCTGCGGAACAGAGAGGAGGCCGCCATGACGGCGGACAGGATTCTCGGGGCCATCCGCACGGCCGCGGCGGGATACAGCGGGGACATTACCCTGTCGGCCACCATCGGCATCAGCCTCTTTCCGGAAAACGGCCAGGACGGAAAGTCCCTTCTCAGGACGGCTGAAGCTGCCCTCTCATCGGGAAAGGCCGCGGGGGGAGACCGCTTCATCTTTGCGGAACCCGCACCGGCAGAAGAATAGCTGCCCTTTCCCGCTTTGATGACAAAAGGGCTCCCCGAAAAGGGGAGCCCTTCTTCTTTGTCCGCCGGGGGCTATCTGACGAGCAGCACCGCAAGGTCGTTCACGTTGGTCCCCGTGGGCCCCGTTCTGACCAGACATCCGCAGGCGTCAAGCCCCCGGTAGGAGTCATTCTCCGCCAGCAGGGCCTCCGGGTCCATGCCGAGCCCTGCGAGCACTTCGGCGGTATGGCCGTCAACAAGGCCTCCCGCCGCGTCGGTGGGTCCGTCGGTACCATCGGACCCCAGGGAGAGAAGAACGGTGTCCTTCAGCCCCCTGATTCCCGGCGCGGCCGCCAGGGCCAGTTCCTGGTTCCGGCCTCCTCTGCCCTTCCCCTTGAGATGCACTACCGTCTCCCCTCCAAGAACCACGGCGCATGGAGGCACCAGGGGGGTGCCGCAGGCCCGGATCTGCCGGGCGATGGAGGCCAGAAAAGAGCCCGCTTCCCGGGCCTCGCAGTTCAGGGTGGTGGTGAGCAGCAGCGTCCGGTACCCCAGTCCGGCGGCGGATGATTCCGCGGCTGCGCAGAGGGCGGAGACGCTTCCCGCAATCACCGTGGAAACATTTTCCAGTTCCTTCGGCGTCTCCTCCCCGAGGGCATCGAGAAGTCCCGGCCGCAGGGAGAGGCCGTACTTGTCCACGATCCGGAGTGACTCCCGCGCCGTGGATCCGTCGGGATGGGCCGGTCCCGAAGCGATGCTGTCGAGGCGGTCTCCCAGCACGTCGGAGAGCACCACGGCAAAAACACGGGCGGGCTGTACACAACGGGCGAATCTGCCCCCCTTGACGGAGGAGAGGCGCTTCCGGATCGTGTTGATCTCCACGATATCGGCGCCGCAGGCAAGGAGCTGGTCCGTCACCGACACCAGATCCTCCAGGGACACGCCGTCCCGGGGCTTTTCAAACAGGGCGGAGCCTCCCCCCGACACAAGGAAAAGCACTGTGTCCTTATCCGAGAGATTCTTCACTTTCTCCAGTGCCCTGGCCGTGGCGGTGAGGGTGTTTCCGTCGGGGAAAGGATGCCCCGCTTCGAAGATTTCAAGGCCTTCTATGGGGCCCATGGAGTGGCCGTACTTGGTGATCACCGTTCCGCCCGAGAGCTTCTCCCCGAGCGTTTCGGATGCGGCCTTCGCCATCCGCCACGCAGCTTTTCCGATGGCGACGAGGACAATCTCCCCTCCGCCGGAGAGCCTGGCGGTGAATTCCCCGCCCTGAAGGGCGGCTCGTACCGCGTTTTCCGGCAGGACCGTCTCTATGGCCTTCAGGCCGATCTTCATGGCGTCATCCCGAATCTGTTTCATGATCCAGCGGTCACCTCGTTTTTCGAATTTTTCTTTCCCCGGCAGGAGGACAGGACGGCGATGCAGCGCTCCATGGTCTCCGGCCCACCGAATCCCCCGGCCTTGGTGATCAGGGGAAGCCCCTCCAGGGGGCCTCCAAGGAGCAGCACCAGAGGAATGCCCGCCTCCACTTCTCCCACCAGGGAGGTACCTCGCCCGCCGAGGGCCCGGACCACATGAATGGCGGCCTCGCCGCCGGTGACGAAGACACCGCCTGTCCCGCACGCCGCCAGGACGCGGGAAACCGCGTCCGCCAGCACGGCGGAGATTCGCTCCCCTGCGTCGGCGTTTCGGCCCGCCTCCACCTGCCGTTCCTCCAGGGAGGAAGCCAGGAGGACATTCCTTCCCCGGCGGAGCAGAGCCGCAGCTTCCCTGGCAAGACGTTCCGCCTCAGCGGGTCCGTCGGTGAGCAGCCCGCCGATATCGGCATGGACGGGAGCGGCCAGCCCCCTGTCAATGACGTGCCTTGCCTGGAGGGCGCTCCCCGGGCTGAGGCTGGCCACCACGAGCAGCACCGGCCGGGGCGCGGAAACCAGGGCTCCAGCGAGGCCCGCCGACCCGACCCACAGGACTTCTTCCGCTGGAACGGAGGCGAGAACGCCTCCGGCGATGAGCCCCAGGTCCTCCTCCGTCTCCCCGTCGAAACAGAAGGTTCCCCTGAATCCGGAGCTTTCGAGGATCACGGGGACCATTCCTCCCCGTATCTCGTCCAGGGACACGGTTCTCACTCCGGCAGCATCCCTTCCCTGAAGGCATTCCGCCAGGGAGGAGGTGAGCGCCGGCTTCCTGGGATCCCGTCCCATTTCCGTCTCCGCCACGGGAACGCCGTCCAGCAGAAGCACACCGTTCACGGCGGTCCGCCGGTTCCCGGGATAGGAGGGGGCAAAGACCGTGAGGGAGAACTCCAGTCCGTTCCGGAGCACCGCCGTCTCCGCCCGGATATTGCCTCTCAGGGTGGAGTCAACTTTCTTGAAGAAGATCCCCTTCCCCTTCAGCGGCGCGAGATGGGGAAGGGCCTTTTCCAGTACGGCGGCGGCCTCCCTCTCCGGAATGTTCCTCGATTCCGTGTCGAGGACCGCCGCCTCTCCCGCTCCCAGGTCCCGGAGGGCGCCGGAATCCAGGACAACGGAGGAGGAATAGCCTGCCTTGAGAAACTGGATACCGGTGTCGTTCGCGCCTGTGAGGTCGTCGGCTATGATGACGTATCGGCTGTCCATGAGGAGCGGTGCGCTCCCCCCTCTACCGGTTCCGGGCGAACTGCACCGCCGCCCGAACCGCCGACACCATGCTCGACTCGTCCGCCGTCCCCTTGCCGGCCTTGCCGTAGGCTGTGCCGTGATCCACCGAGGTGCGGATGATGGGAAGCCCCACCGTCACGTTGACTCCGCCCATGAAATCGGTGATCTTGAGGGGAATGTGTCCCTGGTCGTGGTACATGGCCACCACGATGTCCGATTCGCCCCGCAGGGTTTTCACGAAGACGGTGTCGGGCGGTACCGGGCCGGTGACATTCATACCCTCGCCCCTGGCGGCTTCGATGGCGGGGATGATCTCCTCGATCTCCTCATGGCCGAAGAGGCCGCTTTCGCCGCTGTGGGGATTGAGTCCCGCCACGGCGATCCGGGGCTCCGGCACCCCGAGGGCTTTCACCGCCTTGTCGGCAAGACGGATCACCGTCAGAACCCGTTCCTTCGTTGCCCGGTCGCAGGCTTCCCGGAGAGCCACGTGGGTGGAGACGTGGATCACCCGGACGCCCCCGCCCATGAGCAGCATGGCGTAGTCCTTCGTTCCCGTCAGGTCGGCGAATATTTCCGTGTGGCCCGAATAGTTGATTCCCCCGGCGTGGAGGGCTTCCTTGTTGAGGGGGCCCGTCACCACAGCGGCGATCTTTCCCGCCATGGCATCGGAAATGGCCCGTTCGATATAGGCAAAGGCCGCCCTGCCGCACTGCCCCTGGACTTTCGCGAATTCATAGGGCCCGGTGAGGACGCCGGGGGATACGACGCTGATCCGCCCCTCCTTCGCCTCTTCAGGCCCGCCGATGGGGACGATTTCTTTCGTGCAGCCGACGATGGGCGCCGCCCTGCGGAGGACCGCCTCGTCGCCGTACAGCACCGGGATGCATGAGGACAGTACCTCCTCGTTTCTCAGGGCCTTGAGGCTGATCTCCGGCCCCACTCCCGAGGGGTCTCCGATGGTAATGCCGATAACGGGCCTGGTCATGACAATCTCTCCTTCGGATAAAATAATGGCTGCCCGGCCCCGGCCGGGCAGGACGCTACTGTGTTTTTCAGGCCGGCGGGGCCCCTTCAGTTCCCGGTGGCGTCCACGATAACCGACACGCCGTCGGGAATGACCGTCACGGTGGCGTTCCCGTCGCCCAGGATCTCCTCCGCCAGCGCAAGGGCGTCCTGAAGAGAGGAAGCCCATTTCATGTTCATGTACTCCGCCGTCTCCCTCGGAGCCGACGAGACCAGAATGACGGGATGGTTCGTGAGGATCCTGGCGAAGATCTGGATTTCCCACTGGTCCGGTTCGGTGCTGTCCCTCCCCCTGGTGAGGATGCTCTCCTGCACGCCCCTGGGGGTGGGGATATCCCGGAAGGCATGGAAGAAAGCCTCGCCTCCGTGACCGTCCCTGCATTCCGCAGCTTCTATGATGACCCCTCCCGGCCTGCAGGAGGCCTCGGCGGCGGTCATGCTCTTCACTGCCTGGTAGATGTTCTGGTCGAGGGGATATCCGCCGTTGCCCGTGATCACGATATCCGCCGGTGCGGCCTGCACCTTCGCGAAGCGGGCCAGAAAGGCGCACCCTTCTTCGTGGGCTTTTTCCATATCTCCGCTGAATGCGGCGACGATTCGCTTTTCCGGGTCGAGGACCACGTTGCAGATGAAGGCGAGCCCGGCTTTCCGGGCGGCGTAGACCATATCCCGGTGGATGGGATTGCCTTCGAGGATCCCCGTTCTTGCGCCGGGGGAGGCGATGAACTCGGCGCAGTGGTTGGCCAGCACCGTCCTGTAGGCCGCCACGCCGGGAAGGACACTCTTCCGCCCGCCGGAAAACCCGGCGAAGAAGTGGGGTTCGATGAATCCTTCCGCCACGAGAAGGTCCGCTTCCACGGCAAGCCGGTTCAGGACAAGCTCCCCGCCGGAGGGAAGTGTCCCCGCGGCCACGTGGCCGCTCTCGTCCCGGCTGTCGTGGACCACGATCTTCACGGTGCGGACAATCTCAGTGCCGTACCGCTTCTCGAGTTCATCGTCAGTGGTGCACCTGTGGCATCCCGTGGCGACGAGAATGGTAATGTCCGCCCCGGGATTCCCGCCGCGGATCTCCTCCAGGAGAAGGGGCATGATGACGGCGCTGGGCACGGGCCGGGTGTGGTCGCTTGACAGGATCACCACGCGCTTCTTTCCCCGGGCGAGCTCCCTGAGGGGAAGGGAGCCGACGGGACGGGCGAGGGACGCTTTGACGAGCTCGTCCCCCGGATTCTTCGCCGAAGCGTTCGGGAGCGTCGGGGCAAGAACGGCCCGAAGCCTGGAATCAGTGATGTCGCAGCTAATCCGTGAACTGCCGTAGGGAATGGAAACCCGCACGGGGAATCGCCTCCTTTTCCGCGGGAACCGTCAATGCCCCGCAGGGGCCGGACAGGGCCGCGGGAAGAGAATCTCCGGAAGCGGCAATGCCGGATATTCCGGACGTATTGTTGCGGAAAAAGGGGAAAAGGTCAACGGTGAACCCTTCGCAAAAAAGAGCCTCCGTCAGGAGGAGGAGGTGTTCCGGGGAGACAGGAAGCAGATGCGCTTTCCCTGCCCCTTGGCCCTGTACATTGCTTCGTCGGCGTTGGCCAGGAGCTGCTCCACGGTGTTGCCGTGGTCAGGGTAGATCCCGATCCCCACCGACAGGGAGAGAAAAATCGTATCCCCTCCCAGGAGAAAGGGCTCCCTGAAGGCGTCCATGATGCGGCCGGCAATTGATTCCGCCTCGCCGGGACCGGCGACGGCCGGCAGGATGACGGTGAACTCGTCTCCCCCAAGCCTGCAGACGGTGTCCATTTCCCGCACGCAGGCCACGATGCGGCTTCCCGCTTCCTTGAGAAGAGTATCGCCCGCCAGGTGACCGTACCGGTCGTTCACCTTCTTGAAATCATCCATGTCCACGAAGAAAAGGGCGGCTTTCCCTTTCTGCCGCTTTGCCCGAGCCAGCACCTGGGTCAGCCGGTCCTCGAAGAGAAAGCGGTTCGGAAGGCCCGTAAGGAAATCGTGGGTCGCCTGGAAGCGGATATGATCCTCCAGTTTTTTTCTTCCGGTGATGTCCGAGTGGGTGCCCGCAATGGCGAGAGGGCGTCCCTCCCGGTCCTTCCGGACGACTCTTCCCCGCTCGAGGATCCACCGCTCCTTTCCGTCCTTTCCCACAACCCGGTATTCCGCGCTGTACGCCGGCACTTCTCCAGAGAGACACCGCGCTTTCTTCCGTGAAAGCCGTTCCCGGTCGTCCTCGTGGATGATCCGCCCCCAGGCCTCCCCGGAGGTGGATTCCAGGATGCAGGATGCAGGATCTTCATCATCCCCGCACAGAATCTCCGCCGAAAGAGGGGAAAGGTCCGTCTTGCCCGTCGTCCCGTTCCAGATCCACACTCCGTCCCCCATGCCCTCCACGGCGAGCCGGAGCATCTCCTCGCTTGAACGGAGATCCTCTTCCGTCCGCATCCTCTCGGCGATTTCCATCTTCATCTCTTCGTTGGCCCGGGAGAGCTCCATGGTTCTCCGCTCGACCTGCTGCTCAAGGAATTTCCGGTACTCTTCGAGCTCTCTCCGGGATTCCTCGAGCTGGGACATCCGGTCAGCGAGATCCCTGTTCAGGCTCCGGAGATTCCGGTACAGCTCGAAACTCTCCAGGGCACCGGCGGAGGCGGAGAGCAGCACCGAGAGAAGGGCGAGGGAATACTCAGGAAGCTGCTGCCACTCCTCACCGAGAATGCCGACGAACATGCCCCTCGTGCGGGAGATGGTGGACAGGGCGTGGAGAAGATGAAGGGGTTCAGGCCCGGACAGGCCGGACAGGATCGGTTTCCGCCGCTTGAGAGCCCATGCGAAGGTCCGGTCTTCTATCCTCCGGGACACGATCTCTTCAATCTCGGCGGCATGGCCCGGAGGAACGCAGATGGCCTGGGCGAAGGAGGAGTCCTCCGAGACGAGGTACACTGCCGCTGCCTTGAAGGGAAGAATGGTCCGGGCCCTGGCAACGATTTCCTCGAGGATCGGGCCGGGATCGTCAAGGCGGTTGAGGCTCGTGTCGAAACTTCCGAGGGTGATGGCCGACTCCAGGATATCCTCGGCGGTGCTTTTTTCCTTCCACAGGAAGTCGTTGGTCTCCTCGAGCATTCGAAGGCGGCGTTCGAGAGAGCCCATCCGTCCTTTCGAAAAAGACACCTTACCGTCCTCCATTTCCCAGAAAAGCCGCGGTGATATCGTCTATCTGCCTGTCCCCCTGCCGGACTACCGGATGGAAAACCCCGGCGGACAGCCCCGTGGCTTCCCATGTCTCCGGACGTATCCCCGGGACGGTGGAAGATCCGCTCTTTCCCATGCCCATGGCGATGGCCAGGGTGTCCGCCACATTCAGAAGCGAGGGCTCCAGGGCGGAGGGAAAGCCCGTGGAGCTATGGTGGAACCGGACCGCCGTTTCCAGCGGGGCGGGGATTTTCCACTCCCTCAGGAGAAGGGCTCCCACCTGGGCGTGGTCAAAACCGAGGACTTCCCTTTCCGCATCGCAGACGGGTATTCTTTTTTCCGCGGAGAGCTCCATGGCTTCCCTGGCCGAGGCGGGTATCTGCCGGAACAGCACGAGTTTGCCCAGGTCGTGGAGAAGGCCGGCAACGAAAAGGCGCTCCTCCGAAACACCCACTTTTTCCGACGCGAGCAGCCGGGCGTACACGCCGCACGCCACCGAGTGCCTCCAGAAATTCTGCATGTCCACGAACTCCGGGGGTATGTCGTTGAAATACTGGACCGCCGTTATGCCGAGGGCCAGGGTGGAGAGTTCTTTCGTGCCGATGACCGCCACGGCTCTGGACACGGTTTCGATCTTCGAGGGGAAGCCGTAAAAAGCGCTGTTCACCAGCTTGAGGAGCCGGGCGAGAAGGCTCGTGTCCCTGCTCACCGCTTCGGCGATGTGGGCGGCGGAACTCCGGGCCGAATTGATGACTTCCATGATCTGGTAATAGACATCCGGCAGGGAGGCAAGCCGCAGCTCCCTTGAAACCAGGTCTCCCGGAGTGATGTTCCCCCTGGCTTTCCCGGCCGGGCCGTTCATTTTTTCCCGGGACAGGTTTCCGTTTTCGGGTATGCCGGCGGCGTCTTTCCGGCCCTCCTTGAGACAGACCGCAGTCCGTTCAAGAGCGAGGGCATAGATTTCCTTCATGGGAGACCGCAGCGGGGGAACGGCGAAGAGAGCCGACACGGACCGCTCCGCCTGCCGGAGGATCTCCCCCGGTATCTCGGGAACGATTACCTCCGGAATCCCCGCGCCGTCTTGCCCTTCAACCTCCGCTTCCACCACGCCCCAGGTCTTCATGGTCCGGATGTGTCCTTCCGTCAGCACCGCTCCCCTTGGCAGCAGGAACCGGCCGTTAAAGGCCAGGAGGTTCTTTTCAAGAACCATGCCGGGCTTCAGCTGGTCCACATTTATGAGTCCCATCAGACCCACTCCTTCATAGCATCTCTCAATAGGCTGGCATTCATTTCAAAATTATATCATGCACGAATGAAAGAATACGGGAGAGAATGTCACTCCGGCAGCAGCATATCCGCAATGGCCAAGGCCGCCTCGTCAGGGTCGAAGGCCGGAGGGCTCCAGATATCCGGCCGTGTGGACCAGCGGTTGATGGAGAGATTCAGGATGAAATCCCCCTCCACCGCCCCGTAAACCCACGTGGCGAAATCCTTCGCAGCGGGTCCCCTTCGCGAAACGCGCAGAGACCCTTTCGACAGGATGGAGATCAGCATGGCTTTCAGCTGCTCCCCGCTCATGGCCCCGTCGAGGCCGAAACGGGCCCTGTGGAACCGCTTCGCTTCTTCGGGATCGGGAGCCGGGCGGAGATCGGCGACGGAATAGTTGACCACCGTCCCGCCGGACAGGGCCTCGGAAGGCGACCTTTCCCGGAGCGCTTTTCCGTCATGGAAGAAACCCACCACCGATTTCTTCCTGCTGTAGGCCAGGGTTCCCGCGATGGCCGCCAGGCGGTTCGGTCCCGGATCGGGAACGCTCATCGCTCCCTTGAAGACGGTCCTGATCTCCTTTCCGTCAGGGGTGAGGTACACCAGGAAACACTCGGAGTTGAAAATCTCCGTGTTGAGGTAATACCCGTTCGGTACGTCCTCTCTGCCCTTCCGCTCCCCTTCCGGAATGCCCGACAGTCCGAAAAGGGCCCCAATCCTTTCGTGAACGCCCGGAAGCACGGGCAGAACTCCCGGCTGACCTGCGCCGGCGCCGACCGCTGGAGCCACTTTCACGGAAAAGTCCTTCCGCATTGCCTGCCTTCCCTCCAGGAGAAGCACAACCCATCCCCGGTACGTTCCCTCCCTGGTATAGGCATGGATGGCCGTCCTGCCTTCGGACGCGGTTCCGTCACCGAAATCCCACCGGATGACAATGGAGGGGGGAGCATTTTCGACCGCTGCCGAAAATTCCAGTTCCTGCCCCGCTTCCCCGCCGGAAGGGGCTGTCACGGCAAGGACCAGCGCCCGGGGAGAGGACGCTGCGGCGGCAAGAAGGCGGCCGAGAGCACTGTCAGCGGCCTCGAGAGCCCTGCGCGCTCCTTCAGCCCGGGGAAGAAGGTCCTCTGCCAGAATCCGGGCCCTTCGGGCAGCTTCCGCCGATCCCTTCCCCGTCTTTTCATCAGGGGCAGGGATTTTTTTGAGATCGGACGCGATGCTTCCCTCCATGCGCAGGAGCGTCCCGAGCCAGGAACCGAATTCCCCCGGAAGATTTCTCTCAGGTGAGGCAACGGCCTGTTCGTCCCTCCCGATGACCATCCACCCTGGGATCCCCTTCTTCTCAAAGAAGTGGGCATATCCCCGGCGGAGCGCCTTCCTGACCCGGTCGAATTCAGAAAGGGCGGACTGCCACGCCTCCCGGTTCCGCTTCATGGCCGCCGCCCCCTCCCGGGACAGCGCCGCAGCTTCCCGGAGGGCCGCCATGTCTTCCGAGAAAGCGGAAAGAAGATCTTCAGCTTCCGAAACCTCCCGGATGATCTCCATCTCCTCCAGGGTTCTTTCGAACAGGCCCCGGTTCCGGGCATGGTCCTCCGCAACCATGGCCATATTCGCCTCCAGGCCTTCCACGGGACTTCCGGCGGCAAGGTCTTTCGCAAGCCCCTCGATCCTTGTGAGGAGCCCGGTGCTGTCGGACTCGTTTTTTTTCAGGTCAGAGCCCCACTGTTTCGCCCCCCTCTCCAGAACCTTCACCAGGGAGGGCAGTTCGGAGAGCCTCTCAGCCCTTCCCCTGAGGGAATCCAGCGCCCGGCTTCTCCAGATGTCAAGGGACCGGGCCCAGCGCACATTCTGCTCCATGGCAGCCCGGAGGGACTCCGCCAGGGACGCAGTTCTCCTGAGTTCCCGCACCAGTTCCCTCCCCGAGGACACTGACCGGGCGTTCTGCACCTCCACCGCCATTCCCTGGGCGCGGAGCTCGGCGGAGGTGGTCTCGAGGACATTGATGGTGTCGAGGGCCTCACCGGCAAGGGATATGACCGTTTCCGCCCCCTCGACGATGGCGCCGCCGGTCCACCGGCCCGCCGCCTTGGCCAACTCGTACCCGCCCCTCACGGTACCGTAGGCGGTTCCCTTCGCTATGGCTCCGGCGGCGATCTTCATCTTCACGGCGGGGCTGTCGGGATCCTCTCCGCGGCTTCGGTAATACTCCCGGAGCCGTTCCACCTCGGCCTTCGTGTATTCCGCCGTTCGGGTGGTGACGGCTTCGGCCGTTCCCCGGAGCGTCATGTCCCAGGCGAGCCCCAGGGCGACCTTCCCGTAGTCGGGGTTCCCCGAGGTCCGCCGGTTCTCCTCCATCAGGGCGTTATACCCGCCGATGACGGCGGAGGCGATCCCCGCTCCCCGGAGGAGTGTGCTTCCTCTCGCACCGGAACCTCCCGGGCCGGGCTTTTCCCCGGGAACAGCCGTTTTCTTCATCTCCGCCGCCATCTCCAGGGCGAAGTCTTTGCCGTGCCTGGCTTCCATTTCCGAAATGGCGTCCCCGAGCCGGGACGGAGGCAGCCCCTTCAGGGTTTCGGCGGCGGCCTTCCGGAGGGCCGACCGGCTTTCCGGGCTGGAGGAACCGGCCGCCATGTCTCCCAGGGTGGAAGCGTAATTTTTGAGCGCCTTCTCCGTAAGATGGCCGCTCAGGGCATCCACCGCCGCTTCCCCTCTCCTGGAGGCCGCGCCGGAATCCCGTGCTCTTGCGGCGTCCAGGAGAGGAGCGTTTCCCCCGTCCCGGGGCGGAAGGCCGGCACCGTCCCCGAGGCTGCGCTCCAGCCGGTTGATGCGGTCGATATACTTCGCCTGGTGGGATTCCGCCTTGCGTACCTCCGCGGCGAGGAAGCTCCGCTCCACCGGGTCGGCGGAGGCTGAATACTTTTTCATCAGGGATGCCTTCTCCCGCTTCATGGCGTCAATCCGGGACTTCATCTCCTCGGCGTATGCCCTTCCCTCGGCGATGCCCACGGAATCCCCCCGGTCGAGCTTGCCCTGGGCTCCGGCGGCGAGGGGGGAAGCGTACATGTTGCCTCCGTCGCCGTTGATGTAGGCGGCAGCCCGCACGAATTCACCCGGGTTCTTCATGTCCGCCGGGGATGGCATGATGTCCGTCTCTGTCCGGGCGGCCCAGTTGATTCCTTTTTCAACGGAAAGACCGTTTTTCCTGAGATAGTCCTCCACGCGGGCGTTGTATTCCCTTCTCGCCCGCTCCACGTCACCGGCGGTCAGGTCCTTTCCCCGGAGCT
Organism: Synergistaceae bacterium; assembly: GCA_018436595.1. Taxonomy (GTDB): domain Bacteria; phylum Synergistota; class Synergistia; order Synergistales; family Aminobacteriaceae; genus Aminivibrio. The sequence goes on along the minus strand of JAHDLC010000010.1, from coordinate 74,967 downwards.
GCACGTCCGTGTCGGTCCCCGGCCGGAAGGGGCCCTTCTTCCCGCTCCGCTCCGTCAAAAGGCCCGCTGCGGCGGCCGCGTCCGCGGCAAGGGCGCGGTTCGTTTTATCGTAGGCCGTCTGGATCGTCCTGTAGGTCTCCCCGTCCAGCTTCCCTTCCATCGCGAGGTGGTTCACCCGCCTGTTCTCCAGAAAAAGCAGCCCTTCGTCCGCCGCCGTCGCAGCCCCCTTCGCAGCCCGCTCCGCCGCCCGGAGGATCTCGCCGTCGTCGGCCCCGGAGGCAGGGAAGGGATGAAAGGCAAGAACCAGGAGAAGCATGAAGACCGCAGATATTCTGGAAAGGACGGAGGAATATTTTTCCCGGCATGCAGGCATGGGGATCATCTCCTTTCCGGCTCCTCCGCCAGGCGGAGGGCTTCAGCGGCGGCGGGAGAAGATGAAGGGAATGATGCGGCAATCTCTTCGAGCACGTCCCGGGCGGCTTTTTCGTACTCCCTCCGCTCGAAGGAGTCCCCCGCCGCCGAGGCTTTCTCAAGAAAGAGGGCAGCCAGGGCCGGAAGGACATCCTCCCTCCCGTCCTCCCTGAGCGAGAGGATGGACCGGAGGCATTCGATTCCCCTGTCAGGATCGCCGCTTGCCGCAGTAAAGAGAAGAATCTGGGAAACGGCCCCCGCCGGTGAGACGAGAGGGTTCCACGCCCGCCTGAGGGCCGTGTCGAAGGCCGGCCCGAACCGGCAGGATCTGCCGTAGGCATCCGCCAGCCCGGCAAGGACCGTGTCCGAAGGGGAGGCGGCGGCAAGTCCCCGGAACAGGGAGACAGCCAGGGCCAGAGACGCTGGGTCATCCATGGCGGCATAGGCTTCCGCCAGCTCGATGGCCGCCCGGAAGCTGCCGGGGGTTTCCCGGAAGGCCGCCTCTTTTTCCGCCACGGTATTCTCCCCGGCAGCCCGGTCGCCGGAACCGGGCTTTTTTTCTTCCGGAGGTGTTTTTATCCCTGCCGCCGGGGCAGCCCCTTTTTTCACGACAAAACGGAGGGATGCCGAGGAGCGTTTCGCAGGAAGGAGGTAAATTTCCACCGCGTACCGTCCCTCGGGCCAGTTTTTTCCGAGGGAGAGGGAGGAGTGGAAGGTCACTGAGGATTCCCTGATGGGGCTGGTGACGGTCCGCTCACCGAGCCTGATCCTCCCCCTGCCCGGAGGCGAGGAAAACCAGACGAATCGGACTGCCGTACCCGCGTGAGCGTCACTGACCTCCGCCACGGCGACGAATTCCTTCGCCGACGGGTCGTAGGCTGAGACCCGCCCCACTGGAGCCCCGTCTTCCTTCACGGACGAGGCGAGGTAGGTTTCGGTGATGGCGGGAACGGCCTCCGCTTCTCCCGGAGGGGCTGCCATCGGAACCGCAAGGAAAAACAGAAGAACGAACCATGGGGCTGCCTTCTTCATGGGAATCCCTCCCCGGGGGCGGGTCTGAAATGGTCCTCCGGCAGGAATTCTTCCGGGGGACCATTTTGCCGAATTGTATCACTCTTCTGTCCGGGACGGAAGATCAGGGGGTGCGGTTTTGCCTGAGAAGGGTTTCCAGGAAACGGAAGGCGTCCTCTTTCGATCCGAGGCCGGGGTGGAGCCTGCGGAGTTTCACTGCGTCGGCGAGCTCTCCGATGAGGGGGCCCGGGGCAAGGGAGAACTTTTTCATGATCTCGGCCCCCGACGGGAGCACGTCGTTCCGGAGTGCCCGGACCGCCATGGAAACGTACAGGGCACGGTTTTCGCTCCATCGGCGGAAGAGGGGCTCTCCGGCGCAGTACTGCCGGGAGAGAAGGAACAGGGAATCCATGAACGGCGTCCCCCTGGCCTCGAGCAGGGCTGCCGTCCTCTCCGGGTCAGGCGCTTCCAGGGGAAGCCTCCTCTGCCTGGCGAGTTCGGCGGCCTCCGAGGCTGACCGGGCGGACCATTTCCAGGCGAGAAGGGTTTCTTCCGCCCTTGACGGCCCGTCGTCGGACCGGGAAGGCCTCCCCCCGGGCACCGGGAAAAGAGCTGCGGCCCGGACCTCGAGCGGCGCCCCTTCCCGGGCCAGCCCTTCCTGGATACGGCAGAGCCTGGAGAAGTCGAACTCCCTCGACGGCATTCCCGGAAACAGGACATCCAGGAGGCCGCACGCCTTCACCGTCTCCAGGAATATCCGGGAATTCCCCTCCAGCCCGAGGCGAATCTCCCGCCCCACCCTTTCGGGAGCGCATCTTTCGAGGGAAGGACGGGCCTCCCGGCATTCCCTGATCGCCCCCGGGTCGGGAACGAACCCGGGAAGGACGGCGGCGAACCGGGCAAGGCGGAGCGCCCGGAGAGGATCTTCCGCCAGCCTTTCGCCCCCGGGCCCGTTGAACCGGATCACCCGGGCTGCGATGTCGGCCAGGGCTCTCCGGCTTCCCTCCACTTCCCCCGTTCTGCGGAGAGCGAGGGCGTTCACCGTGAAATCCCGCCTGGCAAGATCATCTCTCAATCCCCCCCGGGGGAAGGGGAAAACTTCGCAGTGCCCCTCCCCGAACGGAAGGAGGAAAACCTGCATCCCCTCGGGGCCGAGGATCCTGCCGGACGGAAAGAGGGAAGCCAGGACGGGCAGGGGCGCGTCGGATGCAATGTCGGCGTCGCAGGGAGGGAAACCGCAAAGCAGGTCCCTGACCATGCCTCCCACAATGACGGCCTCCCCCCCTTCTTCTTCCAGGCGGCGGAGAATTTCCCCCGCTCCGGAAAGAAGGTCCTTCATGACGCCTTCGGCTCCTCCCTGACGACGAGGGGTTTGCCGTAGAGCAGGGCCATTCCGTTGGACTTGTGTTTCACCTTGTACCCCACGAAACCGTCGGCGAACACCTTCGGGTGGTAGTCATAGTTTCTCAGGAGGATCTCCTTGTGTCCCCTTGTCTGCACGGCCATGGGCTTCCGGAGGTTTTTGTAGAGCACGAACCTGGGGTGGCCGCCGTACTTGCTCTTGAAGCGCATGGCGTGGAAGCCGCACTTCAGTATGTTCGTGAGGCTGAAGATGTTCTTCGGGGAAACGGTGGTGTGCAGGTGATACCTGTTCGGGTAGAGAATGTTTTCCATAAAGAGATAGGTGAAAAACTGGATGCTGTTTCCCCGGAAAGCCGAATCGGTGACGCAGAAATCCATCACAGCCGTGTTGTTTGCCTCCGACTGGTCAAGCCCGAGATCCTCCAGGGCGTCGTCCACGTACTCCTTCACGTAGGAGACGGCCCGGAGAGCGATAAGCCTGCCCTCGGCGAAGATCCCGGACACCGCCCCTTCTCCCCGGATGCTCTCCACGATGGTGTTGTCCTCGGCGAAAAAGCCGGCGTCGCCGATCTCGTCCGTTATGCGCCTGTGGAAGGTGACGGCTTCCATGATGTCATCCTCCCCAAGAATCCGCAGAGTGCACAGTACTGGGGCAATCAGCCCCACCTCCCGCTTCTGGAGGAAAAACTGCTGGGACGCATAGGCCATTCTCTCACCGGTCCTTTCAAGTCGCTTTCAGTTTCCGTCATTCTGCTCAGCCTCCCGGCCGTTCGGACCGGAGGCAAAAAGGGCCGCAGATGGTAGAGTATTATTATACTAAACCGCGCAAGGGGGATTATTCATGACTGACATGCCGTCCGCGGCGTTTTTTCGGTGCGGATCCTATGAGCGGAATGAAGTGGAGGACTGCATGGGGAAGCTCCTGGAGTCCCTGGGGGGAATGGAACGGTTTGTCCGCCCCGGGGAGAGTGTGCTCCTGAAGCCCAATCTCCTCTCCGCCTCTTCTCCGGAACGATGCATCACCACTCACCCCGAAGTGGTCCGGGCTGCGGCCCTCAGGGTACAGGCAGCGGGGGGACATCCCTTCATCGGAGACAGCCCGGGCCTCGACGGTTTCTCCTCCGTGGGTGCGAAGACCGGCATGGAGGACGTCGCCGGGGAACTGGGCATACCCTGCGTCGAGCTTGACGACCCTGTCCCCCTTCCCATGGCGGAGGGATCCGTCTTCCAGCGAGTGGAAGTCTCCAGGAAGGCCCTCGAAGCCGACAAAATCATCAACCTGCCCAAGCTCAAGACCCACGCCCAGATGATGCTCACCATGGGAGTGAAAAACCTCTTCGGCACAGTGGTCCGGCAGCGGAAGGCCTCGTGGCACTACACCGTGGGGCTGGACAGGGATGTGTTCGCCGACCTTCACCTGGACATCGCGAGAAGTCTCGCTCCCGCCCTCACCATCATGGACGGCATCGGGGGCATGGAAGGCCGTGGTCCCGGGAACGGACGGCCCCGCATGTTCGGGCTTCTCGCCGCCTCCGCCGATCCGCTTGAGCTGGACCTTCGCCTCTGCACCCTCCTCGGAGCCGACCTCCAGGCCTTTCCCCTGTATCGCTCAGCACAACGGCGGAACCTGCTGCCGAAAGACTTCGGAACAACTGCCGGAGACCTTCCGCCGGACTATGTTTTTGAAAAGGTTGACATTCCCAGGCTCGATTCTCTTCATTTGCTTCCGGCCCTCCTTGACGGTTTCGGGAAGCGCCACCTGTCCTCCCGCCCCGTCCAGCGCCCCCGGGATTGCATAGGGTGCGGAAAGTGCGTGGAAGTATGTCCGGCGAAAGCCATGACCAGAAAAGCCCAAAACATCATTGACATTAACTACAAAAAGTGCATACGCTGCTACTGCTGCCAGGAGGTCTGTCCGGCGGATGCAATAGGATTTTCCAGGGGTTTTCTCCTCAGAGTTCTCGATTTTCTTGGCCGGTGAAAAAATGTCAGCCCGTAATTCCTAAACTTTTCATTCCGAATTGTCCGCCAGAAATTGAGAAAAACGGCGCTCCTTCTATAATAGGGAGGCGCACCGTCCCCTCCCTTTCAGGGGAGGGCGGTCCGACACTCGCGTACCGTCTGGAGGTATGAACGTGAACCTGACAGCCCTTCCGGATTTCCCGGAAAAAAGTTTCGATGCCGATTTCCTGAACCTGCTCATGTTCGACATCTCGGGGGGCATGCGCTCGGTGACCATCCCCCGGGGCTACGTCTCCGAATCGGTCTTCCGGGACGGCATAGGCTTCGACGCCTCGAACTACGGTTTCGCCAAGGTGGACAAGTCCGACATGGTGGCCATTCCTGACAGGTCGTCCGCTTTCCTCGAGGAGCGGGAGGACTTCCGCACGGTGCACGTGATCTGCGACGTGGTCTCCACGGAGCGGAACACTTTCGACCAGTACCCCCGGTCGGTGGCCGAGCGGACCGCCGCCTTCCTCATGGAGAAAAACCTGGCCGACCGGGCCATGATGCTCGTGGAGCTTGAATACTACGTCTTCGAGTCGGTGGAGTATTCCACCGGGCTGGACCACGCCGGCTATTCAGTCGGATCCTCCGAGGGCCTTGGAGAGGAGTACTCTTCCGTTCCCCGCTTCGGCCCCCACAAGGGATACCACAAACTCCCGCCGGAAGACCGGTACCTCGACTTCCGCAACCGCACCGTCCACGCAATGGAGCAGGCGGGAATCCCCGTGAAATACCATCACCACGAGGTAGGGGCCTCCCAGCTCGAGATCGAGCTCGACTTCATGGATCTCGTCAGGGCCGCCGACAGCGTCTGCGTGGCCAAGTGGATCATCCGGACCGTGGCGGAGGAGATGGGACTCTCCGTCACCTTCATGCCCAAACCCCTCTATAAAATGCCCGGCAGCGGAATGCACGTCCACCAGTTCCTCGAAAAGGGAGGGAAATCCCTCTTCCCAGGCGACGGCCTCCACGGGCTCTCCCGGGAAGCCCTGGCCTATACGGCGGGGCTCCTCGAACACAGCCTCACGGGAAGCCTCCTCGCTTTCACCAACCCGGGCACCAACAGCTACCGCCGCCTCGTCCCGGGGTACGAAGCCCCCATCAGCGCCACCTTCGCCAAGGGCTCCAGAAGCGCCGCGGTCCGCATACCGGGGTACCTGAAGAGCGATGAGGTCCGGATAGAATACCGAACCGGCGATGCCTCGGCGAACATCCACTACATGCTCTCCGCCATGGTCCTGGCCGGGGCCGACGGGATCCTCAGAAACGCCGACCCCGTGGCTGCAGGATTTGACAGCCCCGAGGCGAAGGAGGACAAAGTCTTCCCTCTGAACCTCTTCTCTGTCCTCGAGGGGCTGCGGAAGGACAACGGCTACCTCACCCCCGCCTTCCCCGGGAAGCTGCTCGAGCTGTGGACGAAAAGGAAGACCGAGGAGGCGGAATACGTCTACAACGCCCCCACCCCCCAGGAGTACGAGCTGTACTTCTGATCCCCCGGACAGAAAAGAGAGGGGCCGGCTCCGGCACAACCGCCGGAAACGGCCCCTTTCTATTTCTCCTGATCTGTTTCTTCAATGCAGAGGGAGTGTTGCCGCTCCCCTCTGCCGGGAATCAGTTCTACCCCAGGAACGCCAGCAGCAGCCCTCCCGCGAGCACCGAGCCGATCTGCCCCGACACGTTCGCTCCCACGGCGTGCATGAGAATGAAGTTGTTCCTGTCCTCCGCCGCCGCCAGTTTCTGCACGAGCCTGGCGGACATGGGGAAGGCCGAGATGCCCGCCGCCCCGATCATGGGGTTCAGCTTCCGCTTCCGGAACAGGTTGATCGCCTTCGCCGAGAGCACACCCACCGCCGTGTCCAGGATGAAGGCCACGAGTCCCATGGAGAGGATGAGGATCGTCTGGGGCTGGATGAACCGCTCCCCCGTCATGGTGGCGGAGATGGCAAGCCCCAGGAGAATGGTGACGATGTTGGCCAGCTCGTTCTGGGCCCCCTTGGCGAGCCGGTCCACCACGCCGCTCTCCCGCAGGAGATTGCCGAACATGAGAAAGCCGATCAGCGACGCCGAGGGCGGGGCGAACATTCCAGCCGCAAGGGTGATGCCTATGGGGAAGAGGATCTTCGCCTTTCTCGGCACGGGCTTCTCATGGTAGGGCATGGGGATTGTCCGCTCTTTCGGCGTGGTGAGCAGTCTGATCACCGGCGGCTGGATCACCGGGACCAGGGCCATGTACGAGTAGGCCGCCACGGATATGGGCCCCAGCAGATGGGGGGCGAACTTGGCGGAGACGTAAATGGACGTGGGGCCGTCGGCCGCGCCGATGATGCCGATGGACGCCGCCTCCTTCAGGTCGAAGCCGAAGAGAAGGGCCAGGCCCATGGTGAGGAAAATTCCTGCCTGGGCCGTGATTCCGAAGATAAAGGTCACAGGGTTCTGGAACAGGGGGGTGAAGTCGATCATGGCACCGATGGCGATGAATATCAGCAGGGGGAACATTTCGTTGGCTATGCCCGCGTCGAAAAGGATGCTCAGGGCCCCGTGCTGGAGGTGGTCCCCCGCAATCTGCGTCAGGGCCGATGAGAACGGGATATTCACCAGCAGCGTCCCAAACCCCATGGGAAGCAGCAGGGACGGCTCGTACTCCTTCGCTATGGCCAGGTAGAGCAGGACCGCTCCCACCCCCATCATCACCGCCTGTTTTGCCGTGATGGCAAGAAAACCTTCAAAGAGCTGCTCCATCGTTTTCTCTCTCCTTCGTTCAGAAGAAAAATGACCCCCAGCGCAGGATATTCCCGCTGAAGGCCTCCGTACATACCCATTGCCCGGGGCAGAACGCCGGCGGAAAAGCGGCGCATGATTCCCGGCATCTGTTCCCGCAGCACTCATTGTATCCGGTGGAAGGTGATTGTCAATGACGGCCCGCACGTCCGTACCCGCAGGCGACGGGGAGCGTCGCCGGTGCCCGCGGATTCATTACGGTCCCCCGGTCCCGGGACCGGGACGCATTCTTCCGGCAGGGCTCTCTTTCGGAGTATAATGGATGGAAAAAAGAAAACGAATTTTCCGCTGAGAGGTATTTCCATGAAAAAATGGCTGTCTGCCGTCCTGGCATGCGTTCTCGGGTCCCTTGCGTTTTTCATCGTCTCCGCCACGACTGAGGAAAAGGAGGTCGTCCTTTCCCCGGTGGCCCCTCCTGCCATCGAGAAGGAACTGCCCTCCGCCCCGCCCGCCGAATCCTTCCTCTCCGTCCCTCTGAGCATCACAGCGGCGGAGGCGGAGCGTCTCCTCGGGAACGCCCTGGGAAACCCCCTCTACAACGTGAAGGGGCAGAAGCTGGACGACAGTTACGGGGAATCGGCGGCCGACGTGCTCGTGGAACGGACGGGACCGGTCTCAGTTTCGCTGGAAAACGGCAGGGCCAGGGTCACCCTTCCCTTCAGGTTTGAAAGCCTCGTCCGGTGGAAGGGGAACATACTCGGCATCTCCTCGAGCACAAAGCAGGAGATTTTCGGCGGCGGCAGGATCAGGCTCGAAGTGAAGCCGACCATCGACAGGGACTGGAAGATCCGCCTCGCCGGCTCCCTGGCCGTGGAATGGAAGGAAAAGCCGGCCGTCACCATCCTCGGCCAGAAGGTCGGGATCGCCCGTTTCCTCTCCTCCATCCTCGAAGAACGCTCCGGGGACCTCCTGCGCCGGGCCGAGGAGGAGATCAACCGGTCCGCCCGGCTGAAAGAGCGCGCCCGGGAACAGTGGGAGAGCCTGAACGCTCCCATCCCGCTGACCGATTCCCCCCGGCTGGTTCTTTCGGTCCGCCCCCTCGATGTGGCCATGCCCCCCTTTGCGGCGAAGGGGGGAATCCTCTCCGCCCACATCGCCCTCCGGTGCCTTCTCACGGTCTCATCGGGCACCCCGGAAGGGGCAGCTCCTCCCCGGCCCCTTCCCGAACTCTCGTCCATGCCGCCCGGTCTCGATCCGGGGGTCCTGCTCAACCTGGACGCCAGCGTTTCATACAGGGCTCTCGAGGAATTTCTCTCGGGACGACCCCTGGATCCCCTCGACCTCCCCGGCGGAGGCCGGGTCTCCGTCGGGAAAATATCCCTCTTCGGCAGCGGGGAAAAACTGGCGGCCGCGGCGGAGATCTCCGGAACGGCTCCTTTCGGCGCTCCGCTGAAGGGAACGGTCTACCTGACGGGGAAACCGGTCTATTCGAAAGAGGACCAGGTTCTGCGCGTCCAGGGTGTGGACTTCGACGAGGATTCCACCCGGGGACTGATGCGGATGGCATCCTGGATCGTCAGGCCGATCCTGGCGAAGGAGATCGGGGAAACCCTCGTCTTCCCCCTGGGGGAACTCCGGGAAAAAGCCCTGGCCTCCCTCGGAGAGGCGGTCCGGGGCAGGCAGGTCTCCGACGAGGTGACCATGGACGGGACGGTGGGGTTCCTTGAACTGGAACGGTTTTCCCTGGCCGGAGAGGGGATCCGGCTCTCCTTTTCCATGGGTGGAACAGTCTCCCTGAAATACACAGGCAAAAAGGAAGGGAAGAATTGACAGGCACCCCTTCCCTTTCTATACTCAGGCGGAGACAGCGCAACCGGAGGCTGCCCGCAAACTACAGGAGGAGATGAACAAATGAAAAAAATCGTTGTCCTGGCTGTTCTCGTTCTGCTGTGCGTCACCATGATCGCGGGGAATTCCCTCGCCGCCGAAAAGGTGAAAGCCTACACCACCATGGAGGAACCCCTGGCGAAGGCCCTTTTCGAGCAGTTTGAAAAAGAAACCGGCATCGTGGTGGAATGGGTCCGCCTCTCCTCCGGCGAGGCTGTGGCACGGATCGAGGCCGAAAAGGCCAACCCCCAGGCATCCATCTGGGTGGGCGGCGTGGGCACCCTCCACATCGACGCCAAGAACAAGGGGCTGACGGCTCCCTACAATTCCCGCATGGCGGGATCCATTCCCGACCAGTTCAGGGACCCCGAGAAATTCTGGATCGGCCTGTACGTGGGCCCCATCGCCTTCTGCATCAACACAAACCGGTCCGCCGAGCTGAACCTTCCCCTGCCGACCTCCTGGGCCGACATCGTCAGGCCCGAGTACGAGAAAAAAGTCCGGGTTGCCAACCCCGGCACCTCCGGAACGGCCTACAACATGGTCACCACCCTGATCCGGGTCTTCGGCAACGACGAGGACAAGGCCTTCGAGTTCCTCAAGAAACTGGACAGGAGCATCGACCAGTACACCAAGTCCGGTTCCGCCCCCGGCAAGAACTGCGCCATCGGCGAGATCCCCGTGGCCATCGGCTACCTCCACGACATGGTCAAGCTGAAGGTTGAAGGAGCTCCCATCGAGATCGCCGTTCCTGCCGACGGAACGGGCTTCGAGACGGCGGCCCTCTCCCTCCTGAAGGACGGACCGGATCCGGTGAACGGGAAAAAGCTCTATGACTGGATCCTCGGCCAGTCCGCCATGGACATCATCGCCACGTGGTACGTCATTCCCCTGAGCGACAAAGCCTCTCCGGTGGAGACGGGGTTCTCCTTCTCGAAGATGAAGCTGGTCAACCAGGATGACGTCTGGGACGCCGCCAACAAGGGCAGGCTCCTCGACCGGTGGAACAAGGAAATCGGCGCCTCCAGGTAAAGTTTGCCTGCAATCGGGAAACTGGAAGGGGTCCTGCCCGGGACCCCTTCATTCTTTCACCGGAAAGGAGGAGATGACCATTCCTTCAAGAAAGTTCCTCTCCCTGGCCCTCTCCGTTCTGCTTTTCGCCGCCCTGCTCTTCTGGATGTACAACGCCCTGGCGGGTTCCTTCGGCGCCATTGCCGAAAACCATTACAAAAAAGCCGCCGAGGCCGCCATGGGCTCCGTTCCCTCAAAGGACGAGGCCATCGGCGGCTGGATCCGCCGGATCAGCGGCCCGTCCCGGGAGTTCGACCTCCTTTTCCTCAAGGGCTTCCCTGAGGACGAGGGCGGCATGAAAGTCTTTGCCCCCACACCCGGCCTCGGGGACTTCTTCGCACACCACGGGAAGGACCCGGATTTCGCCAGGGGAATAGAGAGCGCCATGTACGACGAAATCTACCAGCCCGAACAGCGGTTCCTTCTCGGCGGGGAGGAGCGGCGGGTCCTCTTCGCCCCGGCCCACGACGGCGAGACCGGCGACGTCACGGGAACGGCCGTGTTTCTCTTCTCTCCCGGGGGGTTCGACCGGTTTCTTTTCCTTCTGCGGGGACTCTTTCTCCTCGCCCTGGTCCTCTTCGCCGCGGTCTTCGCCGTGGCAGGCTACAGCAGGGACCCCATCACCGGCTATGTCATCCTCGGCCTGTTCACTCTCGTGGGCGTCTTCGTGGCCTATCCCCTCTTCGAGGCGGTCCGGCTGACCTTCCTGCAGGACGGAAAATTCTCCCTGGAAACGTGGAAATCCATCCTCACCACGAGGCAGTACGTCACCGCCCTGAAGGGCAGCATCACCCTGGGGGCCTTCACCGCCACAGCTTCCACCATGGTGGGATTTCTCTTCGCCTTCGTCATTTCGAGGACAAAAGTACGGGGGAAGAAATTCTTCTCAGCCATGGCGACCCTCCCCATCATCTCGCCCCCCTTCTCCCTCACCCTGTCCATCATCCTGCTCTTCGGCAACAACGGCCTTATCACGAAACAGATCCTCGGCCTGGAGAACTTCACCATCTACGGCCTCGGGGGGCTGACCCTTGTCCAGACCATGGGCATGTTCCCCATCGCCTTCCTCACCATGGTGGGCATCCTCGAAGCCATCGATTCCACTCTGGAGGACGCGGCGCTGAACCTCCGGGCCACCCGGTGGGAGACCTTCAAAACGGTGACCCTCCCCCTCTCGGTGCCCGGGCTGCTCAGCTCCTGGCTCCTGGTCTTCACCAACTCCCTGGCGGATTTCGCGAATCCCCTGATCCTCTCCGGGAGCTTCCGGGTCCTTTCCGTGGAATCCTATATGGAGGTCACGGGAATGAACCGCCTGGGGCACGGGGCCGCCCTTTCCCTTCTGCTCCTCCTGCCCACCCTGTCGGCCTTTCTGGCCCAACGGTACTGGGTGAGCCGCAAATCCTACGTCACCGTCACGGGAAAACCCTCAGGCCGCATGACGGAGCTCGTGTCGCCGGGAGTGAAGCGCATCCTGGTCACCCTGATGGTCCTCATCGTCCTCTTCCTCTTCAGCCTCTACGGAACCATCATCGCCGGGTGTTTCGTGAAGAACTGGGGCATCGACTACACATTCAGCCTGGCCAACTTCAGGGAGGCCTTCGAACGGGGATGGAGGGTGCTCCTTGACACCCTGACCCTCGCCGGGGCCGCCACGCCCATAGCGGGCATTCTGGCCATGATCGCCGCCCTCGTGCTGGCCAGGAAGAAATTTCCCTGCAAGCGGCTGCTCGACATGCTCATCCTGACCCCATTCGCCCTCCCCGGTACACTGGTGGGCATCAGCTACATCCTGGCCTTCAACAAGGCCCCCCTCATCCTTGTGGGCACGGCGGCCATCATCGTGATCAACTACGTCATCAGGGAACTTCCCGTGGGCGTGGAGGGAGGGCTCGCCTCACTGAAGCAGATCGACCCGGCCATCGAGGAGGCGGCCTCGGACCTAGGCGCGGATACCCCCACGGTGTTCCGGACCATCGTCCTCCCGCTCATACGGCCGGCCTTCATCTCGAGCCTCTCCTACACCTTCGTCCGCTCCATGACGGCCGTGAGCGCCGTCATCTTCCTCATCTCCGCCAAGTGGTACCACCTGACCGTCCTCATCTACAACTTCTCGGAAAACCTGCGGTTCGGTTTGGCGAGCGTCCTCGCGACGACGCTCATCGTGATCGTCCTTCTGACTTTCGGGCTTCTCCGGCTGGTGGTCAGAAAGAACGAAAATCTCGCAAAGACCATGAGCATCTGAGGTGGGACAAACCATGGAAAACATTTCGAAATCAGTCACCCTTGAAAACGTGTGGAAGGTGTTCCAGGATCCCCAGTCCGGAAAGGACATCACCGCCGTGGAGCAGGCGGACTTCGTCATCGCCCCCGGCGAGCTGGTCACCCTTCTCGGACCCTCGGGGTGCGGCAAGACCACCACGCTGCGCATGATCGCCGGGTTCGAGCTGCCCACCAGGGGCCGGGTCCTCATAGGGAGCGAGGACATCACCTACCTTCCTCCCAACAGGCGGGACACCGCCATGGTCTTCCAGAGCTACGGGCTCTTCCCCCACATGAACGTCTTCGACAACGTGGCCTACGGTCTCCGGCTCAGAAAAATGCCGGAGAAGGAGATCAGCGAAAAGGTCATGCGCTTTCTCGGCATGGTGGGCCTCGACACCCTTGCCAAACGCCCCCCTTCCCGCCTTTCGGGAGGTCAGCAGCAGCGGGTCGCCCTGGCCCGGTCCCTCATCGTTGAGCCGGCGGTCCTCCTGCTGGACGAACCCTTGTCGAACCTGGACGCCCTGCTCCGGGAGCAGATGCGGGTGGAGATCCGCCGCATCCAGAAATCCCTCGGCATCACCGCCGCCTACGTGACCCACGACCGGGTGGAGGCCATGAGCCTTTCCGACAGGATCATCGTCATGAACAAAGGAAAAATCGTGCAGATCGGATCGCCCCACCAGGTCTACCGCGATCCTGCAAGCGCCTTCGTGGCGGGCTTCATCGGCAAGGTGGCCTTCCTTCCCGCCGAGGTGGCCGGCGTGGACGAACACTGCACCGTCAGGGTGCGGGGGAGAACCTTCACTCTTCCCCGGTTCTCCCCGGACCTCAAAGCCGGAGATTCCGCCCTGGTCATGTGCCGCCCGGAGTCGCTGACCCTTCTTCCTCCGGGAGAAGGCATCCTCGACGGAAAGGTAACCACCAACGTGTACCTGGGACACAGCATTGAATCCTTCGTCTCCACCGAGATGGGGGAAATCCTCGTCCAGGTGGACAACCCGGACGCCCGGCAGATCTTCGCCGAGGGAGAGCCCGTCTCGGTCTCCTTCATTCCGGAACTCACCAAGGCCCTTCCGCCCGAGGAATAAAAGGAGGAAAAAGAAGCCCCGGGTCCAGAAACGTCAAGGGGGATGGGGACACCCGGTCCCTATCCCCCTTGACCTGACGGTACAGCTCCCCGCTACAGCTCCCCGATCCCGCTTTCCGGAATAACCCGTATTCCCCTGCTCCGGAGCAGCCTGGCCGTGAAACCGTCGCCGGGCACCAGTTTTCCGGAGAAGGTTCCGTCATAGACCATGCCCGCTCCGCAGGACGGGCTTCTCTCCTTCAGAAGGGCGGCGGAGCAACCGAACAGGAGCGCAAGACGAAGCGACTCGGCGGCTCCTCTCCCGTACTGCTCCGTCACGTCAATTCCGCTGATGGTCCGGACCCTGCCGACGGATATTTCCGCAGGCTCCCTCGGCGTGGGAAGCCCCCCCAGAAGTTCCGGGCAGACGGGAATCAGCTCATGCCGTTCCATCAGAGCAAGAACGCTGTTATTCAACGCGCCTCCTCCGTCATATCTGCAGTTCACGCCCAGAAGGCACGCACTGACAAGTATTTTCAAGCACTGGTCTCCCCTTTCCGTTGTTCCGCAGGACCGTGTATTGATTATACCCGTTTCCGGCAGGAGACCATCCCGGGGGAACTACGGGGCATGGGGATGCAAAAAAACCCCGGAGATTCCCCCCGGGGTTTTTCGCATCCCTTGAAGCAGGTCTGTCTTACTTCAGGATTCCGGCTTCCTTGAAGTAGCGGAGAGCGCCGGGATGATAGGGAATCAGCATCTTGTCGGGTTCGGCCACAAGATCGGGACCGAAGCCGCGGACTGCCGCCGCCACGCTGCGGACTCCATCGAGGTTCTCATAGAGGGACTTGGTCATCTGGTAAACGAGGTCCTCGGGGATATCTTCCCTGGTGATGATGAGGTCGGCGGGATCGCCGCAGGTTTCCACGTCGTAGTCCTGGTTCGGGTAGGTTCCGGCCTTCAGGACTCTCTTGTCGATGAGGGGGTTTATCTTCTTCAGGGCCTGGTATCCCTCTTCCTCGATGGGAAGAATGATGACCTTGCCGGTGACCATGAGTTCGCTGATGGCGGAGGCGCCGGGAGTGAAGCCGAGGATGGCGCCCTGGATCAGACCGTCGGACATCATGTCGACGGCCTGGCTGGCTTCCACGTACTCGGGGGTGATGTCCTTGTAGGTCAGGCCGTAGGCCGCGAGGATTTCCCGGGCGTCAAGCTCGCCGCCGCTTCCAACGGGTCCGACGGCGACTCTCTTGCCCTTGAAGTCCTTAATGGACGTGATGCCCTCGTCCTTCAGGGCCACCACCGTCTTGGCGTCGAACATGACGCCGCCGGTAAGGGCACGGAGCCAGGAATGGGGCTTGCCCTCGTACTTCTCGATGCCGTTGAAGGCACGGTAGGCCTCGTTGGCCCTGCAGACCGCCACTTCGATGTCCTTCGTCCGGATCATGTCGATGTTCTGGACGGCGCCTGCGGTAGCGATGGCGACGGCTTTCATGTCCTTGATGTTGGCATTCCAGATCTTGGCCATGGCCATCCCGACGGGATAGTTCATTCCGCCCACGCCGGCCGTTCCCATGGTGATATGGGTTACGGCAAACGCGGCGCCGCTGAACAGGAACAGCGCAAGAACCCCAACCGCCAGAATCATCTTTCTTCCTTTCAACATGTTTCATCCTCCTTTTGGGCTTTGCCCGTCTTTGTGGGGTTACCCCACATTTTTGTGCATTTGCTGCTGTCTGTTACATTGTACCGGGTTCATTATCCCGGGTGCCTCCGTATTTCTTCCGAAGAATAAGGGTTCCCGCAAGCCCTGTCGCGGTAAGGCCGAAACCGATCAGGTCCGAGTTGAGACCGGGGGCGATGAGGGACAATGCCGCCGCAAAAAAGACGATGCGGAGCAGCCACGGAAGCCGGATAAACAGGAATCCCTCCACGGCGACCGAAAGCAGGGCTGCCCCCAGAAGGCCGGATACGGCTGCCCAGGCGATAACCGCGGCGCTGTCAGCGATAAGCAGGATGGCAGGCGCGTAGATGAAGAAAAAGGGGACGATGAACCCTGCGAGGGCCAGCTTGAAGGCTGCCCAGCCGACTTCGTTTGTCCCGGCGCCGGACATGCCGGCCGCGACGTAGGAGGCCAGGGCCACCGGAGGGGTAACCGTCGAAAGGCAGGCGAAGTAGAAGACAAAGAAGTGGGCCTGGAGACCGGGAACCTTCATCTCGTGAAGAATGGGGACCGCGATGGTGGCGGCGATAATGTAGCATGCGCTCGTCGGGAGCCCCATGCCGAGGACGATGGAGACCACCATGCAGAGCACCAGGGTGACGAAGAGGCTTCCGTGTGAAAGGGCGACGATGTTGTCTGCGAGGATGATGCCTATTCCGGTCATGGACAGGACGGCCACCACGAACCCCGCATTGGCCATGGCCACGCTGAGGCTCAGGCAGGACCTTGCCGACGAAACCGCGAGCGGAATGAGCTTGTCGACGCCCATGCGGGTTTCCTTCCTCAGAAAGGAAAGGATCCAGGTCACGAGAATCGAATAAAAAGCGGCGTAGAGAGGCGTGAAATGCTGCATGAGCAGGACGACGAGAATGACGATGGGCAGGAACATGTGGCCGTACCGCAGGACGGTCTTCTTCACGTCGGGAAGATCTTCCTTGGCCATGCCCTTCAGGCCGATTTTCCTCGCCCTGAGGTCGACCTGGAAGAAGACGGCGGCGAAGTACAGAACGGCGGGAATGATGGCCGCCGCCGCTATGGAGATGTATGGGACACCCAGGAATTCCGCCATGATGAAGGCTCCTGTGCCCATGATGGGGGGCATGATCTGGCCGCCCGTGGAGGCAGCGGCTTCGATGGCCCCTGCGAAATAGGGCTTGTAGCCGATCTTTTTCATGAGAGGGATGGTAAAAGCTCCGGAAGTCGCGACGTTGGTGGCCGCGCTGCCGCTGATCATGCCCACGAGGCCGCTGCCGATGACGGCCACCTTGGCGGGACCGCCGACGAGCCTGCCGCCGAGGGCGAGGGAGACGTCGTTGAAGAGGGTACCGAGCCCGCTCTTCTCAAGGAAGGAGGAAAAGACGATGAAAAGGACCAGGTAAGTGGCCGCGATGCCGATGGGGAGGCCGTAGATCCCTTCCGTGGTCAGGTACATCTGGTAGATGATTCTCTCTATGGTATATCCTCTGTGAGAAAGAACCCCTGGGATATGCCGCCCGAGAAGGGCATAGAGAAGGAAAACGATGGCCAGGATAAGCAGGCCCTTTCCCGCGACTCTCCGGCAGGCCTCCAGAACGAGGAGAATGGCCACCGCACCGAAATAGTAGTCCCTCTGGAGAGCCACGCCCCCCCGGAGAGCGAAGGCGTCGACGTTGAAGACCGTGTAGCCGCAGACGGCGATGGAAGCCGCGATAAGCACCATGTCGACGGCGCTGGGCCTTGACTGGATCGACCGTTTCGACGCGGGGTAGTACATCCAGACAAGGCAGAGGATGAAGCCGAGATGGATGGCCCTGTGCTTGAACATGGGCGGCATGCCGAACCGCGAGGTGATCAGGTGGTACAGGATGAAAACGCAGGACAGCACGATAATCGCCGTGGTCCAGAATGGAGCCAGTTCCGTACGGTAGCTGCACTCCTTGGTGGCTTTCCGCAGGACCGCCTCTCCCTGGGTTGCCGGTTCGCACTCGGTGACGCCGAATTCCCTTGCCATTCGATTCCCTCCAAAATGATGAACTAAAATGTTGACAGAGTGCCCCTTATATTTGATGCATAATATATTCTATACGTACTCTCCGGGAAAAGCAATATGTATAATGTATCCTGATTTTGGCTCCCTCCCAAAAAAAAAGCAGGTCCTGCAAACAGGACCTGCTGCATAGGCAGAAAACGGAAGATCAGGACTGCTGCGGCAGATTTTTCACCGAACGCTTCTGCAGGAACCACATGACGGCCATTATCCCGACTCCGACGGAGTCAGTCACAACTCCCGGGAAAATGAGCGTGACCGCCGCTCCGAAGAAGATGATCCGCTCGAGAATGTTGAGGTTCCTCATCCAGTATCCTGAGCCGCCAAGGGCGAGAGCAAAGGCCCCGAGCAGGGAGGTCCCGATCATCAGGATAATTTCGGGGAGGGTGGTGTCGATGAGGAGAAGCCCCGGGTTGTAGACGAAGATGTAAGGAATCATGAAGCCTGCCAGGGCAAGCTTCAGACCGTTGAAGCCGGTTTTTACGGGATCTCCTCCCGCCACCCCCGCTCCGGCGTAGGCCGCCAGGGCGACAGGGGGAGTGAGGTCGGCGACGATGCCGAAGTAGAAGATGAAGAGATGGGCCGCCAGTATGGGCACGCCGAACTTCATGATGGCGGGAGCCGCCATGGACGCCAGCACGATGTACTTCGCCGTGGTGGGAAGCCCCATGCCGAGGATGATGGAAGCGATCATGGTGAGGACAAGGGTGAAGAAAAAGCTGCCGCCGGAGAGCACCACGATGCCGTTGGCGATCTTGAGCCCGACGCCGGTAAGGGTGACCACGCCGATGATGATCCCGGCGCATGCGCAGGCCGCCGAAACGCCTATGGCCGACCGGGCGCCGTTCTCAAGGGCATCGAGGATGTCCTTTCCATTGAGCCTGGTGTTCTTTCGCAGCATGGCGATGGCGACCGTCACTATGATGCAGACGAGAGCAGCTCTCAGGGGGGTGTACCCCTTGACGAGAAGATAGACGATGACAAAGAGCGGAAGAAGAAGGTGCCATCCTTCGGCGAAAACCTTTTTCACCTGGGGAAGATTTTCCTTGGGTATCCCCTTGAGACCGAGCCGCTTTGCCTCGAAATGAACCATGAGCCCCACCGCGAGGTAGTAGAGAATTGCCGGAAGGGCTGCCGCGATGGCTATTTCGATATAGCTGATTCCGATGAACTGGGACATGACGAAAGCGGCCGCTCCCATGATGGGGGGCATGAGCTGCCCTCCCGTGGATGCCGCGGCCTCCACGGCACCGGCGAATTCTGCCTTGTATCCGATGCTCTTCATGAGGGGGATGGTGAATGTGCCGGTGGTGACGACGTTTGCCACGGAGCTGCCCGATATGGTGCCGAAAAGGCCGCTCGCCATAACCGCGACTTTTGCCGGACCTCCTATCCTGTGGCCCGTGGCCGCCAGGGCGAGGTCGATGAAGAATTTGCCCAGGCCGGTTTTATGCAGGAAAGCGCCGAAGAGGATGAAGAGGTACACGAAGGTGGAGGCGACTCCCAGGGGCATTCCCAGGATTCCCTCGGTGGTCACGTACATGTGGGTGATGATCCTGGTGTAGGAGAATCCCCTGTGGGCGAACATCCCGGGGAAATAGGGCCCGAAGTAGGCATAGGCGAGGAAGACTATGCCGACAATCGTGATGGGGAGCCCGACAACCCTGCGGGACGCTTCGAGCACCAGCAGGATGCAGATGCCGCCGAACACGATGTCTCCTGTGGTGGGAAGTCCCGCCCTCATCATGAGGTCGGTGTATTCGATGACGACGTAGGCACCAACCGCCAGCCCGAGGGCTGCGAAAATCACGTCGGTCACCTTCAGGCCCGTTTTTCTCTGGCTCAGCCTGGCCGGGTACAGAAGGTACACGAGGACGAGAACAAAGGCAAGGTGCACGGAACGCTGGATCTGGGCCTCGTATACCCCGAAAGCCGCGGTATAGAGCTGGAAGAGGGAGAAAAGAATGCAGATAATCTTGACGATGCCCGTCCAGGACGGGGTGAGCGTCCGGGTAGTCGACTCCCGGTCATATTTTTCGAGAATCTTTTCGACATCAATTGTCTCCGCTGCCTTTTCCGCCGCTGTTGAATCAAAAATTTCCTGCTGCGGTTTCACATCGTTGTTTTCCACCATGACCGTTCCTCCTCAGGGAATCAATAAAAAAAAGAAAAAATATAAGGACCTTTCCCTCCTGTGAAACGAAGAGGTTTTCCCGGCTCTTCAAATTGAGTGAAAGGAATGTCCCTTTCGCGGAACAGAAGACGGTAATCCGCGAACCGGCCGACACGGAAAACAATGTCCGGAAGATGCCTTCCTATTCCGTATATCCGGAATTTCCCCCCCCCGCTCTCAAAAACCTCGTTTCCTTCCAGAAGATACGGCAGCCCCGCCCCGAAATCCGTGTAGACAGTTTCTCTCAGCTCGATGCCCTCCCGGAAATCAAGACGGAACACTTCCAGCACGGGCGTTTTCTGTACGGAATGAATGTACCTCACCGAAAACGTCTCGCCGACTCTCAAGGGATATGCGGCGAGAAGGGAGCCGTCTGCGCTTCTGATCATGAGAAAGTGGGCCGGGGAACAGAACAGGACAAGAAAGGAAAGGAGAAAAAAGCAGTACAAGAGGATTTTTCTGTTCAACACCCACTCCCCCCTCAGGAAAAGCACGAAGGGAGGCCTCCGCTCAGGAAGGCCTCCCGAAAATGGTTCTCAGCCTATTTCATAAGCCCCGCTTCCTTGAAGAACTTGGCAGCGCCCGGATGCACGGGAATGGAAATGCCGTCAAGAGCCTTGCTCAGAAGGATGCTCTTGCCCTTGTGGTGAGCATTGCCGACAGCCTCAAGGTTCTGGAAAAGGGCCTTCGTCATGGTGTAGACCACATCCTCGGGAAGTTCCTTCCGCACCGCCAGGATCGCCTGGACAGCAACGGTCTCCACGGGCTGGTCCTGTCCCCGGTAGGTGTTTCCGGGAATGACTTCCTTCGCGAGGAAGGGGTACTTCGCGATGAGCTTGTCCCTTATCTCGCCGTCGATGGGAACGAAGACGAGGTCCTGAAGGGTGCTGATGTCCTGGATCGAGGGGTTGGGAGCGCCGGTGGTGTAGGAAAAGGCGTCCACGAGGCGGTCCTTGAAGTGGTCGGTTGTCTCGGCGTAGGAAATGAAATGGGCCTTGAAGTCATTATAGGTGATACCGTACGCGTCAAGAATCTGGCGGACGTTGGCTTCGTTTCCGCTTCCCGGAGCGCCCACGGAGATATTCTTTCCCTTGAAGTCGGCGATGGACTTGATGCCGCTGTCCTTGGAGGCGATGACCTGGATGTGCTCGGGATAGAGCCTGGCGATGGCGGTGATGTTTTCGATCTTCCGGTCCTTGAAGAACTCGGTCCCGTTGTAGGCGTAGTCGGACATGTCGTTCTGGACGATGATGAGGTCCACGTCCCCTGCGGCAAGAAGGTTGATGTTTTCGATGGAGGCTCCTGTGGACTGGGCGGTAATGTTGACGGTACCGCCTGAATTATCGCTGATGATCTGGGAAAGGGCTCCGCCTAGGGGATAATAGGTTCCAGCCGTTCCGCCTGTTCCCATGGTGAGCTGCATGGGCGCCGCAAAGGCCGCGCCTGCGGCGAAAAGGGCCGCGATGGAAAGAAACGCCAGTATCTTGGACAACTTTTTCATGAAATTCCCTCCTTCAGATAGTGTTTTCCGGTGCATATACATCGTAATTTGTTTTGGGGATTCCGTCAACCGGATATATCAGACATGGCGTACAGCACGGGACAGAAAAAAGCCCGGGAAATCCCGGGCTTTTTTTGTCCTTTTCAGTCTCAGGCCGTTTCGTGGGCTATGAACGACGCGAGCTTGTCAGGGTCGATGTTGCCGCCGGACAGGAAGAAGCAGATCTTTTCGCCCGGCTTCACCTTGAAGCTGCCTTCGAGGGCCGCCGCCACGCCCACAGATGCGGAGGGTTCCACGAGCAGCTTGCTCTTGAAGACAATCTCCATGAGAGCCTTGTAAATGAACTCGTCGGAGGCGGGAACGATCTCGTCCACGTACTTGTCGATGAGGGGATAGTTGTGTTCGCCGGTCATGGTGATCATAAGACCGTCGGCGAGGGTGGCGCCCATGGGGACCTCCACGGGCTTCCCGGCCTTCCGGCTCTCGGCGTAGCGCTGGATCCCGGCGGGTTCCACGGCGACCACCCTCACGGAGGGCCGTGTCTCCTTGATGGCCGCGGCTACGCCGGCGAGGAGACCGCCGCCGCCGAGGGGAACCACCACGGTGTCCACGTCGGGAAGGTCTTCAATGATCTCGAGGCCCGACGTGCCCTGGCCCGCGATGAGTTCCGGGTCGTTGTATGAGTGGACAAGGGTGTAGCCCTTTTCCGCCTTGATCTCGTAGAGCTTCTTGTAGCGCTGAATGGAGTCGAAGCCGTACAGGACCACTTCAGCGCCGAGGGCCTTCGTTCCCTCGATCTTCGACTTGGGGGCGTTCTCGGGAAGGACGAGGGTGGCCTTGATGCCGAGCATCTTCGCCGCGTAGGCCACGCCCTGGGCGTGGTTCCCGGAGGACGAGGCGATGATGCCCTTCGCCCGCTCCTCGTCGGTGAGGGAGAGGATCTTGTTGGTAGCTCCACGGATCTTGAAGGATCCCGTAAGCTGGAGATTCTCCGGCTTGAAGTAGACCTCCGCGCCCCACAGGGCGTCAAGCTTGTCTCCCCGCAGGATGGGGGTCCGCCGCACCTTGCCGGCGATTCTCCCGGCCGCGTTTTTTATGTCCTGAAGTCCGATAATCCGTGTCATTGTACTGCTTCAGCCTCCTTGTGCCCTTTTCGGGCGTTCATTGTCAACGGGACAGGGGCGGCCGGAATTTCTTCCGCCGCCCCGCCGCCAGTCCGCTTATTCTATTCCTCGATCCACAGCGCCATATCGGGGCAGGTGATCTCGCACCGTCTGCACTTGATGCAGTCCGACTCCCGGACTGCCGCGACGACGGTGAACCCCTTCTGGTTCGTCTCGGAAGAAATTTCGTACACGTTCTTCGGGCAGACGGAAATGCACAGGCCGCATCCCTTGCAGAGCCGCTTGTTTACATGCACAGCCATGATCTCATCACCCCAGCTTCCGGATTAATTCCACCACCTGGGCGGGAGACGTAGCCAGACAGGCTCCCGCTTTTTCCAGGGCTTCCATTTTCGACGCCGCCGTTCCCTTGTTTCCCCGGATGATCGCACCGGCGTGGCCCAGGGATTTTCCCTCCGGAGCCGCCCGGCCCACGATCAGGGAGACCACGGGCTTGCGGACCGATTCGGCGATGTATTCCGCCGCGGCAATCTCGGTTCCTCCGCCGATCTCGCCGAGGAGAACGATGATCTCCGTCTCGGGATCCTCGTTGAAGAGTTTCACGATGTCCCGCTGGGTGGTTCCCCAGATGGGGCCGCCGCCGAGAGCGACAACGGTGGACTGGCCGATGCCGGCGTCGGTGAGGGTCTTCCCCACCTCGTAGGACAGGGCGCCGCTCTTCGACACCACGCCGACCTTCCCCTCCCTGAACATCCGGGCGGGATGGGCGCCCAGCTTGCACTTGCCCGGGGAGATGACCCCTGCGGTTCCTGGACCGAGAACCCGCACTCCCCTGCCGGAGGCATAGGAGAGGATGTCCAGCACGTCATGCTTCGGAATCCCTTCCATGGTGAGGACGAGAAGTTTGATTCCGGCCTCCATGGCCTCCATGGCGGCATCCTTGGCGAACAGGGGAGGAACGAAGCTGATGGCCGCGTTGGGAGACACTTCCCTGACGGCGTCCGCCACGGAGTTGAACACGGGAACACCCTCCACGGCCGTGCCGGCCTTTCCCGGGGTGACACCGGCGACCACCGCCGTGCCGTAGTCAATCAGGGATTTGGTCTGGAGAATGCCCGATTTTCCGGTGATTCCCTGGACGAGAACCCGGGTATCGCGATCCACAAGTATGGCCATGTCAGTTCCCTCCCGCGGCGAACCGCACGGCGTCGGCGACGGCGGTCCGAAGATCGTCATAGACGGGAAGGCCCGCCTCTTTCATAATGGCCTTGCCCTCTTCCTCCATGGTGCCGCAGAGGCGCACCACCAGGGGAATGGAGACCTTGTGCTCCCGAAGATAGGCCGTTATGCCCTCGGCCATTTCGTCCATGCGGTTGAAGCCGCCGATGAGGACCACGAGCAGGCTCTTGATGTCTTTCTTGTCCGAGAAGACCTGGTCCATGGCGGAGTACATCACTTCGGGGCTCGTCAGGCCGCCCATTTCGCAGAAGTCCGCCGCCTCGCCGCCGAGGTCCCGGATGAGGTCGAGGGTGAGCATCCCTGTGCCTGCACCGTCAGAAATGAGGCCCACGTTCCCCTCGAGGGGAACGTAGGTGATGGTGCCGTGGTCCGCCTCCCCTTCCACTCCGGTGAGAGCCGCCTGCTCGGCGAGATTTTTTTCGAAGAGGTCCTTCAGCCTGGGCCTGGCGTCGTCGTCGATCTCGATCTTCGAGTCGAGGGCCACGAGGCCCGAATCGGTGACCACCAGGGGGTTGATCTCCACCAGGACGGCATTTTTTTCCCTGAAGAGGGTCCAGACCTTCCGGGCGAAGGAGGCGAACTCCTTCTTGTTCTCATAGCCGAGGAAATCGGCCATGGCGCGCAGCTTGTAGTCCGTGAGGCCCCACAGGGGATCCACGGGAAGCTTGAGAATCTTCTCGGGGCTGTGCTCCGCCACCGACTCGATATCCATTCCGCCGGAGGCGCTGGCCATGAACAGGGGCGTGCCGGCCTCACCGTCGAAAGTGACGGCGAGGTAGTATTCCGCCCGGATGTTCATCTTCTCCTCCACGAGAAGAGCTCTGACCGGCTCTCCCTTCAGTTCCATGGAAAGGATGGAGCCGGCGGCCTTTTCAGCTTCCGCCTGGGTGGAGACGAGCAGAACGCCGCCCGCCTTTCCCCGCCCCCCGGAGAGAACCTGGGCCTTCACCGCAGAGGGGGCGAAGAGACCCGACCGGTCGGAGGCGGTGACCACGGCGCCCCGGGGTACCGGTATGCCCGCTTCGCGGAACAGAGCCTTGCCCTGGAATTCGTAGAGCTTCATGCCCCCGTGTCCTCTTTCGCCATGCGGATGCCCTCTTCAAAGGCGGCGGTGTTCATCTCCACGTACTTCTCCTTCACCGACTCCCGGATGGCAGCCAGGAGACTGTCCCTGGAGACGAGGCCCGTTTTTTCCTGGATGAAGCCCAGCATGACCATGTTGCCCGCCATCTTGCTGCCGAGACGGATGGCCGTCTCTGTGGCGGGAACCTTCCACACGGTGACGGAGGGATCCACGTCGCCGAGGTCGGGTACGAGGCCGCTGTCCACGAAAAGGACGCCGCCCTTCTTCAGTTCATGTTTGTGGCTCATGTAGGCCGCCTGGAACATGGCCACGAGGATGTCGTTCTGCTCGTTGGTGGGGGTGCCGATGGGGTTCTTCGACAGGACCACCTCGGACTGGCACTGGCCGCCCCGGGCCTCGGAGCCGTAGGACTGGGACTGGGCGGCATAGATGCCTTCCTTGGTCACCGCCGCCTCGCCGAGAATGACGGAGGACAGGATGATCCCCTGGCCGCCGAAGCCGCAGAACCGGATGCTCGTCTGTTTCGTGTTCATTACTTGGCCTCCTTCCCGCCGCAGCCGCAGGTCGACGGGGTGTACACGGTGCTTCCCCGGAAGACGGGTTTTTCAACGTTGACAAACTCGCCCACAAGGTACTTCCCTGCCGTTTCCTCGGGAGACATTTTTTCGGCGGCGGACGCCGGAACGGTATGGCTCTTGATCCACTCCACCAGGCCCTTGGGGCTGCCGCTTCCGAGGGCGTACCGGCCGAAATGGGTCGGGCACTGGGACAGAATTTCAACCACGGAGAATCCCTTGTGGTTCAGGGCATTCTTCAGGAAGGTGGTCATCTGGGCGGGATTGGAGGTCAGGGTCCTGGCCACGTAGGTCGCACCCGCCGTTACCGCCAGCTTGCACATATCAAAGGGAGGCTCGCTGCTTCCGTAAGGGGTGGTCATGGTGACAGAGCCGTCGGGAGTCATGGGCGCCACCTGGCCGCCGGTCATGGCGAAGTTGAAGTTGTTCACCACCACGAAGGTCACGTCGAGGTTGCGCCGGGCGGCGTGGATGAAATGGTTTCCGCCGATGGAGAGGGCGTCGCCGTCCCCGGCGAAGACCACTACCTTGGTGTCGGGCTTGTGGAGCTTGATCCCCGTCGCCCATGCGAGGGTCCTGCCGTGGACGCCGTGGAGGCAGTCCATGTTGATGTAGACGGGAATCCGGGCAGTGCAGCCCACGCCGCCGATGCCCACCATGGAGCCGAGGTCGAGGCCGAGGGCTTCCACGGCCCGGAGAAAGGCGCTCACAACCTGGCCGCAGCCGCAGCCGGGGCAGAAGAAATGGGGCAGCTTGTCCTGCCTCATGTATTTCAGCAGGGGATTGCCGTTTGTGTACAGTTCGGGAGCGCTCATGCCCGCACCTCCTCGATGACGGAAAGAATCTCGTCCGGAGTGTGGGGCGTCCCGAGGTTCTTCGTCGCCCTCGCGGTACGGCACTTTCCGCACACCGCCCGCTCGACCTCTCCGGCGTACTTGCCCATGTTCATCTCCACGGTGACCACGGCCCCCACGTTGGAAGCCAGGTCCCGGATCGCCTCCTCCGGGAAGGGCCACGGGGCGTCGAGCTTCATCACGCCGGCCCTGATCCCTTTCTCCCGGGCCATCTCCATGGCGTCGAGAGCGGGGCGCACCTCGCTGCCGAAGGCAACCAGGGCAATGTCGGCGTCATCGAGGCCGAACCGCTGGACCGTGGAAATCTTTGTGCGGTTCTCCCGGACCTTGCCGGTAATCCTCTTGTAGAGGCGATCGAAGGCGTGGGGCTCCCACTCGATGTCTCCCCGCTCGTCGTGGGGGTTGATGGAGTGGATGACCCGGTAGCCCGTGCCGAGCTCCGCGAAGTCCGGAACCCCGTACTCTGAATCGGCGTGGAAAGGAAGGTAGTCGGCGGGGGACTTGGCGGTCCGTTTCCGGTTCACCACCGGAATGGCCGAGGCAGCGGGAATCTCGAGGCGCTCTCTCATGAGGGCGAGGGACATCTCGGACACAACGACCACGGGGGTACGGTACTCCTCGGCGAGATTGAAGGCCCGGACGGTGAAGTCGAAGGTCTCCTGGACCGTTGAAGGAGCCAGCACGATCATCTCATGGTCGCCGGCGGCGGCCCACCGGACCTGCATGATGTCCGACTGGGTGGCGAAGTTTTCGCCCCGGCAGCGCATCACGTCAACCACCACGATGGGGGCCTCCACGGCCACGGCGTACTCGATACCCTCCTGCATGTAGTCATATCCTGCACTGGCTGTGGCCGTCATGGCCTTCGCCCCGGCAAGGGACGCCGCGGATATGGCATAGATGGAACACAGTTCGTCCTCTCCCTGGAAGAAGACGCCCCCGACGGCGGGGAGCCTCCTGGCCATCCCTTCGGAGACCTCGTTCGCAGGGGTGATGGGATACCCGGCGAAAAAGTCGCATCCCGCCGCAATGGCGCCTTCGACTGCAGCATAGTTTCCCTGCATGAAATGGACGCCGGTCAAAACCCGGTCTTCAAGTCCCATTCATACACCTCCATTTTGTATGCCCGGGCAAAATCCGGGCAGAATACACCATGAGGAGAGATTACCACGCATATTATATTATGTCAAATATCAGACCAGCAGCCGGGCAGGAAGGTCCGGCTTTCCTCCTGCAGCGGCAGGAAAAAGGCGGCCCGAAGGCCGCCCCGGAGGATATGACCACGATCAGATATGAAGGAAGGGAAGAATGGGTTTCCCGAGGATTTTCTCCGCCGGCTCAAAGAGCCCGGGAGAGCGCATGCCTCCCCCGAGAACCAGCTCCCTCCTGGAGGCGATGAAGATCACGGCATTCATCCCCGGCTGGAGGCTGTCGCTGGGGATGATCCGTCCGGTATCGCCGTCGAAAAGAGTGATGAGATCGGGAAAAGTGGCCAGCCGTTCCCCGTCCTTTTCCAGGGTCATGTACTCCTTCCAGAAGGTCACCTCGTATCCGCCGAGAAATGCCGTCCCGGTGTCGATGCCCCCGGCGGTGAACCGGTCCACCGCATCCACGGCCCCGCAGCGTATCACCGTGGCTGAGAGCATCTCCGCCGCTGCTTCAATGACAGCTCCGGCGCTTTTCTCCGCTGCCCCTTTCATGGCCGTTCCGAGGCGAATGGCCTGCTTCACCGCGCCCGGCGCTCCGTTTTCTTTCACGTAAACGGCGTTCACCGGGTTTCGCGCCACTGCCAGGATACCCCCTACAACGCAGGCATCCTGGCGGATCATATTCGATACAGTATCCACTGAGCCCCTGAGGATCCCTTCTATATAAGCTCCCTTTGCAGGGCTGCCTCCGGCGAAGGACTGGGAGGAAATATATCCCTCCACGAGGTGCAGCCCCATGGAGCCCATTTCGGGGGTGGGGTGAGCCCGGCCGTTGCAGGGGGCATCCACCAGGGGGATTCCGAGAATGGCACCCTCGATCCAGCCGTTCACCATGCCCGTGGTTCCGCACTCGTTGGGAATAAGGCCGGAAGGCCTGGGCCCGCCGCTCTCGAGAAGCAGCTCCACCGAGCGCACCCTCGCCCTCGGGGTAATGCAGGGATCCTTCCGGTGGGGACAGGTGACCGTAGAGCAGGTGAGAACCGTTCCCGAGGGGGCGAGGTCGTCCGGGTCCACAAGGTGAAGGGGACCGATCTTCAGGGCCATTTCTCCCACTTCAAGAGCTTCCTCCACCGTTCCTCCTCCTCCTCCTCCGAGCAGCGAGGCGCCGAGGACGGCGGCTTCCAGCAGTTCCCGGGTGAGTTCCGTCTGTGCCATGATTTTCTCCCTTCCGTTCAGTTCCACTTCCGGAACAGGACGATACGTACCTTTCCCGCCTGTTCGTCGTGGTCCACCGAGACGGTATCAGTCAGGATGCCCACGAGGTAGATCTCCTGGCCCGTACTGATGTCCCCCGACAGCGACCATGAATATTGCTCCATCTCCCGGGCCCGGGGCATCCGCAGCAGCCGGGTCATCTCCCGGAGCTTGCTCCCCTGGTTCCCGGCGTAATCCGACTCGATGACGATCTCGTGCCCCTCGTCGCTCCTGGCGACCCGGGCCTGGAAATCCCTGGCGCCCATGGAGAAAAAAAAGTTCATCAGTTCGCCCACGATGCGGGACACCACGAGACGCTCGTGCCTCATCGTTTCTCCCTCCTCCGAAAAGCCTCGATGAGGGGAACAAGGATGGCGGCCACCAGTCCCCCCGCAAAGCCGTTGTTGTACAGGTTGAAACCTGCGTGGAGCACTCCCACGTTCAGCACCACAGACGAGTGGATGTAGCCCGCCAGGACACCGGCGGCCGCCCCGAATTCCCCGGCGATGGGGGCCAGGGTGGTCCCGAAAAGGGCGGCAAGCTGGATAGCCGGATCTGTCAGGCTCCAGTCTTTCGTTATGCTGCCCAACACAACGCCGAGCAGGATGGGAACGATATTGCGGGGTGTTTTCCCCATGGCGCTGAAACCGGCGATGGTAAGAAGCCCGCCCAGGGTCGGCCCGTTGAAGTCGCCCCCGCTCAGCCGGAGATAGGCTGTGGCCGCAAGGCCCGTCAGCCCCATGTTCATGAGCGTGGCGGGAAAATCATACAGGTCGACGAAATCGGCTATGAGGCGTCCGGGATGCTTCCAGAGCTCTCTCAGGCCGCCCTGCGAAAGGCCGCCGAGAAGCAGTCCGGCAGCAGCGAGAAAAAGAAAAAAGGCGGCGCACAGAGGCCACAGAAGGCCGTTGTGTCCCGTAGACCAGATGACGCGGCTCGCCGTGATGAAGCCGTGGGAACGGAAGACGGACACATACAGGGTTCCCACCATTCCGGCGGTGAATCCCATATTGTACAGGTTGAATCCGTGGTGGACCGACAGGAAGGAGGTGGCGAGAGGGGGAAGCAGAAAACCGGCCGAAACCCCTGCCGCTGCGCCGAGAACAATCCTCAGGTAGGGAGGAAAGTGAAAGCCGAACATGAGCTGGCTCACAAGGGGCGCAAGGGCGGTGCTGAAAAAGGCGACGTACACGTAATTGAGAAAGGGTTCTTTCCGGCTTCTCGCGTAGAGCCAGACTCCGGCCATGATAAACCAGACGTTCAGCAGATTCTTCCCGAAAAAGGAGAACCCCGCCACGGTAAAAACCGCTGCGATGGAAATCCCCCTGATGTGGACCCTGAGAAATACAAGGATGGACGTGAAGATCACCGTGAGCAGCCCGCTGTTGATGAAGGCCGCCCCCATGCCCCCCACGTCCATGTAGTCCGAAATGAGGTAGTCCGGTTCGACAAGAATCCTCCACAGGCCCGACAGGATACCCTGCAGGGAATCCCTTGTGAGGCCGAAAATGCAGAGGGCTATTCCGAAGGAAAAAAGAAACGCCGCTTTTCCTCTTTCACCGACGAGAGCCTTTTCGAATCCGATTTTTCCCGAGGCTTTCATGCAGAAAACCTTTTCTCCGGGATCATTTCGCCGGCCGGTTTCACTCCGCCCCTGCCTATGGGGCCTGCTCTTCTCTCCATGTATTTCACCTCCGGGATTTCCAGGGGGACAGCGTCTGTTCCTCCATTATACAGAATCCGGAGGGGGCGTACATTCCGGGAGGGGCAACATCCCGTCGATCCGCTGGTTTCGCCGCATGACGGCGAACTCCCGCTTCAGGAACCAGGCTCCCAGGAGCCCTCCTCCCAGGTCCGACAGGGGGAGAGCCATCCAGACGCCGTCCGTCCCCAGGAGAGGGGGAAGGAAGTAGAGCGGCGGGAGAATGAAGAGAAAGTGCCGGGAAAGGGTGAGAAACAGCCCTTTTTTGGGCTTCCCGATGGCCTGAAAGGTATGGGAGGCAATAATGCTCACCGAGGCGAACATGACCCCGCTGTAGCCGATCCGCATCCCCCGCACGGAAAGGGCCAGCAGCTCGGGATCGGTGTCGTTGAAGATGCGGATCAGCGGTTCAGGCACCGACATGATGAGCAGAAAGCTCCCCGCGAAGAAAGCGAGCCCCATCAGTATGGCGGAACGGACGGCGGCAATCACCCGGCCGTAGTCCTTCGCGCCGTAGTTGTACCCGATGAGGGGCTGAACTCCCTCCGCAAGCCCGAGGACCGGGAGGAAAAGGAGGCTGTCGAGGCTGAAGAAGATTCCCATGGCGGAGATGGCAAGATCTCCCCCGTAGGTCCGGAGGAAACGGTTGAAGAGCGCCATGATGAAGGTGAAGCTGAATTCCGTCAGGAACGGGGCGGTCCCGATGGCCAGCATCCTTCCGACGATCACCCTGTCGGGACGGAGATTTTTTCTCCGGAACCGGAGAACGCCCCGTCGGCGAAGGTAATAGGCGGCGGCCCACCCCAGGGAGAGGAGCTGGGAAGCCACAGTGGCCAGGGCCGCACCCCTGATGCCCATGCCGAGCTTCAGAATGAAGACAGCGTCCAGGACGATGTTGGCGAAGGCGCCCACGAAGAGGGTGTACATGGCATACCGGGGGTTCCCCTCCGCCCGGATGAAATAGTTGAGCCCGAAGGCAAGGGTCGAAAAAGGGATGCCCCAGACGATGATGTCGAGATATTCCTTTGACAGGGGCAGCATGGTGGGACTCGCGCCCGAAAGCTCCAGGACCGGGGTGCTGAGCATTCCCCCCGCCGCAGCGATGACAATGCTGCCCCCCGCGAGGAAAAGGAGTGCGTTCCCCATGGTTTTTTCAGCCCGGGCACGCCGCTTTTCGCCGAGGGAAATGGACACCAGGGCTCCAGCCCCTACACCGATGAGCAGCCCGTAAGCGATGACCAGCAGCATGAAGGGAAACGCCACACTGATGGCGCCGATTCCCGCCGGCCCCACGGTGCGCCCGACGAAGATGCGGTCCACGATGTTGTACAGGGCGTTGGCCAGCATCCCGCCGATGGCCGGCAGGGAAAACCGGATCATCAGGCGGGGAATGGAATCGGTCCCCATAAAGTGCGTTCTGTCCTGCGATTGTGCCATAATCGAAGCCTCCGAAGTGATGTCCGTCAGGAGTATGATTATAGGGAAAAGAATAATATAGTAAAGCCGAAACAGAAAACGCCGGACCCGGCAAGATGCCCCCGGTTTTGGACCGGCACGTTTATCCGAAGGAGACCCCATGAACATCATGCCCCTTTTCCCCGAACGGCTCCAGGACTTCTGCGCCCCCGCTCCCAGGCCGGGCGAATATCTCCTGGAGCGGCGCTTCGCCGAAATCTATGCCGCCGCCCGGGGAATTCCCCTGAAGTACGACGAATTGCTGGAGGAGATACGGCAGTGGTGCGAAGCCTCCGGCATCGGCGGCCACGGCGGAAGCGTCTCTTTCAGCGGCCGCCGCGGGGGCAGAGAATACCGGGGGACCGCCACCAGGTTCCGGGACGAACTGAGCATCCTGATCCACGCCGAAGGGGAAGGACGGAGGCGCTACCGCATTCCGGGGCTCTGGTCGGACTATTCCTGGCTCGTCCTGTACCAGGAGCCCCTGTCGGGCGAGTGGCGCTCATGGCCGGGGGCCGCGAAAGAGCCCTCCGCCATGGAACGGGACAGGACAACGGAAGAAAAAGCCGGGGAGGGGTTTGACTGGGTCTGCAGAAGGCGGATCATTTCAAGAGTCCGCCTTTTCCGGGGGGAATGCCTGGTGAAGGAATATTTCGCCCGCCCGGAAAAAACGGGGGCCGGGGAACCCCCCGGCCCGCCATAGCTTCCTTTCCGCCTAGTCCTGCACCGGGTAGCCGATCTCGTCCAGGGCCTTCCGCAAAGCGGCTTCGGCCTCGGGCGGGAGTTTGTCCATGCCGCCTTTCTCCGTCTCCCTCGACGTCACGAAAGCGAGACGGTCCCTGAACCGGGCGAAGAACTCCCGCCTGTACTTTTCGTCCGAAAAATCCACGGGAAAACGCTCGAGCTCGAGGGTCTCCATGTCGCTGAAGGGACCGAAGGGAACGAAACGGGCCTTCTCCTCGATGATGGCCTCGAGGATCCCCAGGGTGTCGGCGGGAGTGACCTTCTTTCCCATGAAATCTCCCGTGTTGAGGATATAGCAGTCCACCCCGTCCCGGAAGAGGGTCCGGAACCGTTCGTAATCGAGGGCGAGGGGATAGGTCCGGAAGGGGTTGGCATAGCACTCGATCACCAGCGCATTGGGGTCGATGCCCGGGGCGAGCCGCTCGGCGGTGGTCCGCTTGGTGGCCAGGGTGGCCCCCATGACGGCGGCGAGGTCGGGTCCCTTGAGCCGAAGGACAGGCGGCAGGGACTGGTCCTTCATTAGCCAGAAGACGGCGTTGATGGGCTCGTCGATGCGGTCCACCCGCACGGGCGACCAGAGCTTCGACTTGATGGCCCTGCCGTTTCCGTTCCGCAGGTCCTCGGTCACGGGATAGAGCAGCCCGTCCTCTCCCCTGGTCACGCCGCAGTTCTGCAGGGAGATGATGAACTTGTTGTCCTCGCACCCCATGGGATAATCCTGAACCTTGTCGAAGTAGGAAGGCTCCAGGGCTATAGCATACTTTTCCTTCACGTTGATGATGAAGGCGTCGTCGTGGAGGACGGTGATATCATACTTCCCCCCGTGGCGGGCGTGGGTCAGGGTGGACTTTCCCGAGCCGGAGAGGCCGAACACGGCGGAGACGAAGGACCGTCCGCTTTTCAAGTTGTACCGCTTCAGTCCCCCGTGGCAGGATGCAAAGCCGTTCCGCACGGCGGTGCCCCAGGCGAGGGTGAGGGTTCCCTTTTTCAGCTCGCCGAAATAGCGCATGCCGAGGACGGCGGCACAGTTGTGGACGGGATCGAAAAAGGCAAGGCCGAGGGGGTACTCGGGGCTCGTCCAGTCGGGATCGGCGAACATGAAGATGTCGCCGTCGGGAAGCGCCCGGGATTCCCTGTACATGTCGATATAGGTTTTGTTCAGGTACTGGAAGTTCAGCATCCAGTTGTACACCAGGTTCTCGTGGTTTTTCGGGGCGAGGAGATGGGCCTTGACCATGAAATCTTTTTCGAGGCCGATATAGGCCTCGGCCGCGTAAAAGGTGCGGAACCGGCTTCCATACACCGCCTCCCTGAGAACGGGCGCAAGTTCTCCCATATTCACCCCCGGTTCCCCCACAATCTTCCGTGCGGCGGCGCACCGGCCCACCACGGAACCGTCGTTCATCAGCAGGACGTTGCTCCCGGAAGGCAGTCCCTGCCCTTCGGGACGGTACACCGGCATGCCCGTAAGCTCCACTGTTCCGGGACTGGTCCGGGCAAGATCGTACGCTTCGCGGAGATTGGCGACGGGAACCACGTTGTTTCCGTAAAACGCGGTCTCAATGGTGGTTCGCGCCTGGGACTTTATGGAAGAGAAGCTATCGGGATCCTTGTAGAACTCCAGAGTTGACATGGCGACTCTCCTTCTCCCTCGGGCCGGGGACGGAAATTTTTGTCCGGCACCGTCGCCGGACGGGGTCATTGTACCATGGGCCGTACCACTGAACGAAACGAAAATGAAGCTCTCTTATAAGATTATTATGAAAAATAACCTCAGATGCTTCCACCTAAATCCGCAGGCAGCGGGGAGCGTCACCGGTGCTCGCTTGGTCCGCCGGTGCAGATTGTCGTCCTTGACAACTGCCCAGGCGATCAACTCGGCTCCCTGCGTTCGCCGGTTGCCTGCCTGTGAAACCGACATCCTTGTCGGTTTCTCGGCCCGGGCGCTGTCCCCCAGGGGATGATCTCTTCGCCCCTGGCGGGGCGAATTCACCTTATGCCCAGCGACACTCCCTCTGCCAGGAAAAGCCGCGGATTTAGGTTCCATAGCGTCAGAATCCTCTCCGTGACCGGATTGCATCGTAGGCTTCCTGGATCTCCTGGAACTTTTTTGACGCCAGATCCACAAAGTCGGCGTCCAGATCCTGGCCGATGAACTTGTCGGGATGATATTTCCCGAGAAGCTCCCGGTACCTTTTTTTTATCTCTCCGTCCGTCGCGGAGGGTGAGCAGCCAAGGACGCTGTAGGGGTCCCTCCGGGAATTCCGGCCGGCCGCGGATGCACCCGGCCCCGATCCTCCATGGGGGGGCCGGTCATAGGCTCTTTCCCCCGCCTGGTAGGACCGGAAGAGGTCCCGGACAGCCCGGGACAGGAGAAGGAACAGAAGGAGCGGCGCCGCTTTCAGCAGCAGCCTCAGCAACAGGGACATGGGAACCTCCTTGAAATTGTCCGTCTTCGGCTCATTCCGCCGCGACGGAGAAGAACATTCCGGCGATCCGGCCGTCCTTCCTCAGGTTGAAAATGAGATCGCAGGAAACGTCCCGGCCGGTATAGACCATCGATTGTGAACTTTTGCCGTCCGGCTGTCCGAGAAGTTCCGACACCCTGACAAAGGGATCCCCCACGCGAATTCCCGGATCAGGACCGAAAGGGTGATCCCCCCCCTTCACCACGGCAGCCACCAGGCGCTCGCTGCCGGGCACCCCGGAAAAGTCCAGGGAAAGTCCGGGCCACATCATGGTGAGCACCGGCTTTCCCTCCACGGGATGTGAAGGCTGCCTGACGGACCTGCGCCTCACTGCCCCAGGCTCGCCCAACCGATCCCTTGCCTCCGAAGGAGAACCGCCGAAGCGCCGGAGGGTGGACTCGAGAAAAGACCGGAGAGGGATACAATCCGTTCCGTCAGCCGGTATGGACAGCGGAGGCAGGGGCGCCTCCCCCATGCCTCCGAAAAGGCGGAGGAGATCATCCACCGATCCCGTTCCAAGGGGAAGCCCTCTCCCAGGAAGAGGAGGTATCTCCCTGGTGTTGACCTGAAAGACCCACCCTCTCTTTTCGCCGTCTCCCGCCCCTGCCGGTTCGTACACGAAGCCGACCAGCCATTTTCCGTTTCCGAGAGGGTGGGCCATCCAGCCGTACTCCTTCCTGACCCCGGTCCTGCCGACCTCCCTGGAAATCGCCTCCATAACGGTGCCGTCGCCGGATGGGGCCTTTGCTTCCTTCACCCACCGGGTGACCCTGTCCTTTTCGGAAACATCCGGAGTGCTTCTCTCGAACCGGTCGTCAATCAGGGCGGCGTAATGCTCCCCCATGGACCGGGTGACCCTTCTTGCCACGCCGCTCCCTGCCGGGACCTCGAAAAACCATCCCTTGAAATCGCCCTTCCCGTCGAGATAGATGTAGGATACAAGGAAGCCGCCCGCCCGGGTCCGGTCCACCAGCCACCCTATGGTTTCCGGAGCGTTGGCCGCATCCTCGTAGGTCTTGATGAATTCCTCGTTGCTCAGAAGAGGAGAAAGATCCCTGGAGCTTTTGGCGATCTGCAGCGCCCCGGACGGAGAGAGGCCCTGATGGGGATGAAAGAGGAGATACAGGACCACGGCGCAGGCGAACAAAAGAAAAAGAGTCCCGGCAGCACCTCTTGCGGGGCTTCTGGAGCCTCTCTCTTCTCTTTCCGCCGGAATCCTCCCGGCGGTGCCGCCTCTTCCCGAAAGGGGACTGATCGGGTGCCCCATTGCCGTTTCTCCTCTCCGTGCTCTCTCTGCCGCCGCACCGGGCGGGGGAATCGTTACAGGCCGACGCTTCCGCCTGTAACGTTATATTATAATACTTTTTCTTTCCGGCGGAGATTTCTCTCTTCCCGAAGGGGTGGTATCATGGAGCGGAAAAGGAGGGGAAGGGCCATGAACCCTGTCTCCATAGGAGGATACATCCAGACGAGTTTTCTCGATTATCCCGGGTCGGCCGCGGCGGTGGTTTTTTTCAGGGGCTGCCCTTTCCGCTGCCCGTTCTGCCACAACCCGGAACTGGTCATCCCCGGGATGGGAGGCGATTCCTTCGAATGGCGGGACATCCTCGGCGACCTTGAGAGGCGGAAGAACTTTCTCGACGGCGTCTGCATCACCGGCGGGGAGCCGACGATCCAGGAGGGGCTCATTTCCTTTCTCGGGGATCTTCGTTCCCTCGGGCTGAAGATCAAGATCGACACCAACGGCGCCCGCCCCGGTGTGCTGGAGCACATCCTTGACCGGAATCTGGCAGACTACGCCGCAATGGACATCAAAGCCTCCAGGGAGAAATACCCCCTGGCCTCGGGATGGAACGGAGATCTTTCCCTTGTGGAAAAAAGCATCTCCCTCCTCCTCGGCTCGAACATCCCCTTCGAGTTCCGGACCACCCTGGTTCCGGGCATCCACGGGCTGGAGGACGCCCCCGGAATCGGTGACATGATCCGGGGAGCTCCCCTGTATGTGCTGCAGCGTTTTCGTCCGGGAAACACTCTCGATCCCGCATTCGCGGAGACGTCCTCCCTGCCGGCCTGGTTTGCGGAAGCCTTCAGGGAACGGGTCCTCCCCTTCGCGAAAGAGGTCAGAATCCGGGGATAGCCTCCATGAGAAAACGGAGGATCTCCCGGATATCCCGCACTGTCTGGTGCCCAGGCGTGCCCTCGGCAAAACTCCTGTTTCTGAGGAGATAGCTGGGATGAAAGAGGGGGCGTACCGTCAGGGGAATTCCCTGCCACAGACAGGTATGGAACCTTCCCCGGAGGGTGGTGATCCCCTCCCTGGAGGAGAGAAAATCCCGTGTCGGAACATTCCCCACGGAAAGAAGAAGCCTGGGCCGGAGCCTGGCCACCTGGGCAGCCAGGAAGGGCCTGCAGGCCGCCAGCTCGCCCTTCGCGGGGAGGCGGTTTTCGGGAGGACGGCATTTCACCATGTTGGTGATGAAGATCTTCTCCCGGGGCAGCCCCTCCCCATCCAGAAGAGCCGTCAGGAGCTTTCCGGAGCGCCCGGTAAAGGGACTCCCCGTCCGGTCTTCGGTGGCGCCCGGGGCTTCCCCCACGAGCATCACCGGAGCGTTTTCCGGCCCCTCGCCGAAAACAGCCCTGGCGCGTGTTCCGGAGAGAGGGCACAGGGTGCAGGCGGAGGCTTTCCGCCGCAGTTCTTCGAAGGATTCCTGAAACATCAAGTCATTCCTTTCTCTCTGCCGGGAGAGTTGGTTTTTCTCACCGCAAGCGTTGCGGGAGAATTGTATTCGGTGGCACGCAAGGAGAGGATCATCCATGGCATCCGACAGAAGATTTGCCGTCTTTGACCTCGAGACCAACGGCTTTCGGGCTGCTTCCGCAGTTTCGGCGTCATCCATCGTCTTCACGGGGGACGGCCGGATCCTGGATTTTTTCAACCGTTTCTATTACCCCGAGGAGCGCCCAGATCCACGGACGGAATCGGTTCACGGGCTCACACCGGGCAGAATCGGCCACTTCCGCAGGGAGGAGGAGTACGGCCCCCATTTCCTGGAGGACTGGCCGAGTCTCGCCGCCTTCTGGGACGGCTGGAACCCCGAGGGGATCGTGGTCCACAACCTCTCCTTCGACATCTCCTTTCTTCCCCCCGAAGCGGTCCGGGGAAGAAAATGGTGGTGCTCCATGAGGGGGCTCACGGAATTCTGCCGGATTCCGGGAAGCCCGGAGCGGGGAGGCCGCTGGAAGTGGCCGAAGCTCGGGGAAGCTTCCGCCCGGGTGAAGGAAGATCTCGCACCCACGGGTGCCACGGCTGAGACGGAAGAGCTGCTTGGCCCCCCCCTGGCTCACTTCGGACTCAGCGACTGTTTCGAGCTCTACGGCATCTTCAGCAGGGTGTGGAACGCCATTCCCGGGCAGGTCCGTTTCCGGGCCGCATCCGCTCCCTTTCTTCCTCCCCGGAGACAGCCCTACCTTCTGCCGTCGCCCCTGAGGGACAGGTTCACGGCCGAGCGGCTGGCATACGCCGCACGACTCGCCGCCGCCTCTGGATCCAGGGAACGGGAGGAAAAGCTCCTGGGCCTCGCCTGACAAAAAACACCAGTCTGCCGGTGCCGGCGGGGAGCGACGTCCTGCGGTTCCCGCCGGCACCGGAGGTTTTCACACCGGAGAGACAGCCCGCTTTCTGCACTACACTCCTTCGACCACGAACTTCTTTCCCACGCACAGGGGGGAAAAGGCCGTCCCGAAGGCCTGGAAAAGCTTGACCTGCATGGGGAATCCCGTGCAGTGCCCCGCTGCGATCCACTTCGGACCGATATCCCGGATGCCCTCCAGGGTCTTCTCCATCTTCTCCTCGGAGCCGTTGACCAGGTGAAGGCCTCCGATGACGCCTTCCACCGGTTCGTTGGGGTACAGCTCCCGGACCCGTTTGAGAATGTTCACGATCCCCGAGTGGCTGCAGCCGGCCACCACCACCACCCCCTTTCCCTTCACCAGTGCGGTGATGCCCATGTCGTCGGGAAGGGAGTCAGGGGCAACCCTGCCGTCCTCCAGGGTGAGAAAGGCCTTTCCGGGACCTTCATAGCCGGTCACCCGGGGAATCTGCCCCGTAGTGGCCAGGCCATCGGCCAGGGGAAAGGGGTCGGAGGAGAGAAACAGCCGGCCTCCGGCCTTCTCGATGGCTTCCCGCTCGTCACCGGTCTGGATCCCCTTGGAGGACAGGACGGGATCCGCCTTGAAATGGGGGCGGAACAGGGCCGGGTGGGCCACCACGGGAAAATT
This sequence comes from Synergistaceae bacterium, assembly GCA_018436595.1. Classification (GTDB taxonomy): domain Bacteria; phylum Synergistota; class Synergistia; order Synergistales; family Aminobacteriaceae; genus Aminivibrio. Next base: position 35,824 of record JAHDLC010000010.1, on the reverse strand, counting down.
GGCCTTTCCGGTGGAGGCGACGAACTTCGCCACACCGCCGGTATGGTCGTAATGGCAGTGGGAGAGGACGAGGAAATCTATGGATTCGGGGCGGATCCCGAGGCCCTTCATGTTGTGGGAGAGCACCTCGGGGCTCTGCCCCACGTCCAGAAGCCCCCGGACGATTGTGCCGTTCTTCTTTCCGGTCAGAAGGAAGGACAGGCCGTGTTCGGCGACGAAGGGACCGTGCATGGGCACGGAATCCTCCACCAGCGTGAGAATTTCAAGGGAATCAAGCATTTCGGCACCACCTCCATTGCAGGATATTTTGTATAATGAAGCCTGCCGGCCTTTCTGGCAAGAGGTTTTTTCATCAGAACCACCGGGCTGCGGGGAGCGTTACCGGTGCTCGCTTGGGCCGACGGCGCACATTGTCATCCGTGACAACTGCGCCTGAAACCGACATCCCTGTCGGTTTCCTGCCCCGGGCGCTGTGCCCGGCAACCCTCCCTCAGCTTCCATGCTGGAAAATAGGAATGGACGAGAGGAGAGAATCGAATGTACTACATCGAGGGGCAGAGCCACGACCCCGCATTCAACCTGGCCATGGAGGAGCACCTCTACCGGACCGTGGACGGGGGACACCCCGGCTACTTCCTGCTCTGGCAAAACGAACCTTCCATCATCGTGGGGCGGTTCCAGAACACCGCCCAGGAGGTGAACCGGGCCTTCGTGGAGGAGCGGGGAATCCGGGTCGTCCGGAGGATCTCCGGCGGAGGGGCGGTCTACCACGACCTGGGAAACCTGAATTACACCTTCATCGTCCCCAACGACGAAGGCACCCCCTTCGACTTCGCCCGGCACGCCATGCCCGTGGTTCGGGCCCTGGAAAAACTCGGCGTGACGGCCGAGTTCAACAGCAGGAACGACCTGGCCATCGACGGGCAGAAGTTTTCGGGGAGCGCCCAGCACATGGACAAACGGCGGCTCCTCCACCACGGAACTCTCCTCTTCGACTCGGACCTTTCAGTTCTCGGTCAGGCCCTCGCCGTGGACGAGGAGAAGTTCACCTCCAAGGGGTTCAAGTCCGTGAGGAGCCGCGTGACCAACATCCTCCCCCATCTCCCGGTGAAACTCTCCATGGCGGAGTTCATCGCCGCCCTCCGGGACTCCCTGTCGGGAACGGAACAGCGCCCCCTCTCCCCGGACGAGATAGGGGCCGTCGGAACGCTCAGGGATACGAAGTACGCCACCTGGGAATGGAACTGGGGAGAGTCCCCGGAGTACACCGAGAGGAAGGTCCGCCGCTTCACCTGGGGAAAGGTGGAGGCGCTGCTGAACGTGAAGGACGGAATTCTAGCCGAAGCACGGTTCTTCGGCGACTTTTTCGGGGTGGAAAACCGGGAGGAGCTGGAAACACTTCTGGCAGGCTGTCCGTTCCGGAAGGAGGACCTCCGGGAGCGCCTTTCCGCCGTTCAGCTTGACCGGTTCTTCCGGGGAGCGGACCTGGAGGAATTCCTGGCCTTTCTTTTCGGGTAAGGCGAAAAACTGCGGGCAGATTTTGAGAACTGGGGCGGCCCCTGACGGGCCGCCCCAGCGGCTTATGCCTTTTTCGGCAGCGACAGGGCCTGCCCCCGGACCGCCATGGCCCCTTCGAGCAGGGCCTCCCCCACGGTGGGGTGGGCGTGGACTGTGGTCAGGATTTCCTCCACGGTGGCCTCGAGACGGAGTGCCAGGGCTCCCTCCACGATGAGGTCCGTGGCCCTGGGCCCGATGAGGTGCACCCCGAGGATCTCGTCGTATTTTTCGTCCACCACGTACTTCACCATGCCGTCGGTCTCGTTCATGATAAGGCTCTTTCCGTTGGCCATGAGGGGGAACCGGCCGACCTTCACCCGGAATCCCTTCTCCAGGGCCTCCTTCTCGGAAAGTCCCACTGAAGCGATTTCCGGAGCGGTGTAGACTGCACTCGGGACGGTCTTGTAATCCATTTCCACCCCGTGCCCCATAATGTTCTCCGCCGCCACCTCTCCCTCCCGGGAGGCCACGTGGGCGAGCATGATAGGCGAGGCGCAGTCCCCTATGGCATACACGCCCTTAACGGCCGTCTCCATTTTCTTGTCCGTCTGTATCCGTCCCCGCTCCACGGCGACGCCCAACGCCTCCAGTCCGAGCCCCTTCGTCACGGGCCGCCGGCCCACGGAAACGAGCACCTTCTGCGCCTCAAGGACCGTCTTGCCTTCGGGGGTCTCCACTGAGACAGCCAGTTTTTTTCCCTTCTTTTCCACGGCGGTGACCTTCGAGGAGGTGTGGAAGACAACGCCCTTCCTCAAAAGGACCCCTTTCAGGATCGAAACTATCTCGCCGTCGATCATGGGAAGAATCTCGGGGAGCATCTCCACCACGGTGACCTTCACCCCGAAGGTGGAAAAGATGGAGGCGAACTCCATGCCGATGACGCCGCCGCCCACGAGGACCACCGATTCCGGCAGACCGTCGAGGGAGAGGGCTTCGTTGCTCGTGATGACCCCCTCCAGGTCGAAGCCCGGAATGGGGGGAACCGCAGGTTCGGAACCGGTGGCGACAATGACTGCGTCCGCCCTGACCGTCATCTTCCCGCCATCGTTGAGGGCCACGTCGATCTCTTTGGCGGAGGCGAAGGAGGCCGTTCCCCGGAGGACGGTGATCCCGTTGCTCGCCATGAGGGTGCCCACGCCGCCTACAAGGGTTTCCACCACGGCCTTCTTTCGCGCCATGAGACCGCTCCAGTCCACGGATACGTTCTCCGCCCGGAGCCCTATGAGGGCTCCTTCCTTCGCCGCTGTGTAGGCTTCCGCCGTATGGAGGAGCACCTTGGTGGGAATGCACCCCACGTTGAGGCACACGCCGCCGAGGGCGCCTTTTTCGATGAGGGTGACCTCGGCACCGAGCTGGGCCGCCCGGATGGCCGCCACATACCCTCCAGGACCGCCGCCGATGACCGCCACCCTCTTCGTGCCGGCGGGGGCAGCCTGTGCAGCGGCCGGAACGGCCTTCGGAAGTGTTTTTTCCTCATCGGGAGAGTGGGGATCGGTCACCGGAACATCTCCCGTCTCCCCTTCGCCGATCCGGGCTATGGGAGCCGACACGGCGGCGGCGTCCCCTTCCCCGACCAGTATCTCGGACAGCACACCGGACTCGTTGGCCTCCACCTCAAAGGTCAGCTTGTCCGTCGCCACCACGAGAAGGATTTCCCCCTTCTCCACCCGGTCCCCAACCTTTTTGTTCCACCGGGAGACCGTCCCTTCGTTCATCGTCAGGCCCAGCTTGGGCATCGTCACAACAGCCATTTCTAAAAACCTCCCGTTCTGTTCAATAAAAAACCCGGCGGGACGCTATATCTCCCGCCGGGCAATCCGCATTTCGTCCTCCCGGCCTACAGAAGAAGAAGCCAGGGGTTTTCCGCCAGTTCCCTGACCCTGGCGAGGAACCGGGCGGCTTCGGCACCGTCGAGGATCCTGTGGTCAGCCACCAGGGAGAGCACGGACATGGGCCGGATGACCACTGCCCCGTCCATCGCCACGGGCTTTTCAGTGATGGTGTTCACGCCGAGGATGCACGCCTCCGGCGGGTTGACGATGGGGGTGAAGCTTTTCGTCCCGAACATGCCGAGATTCGTAATGGTGAAGGTTCCGCCCTGCATGTCTTCCAGGGCCAGCTTTCCGGACCTCGCCTGATCCACGAGCCGTTCGGTCTCTTCGGCCACCTCGAGGAGGCTCTTCTCCTGCACCGCCTTCACGTTGGGAACGAGAAGCCCTCCGTCCACCGCCACGGCAAGGCCGATGTTCACGTTTCCATGAAGAACGATGGCGTCTCCGTCAAAGGAGGAGTTCGCCAGGGGGACGTCCTTCACTGCCGCCGCGCAGATCTTCATGAGGATATGGTTGTAGGAGATTTTGACACCCCGCTTTGCTCCTTCGGCCTTCACCTTCGCCCGGAATTCGGCGAGGGCGGTGAAGTCCACGTCCATGTCGTAGGCCACCGAGGGAATGGTGGCCCTGCTCAGGGTCATGCGCTCGGCGATGACCTTCCGCATGGGGGTCAGGGGCAGGCGGATATCCTGTGGAGCCGGCCTTGCGGCGGAAGACGCGGCCTTGAGCACGTCGGCCTTCATAACCCGGCCGTCCGCTGCAATCGACGAAACGACCACTCCAAGATCCGCAGCGGCTTTCGCTGCCGCCGGGCTGGTCTTGACCTTTCTGGTCTCCGGGGCGGAGGCCGCGAAGGATTCCACGTCCTTCCGGACGATCCTGCCCTCCGGTCCCGATCCCGGCACGGATGAAAGGTCAATCCCCTCGTCCCTGGCGATCTTCCGTGCCAGGGGTGTCGCCCTCAGCCCCGCGGGCAGGGCGGCGCTCCGGGAAGAAGGCTTTTCCGCCCCCTCCGCAGGAACGGCCTGAGCCGGGACGGCCCCGGCCGGCTCAGGTGCGGACGCTCCGGGAACGGCCTCACCGGACTGTCCGAGGTAGGCGAGAAGCTCCCCTACCGGAACGTCCTTTCCTTCAGGAACAAGGATCTTCAGCAGCGTTCCCCCTTCGGGGGACTCCACGTCGAAGGTCAGCTTGTCCGTGGCGACCACCATGAGAATCTCGCCCTTCGCGACGGATTCCCCCTCCTTCTTGTTCCACCGGGAGATTGCCCCCGTGTTCATTGTCAGCCCGAGCTTGGGCATGGTTACCGGTGTTGCCATGTTGAACCCTCCTTCTGGAGAACGGCGCTAAGCGCGCAGATCAAAACGCCTGGTGCGTACGCATTGCCTACATCATCCCCATGAGCCTGGGAAGGAAGAGCGTGATTCCCGGGAACGCGGTGATGATGACGAGTGCGATGACTGATGCGATAAGCATGGGCACCGCCGGTCTGCTGATCTGCTCCATGGTCAGTCCGCTGATCCGGGCTCCCACGAAGAGATTGACCGCCACCGGAGGCGTCACCTGCCCGATGGCCATGTTGATGGTCATCATGACGCCGAACCAGATGGGATCCCATCCGAAGGCAACGATGATGGGAGCCAGGATCGGCAGGAAGACATAGGCGATGGAAATTGCGTCAAGGAGCATGCCCGCGAAGAGCAGGATGATGTTGATCATGAGCAGGATGACCACGGGGTTTTCCGATATGCCGAGGAGCAGGGCGGCAACCTTGTCGATAAGGCCCACCGTGGCGCCGAGCCAGGAATAGAGGCCGGCGCAGGTGACCACGATCATGACCACGGAAGTTCCGGCCACGGTCTCGGCGAGGATCTCGTAGAGCACCCGGAAGGTGAGCGTCCGGTAGATGAAGACGCCGACGAAAAGGCCGTAGAAGACCGCCACCGCCGCCGCCTCGGTGGGGGTGAAAACGCCGCCGTAAATGCCGCCGAGGATGATGACGGGAGTAAACAGGCCCCAGAAGGCATCCCGGAGAGACTTCAATACAACGGATGCGCTCCCCCTGGGTTCTCCCCGGTAGCCCCGCTTCCTGCTGACCAGGTAGACGGCCACGCAGAGACAGCCCGCCACGACGATACCCGGAAGCACGCCCGCCGCGAAGAGGGTTCCCACCGACTGCTGCATGATGTCGCCGTACACGATGAAAGAGATGCTCGGGGGAATGATGATGGCGAGGCCCGATGCCACGGAGACCGTGGCGGCGGCGAAGGCCTTGTCGTACCCGGCTTCGGCCATGCCGGGAATGAGAATGAGACCGAGAGCCGCCACGGTTGCGGGGCCCGAACCGCTGACGGCGCCCCAGAAAGCGGCCACTATGACTGTTGCCACGGCAAGGCCTCCGGTCATGTCACCCACAAGCTGCTTGATGAGGTTGATGATCCGCTCGGCGATGCCGACTTTTTCCATGATGACTCCGGCGAGGATGAAGAAAGGGATCGCCAGGAGAGGGAATTTCGCGATGCCGGCGAAAAAGCTGTAGGACAGCATCTGGTATCCCATGTCCCAGTTCCAGACAACAAAAATCGTTCCCATGCCGAGGGCTACCGCAATGGGAACCCTGAGCAGGAGCGGCACGATGAAAAGGACGATCGTCCAGAATGCGGGTTCGTGAAGCAAAGACTCCATCTCTCGTCCCTCCTAGTATTCGTTCCTGCGGATTGTCGCAAGAGCCGCCTGCACGATGCGCACGAAGATCAGGACGGAAAAGACCGGCAGGGCGATGGTGTAGTAATATACGGGAATCGCAAGTGATTCAGTGGTGACTTCCAGATCGATTTCATCAACGACCTCGAGATACCCGAGATAGGCAAGAAGGGCGAAAAACACCAGGGACATGATCGTGCCGATGAAGAAGCAGACTTTTTTCCCTTTTCGGGGAAGAAGGTCGTAGATGAAGGTCATGCTGAGGTTCGTTCCCTTTTTGAAGGCGATGGCCGTGCCCAGCATGACAAGCCAGACGAAGAGGTTGATGGTGACTTCCTCGGTGAACGCCAGCGCCTGGAAGATAAAATACCTGGTGATGACGTTTGCGAAGGTGATCACCGCCATCACCATGAGGATCAGCGATCCGAGAATCTCTTCAAAATGATCGAAAATTTTCTTGGCCATATCGGACAATCCCTTCTGGAAAAAGACAAGGAGAATTCCCCATTTCTCCTGAAAGGAGAAGAGAAAGCCCCCGCGGGGACCCGGGGGGAGGAAATCTCCCCCCGGAAGTCTCATCTGCTTCCGCTTACTTCTTGACCACGGAGGCCATATCGGCCTCGGCGGCCTTGACGAGTTCCTCGCCCACCTTGGACTTCCATGCTTCAAGCACGGGAGCGGTCTTGTCGGCAAAAGCCTTCGTCTCTTCGGGGGTCAGGATGGCCACTTCCATGCCGACGCTCTTCAGGGTGCCGTACCAGTCGGTGATCTCGGGAACCTTGCCGATGCTCTCGAGGTACTTCTGGGCAGTGCCGTCGTCGAGACCGATGCGGGCGAGGCCGATCATGTACTTGCCCGCTTCCACGGCGGCAGCCTGGATCATCTTCTGGTCCTCGGCGGAGAAGGACTTCCATACGGCGGGATTCACAACGTACAGGGTGGGATCGACCACGTAGTGCCAGTCGGTCATGAACTTGTGGTAGTCGTGCATCTTCACGGGATAGAAGGTGCTGATGGGGTTCTCCTGGCCGTCAACGACGCCCTGCTGGATGGCCGCCATGGTATCGCTCCAGTTCATGTTCACGGGGTTGGCGCCGAGAGCCCTGAAGGTATCGAGGAACAGGGGGCTGCCCACAACCCGGATCTTCATTCCGGTGAGGTCGTCGGGGGTCCTGATTGCCTTCTTGGAATTGGTGAGCTCACGGAATCCGTTCTCGCCGAAGGCAAGGAACTTCACGCCTTTGTCCTCGATGGCCTTGATGACCATTTCGCCGGCTTTTCCAGCCTTGACGGCGTCAAGGGCGGCATACCGGTCGGGCTGGTTGGCGATGAAGAAGGGAAGGGCGAAGAGGTTCAGCTCGACAAGCTGGGGCGAATAGTTGATGGAAGACTGGACGGCGAAGTCGATGGTGCCGTTCCGGACGAGGAGGAAAGCGTTGGTCTGCTTTCCGGTGGTGAGCTGGGATCCGGGATAGACCTTGATGTTGATCTTGCCGCCGCTTCTCTCTTTCACGAGATCGGCGAAGTACTGGGCGCCCATTCCCCATGCGGTGGTCAGGCTCGGCACGATGTCGAGCTTGTACTCGTCCTTGTAGGCGGCAAACGCCGGCACGGACACCGAACACAGGACTGCAACAGCGATAAGCAGTGCTACGATCTTTTTCATTCCCTCAACCTCCTGAGTATGTGGTATGAAACCTTCTCTTGACTACAGCGCGTTGTGGTGCTTGTTCGCCCTACGGGACCGATCACCTCCCGCCGCAACAGGATGACCCCCGCCCGGCCCGCTCAGGGACCGGTGGGGCGGACCTTGAACAGCACGAACCCTGTTTCTTCGTCGAAAGAGCGGACGAATTCCGCTCCGGAAAAACCATTGATCACAACTTCCGCGGTGGCAAGCACCCGGTTTTCTCCCCTGTCGGCGAGATGTCCCGCCACGGGTTTCATGTCGCTTCCCGCGAGAACGCCGTGCAGGTGGACGGAGAGTTCTCCCCTGTCATCCTCACCGATAATGCCCGCGACGGTGATCAGTTCGATGCAGCCCTCCATGCGGAGCGGTTCGAGGTAGACCGCCCTCCCGGGATTATCGGGGTCGGGAGTCACACAGACCACGTCCGCCGACCGGAGGCTGCCGATCATGGTGGCGATATGCCCCGACCGGATACCGTGGCGGGTGCAGATTTCCCTGACGGCGGCAAAAAGGTCCTCACCCGGGGCGATTCTCCCGAGAACCGTCGCCGAGATGGTGCCCGGGGCCGAGGAGACTCTCTCCGCTGACACGTTTGTTTCCCCCTCTTACATCATTCCCCGGACCGCCGCAGCGATCTTGTCGGGGGTGATGCGGTAGGCCTGCTCCAGCGGCCGGGCAAAGGGCACCGGGGTGAAGGGAGCGCCCACCCGGACGATGGGGGCGTCGAGGCAGTCGATGGCCTCTTCGGCGACAATGGCCGATATTTCGGCGCCCACGCCGCCCTGCTTCACCGCTTCATGGGCGATGGCGAGCCGGGACGTCTTTGCCACAGAATTGAGGATCGTCTCTTTATCGATGGGAGAAATGGTCCTCAGGTCGATGAGCTCCACGCTGATCCCCTCTTTTTCAAGCATGTCGGCCGCCTTGACCGCAAGATTCATGGTCATGGAATAGGACACGAGGGTAACATCTTTGCCTTCCCGGACCACCTTCGCCTTGCCGATGGGAGTGACATACTCCTCCTCGGGAACCTCCCCCTTCATGGAGAAGAGAGCCTTGTGCTCGAAGTAGATGACGGGGTTGTCGTCCCTGATGGCTGCCTTCAGGAGGCCCTTGGCATCCGCCGGGTTGGAGGGGATGACCACTTTCAGGCCGGGAATGTGGCAGAAAAAGGCCTCGAGGGACTGGGAGTGCTGGGCAGCGGCCTGGTTCACGAGGCCGTCCGGGGCCCGGAGCACCATGGAGACGGGCTTCTGGCCGCCGAACATGTAGTAGATCTTGGCCATCTGGTTGTAAATCTCGTCGAAGCAGACCCCGGCAAAGTCGGCGAAGTGCATGTCCGCCACGGGACGCATTCCCGCAAGAGCGGCGCCGATGCAGGCACCGACGATGGCCGTCTCGCTGATGGGGGTGTCCATGATCCGTCCGGTTCCGAACTGGGCGGGAAGGCCCTTGAACTGGCCGAAAATTCCGCCCTGGCGGGCGATATCCTCGCCCATGACGAACACCCGTTCGTCCCGGGCCATCTCCTCCTGCATGGCTTCAAGGGTTGCCTGGGAAAAAGTGATTGTCTTCATTCTGTCCACCGCCTTACACATAGAGCCCTTCATACAGGGCAGACACTTCGGGTTCCGGAGAGGTACGGGCGAACTCCAGCGCCTCGGCAAGCTCCTTCTCCACCCTGGTCCTGATGGTCTCGAGCTCTTTTTTCGTCATGGCCTTGGCCTTGAGAACCTTGGCCTCGAACCGGGGGATGGGGTCCGTCTCTTCGAGGACCTTCTGGACCTCTTCCTTGGTGCGGTACATCTCGGGGTCGCCAACGAAATGGCCCTTGATCCTGTAGGTCTTGCACTCGAGGATCGCAGGCCCTTCTCCCCTGCGGGCCCGCTCGATGAGCTCCTTCGCGGCCTCGTACACGGCGAACACGTCGTTGCCGTCCACGATCACGCCTGGCATGCCGTAGCCCTGGGCCCGGTCGGCGATGTCGTCCACCGAGGTGGTGGTCCGGTAGGGGGTGGTGGAGGCCCACTGGTTGTTCTCGCAGAGGAAGATCACGGGAAGTTTCCATGCCGCGGCCATGTTGGCGGCCTCGTGGAAGGTTCCCCTGTTGGAGGCGCCGTCGCCGAAAAAGGCCACGGCGACGCCGTCGGTCTTCTGCATCTTCTGGGCGAGCGCCGCGCCGGTGGCCATGGTGAAACCGCCGCCCACGATGCCGTTGGCGCCCAGCATGCCCACGCTGAAGTCGGCGATGTGCATGGAGCCGCCCTTGCCCTTGCAGCTTCCCGTGCTCTTTCCGAACAGCTCGGCCATCATGTGCTTCAGGTCGGCGCCCTTGGCGATGGTGTGGCCGTGCCCCCTGTGGGTGCTCTGGATATAGTCGGTCTTTCTCAGGTTCGCCATGACGCCCGTGGCAGTGGCTTCCTCGCCGATGTACAGGTGGACGAACCCGGGGATCTCTCCGTCAAAGAAAAATTTCTCCACGGTGAGTTCGAAATTGCGGATCTTCACCATGGTCTCATAGAAAAACTTCAGCGTTTCTTTATCGTACCGTGCAAGAGGAAGAGTCGCCTCTTTCCGTACCGGCATTGCACACATGAAGATCACCTCGTCAGAATTCTGGTCTTGGTTCCTCTGCCCCCGGCGGACAGGCTCCGCCGCGCGCCGCTCACCGCAGGAGTACGGAGCGGCGAAAAGCACCCCCCTTTCTGAAGCTGAACCCGGAATTGAAATGCTATCAGTAGAAAACTCGATGCCACAGCGTTAAAACAACGGGACCGTCACACGACGCTCTCGATATTTCCCGGAATGGAAAGAACATTGTTTTTTCCCGTGATCAGGTGGGCATGCATGGCCGAGGCAGCCTTTTCACCGTCGCCGTTCCGAACGGCATCGGCGACGGCACAGTGTTCCGCGAAGGAGCGCTGGACGCTCCCCGGCCGCCTCAGCACGTTGGTTCCCATGGAGTAAAACCGGTCGAGGACACGCTGTATGGTGTTGAAAATCAGGGAATTGGCGTATAAACGGAAGAAGAGGTCATGAAAATCCTTGTCGTGCCTGAGGTATTCCAGGACATCGTTCCGTTCCATGGCTTCCTTCTGGCGGGAAAGGTACAGGTCCATCTCGCCGATGTTTTCCGGGGTCATCTGGGGGGTCATCTCCCGGATGACGAATTCCTCCACGGCCATTCGGAGGGCGAAGGTCTCGTTCACTTCCACCACGGAAACTTCGGGGATAACCACGCCCCGGTTCGGGTGAATCTCGATGAAGCCTTCCATCTGAAGGCGCTGCAGGGCTTCCCGGATGGGAGTGCGGCTCATGCGCATTTCCGCCGCCAGGGAATTCTCGGAAAAAGAGAACCGGTCGGTGGACCGTCTCTGGAGGACCAGTTTCCGGATTTCTTCATACGCCTGGTCTTTCTTTTTTTTGCGCACTCGGAACGCTCCTCTCGCGGATATGGGACCGCTCTTTCTTGTATGCAGGTAAAATACAACCTACATACATTTGATAGGATACCCTCATAAGAATAAAAATGTCAAGCTCAAAAAGAAAAATGAACTAAAAGTCCCTTTCCGGGAGTTTCCGGAAAGGGACTTTTTTCTTCTCCAATGTGAGGGAAGGCTTCAGCTTTCCCCTTCTTCATTCTTCGGAGCCGCCGTAAGTTCCTTCATCATGCCGTTCAGCTTCAGTCCCGCTTCGAGATGCTTCTTCTGGATGACCCTGAGCTCCGTCATGTCGCTCCTGTAGTCCTCTTTTCCGTAGGCTGCCCCCCTGCTCCGCTCGCCGAGCCTGCCGCAGATGAAACAAAGCTTCTCCGCAGCGCTTCCCATGAGGGAAACATACCCCCGCAGCGCCCCGAGAAACCGGGTTTCCTCAGGGGACGAGTCGGGGACGTCGTGCCGTATGGCCGACTTGACCCCGGCAAGCTCATCCAGCAGCCCCTGGAGTATCTCTCCGTTTTTTTCGTAGTCCACGGGCCTGTAAATTCCGGGAATCCTGAGAATCTTCCGGAGGGACGGCCGGAAGAGGTCGTCCTGGACTGCCATGTAGGCTTTCACCATTCCGTTCACCCTCTGGGCGAGACGGACCGTTTCCTCGTTCGTCGTCACGGTGATGGGCTCCCTTCCCTTTGGTGTGGAGGTTCGGGGCGGTAATCGGCGATGATGCCGGAGAGCAGTTTTTCGAGGGTTTCAGCGGCCTCGTCGAGGGATTCTCCCGGTGCGGAGCCGGCGATAAGCTTCCGTACCCGCTCCGCCCCGTCTTCCAGCTCCCGGACAACCGTCTCCACGTCCTTCCGGGCATCCCCGGAAAGAGCGTCAAGCTGGGACCGGGCCACTAAAGCGAGTTCCCCGGCGATGGCCGCTGCCCGCAATGCCCGTTCCGCCCCGGGGTTCCCGCCGGTCTGCCCGTCTCCGCCGTTTCGGCCTCCAAGGGCCAGGACGAGGAGCACCCCAACCGCCGCCGCAGCGAGAAAGAAAACTGCCGCTCTCTTTTTCATCCGCCCCGCTCCTTTTAAATGCCCATTGTATCACCGCAGAGGAAAGGAAAGAAAAAAGCCCCTGAAATCCGAATCCGGAGGCAGCGGGGAGCGTCACCGGTGCCCGTTTGGGCCGTCGGCGCGCATTGTCATCCCTGACAACTGCGCCTTAAACCGACATCCCTGTCGGTTTTTCGGCCTTGGCTCTGCGCCCGGCGACACTCCCTCTGCCAGGAAAACCGCGGATTTGGAGAAAGGGAACGTGATCCTCAGTACCTGGGAAAGAGGCGCTTCAGCCTTTTTTCGGCCTGCTGCCGGGCTTCACCAGGGGGATTCCCTTCGCGCAGAGAGGGCACTCCTCCGGCTTCCAGAGAGGGAAGTCCACCTTCCACAGGGACTCGGGCGCCGAAGGCAGGGAGGATTTTCCCCCGCTCCGGTCGATAACCGCTCCCGTTCCGACCCATTCCGCCCCTCCGGCGGCAAGCACGGCCCCGACTTCTCCGCTGGAGACGCCCGTGGTGACCACATCCTCGATGACCACTACCCGTTGGCCCTCCGGGAAAGGGAAACGCCGGAGGGCCATGGCGCCGTCCTGCCGTTCGCAGAAGATAAAGGGAATGTCCAGGGCCCTGGCCGTTTCATGGCCGATGATGAGTCCGCCGAGGGCCGGGGAGGCAATGATATCCGGCGAGTATTTCCTCACCTTTTTCGCCAGGGCTTCCCCGGCGAAAGCGGCGTACCGGGGGAAGCGGAGCAGCAGGGCGCACTGCATGTAGTCGCTGCTGTGATTTCCGGAAGTGAGCAGAAAATGCCCCTCCAGGTGGGCCCCGCTCTCCTTCATCATTTCCCGGAGCCTTTCAAGCATCACCTGTTCTTCCAAGACAATCCCTCCTCCACGGCAGCGGCGATGTTCCTCACCGCCGCGATCCTGTCGGGAGCGTTCACTATGGGACGCCCAACCACGATATAATCGGCTCCGCCGCCTATGGTCTTCTGGGGGGTTGCCGTCCGGGCCTGGTCGTCGTTCACGGACGCCGGGCGGACGCCGGGCACCACGGTGAACAGGCCCTTCCCCGCGGCGGTGACCACGAGAAGGTCCAGGGGGGAGCAGACGATGCCGTCCATGCCCGTCTCCCTGCAGAGGGAAGCCCGTTTCTCCAGGGCCAGGGCCATGGAGCACCCCGGTGCAACCTCTTCCCAGGAGGCATCATCGAAGCTGGTGAGCACCGTCACCCCAAGGAGGTTCGTGCCGGAACCCGCCTTGTCCTTCGCCCTCCGGGCCTCCTCGAGCATCTTCCGTCCACCGCCGCAGTGGAGGGTAAGGGCCCACAGCCCCTCCGACGCCAGGGCGTCCACCGCCATGAACACGGTGTTGGGAATGTCGTGGACCTTGATGTCCAGAAAAACGGCATAGTCCATGGCCATAATCTCCTTCAGGAAGGGAATTCCTCCCCGGGCATAGAGCTGGTGGCCGATTTTCACGTATTTCAGTTCTCCCCTGAGGGCGGAGAGCAGATCCCTGCCTTCCTCCACCCGTTCCACGTCCAGGGCGAGAATGAGATGGTTCAGTCCTGTGCCCATGGTCTTCCTCCCTCTTTCTCTTTCCGTCCGAGGCCCACGAGGCCTGCAAGGTTGGGAATTTCCGCGTCAGCCAGATAGTCCGCAAGGCCTTCCGAAATCTTCCGGGGAAGGTCGAAGTCGGCGAACAGGGAGCTTCCGACCTCCACCGCGGAGGCCCCGGCAAGGATCATGGCCGCAGCGTCCTCCCACCGGGACACGCCGCCGCACCCCACCACCGGGATTGACACGGCCCCGCAGACCTGCCACACGGTCCGGAGAGCCAGGGGGAACACCGCCGGCCCCGAAAGGCCGGCCGTCACCCTGCGGAAAACGGGCTGCTTCCTTTTCAGGTCCATGGCCATGCCGAGCCAGGTATTGCCGCACACAAGAGCATCCGCGCCCTCCGACTCCACGGCCTTCGCCACGGCGGGAAGATCGGGAGCCTGGGGGGTGAGCTTGACCCACAAGGGCCCCTTCCACTCACTCCTCGCGATGGCCGCCGCCCGGGCGGCGCTCTCCGGGGAAATGCCCCAGGCCATGCCGTCACAGTCCGCGTTGGGGCAGGAGATGTTCAGCTCTACCGCAGGAATTGCGTCTCCCGACTCCCTGAGAATCGAAAGGTTTTCCCGAACTTCACGCTCGGACTCCATCACCAGGTTCACAAGAAAGGGGATGCCGGATTTGCCGGCAATGGGGAGATACTCCTTCAGAAAGCCGCGGACGCCGGAATTCTGCAGCCCGATGCTGTTCAGCATGCCGCAGGGCGTTTCCCAGACCCGCACTCCCCGGTTCCCCTCCCGGGGCTGAAGGCTCACGGCCTTGGTGCAGAGGGCGCCCACTCCCTCCAGCCGCTCCGGCGACCAGAGGACCGGGTCGTAGGGCCACACCCCCGAGGCGATCACCACCGGGGTTTCAAGATTCAGCCCGCCCACGGCGATTGAAAGATCAGCACGAAGAGAGTTCATTCCACATCACCTCCTCGGCCGTAAAGACGGGCCCGTCCACGCACACCCTCCGGTTTCCCGAAACGGTGGGGATGACGCACCCCAGGCACCCGCCCATGCCGCAGGCCATCCTCGATTCCAGGGCTGCCAGTATCCGGCCCCCGTCCCGGGGATAGTGCGCGGCTATGGCACTGAGCATGGCCTGGGGGCCGCAGGCCCAGAGTTCCGAGTCTGCGGGCAGCGTGCCGGGAAGGCCGGCCAGCACCGTTCCTTTTGTCCCGAGGGTGCCGTCGCCGGAGAAGAGATCCACGCCCGGAAAGGCCTCTTTCAGCCATTCGGCAAATCCTTCCCACCCTTTCCCCGCCACCCCCATGACCGTCTTTTCAATCCGGGACAAACCCAGCCTGCGGGCGGCAAAGAGCAGGGGGGCCGCCCCCACTGCCCCCCCGGCGAGGATCACCTTCCGGGGAAGGGGCTTCTCTCCCCTGGCGGAAAAGAAGCCTCTTCCTATGGGACCCCGCACCGTGACGGGGTCCCCCTGCCGCTTTGAAGCCAGGAGAGCGGTTCCTCTCCCGACTATCCTGTATACCACTTTGAACACATCCCCTGCGGCGTCAGCCACCGCGAGCGGGCGTCCCAGAAAGGGGTCGTTTCCCGTTCCCGGCCGCAGCAGGACGAACTGCCCCGGCTCCGCGCACGACGCTATCTCCCCGCACCTCACCGCGAGCAGCCCGGAACCGTCGCCGAGAGGACGATGCCCGAGGACCGCCGCCGCATAATCACGGGGGGAACCGCCGCCGCAGCTCATTCCGGATCCTTCAGCCTGTTCATGACGACACGGCCCTCCACCAGCGCCATGACGGGCCATCCCTGCAGCATCTCGCCGTCCCAGGGGCAGACGCGGGCCTTGCTCTTCCACTGGTTCACGTCCACCCTCTGAATCGCTTCGAGGTCGAGCACCGTGACGTCCCCGGGGGCTCCTTCCTTCAGCGACCCCAGGGAACGCCACGGACGGGAGAGCAGGGCCGCCGGCCCGGAGGTGAAAAGCTCCAGAAGGCGCTCCAGCGGGACAGGCTTGCCGGTCTTGGCCCAGGTGTCCAGGACCACCGCGACGGAGCACTCCAGGGAGGCGATGCCGCTCAGGGCCTCCTGGAATGGGACGTCCTTGTCGTCCAGGTGATAAGGCGCGTGGTCGGTGACTATGGCGTCCACCGTGCCGTCGGCGACGGCGTCCCACAGCGCCTTGACGTCCTTCCTCGCCCTGAGGGGGGGATTCACCTTGTAAGCCGAGGAGAACCGGCTGACAAGGACGTACGTCTCGTCGAGGGAGAGGTGGTGGGGCGTCACGTCACAGGTAACGGGAAGCCCTTCTTTCTTTGCCTGCCGGATGGCGTCTATGCCGAGCTCCGTGCTGACGTGGGTGAAATGGATCGGGCTGTCCGTCTCCCGGCTCAGGATTATCCCCCGCTGGATGTCGATGACCTCTGCCGAGGCGGGACATCCTTTCATGCCGCTGGCGGCTGAGACAGCCCCTTCGTTCACCTGGGATTTCGCGCTCAGGGACGGTTCCTCCGGGTGCTCCATTATCCTCACGTCCAGGTCCCTCGAATAGAGAAGGGCCGTCTTCAGCAGTTTCGCGTCCGACACCGGGGCGCCGTCATCGGTGAAAAAAACCGCCCCCGACTCGGCCATCAGGGCAAGTTCCGCGAGCTGCTTTCCCTGGCGTCCCTTGCTGACGCACCCCGCCGGAAGCACCCTCGAAGCCCCGGCCTTTTTTCCCCTGGCCACAAGGTATTCAACGGTGACGGGATTGTCCACCGCAGGTTCGGTATTGGGCATGGTCACCACCGTGGTGTAGCCGCCCCCGGCGGCCGCCCGGGCTCCGCTTTCCGTATTCTCCCGCCATTCATAGCCGGGATCCCGGAAATGAACGTGAAGATCAATGAATCCGGGGCATACCAGCTTCCCTCCGAGGTCGAACACCTCGGCCCCCTCCGCGGAGAGGTCCGTGCCCCTGCGGGCGACCACGCCGTCCTTCAGGAGAAGATCCTCGTATGCCGTCCCGAGGTTTTCGCCGTCGAAAATTGTGGCATTCTTCAGCAGAATCATCTAACGCACACCTCCAAGGCAAAGGTACAGCAGGGCCATCCGGACCGCCACGCCGCTCCGGACCTGGTCAAGGATGACGCTCCGGGGACCGTCCGCCACGGATGACGCGATCTCCATTCCCCGGTTCATAGGCCCGGGATGCATCACCACGGCCCGGGGCGAAGCGAGGGACACGAGGCTGTCGGTGGCGCCCCAGCGGCGATGGTATTCGTCAATGGATGGAATGAGGCCGTCCTCCTGCCGTTCCCGCTGCATCCGCAGGAAGTAGAGTATGTCCGCCCCTTCGGCCGCCTCGCGGGCGTCGGAAACGTACCCCACTCCGAGGGACGCCGTGTTTTCCGGCATGAGGGTCGCCGGGCCGCTGAGGGTCACATGGACGCCCATCTTCCTGAAGGCCTGGATATCCGACCGGGCCACCCTGCTGTGGAGCACGTCCCCGATGATGGCCATCTTCGCGCCTTCGAGGTTCCCCAGTTTCTGCCTCGCGGTGTACAGGTCGAGCAGAGCCTGGGTCGGGTGCCCGTTCGTTCCGTCCCCGGCGTTGAAGACGGACGCTTTTGTGAGCTTCTTCGCGAGATAGTCAGGAACCCCCACTTCACCGTGTCGCACCACCACAGCGTCGGCGGCCATGGCCTCCAGGGTCCACACTGTGTCCCGCAGGGTCTCGCCCTTGCTCGCACTCGACCCTGAGGACGACCAGTTTATGACGTCGGCGGAGAGCACCTTTCCGGCTATTTCAAAGGAAGCTCTCGTCCTTGTTGAATTCTCGAAGAAACAGTTCATGACGATCTTCCCGCGAAGGGCGGGAACCTTTTTTATCGGCCTGTTCAGCAGTTCCTCCATGTACTCCGTCTGGTCGAGAAAAAAGCCGAGTTCCTCCCGTGTCCACCCCTCGAGGGTGATGAGATTCTTATGCCTCCACTCCACTTTCCGTCCCTCCCGTACGTTCGCAGATAACGACCCTGTCCTCGCCGTCGAGCTCTTTCACCCGTACTTCCACGTTCTCCGACCGGGACGTGGGGACCGTTTTTCCCACGTAATCGGCCGCGATGGGCAGTTCCCTGTGTCCCCTGTCCACCAGCACCGCCAGCTGAACCCGCTCGGGACGTCCGAGATCCGTGATGGCGTCCAGGGCGGCCCGAACCGTCCGGCCGGTGAAGAGGACGTCATCCACGAGAACCACCTTTTTCCCCGTGATGTCTCCGGGAACGGACGTGCTGTGCACCACAGGCTGGTCCGAGAGAACGGAGATGTCGTCCCGGTACAGGGTGATGTCCAGCTCCCCGGAGGGGACCTTCACCTTCTCCGCCTCCCTCAGCATCTCCCGGAGCCTGGCGGCGAGGTACACTCCCCTTCTCTGGATGCCCAGCAGGATGACCCGCTCCAGTCCCTTGTTCCGCTCCACGATCTCCACGGCGATCCGCCGGAGGACCCGCTCCATGTCCTCCTTCCCCAGGACCGAGGCTTTCTCCGCCCATTTTTGCTCAGTCTGTGCCGTCACTTCCCCATCCCCTTCCATAGAGTAAAAAAAGTGCCCTTCTCCCGGCGGGAGAAAGGCATGAGAGCTTCCTGAAACACGTGAAAAGGAGCGGCCGGAAATACCGGAATTCCTGTCTGTTCTTCATGGCGCCCGCCTCCTTTTCCTGGTCTGGGAGGAGGATACCACGAAACCCGAAATAATGCAAGCGGTTGCAGGAAACCTGAATCCACGGGCAGCGGAGAGCGTCACCGGGGCCCGCCGGAAGAATACGGGGGGAAGCGTCGTCCAGGAACCACCACCGGCTTCACAGGATGTTCGCCTTAATTGTGAATATATTAATAATATAGCATCGAATCTTTTTTCGGAGTATTATTCTTTTCACATTGTCCGGTGTTGTGAAGGGCAGTTTACGAACGGGACGCCCGCTGATGCCGGATGCTGCGGAAAGGGGATGACAGCCGTATCAGAAAAGAGAAGCCCGTCCTGTTCCTTCAGCTTTGTTCCGTATCCCACCGAAAAGATCCGTACACAAGGAGGAATAAACCCATGAAGAAGCTTCTGTGTCTTGTCGCCGTCTGCCTGGTCCTGTTCGCCGCCGGAACCGCCCTTGCCGCCGAGAAGATCGTCGTCCGGGTGGCCCACACCATCGCCCCCGACTCCCATTACAACAAGGGTCTCGAACACCTCGGAAAGCTCCTCGACGAGGCGACGAAGGGACAGATCGAACTCCAGATTTTCCATTCGTCCCAGCTCGGATCGGAGCGGGACGCCATCGAAGGCGTCTCCATGGGCACCCTGGAGATGACCCTCGTCTCCTCCGCTCCCCTTGCGAACTTCACCAACGCCTTCCTCGTCTTCGACCTTCCCTTCATCATCCAGGACCGCCAGAAGGCCTACGCCTGGATGGACGGCCCCGAGGGAAGAAAGATCCTCGACTCCGTCCTCTCCAAGGGCATGGTCGGCCTCGGGATCTGGGAGAACGGCTTCCGGATGCTCACCAACTCCAAGAAGCCCGTGGCCGTTCCCGATGATCTCAAGGGCCTCAAGATCCGCCTCATGGAGAACCCCATCCACGTGGGCACCTTCAAGACCCTCGGCGCGTATCCCGTTCCCATGCCCTTCGGCGAGCTCTTCACCGCCCTGCAGCAGAGCACCGTGGACGGCCAGGAAAATCCGCTGATCATCATCTCCACCTCCAAGTTCGCCGAGGTACAGAAACACCTCTCCCTGACGGGACATTTCTACGCCCCCGCCATTCTGCTGATCAACAAGGACTTCTGGGAGAAAACCCTCACGGAGGAACAGCGGAAAATTTTCACCGAGGCTGAGCTGAAGGCACGCCACTGGGAGCGGGAGTTCTGCATCGAAATCGAGAAGCAGCTCGTGGGCGACCTCAAGGCCCAGGGCATGGTAGTGACCGAGCCCGACAAGGCGAAGTTCTTCGAGGCAGTTCAGCCCGTCTACAAGGAATTCGAGGAGAAAGTCGGCAAGGAAGCCATACAGAAGCTCGTGGACGCCCAGAAATAACCGTTCCGGCGGCATACCGCGGGGCGTTCCTCGGGAACGCCCCGCTCTTTTCGCCCTCTCCCGGGCACATCACAGGAGAGGTTTTCTGACAGGGGGACCGCTATGCGAAAAATTGTCGACAATTTTGAAGAGTACGCCCTTCTTCTGCTCTTTCCCCTCATGGTGGCTGTGGTCTTCACCGCCACCCTCGCCCGGTACCTGAACCTCTTTCCCATGTTCTGGGGCGAGGAGGTGGCCAGGTACATCATGGTCTTCATGGCCTACATCGGTGCGGGGCTCGGCATGAAGAAAGGGGCCCACGTAGGGGTCAGCTTCTTCACCGACCGGTTCCGGAACGTGAAAATCCGGATCTTCCTGGAAGGATTCCGTCTCGGCATCATCGTTTTCTTCTGCGGCATGATCATGTACTACTACCGGAGCATCATCGTCCACCAGATTTCCATGGGCCAGACCACTCCCGCCCTCTACATCCCCATGTGGGTTCCCTATTCGGCTGTTCCCCTCGGGATGTTTCTCGTGGCCCTCCGGGCTTTTCAGGCCTTCCGTGAGACGACGGCTTCCATCCGGTCCTCCGCTCACATGACGGAGGTGAGATAGCATGGCAGCGATCATGTTTTCCGTCCTCATACTCCTCATCTTCCTGAACATCCCCGTGGCGGTGAGCATCGGCCTCGCCTCCATCGCGGGGATAACCTTCGGGAACCTCCCCCTCAACCCCGTCGTGGTGGCCCAGCGCATGTTCACATCCGCCGACTCCTTTCCCTTCATGGCCATTCCCTTCTTCATGCTGGCCGGCGGCCTCATGGAGCACGGGGGCATTTCCCGCCGCCTGGTCAAACTGGCCTCCGCCCTGGTCGGAGGCTACAGGGGAGGGCTCGGACTCATCACCATCCTCGCGAGCGCATTCTTCGGGGCCATCAGCGGATCGAACCCCGCCACGGTGGCCGCCATCGGCGGCATCATGGTTCCCTCCATGATCAAGAAGGGCTACCCGCCCGCCTTCGCCGCCTCCATCGCGGCGGCGGGAGGCACACTCGGCGTGGTCATCCCGCCGTCCATTCCCATGATCACCTTCGGCGTGGTGGCCGGGGTCTCCATCGGCGACCTCTTCCTCGCGGGCTTCGGCCCCGGCGTCCTGCTGGCCGTGGTGCTCAGCCTGGTGGTGGTCGTCCAGTCCGCCCGGCTCGACATCCCCAGGGAGGAACCCCGCACCCGCGGGCAGCTTTTCGCCGCCGTGAAAGATTCCATCCTGGCCATCATCATGCCCCTCATCATCCTCGGCGGCATCTACGGAGGAGTTTTCACCCCCACCGAGGCCGGCGCCGTGGCTGTCATCTACAGCCTCCTGATCAGCGCCTTTGTCTACCGGGAACTGGACCTGAAGACCATCCGGACGGTGATCATCAAGGCGGGGATCAGCACATCGGTGGTCTTTTTCGTCATCGCCACGTCCCAGTCCATGTCGTGGCTCATCACCGTCAGCAGGGTGTCGGCGGAGATCGCCGCCTGGATCGTCTCCGTCTCCTCCAACCCCTTTGTCCTGATCACCCTGATCAACCTGATCCTCCTTTTCCTCGGCGTGTTTCTCGAGACCCAGGCCATCATTCTCCTCATGGCGCCCCTGCTCCTTCCCATCACGGCGTCCATCGGCATGAACCCGCTGATGCTGGGCATCATCATGGTGGTGAACACCTCCGTGGGCATGATCACGCCTCCCATGGCGGTGAACCTCTTCGTTGCCGTGTCCCTGGTGAAGGATCACAATGTGGGCCTCGAGGACATCACCCGGAAGATTTTCGCTTTCCTCGTGGCGGAGATCATCGCCGTCATGTTCATCAGCAATTTCCCGATCTTCTCCCTGGGACTCGTCGAGCTGGTGAAGTAGGATCATGAGAGCCTTTGCCGCCCTCTGCGACGATCTCACCGGCTCGTCGGTCCAGTCCATCCTCCTGAAGGACAGGGGGCTCTCCGTCCGGCAGATCATCCGTCCGGGCGGAGAGCTCCCCGTCCCAGAGGACGGGGAGGCCATTGTCATCAACTGCGACACCCGAAGGCGCTCCCCCGCCGAGGCTCAGCAGATCTTCCGCCGGTTCGCCTCCCTCTTTCCTCCTTCGGTAGGGATAGGGAAACGCATCGACACCACTCTGCGGGGGCACATCCTCGACGAGACGGCGGAACTCCTCTCCGCCCGCCCCGGAGCCGCCGCCCTGGTGGTTCCCGCCTACCCCGCCTCGGGAAGGACCACCGTGGGAGGGTACCATCTCCTGGGGGGCTCCCTCCTCGAGCGGACCGAAGTGGCCCGGGACCCTCTCTGGCCCGTGTCGTCAAGCTACGTCCCGGGCTATTTCACCGGAACGCTTCCCTGCGGGCTCATCACCATGGAAACGGTGAAACTCGGTCCCCCGGCCGTGACCGAAGCACTCTCCGGACTTCTTGCCGGCGGAACCAGGGTTGTGGCGGCCGACGCCATGACGGCCGAGGACATCGAAACCCTGGCGGAAGGCTCCGCCTCCGTGACGGCAGAGATCATACCCGTGGATCCCGGTCCCTTCACCGCCGCATTCCTGGCCCGGAAGCTCCCCGGAAGGAATACCGGAACCGCCCTGGCGGTCATCGGGAGCACCTCGGAAAAAACGGCCCGGCAGATCGCCTGGACGGAGGGGAAACTGCGCTGCTCCCTGTTCACCCTCCTGCCCGGTGAGCGGACCGATGACGCCCTGCCGAGGCTTCGCGCTTTTCTCGCGGACCTCCACGACCATGGAGATTTTCTGCTGATCCGCCCCTCCCCGGAGATCGTCAGGGGCTCCGAGGCCGCAACGGCGGCGGTGCTGGCCGATCTCGGGCGGGAGACTCTCCGGATCCTGGGAAGGAAAATATGCGGTATACTTCTCTCCGGCGGCGATACCGCCGCCATGTTCTTTGAAGGTTCCGGAACGGCCTCCCTTGCCCCCGGAGAGGAAATCCAGCCCCTGATGATGGGCGGGCGGATTCTCGACGGGGAGTTCGCCGGACTCGCGGCGGTGACCAAGGGCGGCCTCATCGGCGAGGAGGACGGCATCTACCGGGCCGTCCAGTGGCTGAAAAAGGAAAGGACTTGATTGCAATGACACGTACAGTGATCGCGGTACCCATGGGCGACCCCGCAGGGGTGGGCCCTGAAATCGCCCTTCGGGCCATGGCCGACCCGGACGTCTGGAAAGAAGGCGTCCCGCTTCTCATCGGCGACCTCAGCGTCCTGGAGGCGGTGAGCGAAAAACTCTCCCTTCCGGCAAAGCTTCGCACCGTGAAGGACACCTCTGACATTTCCGGGTCCCCGGACGACCTTCCCGTGATGGACCTCGGCATGGTCCCAGACCCGGCATCCCTCCAGGTGGGACATGTGTCCGCCCTCGCCGGGAAGGCGTCGGTGGCCTACATCCGGAAAGCCGTGGAACTCTGCATGTCCGGCGCGGCCGCGGGGGTGGCCACCACTCCCATCAACAAGGAAGCCCTCAAGGCGGCGAAGGAGCCCTACATCGGCCACACGGAGATGCTCGCCGAAATGTCCGGGGCGACCAAAAGCTACACCATGTTCCTGGTGGACAAGCTCCGCATCCTCTTCCACAGCCGGCACCTCTCCCTGAAGCAGGCCATCGAGGGACTGACCACGGACAACGTGATCCACTCCATAGAAACGGCGGCGAAATGCCTGGCCTCCATAGGGCTTCCCGCCGGCACCATCGCCCTGGCCGCCCTGAACCCCCACGCCTCCGACGGCGGGCTCTTCGGCGACGAGGAGGCCCGCTTTCTCGCCCCCGCCGTGGAGGAAGCCAGGAGACGGGGCATCAACGTGGTGGGCCCCGTCCCGGCGGACAGCGTGTTCTACTTCGGCCTCCAGGGAAAGTACGACGTGGTGGTCTCCCTCTATCACGACCAGGGGCACATCGCCTCAAAGACCTATGATTTCTACCGGACGGTGAGCGTCACCTTCGGGCTCCCCTTCATCCGGACCTCGGTGGACCACGGCACCGCCTTCGACATCGCCTGGAAGGGCATAGCCAACCCGGTGAGCATGAAGGAAGCCATGCTCGCCTGTTTCCGCATCGCCCCCCTCTACAGGCCTTTTTAAAAGGAGACCGTGCCGGTGACCGAACAGAACGGCAGTGTCCTTTCCGGAGACGGCCTGCGCATCCGGGCTGCGGAGGAGGCGTACCTGGGCGGAAAGCTGGATGCGGCGGCGGAGATGGCCTCCGGGGATATCCTCTCCCCGGAGGTTTTCAGCGTCCGTGGAATTCTCGCCTTCCTGGACGGGAGGCGGGCCGAAGCCCTGGACCTCTTTGAGACGGGGCTGAAGCGTCTCCGGAAGGAGCAGCGTTCCCGGAAAGTCTGCTATGAGACCTTTTCAGGAGTCTTCCACCCCCTGCTTCTCCTTGCCGGAGGAGAGTTCAAAAAGGCCTCGGCCTCTCTTTCCGCAGGAATGGAGAAGAGCCCCTACTCCTCTCTGTACGCCCTCTTCCGCTTTCTCGCCGACTACAGGGGAAAGGGGAACGGCTCCTTCTTCTCCGTCTATTCCCCCAAGGTGCTGGAAAAGCAGGGGTATTCTCCCTCCTTTCTTTTTTTCGCGGCCCTCTGCGTCACCTGGAGTGCCCCCGAAAGGCTGGACGAGTACCGGCCTCTTTTCGAAAAGGCCCTGGACGGCCTTCGCGAAATGGGCAAAACGCACCTCCTGGCCACGGAGCTCGGAGAAATTCTTGGACTCCCGGTGGAAAACCCAGTCGCCAGGGATCTCCCCCTCCACGGAATTCTTCCCCGCAGGGAAAACTGGATGCTTGCCCTCTCCGCACTGTCGGCCCTCGGAGAGACCGGGGGCGGGGAGGAAAAGCGGGCCCGGCGAATTCTGTGGGAAGCCGACTGGGAGAGCGATGACGACGGAATCATCCGGTCCGTCTCCTTCACTCCCCTGGAGCAGGTCCTGCAGCCCTCGGGCAACTGGAGCAAGGGACGGCCCGTGGCCCTGAAGCGCCTTCGGAACGACCTCGTCCGGGAGGACTGGATGACCCGCCAGGACACGGCCGCCGCCGGTGCGGTCCGGGAGACGAGCGGATACGAGGGATGGTATTACAGGCGATGGTTCGAGTTCGACCAGGCCAAGATCCTGAAGGCCCTCGCCGGACACCCGGCCGTCGTCCGGGCTGACGACGGCCGGCCGGTGGAGATCGTGGCCGAACCTCCCCTGGTGGAGACCGAACCCCTCCCCTCAGGAGTGCTTCTCCGCATGGCGCCCCACCCGTCCGAGGGTCCCTTCCAGGGTATTGTGGCGGTCGAGGAAGGGCCGGAGCGCATCCGTGCCGTCGTATTCGAGGAAAAGCACCTGGAGATAGCCCGGATACTCGGAGAGAAAGGAATCCCCGTTCCCCCCGAAGGGAAAGGGGAGGCCCTCCGGGCCCTCGAGGCCCTGGCGCCTCTTGTTCCCGTGAGTTCCGGCCTGGACGGCCCGGGGGACCTTCCCGGCGTTCCTGCGGACGAGCGGATCTACATCCAGCTCGCCCCCGGCGGGGAGGGCTTCACCGCCGCCTTTTCCGTCCGGCCCCTCGGACCGGGGACTCCGGCCGGCAGGCCGGGAACGGGAGGGAAAACGGTGTTCGGCCTTTCCGGGGGAAAGAGGATGAAAGCGCTCCGTTCCCTCGACGAGGAGATCCGGAGGGCCGACGAGGTCCGTCTGCTCTGCCCCGCCCTGGGGGAAGGAGAGCAGACGGACGACTACCGGTGGATCCTCGACTCCCCCGAGCTCTGCCTCGACTTCCTCCTCCAGGCCGGAGAGCTCGGTGACCGGGCCGTGATCGAATGGCCCCGGGGAGACAGGCTGTCGATCCGGGGAAAGGCCGGCGCCTCGTCCGTCAGGGCTTCGGTCCGGTCGGTGAAGGACTGGTTCGCCCTGACCGGGGAGATCCGGGTGGACGAGGAGACGGTGGTCTCCCTCCGGGAGGCCTGCCGCATGATCTCGGAGGGAGGAAGCCGCTTCCTGCCCCTCGGGAACGGTGAATTTCTTGCCCTCACCGAGGAACTCCGCAGAGGGCTCTGGGATCTTGCCGCCGCCGGTGACTGGAAGGGAACCGACCTCCGGTTCTCTCCCCTCTCCGCCCCCCTGGTGGAACGGCTCACATCCGGGGCGGAGGATTTCTCCGGCGACGGCGAATGGCACAGGAGGCTGGCCCTCGCCGCGGAGGCGGAACAGCTGAATCCGGACCTTCCCGCCGCCTTCCGGGGGGAGCTCCGGGACTACCAGGCCGACGGCTACCGGTGGCTGCTCCGGCTCGCCGCCTGGGGCGCCGGGGCCTGTCTTGCCGACGACATGGGCCTCGGCAAGACCGTCCAGGTCCTCGCCGCCCTCCTTGCCCGCGCTCCCGGCGGACCCGCTCTGGTGGTGGCCCCCGTGTCGGTCTGTCCGAACTGGGCGGCCGAGGCGGCCCGGTTCGCTCCCTCCCTGTCGGTGAAGGAGTACCGGAACGGCGACAGGAAGAAGCTCCTGGAGGAGCTGGGCCCCTTAGACGTGGTGACGGCCAGCTACGGCCTCCTGCAGCACGACGGTGCCCTCCTCGAGTCGGTGGGGTGGCATACCGTGGTCCTGGACGAGGCCCAGGCCATCAAGAACAGCGGCACGAAACGGTCCGCCGCCGCCATGAAGCTCCGGGGCGACTTCCGGGTCATCACCACGGGAACGCCGGTGGAGAACAACCTCGGCGAGCTGTGGAACCTCTTCCGCTTTCTCAACCCCGGCCTGCTCGGCTCCCTGGACGGCTTCACCAGGCGCTTCGCCGTGCCCATTGAAAAGTACGGAAACAAGGGGGCGGCGGCGCGGCTGAAAAAGCTCGTCCGGCCCTTCCTCCTCCGGCGGACCAAGGACCAGGTGCTCAGCGAGCTTCCTCCCAAGACGGAGATCGTCCTGAGGGTGGAGATGACCCGGGAGGAGCGGGCGGTCTACGAGGCCGTCCGCAGGGAGGCTACGGGCAAGATCGAGTCCGGCGGAGACGGGCGGGACAAGCGTTTCGTGGTCCTTGCAGAGCTCATGAGGCTCCGGAGGGCCTGCTGCAGCCCCTCTCTCGTCCTTCCGGAAAAGGCAGGACTCCCCTCCTCCAGGCTCGAGGCCTTCGGCGAGATCCTGGAAGAACTCCGGGCGGGGGGGCACCGCTGCCTCGTCTTCAGCCAGTTCGTGGACCATCTCTCCATTATCCGCGAATACCTCGACGGGCTCGGAGTGTCCTACGCCTACCTCGACGGCTCCACTCCGTCCCGGGAGCGGGAGCGGCAGATCGCCTCCTTCCAGGGGGGAGAAAAGGAATGCTTCCTCATCAGCCTCCGGGCGGGAGGGACCGGACTGAACCTCACCGCCGCCGATTACGTGATCCACATGGACCCCTGGTGGAACCCCGCCGTGGAGGACCAGGCCTCGGACCGGGCCCACCGCATCGGCCAGGAGCGCCCCGTCACCGTGTACAGGATCGTGGCGAAAGACACGGTGGAGGAAAAGATCGTGGACCTTCACGGGATCAAGAGAGAACTCGCGGAAAGCCTCCTGGAGGGGGCCGAGGGGGCGGCCCGGATCTCCCTGGAGGAGATGGCGGCCCTCATCCGGGACGACCGGACGGGAGAAGAGTAGAAAAAGGCGCCCCGCTTCCGGGGCGCCTTCCGTTGCTTATTCCCCTCGTCCGGGACAGGAAATCATCTTGCCCGGGTTCAGGATTTCGTTGGGGTCGAAGGCGAGCTTCACCCTCCGGATGAGCTCCATCTGGGCGCCGTCCATAACCCGGCACATGTACTTCTGCCGCTTGAGGCCGATGCCGTGCTCGCCGCTCAGCGTCCCGCCGATGGAGGCGGTGAAGTCGTAAAGCTCGTCGAGAAGGGCGTCGATGATGTCGTGCCAGTCCGGCCGCTCCTCGGGGAAGAGAAGGTTCACGTGCATATTCCCGTCGCCCACGTGACCGAAGTTGGCCTCCTCGATACCGTATTTTTCGCAGAGCCTGGTGGTCTCCGCCATGAGCTTCGGGATTTCGCTGGTGGGCACAACCAGGTCTTCCAGGCTGTACTTGGGATAAAAGGCCATGATGGCCTCCGCAAGGCACTTCCGGGCCTTCCAGAGCTTGTCGCTGGTGGTCTTGTTGTCCGCCACGAAGACCTCCAGAGCCCCGGAGGCAAGGCACAGGTCGCCGATGCGCTCCATGTCGTCCGCCAGCACGTTCGGGTCGTTGCCCTCGAGCTGGATGACGAGGTGGGCACCGGCGTCGTCATAGGGGAGGACCGTGTTGAGGAACCGCTCCGCCAGCCGGATGGACTTGCCGTCCATGAACTCGATGGAGGACGGGATGACCTTCCCCTCGCTCTGGATCCGGGGGGCGAAGTCGATGGCCGATGCCACGTCCGGGAAGGGGACCAGGAGATCCACCACCTTGCCGGGCAGGGGAAGGAGCTTCAGGATGATCTTCGTCACCACCGCCAGGGTCCCCTCGGACCCCACGATGAGATGGGCGAAGTCGTATCCCGTGGCGTCCTTCCTGCGCTTCCCGCCGAACCATGTGACCGTTCCGTCGGGCAGCACGGCCTCCAGGGCCAGCACGGAATTGCCGGTGGTGCCGTATTTCACCACCTTGTTGCCCCCTGCGTTCTCCGCCACGTTGCCGCCTACAAAAGAGGCGTCGCCGCTGCAGGGGTCACCGGCGTAGAGCAGCCCCTCCTGCCGGGCGGCTTTCGTGATCTCCGCGGTCACAACCCCCGGTTCCACGGTGATGGTGAGGTTCTTCTTGTCCAGCTCGAGGATCCGCCGCATCTTCTCGAAGGAAAGGACGATCCCCCCGGCGAAGGGCACGGCCCCGCCGGAAAGCCCCGTGCCCGCCCCCCTGGGCGTCACGGGGATGCGGTTCCTGTTCGCGTACTCAAGCACCGCCGACACGTGCTCCGTGGTCTCGGGAAAGACCACCGCCTCGGCGATGTACTCCCGGTCCCAGGAGAACCGGGGCACTTCGTCGTAGGAGTAGGCGATGCGCTTCTCCATGTCCACCGCCACGTTGGATTTCCCCACCAGGGCCGCCAGATCCAGAACGGTCCGCTCCGTCACGGGAGAGTACTTCGCCGGGGTCATTCCGCGCCCACCTCTTTCCTGATCCGCTCCGTAAGCCGGGGGAGAATGTCGAACAGGTCGCCGCAGAGCCCCAGGTCGGCCACCCGGAAGATGGAGGCGTCAGGATCCCTGTTCACCGCCACCACGAAACCGGCGGTCTGCATTCCCGCCAGGTGCTGCACCGCTCCCGAGATGCCTGCGGCGATGTAGACCTTTGGGGCCACCACCTTGCCGGAAAGGCCCACCTGGTGGGGGTAGCCCATCCACTTGGCCTCCACGGCAGGCCTGCTGGCCCCCACCCCTCCGCCGAGAAGGGCCGCCAGTTCCTCCAGTATCCGGAAGCTCTCGGGGCGCTTCAGCCCTTTGCCCCCGGAGACCACCACGTCCAGGTCCTGGATATTGGAGCCGCCGTCCTCCCCCCGTTCAAAGCCCAGGTTGACCACCCTGGACACGAACAGCTCCGGCGGGATCTCCGGCCGGATCACAGCGCCTCCCGCAGCGGCCTTCCGGTCCGGAGCCCGGAAGGTCCGGGGGCGGACGGTGGCCATCTGGGGGCGGCGCACGGGGGTCTTGATGGTAGCCATCACGTTGCCGCCGATGGCGGGCCGCGTCTGGAGCAGCAGCCCCGTCTCCGGGTCCATTTCCAGCCCGGTGCAGTCTGCGGTGAGCCCCGTCTCAAGCTCCGCCGCCAGTGCGGGCAGGGTGGTCCGCCCCGACGTTGTGGCGGGGGCGAGGACCACGTCCGGGGTCTCCCGCCGCAGGAGATGGGCCAGTACCTTCACTTCAGCGTCCTGGTTGTACATGGACAGGACCGGGTGTTCCACCGTCATGACCCGGTCCGCCCCGCTCCGGAGAAGGGTCTCCGGATCGTCGTCCAGGCCGCCCGAAAGAAGTACCGCCGTCACCGTGCCGCCGCAGGTGTCCGCCAGTTCCCTGGCCTTTCCCGTCAGCTCGAAGGTGACGGAATGGATGTGCCGGTCCCGGACCTCTCCGAGAACGAAAAACTGTTTTCCCGTCATCTGCCGTTCCCCCTAAATGACCGCCATGTCCCGGAGGACGGCCACGAGGCGTTCGATGCCCTCGTCGATCCGCTTCTCGTCGAACATTTCCGTCGTTCTCGATATGGTCGGGTAGGAGATCTTCACCACCCGGGTGGCCGACCCTCCGAGGCCCGTTTCCTCAGGGGAGATGCCGATGGAGGCAATCCCCTCAAGGGGGATCTCCGTCCGCCTGGCCCGCTTCTTTCCCGCGAGGGTGGGCATGGATGGCTCGTTCAGGGCGTGGAGGACCGTCAGCAGGCAGGGGAAGGGCAGGAACTGCCTCTGGATGCCCTCCTCCACCGTCCGGGCGACCTCCACTCCTCCGTCGGCAAGGGAAAGAGCGCTCACGTAGGTGCTGAAGGGCATGCCCAGCAGCGCCGCCGTCTCGGGACCCACCTGCCCCGTCTCGCCGTCGGTGGCCTTCTCGCCCGCCAGGACGAGGTCGAAGGGCCCCGCCTTCTTCACCGCCGCGGCCAGCACCTTGGCGGTGGCCCAGGTATCGCTGCCCGCGAAGGCCCGGTCCGTGAGGAGCATCCCCCTGTCGGCACCCATGGAAAGACACTCCCGGAGGGCTTCATGGGCCCGGGGAGGCCCCATGGTGATCACCGTGACCTCCCCGCCCGCCGCCGACCGGAGGTCGAGGGCGGCCTGGAGGGCATTCAGGTCGAGAGGGTTGACGATGGCCCCCATCCCTTCCCGCACCATGGTCCCCGTCTCGGGGTCCATGCGCACGTCGTCGGAATCGGGAACCTGCTTGATCAGCACTGCTATTTTCACGTACTAAAACCTCCTGTCCAAATTCATCCGCCGGAAAGAACGGCCCCTTCCGCAGCCGGCGGGGAGCGGTGCCGCCGTCATGGAATCCGCCGGATTATTGCGGTTTTTTCCCCGGGCGGACCCTGTTTGCCACCGAGAGGGTGTACCGCCCCGAGAGTCCAAGATCCTTCTCAAGGTCGAAGACCAGGTCCACGCCCTCGGGGAGGAAGGCCTTGCAGTCGTCGGCGGCGATACGCTCGAAGGTGAGGACATAGTGGGGAATGTCTCCCTCCGCTCCCCCGGACTTTTCGACATGGACCTTGAAGGACTCCCTGGCCGTGCAGCCTCCGGACGCAACGTTCACCACCACGGCGCCGTCCTTCACCGTGAGGCTCCCGAGGACGGCCTCACCGAGCTGCCGCTGCCCGTCGGGGAACGAAAGCCCGAAGCATGCTCCCGCAAAGACAAGAATCATAGCCAGCACACATACCGTACCCTTCATCCTTCTTCCTCCTTCTCCCCTGCCGGCCGCTCCCATCGGACAGTTCCGGCTCACCATTTTTCCTCCAGGATCTCCGCCCGCTTTTTTTCGTACTCCTCTTCCGAGACGAAACGGTCTTTCCGGAGCGATTCGAGCTCCCTCAGCCGTGAACCGGGGGAATCCTCCCCCTCGAAATCAAGCTCCAGGGCAAGGGTTCCTTCCTTCAGCGCCTTCAGGGCGCTTCTGCCCCGGAAGAAGAGAAAACCGCACCCTGCAGTCCAGACAAGGCCGAAAAACAGGGCGAAGGGCTTCGCCTCCCCTTCGGCAATCCAGGCAAAAAAGGCGCCCGCGGGCAGAAAAAGAACAGCCAGAACCGTCTGGGCCAGGACGGCGGTTCTCATGCCCGCAGGAGGCTTCAGCCCGATCTTCTTCCCCGCCACGGCACCCTCCCCTTTCATCCGCCAGGCAACTCCGGGGCGGAAAAAAGCCCCGGTCATGACGAAACTATATCACAGGGAAGAAAACCCCGCATTGGAGTATTTTGGAGGGAAAACGGGAGAAAACAACAGCCCTCCGGAGCGGCCGGAACCCGATCCGGAGGGCCGGGGCCTGTTATGACGGGTCGGCGCCGCTCCCCCGGAGGAGGGCCTTCCCCTCCCGCAGGCAGTCGGCGAGAGAATAGACAAGCATGATGAAGGACGAGACGGGCATGCAGGAGTACAGCAGCGACTTGGGAATCTGGAAGACCGTGGTCAGTTCCGTTGAATGGAGGGTCAGCCTCAGGGAATACCGGAAGAACACGGCCATGAAGGCTGCGCCGAACAGGGCGATCATCAGGCGGTAGGCGCTTCCTGCCCTGAAATTCCGGATTCTGGGGGAGATCCAGTCCCCCACGCAGAAGTGCCCCTTCACCGCCCACAGGGAGGCCGAGCCGTAAAAGATCATGGCGGCGAAGCACATCTCCACGATCTCGTCGAACCAGTGCATGGATCCGATGGGGATGATCCTCCGGACGGCCTCGGCGGCAATGGAATACCCTCTTTCCGAGAGCACCGTAGCGAGGTCGTTGGTGAGTCTCAGGGCCACGTTGGTGGCCAGGAGCAGGGCGAGCACAAGGAACAGCAGCACGGTGAGGATGCGGAGCAGCCGCCGGACCAGGAGGTCCGCTGCACGGAAGAGGTCCGCCATGTCACATGCCTCCCATCACGAGCCGGGGCAGGAAGAGGGATATGCCCGGCACGAAGGCGATAAGCACCGTAACCGCGAAAATCACCACCAGGTAGGGCAGGACCTCCCGGGAAAGGGGAAGAATCCCCACTTTGGCGAAGCTGTCCACGGCGAAGAGGCACATCCCCACCGGCGGGGTCAGGTTGCCGATCATGATGAGCAGCGTCATCACCACGCCGAAATTGATGACATCTATGCCGAACATGTTCGCCACGGGCATGAAGATGGGCAGGGTGATGAGGAAGATGGCGTTGCCCTCGATGAAGCAGCCCAGCAGCAGCACCACCCCCATCATGATGAGCAGCACATGGGCCTGGCTCGCTCCCAGGGCGACCAGTCCCGCGATGATCTTGTCGGGGATCTTCTGGTGAATGATGAGCCAGCCGAAGAAGTTGGCCGCCGCGATGATGAAGAGCAGGCTCACCGACTGGTGGAGCGACGCGAAGAGAATGCCCGGAAGGTCCCGGAGTTTCAGGTCCCGGTAGGCGAAGCCCAGGATGGCGGCATAGATGCACACCGCCACAGAAGCCTCCGTGGGGGTGAAGAAGCCGGTCATGATGCCCCCGATGATGATCACCGGCGCCATGAGGGCCCAGAAGGCCCCCCGGAAGCTTGCCCAGGCATCCCGGGCGGGAGTCCTGCAGGCTGAGCAGGGATAGTGTCTCTTCTTGGCCAGAACGGCGAGGGCGGCCATCATCCCCAGACTCATGATGATGCCGGGAAGAAAGCCCGCCATGAAGAGCCGGGCCACGGAGACCCCGGTGATGGCTCCGTAGAGGACGAAGGGGATGCTCGGCGGGATCACCGGCCCGATCACGGAGGACGCCGCCACGAGGGAGGCGGAGACCGCAGGGTCATAGCCGTCGTCCACCATGGCCTTGTGCTCGATCTGTCCGAGCCCCGCCGCGTCGGCCACGGCGGATCCGGACATACCCGAGAAGATGACGCTGGCGACGATGTTCACCTGGCCCAGGCCCCCGGGAATGTGCCCCACCATGGCGCTCGCGAAGCGGAAGATGCGCCTGGTGATGCCGCCGGTGTTCATGAGGTTGCCGGCGAGGATGAAGAAGGGAATGGCCAGGAGGGTGAAGCCCGTGGTGCCGAAGTACATCCTGTGGGGCAGCATTGCCAGAAAACTGCCCTGGCCGAGAAGGGCGAAGAAAATCACCGAGGTGAGGCCGATCGCTGCGACCACCGGTACGTTGATGGCCAACAGGCCGATAAGGACGGCAAAAATTGAAAAGGTCAGCATGAAAAATCCTCCAGTCAGGGCTGTCCGGCACAGGCGGAAGGACCGGGCGCCTCACCGGACGCCCGGTCCGCTGCGGGACGCTCCGTTATTTCGCCGTGGCCTTGGCCATCTCCATCCACTTGTCGAAGTTTTCTTCGCCGATGTTCTTCCTGATCTTCTCATAGGCAGGGCCCATTTTCGCCTGGAAGGGAGCCAGGTCCGGAGTGTCGATCCGGATTCCCTTGGCCTTCATGTCGGCTATCTGGTCCTGCTCCTGCTTCCGGACGAGTTCCCTCATGAGCAGCCGGGACTTGTCGGACTCCTCGATGATGATCTTCCGCTGCTCTTCCGTGAGGGCGTCGAACACCTTCTTGTTCACCACGTGGGTCATGGAGCTGTAGAGGTAGTTCACTATGGTGATGAACTTCTGGGACTCGTAGAGCTTCAGGTCGTAGATAACGCCGATGGGGTTCTCCTGCCCGTCCACCACGCCCTGGCGCATGGCCATGACAAGCTCGCCGAAGGCAATGGTCTGCACGTTGCCGCCAAGGGCCTCGATGGCCGCCTGGTAGGCCATGGCCGGCGGAGTGCGGATCTTCAGCCCCTTCACGTCGTCAGGACTCAGGATGGGACGCTTGGAGTTGGTGATCTGCCGGAACCCCCATTCCCAGCTGTTGATGTACACAAGGCCGATCTTTTCGAGCTCCGGGGCGGCCCATTCCTTGAAGGGACCGTCGAGAATCCTGTCGGCGTGGTCGTACCCCTGCATGGAAAAAGGTATGGCCACCGAGTCGAAGAGCTTCACGTGCTTGGCGATCTGGTCCTGGCCCGAAAGGCTCATGTCGATGACGCCCATGATGACCTGCTCCAGCACTTCGGGGGGGCTTCCCAGGGCGTTGTTCGGGTAGACAACGATCCTGACCTCGCCGTTGGTCCTCTTTTCCACGTTCTCGGCAAAACGGGCGGCCGCGACGGTGGCGGGATGATTCTCCGGACCGAAATGGCCGAGCTTCAGCTCCACCGCTCCCCACGCCGCCGGAAGAAACAGGAGCCCCAGCAGAAGAAACACCGCAAGAACTGCACATCTTTGCCTCAACACAAACCCCTCCTTCGGGTTACATATCGCGGCCCTCGGCCGCGGAAAAGCCCTTTTCGGACAAAACGGCGGAAAATCCCGCCCCGGAGCTGATGTTTCATCCAATAAAACATTATTTCAAATATAGCCGCTTAATTTTCGTAAAAGTCGAAAGCTTTGTCAATACCCCGGGGGAATACTTACTTGACTTAACAGGCTTTTCCGTCATTGCACAAGCCTGCGGCGGCTTTCCAGCACAGGCTTTCCATGAAAAAACATTCACGGCGGCACGTCAGAATTCTCTTGATTTCCCCCAAAAAGGGTGATAGTGTGTATTTTGCATTTTCGTCAGACCAACTTTGAGTGAACGAGGTGACCTTTTCAATGCTCGAAAAGATCAAGGAGCTAGCGGCATCATCCAAGAGCGACACTGCGGCGTTCAGACATCATCTTCATACACACCCCGAAATCGCCTGGCAGGAAGTGGAAACAACGAAGGCGGTAGTCGAAGAATTGAAAAAAATCGGATGCGACATCGTGAAGATCGGCTTCGGCGGCACCGAATGCGGCGTGGTGGCCGACCTCAGGGGCGGAAAGCCGGGAAAGCGGGTGGCCCTCCGGGGCGACATGGACGCCCTTCCCATGAACGAGGACAACGACCTTCCCTACAGGTCGCAGAAGGACGGCGTCATGCACGCCTGCGGCCACGATGCCCACACGGCCATGCTCCTCGGGGCGGCGAAAGTGCTGTCGGAAATCAGGGATGACATACCGGGCACGGTGCGCTTCCTGTTCCAGCCCGCCGAGGAGAGCGGCCTGAAATCCGGCGCCAAAGCCATGGTGGAGGAAGGAGCCCTCGAAGGAGTTGACGCCGTGGCGGGCATCCACTGCTGGTCCTCCGCCCCCACCGGGACGGTCCTCTACCGCTCCGGCCCCATCATGGCGGCGGCCGACGGCTGGTACCTCACCCTGAAGGGCAAGGGCGGCCACGGCTCCACGCCCGAACTCTGCATCGACCCCACCATCACGGCGGCAAACATCGTGCTC
>JAHDLC010000004.1 GCA_018436595.1 Synergistaceae bacterium | reverse complement strand
GCTCGCTCTGCTTCTGGAGATGCTGAGATCCGCCGTCCGGGCCGGAATAGCCTTGACGGAAGCTATCCTGGAGGGGATGTTCGCGGAATTCGTACGGAAAACGCCCGGCTTCCTGAGGAATAAAATGGGCGTTTTAACTGCTTTTCCCATGTCATGACAACGATTTACGGTTTTCAAGGTCCTGCGAAAGTTGAGTTCGAAACACATGGGTCTGAAGGAACGGTATATTTTCTCTTTACAGATTCGTACTAAGGGAAAAAAACGGAGGGAAAGCGTGAGATCTCTTTCCCTCCGTTTGGGTTTCCGGCTTTGTTTAGTTTCTCAGGAGATGTTGCGCCGCTTGACCATTTCAGCGAGGACCTGATCAGCCACTGCCTTCCAGTTCATTCCAAGCGCGTCGTTTATCGCTTTTAGGTGGGGCGCCAGTTTCGATGGCGAAAACTTTGTCTGGTAATGAGTGGTGGTGTTTTTCGTGGTCTCGTCCGGCTCGTGTCCGAGAATTTCGGACACGTATTCCTTGCTGATTCCAATGTCCTTGCCCGTGGTTGCGATGGTGTGGCGGAAGGAGTGAAACACCTTGACGCCCGTTTGGCCGTTCTGGAATTGTGTGACTGCACCTTCCCCCAG
This sequence comes from Synergistaceae bacterium, assembly GCA_018436595.1. GTDB lineage: Bacteria > Synergistota > Synergistia > Synergistales > Aminobacteriaceae > Aminivibrio. The sequence continues at coordinate 124,326 of JAHDLC010000004.1, read as the reverse complement.
TTTTTTCTTGACGTATCTATTCCACCATCTTGCAGCGTTCCGTGAGAAGGACGCTTTTTCTCCTTGGCTCTTGGCGAATTCCCAGATATTGTCCTTCTTTTTCTTTTTTGCCATCAGAAACTGCATGATCCGAACGAGGGGTTCCGGTACCGGAATGGTTCTTTTGGAAGATTTGTTCTTCACACGGGTTCCCAATTCGGCATTTCCGTCGATCTGCAGGCATAAGATATCCTTGACCGTTATGATGTCGTCCCGGCAAACTTGCGCGAGTTCTTCGGCCCGGGCGCCCGTCAAGGCCCCGAAGAGAAAGTAGGCTGCTGTGCCAAGGGCTTTTCCGCCCTTGAGAGAATCTGCGGAAAAGTTTTTTCCAAAAAGCTCCTGCAGGTCTTCAGGGGAGTAGGCGAGACGGATAAATTTCTGTTCCTTGTCCGGAAGCACCACTTCTTTCTTCACTATGGAATAGGGGACTTTCAAAGCCCGGGGATAGTAATCGTGGGCCCTCTTCAGGATCATATTCAGCGCGGTGGTCCATTTTTCCACCGTGGCGTTGGCAATCTTTTCCTCCGGTATTTTTCCCATGAGAAGTTCATGGGGATCGAGATCCTCCATCTTTTGTCCCTGCCTGGCAGTCAGCCGGGTGTTGAAAATATCCATGAGGTTTGAAAGGTCATCCCTTGTAATTTCGGAAACCTTTCTGCCTTCGCCGAAATAGCGGAGAATGAAGTTGAATTTCGACTCAAACTCTCCTCGGGTCTTTTCCGTCCAGCGAACTTCCTTTCGGGCTTTTGATGTAGTCTTCTCGGCAATAATTTCCTGCACGACCGTTGCGATTTCGGGGTTTTCATAGTCCGGTTCTGCAGCGGGAAGGGGTGTAGTATTATTCACCGAAACTGCCGGCGGCACTACCGGATGTTCAGATCTGTAGGCAATTTGTACGGATTCTGGCGGAAGAACTCCGTTCAGTTCCATCAGGGCACGGTCGCAATTCGCCAGTGCGCCGGATACGAATTTTTGGGCGATCGGCGGGAAATGCCTGTTTGTGTGGGGTATGAGTTTCCGGACGTTGAAAAGGTCGGTAAAAGCCCTGGCCTTGAGAATGTTCCGCAAGTTTTTCTTCCGGACGAGGAGATAAAGGCTCAGGTCCTCAACCTCCATGGATATTCCGAGATTGTACCCTTCGACCATACGATGGTCGGATGCCAGGAGCTTTTTTTCAAGAAAGGCCCAGTCATTTTCGATAAGCAACTCCACCATTAAGTCTATCTCTCGCTGGGAGAACTCCGTTTCAGGTGATTTTTCGGAGGCGACTGGGATGATTCTTCTTTTCCCCTCGAAAAGCTCCCTAAAGTCATTTTTCTGCTTCGTGTCACCGTACACCTCGTTGATCGCTTCCTTTTCCGTCTCTTCGTCGGGAGTCAGATGAAGGGAATGGTCACGGGCCAGAGCAACCGATTCGACGGAGTCGTCCCAGGAAGGGTTGTACTTGTCGGTAAGAAGCAGGGCTTCCTCATGAAGCCATTTGGCTCTTTGAGCTCTTTCTTCAGGAGTGAGATCCATGGGCAGAAAAATCAATCCGGCGCGAAGGTATTCTCCTCTTTTTCGCGCGAGTTTGAGATAGGGGGTTTTGAGGGAGAGCCGGATTTCCGATTTGTGCCATAGGAATCGCTCCGTTTGAGGTATGACCCAGCGGAAATAATAAATATTCCCGCGGCGCTCGATGAATGGAACACCAGTTTGTAACACCAAGGGTGCTGTACGCTTTAGGCGCACAGCGTGTATACCGTTTTTCTCTTCTGTTTCCAGTATTAAGGCATGATTAATGGCGGAGAAGGAGGGATTCGAACCCACGGAACCTCGCGGTTCAGACGCTCTCCAAGCGCCCGCCTTCGACCACTCGGCCACTTCTCCGCATGCAACGGCGAACATTATATCACAGCTTTTCAAGATTGCCATACGTGGAAATCCGATTTATTGCTGGCGGAGAAGGTGGGATTCGAACCCACGGGGCAGCAAGCCGCCCAATTGATTTCGAGTCAATCCCCTTCGACCACTCGGGCACTTCTCCGCACGGAAAGGTATTATACACGTTCATTTCCGGCTTGCCAAGTATGCCCGCAGCCTTTTTTCCCGCTGTGTTTCCTGGAAATCCGAGGAGAGAGCGAGGGGGAAAAGAGAATTGACAGAGGGGAAAAGGTGAAACAGAAGGGAATAGTATTGTTATTCCGCGATATTCGTGTTATTTTTAACCGCACATTTCTTTTGCGGAGGATTTTTATGCTCATCCGATTTGTATGGCGGCAATGTTACTATGAGCTTATTCCGGAGGCTCTCAGGAAATACGGGGTTGACGCTTTTTTTATCGAGGCTGCCTTCGAAGAGGCCGAGGTATCCGTTTTCCCCTCTATGGATCCGGAATCCGTTTCGGAATCAAAAAGTCTTGGACTCCATTGCCTTTGGAACGGCGAGAAGGTATTGGCACGTTCTTACTGTTTCCTTGCGGCCCGGGACCTGTCTTACATTTTTCCGGTTTCTCCCGCGTTCCCCTTCGACCACCTGGGGAGTCCGGGGGTGTTTGAACCCCTTGATCCTGTTGTCAGCGTGGACAGCCTTCGATCTATCAGGTTTCTTTCCATGTCTGCGGATGACGGGGAAGAAATGGAAGAGGAAGATTTTTATGCTCACGAGCTCGACGGTGAGAGTGAGTAGCTTAAAGAGAAAAAGTGCTGATCTTTCACGCGATGTGTCCTGAATGCAGAGCTGGATCCCGGATCAGATCCTTTTCAGCGGCGGCCTATGGCCGCCTTTTTTATTGCCGAAGAATGACTGCTCCCTGATACCACCGTTTGTGACCGTTTTTTTGAATATCGACAAACAGTGCTTTTGCTGATATAGTATGACTTGTAAATATTTTGGGAAAATGATTTCCCATAGGGAAAAGGAGGTCGTAATGGGCAGTCTCGATAAAGCCATGTCAATATTGAAGCACCTCGGAGATCCCCCTTACGAATTCAGCCTTTCAGAGCTAGCCTCTTTTGTTGATATCGGGAAAAGCGGCGCTTTTAAAATCCTGAAAACCCTCCAGGCCCATAATTTTGTCATCCAGGATTTTCTTACGAAAAAATACCATCTCAGCCCGATCATGATCCGCCTCGGCAACGTATACGGACGCCTGAAGGGGATTGAAGAGATAACCCGGCCTGTTCTTTCATACATTTCCCGAACGCTTGGAGAGACTACCTATATTTCCGTCTGGGAAGGCGATCGTGCGTTTCCGGCCTATAAAAACGTCGTGCGGGGCGGCTGCTACGATGCCGCAGATTTTATCGGGACAAGCATCCCTCTGAATTCCGGAGGATCGGCGATGGTTCTCTGCGCATACCAGGATGGGGAGCTGATGAGGAAAATTCTGAGTACGGCAGAGCTGGAGAAAAGAACGCCCTTCACGATTATGGACAGGGAGGGGTTGCTGGAAGAGTACGAAAAGATCCGGGAGAGGGGCTATGCCATAGAAGATGAAACGTTCACCCTAGGGGAGATTACACTGGCAGTTCCGGTTTTCGCCCAGGAAGGCGTTGTCATTGCCAGCCTTGGTCTTTCGGCTCCCAAGCACCACCTTCCGGAGGAAAAAATTCCCGAGTGGATCAATATTCTGAAAAAGGGTGCGGAAGAGATTTCATTCAGTTTCAGATTCAGGCACTAGATGAAGGGGGGGCAGAATACAGGGGATTTCGCTCGCAGCGTTTTCCCGCGGAACACACCATTTTTTAAAAAGGGAGTGATTCATATGGTAAGGAAGAGCATAGCGTATCGTATACTTGGTATTTTTCTCCTGGGAGCGGTTTTCATTTCTATCGCCATTACACCTTCGTCCGCCAAACCGCTGACGCTGAAAGTGGCCGGCATTTCCGCGCCGGAGTACAGGGGAACAAAATCCCTGTTCGCCATCAAGGAAGTGGTGGAAAAAGAAACCGAGGGGCGGATTATCCTCGATCTTTTCCCTGCCAACCAGCTTGGAGACTATACCCAAGTGTTTGAGGAGATCCGGCGGGGAACCATCGAGATGGGGCTTATCTTCCTTCCGAGCCAGTTCGACCTGATGCTGGAGGTCGGTTCTCTCCCGTTCCTTGCCGGGACGGGTGAAGGAATGCAGAAGCAGCTTTCCCCCGGGTCAGTGGTCTATGACATTATCGAGAAATCCCTGGATAAACTGGGCGTCAATCTCCTCCGTATTTACGGTGACGGTTTTGTGGGCGTCGGACTCGCCAAGGAGCCGACGAATCCTCTCAAGGCAGGCATGCCCAAGGACGCCATGATCCGTGTCGCCCCCCTGGCGGTGTACAAGGAAACAGCCGAAGATCTCGGCTTCCGGACGACTTCCATTCCCTATGCCGATACATACAGCGCCATCCAGACCGGGGTCTGCGACGGATGGATCGGCGGATCGTCCCAGATCAACTACCTGAGCTTCCGGGACGTAATCAAATACTACGTTCCATACAACTGTCTTTTCGACCAGACCGCCTACATCGTGGGCAAAAAGGTCTGGGACCAGATTTCCGAGGCCGACCAGAAAGTAATTTTAAAGGCTGTAAATGAGCAGGCGGACAAGAGTTTTGCAGACAGCAAGGCGGAGGATGTAGAGTTCCAGAAAAAACTGGCCGATTTCGGCGTCAAGATCATTCCAATCCCTGAGAAGGAGATGGCCGAACTCGCCGAAACAATACGGAACACCACGTGGCCCAAACTGGAAAAGACCTACGGAAAGGAAACCCTGGACAAAATAAAAGAATCGCTGAAGTAATACACTCTTCGTGCCGGGCGGCCATCGCCGCCCGGCACGCCTGGAGGGATCCCCATTGAGATTTTTGGACGCAGTCAAAAATTCTCCTGCCTGGAAGTTCATCCTCTGGCTGCAGCGCGCCCTTCTGGTGCTGAGCAGTCTTTTCGTTGTTCTTATCATGTGTGTGACCGTGCTCCTGAGGTATGTCTTCAAGTCGGACCTTTTCGGCATGGAGGAGATCGTGGTTATCGCGGCCTTCTGGCTCTATTTCATGGGAAGTTCTTATGGCGTCTATGACCAGAGCCATGTGAAGGCGGACATTATCCCCCAGCTTCTTCCTCCCAGGGGAAGAGCGATCCTTGCGGTTTTCATGGACCTTGTCATGGCAGTGCTGTGCATTCTGTTCACCGTATGGGCGGTTGACATGGTTTTGTACAGCATCGAGTGGATGCCCCGGACGACGGGGCTGCGGATACCGATTTTCATTTCACAGTCCTCGGTGCTCGTCGGCTACGCGCTCATGTCCTTCTATGCCGTGGTCCATTTTTTCGACGGTCTTTTCAGCTTTTTGTCCGGAGCGCAGGAGGGAACGTCCTGAGCTGAAGTCTACCCCGGTCAAGCTCCGGAGGGAACATAACGGACCTCGGCCGAAACCTGGAGGAAACGCCTATGGCAATTACCATTGCACTTCTGCTGATTATCATTACCCTTCTTCTCGGGCTGCCGGTTCCTTTCTGTTTTATGCTTTCCACCACGTTCATGGTGATAACCCACGGCTACGACCCGTCGTTCCTTCTTCCCTACGGGTTCAGCCAGATGAGTTCCATTGTGCTTCTCGCCATCCCGCTGTTTATCATGGTCGGCGGAATGATGGACAGGGGAGGCATCGGAACGTCCCTTGTCAATTTCGTCGACGTATTCGTCGGGCGGATAAAGGGAGGCCTGGGAGTCGTGGCCGTGGTCTCTTGTGCGGTGTTCGGGTCCATTTCCGGAAGCTGTGCCGCTACCCTTTCGTGCATCGGCTCCATCATGTTCCCCCGTCTCCGGGAAAACGGCTATCCCATGGGGCACAGCGCCGCCCTGGTGTCCTGCGCGGCACCCCTTGGTCTGCTGATCCCTCCGAGTTCCCAGATGATCCTGTTCGCGTGGGTGGGACAGCAGTCGGTGCTCGCGTGTTTTCTTGCCACCGTCGGGCCGGGGATCCTGCTCATGATCCTTCTCAGCATTCTGAACCTCGTTATGCTGAGGAAGGATCCCAATGTAAACGTGGCGCCGCAGATCACCTTCCAGGAAAAAATCGAACTTCTCGGAAGCCGGGGGAAAAAGGCGGTTCCCGCCCTTTTCATGCCGGTGATCGTGCTCGGCGGGATTTACGGCGGCATCATGACCCCCACCGAAGCGGCCGCGGTTGCCGTTCTGTACTCCATACCGGTGGGATTCCTGATCTACAGGGGGCTGAACCGGAACAATTTTTTAGAGGTGATCATCGAGACCGCGACGACCACAGGCGTCGTTATGCTCATGATGTACTGCATCATGATGCTGAGCCGGATTTACGTCCAGGAGCGGCTTCCTGCCATGATCATAGACTTTCTCACGGCGATTTCCAGCAACAAGTACGTGATCATGCTTATGATCAATATTTTCATGATCATCATCGGAATGATAATGGATGACGTGAGCGCCATGCTGCTCTGTACGCCCATTCTGCTTCCCGTCGTGGTGTCCATCGGAATACACCCGATCCACTTTGCGGCGATCATAGGAACCAACCTGGGACTCGGAAACGTGACTCCACCCACTGCGCCCACGCTCTATTTCGGCGGGCGGATGGCGAAAACGCCCGTCTCCCAGATGATGAAGCCGGCAATGATATTTATCCTTTTTGCCTGGCTTCCCACACTTCTGGCTGTCACGTACATTCCGGAGCTAGCACTCTGGCTTCCACGGCTTGTGCTCGGCGGCAGACTTTAGGAGGTTATGTTATGGCTGGAATGGAGTACCTGGGGAACAAGCCCGTCGCGGTCCTTGGAGGCGGAGCCACGGCCAGGGGACATGCCGCGTGCACGGCCCTTGCCGGCAGGGAGGTTCGGCTGTACGAGCTTCCCGATTTTTTTGACGGCCTCGGGTGTATAGCGAAGAACAGGGAGATCCGCGTCAGCGGAAAACAGGAAAGCCTGTACGGGTTCAAGCGAGAGGGGCTTGCCAAAATAGACGTGGTCACCGACGACATGAGGAAAGCTGTCGAGGGGGCAGGGATCGTTATCATAAGCTTCCCGGCAGTTGGGTACAGGGCGTTCCTCGAGAAGCTGATCCCCTGTCTCGAAGACGGAATGGTCATTCACTTCACTACGGCAAATTTCGGTTCTCTCCTTTTGCGCAAAATGATGCGGGAGGCTGGATGCAGCAAAAAAGTCATCGTGGGGGAATGGAGCAGCCAGCCCTACGGCATCCGGATAAAAATGGCCGGAGGGGAACAGATGCCGGAGGTAAGCGTCAACTACTGGGCCATAAGCCTCCGGGGCGCCGCGCTGCCGATGACGGACCAGGATGCCTTTTTCGCGTCAAAGGAGTTCGTGCCTTCCCTGGATTCAGTGGTCCACCCTGTCCGGGGCGATACGATAGCGGACATAGGGTTCAGCAACGTGAACCCCATACTGCACTGCCCGGGAACCATCCTGGGAGTGGGCGCCATGGAGAACTGGGGCGTGGTCTACGGTGAGAACAAATACGATTTCTCCATTTACTCCCATGCCTACTGTCCGTCCATTTCACGGGTGCAGCTTGCCCTGTACCGGGAGGAATGCGCCATTGCCGAAGCCATGGGTGTTGGGATCCAGGATTTCCAGGAGAAAGCCTTTTTCTCCCGGTCGAATATACTGGGGGCCGAGCACATGGGGGAGAAGTTCGAGGTCCCCTTCAATGAGCAGTACACTCTTGCGCTGGGTACGGGGCCCTTTACGATCCATAACAGGTATATTACGGAGGATATTCCCGTGGGATGCCATATTTTCAGCGAACTTGCAAAAAAGTTCGGAGTGGATGTGCCGGTGATTGAATCTATGATAACGCTGGCCTCCGTTATGACGGGAACTGATTTCCGGAAAACGGGCGTTACCCTGGAAGATCTTGGAATTTCCCATATGGACAGGCAGATGCTGAATGCCTATCTGCGGGAAGGTGTCTATTCGGAGTGACGTTCCCGGGAAAGGCAAAGAAAATGGACAGATATGAAGGCAGCAACCTGTACAGGCTTCTGACCGATCTCGTGAAATTCAGGAGCGTTTCCCCTTCACGGGAGGGCGAGAACACAATCGCACGGTTTATCTTCGATACTCTTTCAGTGCAGCCCTATTTCCGCGGGCACCCGGAAGACGTCCGCCTTCTGCCGCTGGATAACGACCCTCTGGGCAGACATTTCGTCTTCGCCGTGGTGAAGGCGCCGGAACCCACCGCCGAAACGGTGCTGCTGGCCGGGCACATGGACGTGGTGGGGGTTCAGGCATGCGGTTCCCTCGCTCCATTTGCATTCGATCCGGAGGAATATACAGAGAGGATTCGGGCTGCGGATATTTCCCCGGAGGTGCGGAAAGATCTCGAAACGGGGGAGTGGCTTTTCGGACGGGGCGTTGCCGATATGAAGAGCGGGCTTGCCGGCGGCATGGAACTGCTGATGCGGGCTGCCGGGGACAGCACGGGGCTTGGAGCGAACATAGCCTTTCTCGCCGTTCCCGACGAGGAAAACAATTCGTGCGGCATGCTGTCCGCTGCGTCATTCCTGGCACGCATCCAGAAAGAGGAAGGGCTGCGGTTCCTGGCATGTGTCATGCTCGAACCCACATTCGCCGCCGGCGAGGAGGCAACCCCCTCGATGTACCTTGGAAGCATAGGTAAAATCAATCCTTTTTTCTTCTGTGCCGGCAAGGAAACTCATGTAGGGGAATACTACGAAGGATTTTGTGCCGCCCCCATTCTGTCACACATCAACCTCATGCTCGACGGCAACCCTGAGTATGCGGACTCCCTTTTCGGCAGGTCCTATCCGCCTTTCGGCTGTATGCGACAGACGGATCTCCGCCGGGAGTATTCCGCGACCATAATGACACGGGGGTTCGCGTTCTACAGCTATCTCACGGCAACCAGGCTGCCCGGGCAAATACTTTCGGTCATGCGTTCCATATCCGTCGAGGCCCTTGACCAGTCCATCAGACGGTACCGGAAGAACGCCGAAGCGTTCTCTTCCCTGGACGGAACAAAAAATCCTCCAGGGAACTGGAATCCCCGGGTGATTGATTTCGCCGATCTCTCAGGCATGGCGGCGGATTTGCTTGGGAGCAATTTCGATCTTTTTGTTGAGGAATCTCTTGCCTCGGCAACCAAAGATGCCGACGAGAGGGACAGGGCAATCGCCCTTGTCGAGACCATGGTTGAACTGTGCGGTCTCGCCGGTCCCCTTGTGGTCGTCGGTTTCCTGCCTCCGTGGTACCCCCACAGGAGCAGCCTCGGAGATTCAGAGGGAGAGCGCATCGCAGCGTGGGCGGCAAGAGAGACGGTGCGGGAGGCGGAGATCCGGTTCGGAGAAACACTGCAGCTCCGTCCTTTTTTTGAAGGCGTTTCCGACCTGAGCTACTGCGGCTTCCAGGGGCCGCCATCGGAAATGGACGTTTTCGCGCGCAACATGCCGGGCTGGGGAAAGCTGTACAGCCTTCCCACCGATGCCCTTGCCGAGCTCGACATCCCGGTGCTGAACCTCGGCCCCCTCGGCAGGGATGCCCACAAGAACACGGAAAGGATCCACCTCAGGTACACACTGGAAGTGTTTCCCCATCTTCTGGCGTTTCTCGTGAAAAAGATCATCGAAAAAAGCCGGGCCGTGAACTGAAGATTTTTCGCCCGGGGCCTGATGTCAGGATGCCCGCACCGTATGGTGCGGGCATTTGTTTTTCTATTCGTTGTGATAGAGCCTTCGATGTTCCCTAAACAGGGCGTAGTGCTTTTTCAGCATGTCGGGAATGGGAAGGTTGTAGGGACATTTCGGCAGGCAGGTGCCGCACTCAACGCACTGGGGGAGCGTTTCGAGAGCCTTCGTCACGTACCTGCATGCCACCTGCGGCGACATCCGGGAGGCGAGCAGGGGGTACGTCATGCCGAGGGTGATCGAAACTCCGTGGGGACACGGCTGGCAGTACTCGCACCTGCGGCAGAACTCCTTTCCCAGGGTGTCGGCGATGGATTCCATCGCCCTGCGGTCTTCTTCGCTCACAACGTTGGGAGATTCGTAGAAAGAGGTCACCTGGTCGACGGATTCCACGGAGTCGTACCCGGGAATGGGCAGGATGTACGGATGGGACCTCAGGAACTTGAAGGCGAGGGAGGCGTCGCTGATGGCCCCTCCCGCGAAGGGTTTCATGGCGATGAAGGCGAGTCCCTTTTTTTGGGCGAGGGGAAGAAGGGACTCGGCCGCGCCTGTTTCAATAAAATTGAACGGAAACTGGATGGAGACGAAATTGTCCGTGGAAAGGGCCGCCAGAGCTGTGGGGATGCCGTGGGACGTTATGCCTATAAACCGGACCTTCCCCTGCCGCCGGGCTTCCAGGGCGGCGTCGAGGGCTCCGCCGGGAGCAATAATGGCCTGCCAGTCTTTCTCCTGGACGACCTGGTGGAACTGGAAGAGATCTATATAATCGGTTTTCATCCGCTTCAGGCTGAGCTCAATGTGCTCTGTCACGCCTTTTCCGTCCCGTTTTTTGCTCTTCGTGGCGATAAAGATTTTCTCCCGCACGCCGGACAGTGCCGATCCGAATTTCTCTTCGCTTCCCTCATAGGAATTCGCTGTGTCGAAAAAGTTGATTCCCCTGTCATAGGCCCTTTTGAGGACCCGTACCGCATCCTCCGTAGTGAGCCTGATTATGGGAATGCCTCCGAAACCGAGTTCTGATACGATGGCGCCTGTGCTGCCGAATGGAAGGTAGCGCACGATTACCAGCTCCTTCGGGAATAACAAGATTTTCTTAAGGATACCAGAGATTCCCCTTTTAGTGAGCAGCCTGATTGCGTCATCAGGAATCCACATCAGGTACAGATGAAAAAGGCTCCTCCTGTGACACAGGAGGAGCCTTTTTCATCATCTTTTTCCGTATTAAGGTTTTTCTAGGCTTTCGCCTCTACGCCGCAGAAGACCTCCGCCATCTTCCCGAGGGCGATGTCAATCTCCTGTTTTGTTATAACCAGTGGGGGAGCGAACCGGATGATCCAGTTGTGGGTCTCCTTGCAGAGAAGGCCTTTTTCCTTGAGGGCGGTGGTATATTTTCTCGCTTTTCCGGCCGATTCGTGGAGCACGACGCCGATAAGGAGCCCTTTCCCCCTGACCAGCCTGATCTTGGGGGAGTTCAGCGCCCTGATGCCATCCATGAAGTAGGCCCCAAGTTCCGCAGCGCGTTCAGCCAGCTTCTCCTCGACAAGGACGTCGATCGAAGCGGACGCCACGGCGCAGGCAAGGGGGTTCCCTCCGAAGGTCGAGCCGTGGGTTCCGGGAAGAAACACTCCCAGCACGTCCTTGTCGGCCGCTATGGCTGAGACGGGCATCACCCCGCCGCCGAGAGCCTTGCCCATAATGATGATGTCCGGCGAGATTCCTTCGTGTTCGAAGGCAAAGGTTTTGCCCGTGCGGCAGAACCCCGTCTGAATCTCGTCAACCGCAAGGAGCAGGTTGTTTTTCCGGGCGATGGATTCAAGTCCCTTGAGGAATCCTTCGGTCGGCACGACCACGCCGGCTTCTCCCTGGATGGGTTCCACGAGAATTCCGACCGTATTTTTATTTACGGCCTTTTCGACAGCCTCAAGGTTGTCGTAGGGAACGACGACGAATCCGGGGGTGAAGGGACCGTAATTTTCCTTCGCATCGGGATCGACGGAGAAGGATATTATGGTGACTGTTCTGCCGTGGAAATTGTCGGCGAAAACGATGATTTCCGCTTTGTCCTTTTCGACTCCCTTGACCATGTAACCCCATTTCCTCATGGTCTTGATGGCTGTCTCGACGGCTTCCGCACCGGTGTTCATGGGGAGGATCATTTCTTTCCCGGTAAGCCCTGAAAGCTTCTTCGCGAAGATGGGCCATTTGTCGTTGAAGAATGCCCTCGAAGTGAGCGTGAGAATATCGGCCTGGTCCTTGAGTGCCTTGATGATCTTCGGATGCCGGTGCCCCTGGTTCACTGCCGAATATGCCGAGAGCATGTCCATATAACGGCGCCCTTCCGGGTCTTCGACCCAGATGCCTTCAGCCTTGGAAATTACGACTTCCAGCGGATGGTAGTTGTGGGCACCGTATTCATGCTCCATTTTCATCAGTTCGTCTGATGTGTAACGAGTCATCATGTCACCTCTTTCCAAGATTTCGATTCTTCGCTCCTGAAGTTCATTCGATTTGTTTTTTATGGAAAGCAGTTCATTACAGGAACGAAAAGAATCCAGTACTATTCTCGCCCAAGGAGCCTTTTTTTTCAAGTTTTGGAATCAGGGCCGAAAGTACAGTATTCTCAGGTGGAAAGAACGGCGAAAGTGGTGTAGCGGATGTCGTTTTTTGATATACTGATCAAAAAGGGAGTATTGCGCATTTTGTATCCCTTTTGAAAGGAGGGTGCCGTTTTCGGGATCAGTAGTTTTTTGTGTGTCCTATTTTTCTGAAGGGAGTTGGTTTTGCATGAGAAAGATGTCCCGGATACTGATGTTTTCGTTCCTTTTCGTTTTTCTGGCCTCGGCTGCCTTTGCCGCCTTCCCTGAAAGGAGCGTATCCGTCGTCTGCCCCTGGGGAGCGGGCGGCGGAACGGACAGGCTGACCCGTTTCATGGCCTCCCAGCTCGAAAAGGAGCTCGGCAAGCCTTTCCCCGTCACGAACAAGACAGGCGGCAACGGCGCTGTCGGCCATTCGGCAGGAGCCTTTTCAAAACCGGACGGTTATACGATCACCATGGTGACCCTGGAACTGGCCACCATGCACTGGATGGGGCTTACCGAGCTTACCTACGCGGATTTCGACTACGTGATCCAGCTGAACCAGGACCCCGCCGGGGTGATGGTGAAGGCTGACGCTCCCTGGAAAAACCTCGGTGAGCTTCTTGAAGCGGTGAAGGCAACTCCCGAGAAGTTCAAGTTCTCCGGAACTGCTGCAGGCGGAGTCTGGGACCTTGCGAGAATAGGAATGCTCGACAAGGCGGGCATCCCCGTCAATGCGGTCAGCTGGATCCCCACGACGGGAGCGGCCCCCTCGATCATCGAGCTTCTCGGAGGTCACGTGGAGGTCATCACCTGCAGCCTTCCCGAAGCGGCTTCCCAGATTGCGGCCGGGGAAATACGGCCCCTGGCCATTATGGCCGACATACGGGACTCCGCCTTCCCGGATGTTCCGACACTCAAAGAAAGCGGCATCGACTGGTCGGCCGGAACGTGGCGGGGCTTTGCCGTCCCGAAGGGCACTCCTGCCGAAGTAATCGATGTTCTCTATAACGCTATGAAGAAGATTACCGATTCCGATGAATACAAGGAGTTCATGGGCAAGAACGGCTTCGGTGTCCTTGTCCGCGGTCCGAAGGAGTTTGCCGAATTCGCCCGTCAGCAGGACACTGACCTGAAAAACGTCATGGAGCTGGGCGGATATCTTAAAAAATAGTACCTTTACAAGGGAAAGCACCCCGCCGGATTCCGGCGGGGTGCCCTTTCTTCCGGAGGCTGTCAATGAAAAAAACTCTCAGAATACTCTTCGGCGTATCTTTGGTCCTTGTTTCCCTGTGGGTCATCCGTACCAGTTCCACCTTTCCCGAGGCAGTTTCGGCCGGAAAGAAAATCCCCGGCCCGGCTTTTTTTCCGGTGCTTCTTTCCGTGGTGCTGATCCCGTGCGGGCTTCACCAGGCGGTTTCGGCCCTGAGGTCCGGGACGGAAGCCGCCGGCAGGAGATGGGGTTCCGGAACGGTCAACGGGGCGATCGTCATTCTGTCCCTTGTCGTGTATGTTCAGCTGATGCAGTGGATGGGATATGCCCTTTCCACCTTTCTTTTTTCCATGTACCTTCTTCTCCGTCTCAGGGTAGGCGTGCTGAAAGCTCTTGCGGTGACAATTATTACGGTGGTTTTTATTCTTCTTGTCTTCGGCCGTCTTTTTCAGATACAGCTCCCTCTCGGAGAGCTGGGAATTCCATGGTAGGAGGGGCCTGAAATGTTCGAGGAAATACTCGCGGTTTTCCGCCCCGCCATACTCTTTCCATGGCTCCTTTCCATGGCCTTCGGCGTCCTTATAGGAGGCACCCCCGGCCTGACGGCCACCATGGGTGTGGCCCTCATCATACCGGTAACCTATTACATGGAACCTCTCGCAGGAATGGCCATGATTCTCGGCGTGTCCTTCACGTCCATATTCACCGGGGACATACCGGCAACCCTGCTTCGAATTCCCGGAACCCCTGCTTCAGGAGCGGCCACACTTGACGGCTACGAACTGACCAAACAGGGCCGTGGCATGGAAGCCCTCTCCCTGGATCTGCTCTGTTCCGCCATAGGAGGTTTCATTGGTATTCTTCTTCTCATGGCGGTCGCTCCTCCGCTGGCAAAATTTGCCCTTAAATTCACCAATTTCCAGTATTTCTGGCTCGGAATTTTCGGGCTGAGCATGAGCGCCGTTCTGAGCGCAGGCAGGCCCATCAACGGCGTTTTGTCGGCAACGCTCGGGCTTCTCGTTTCCACCGTCGGAATGGATATCACCACGGGACTTCCGCGGTTTACGGGAGGGAACATGGAACTGCTGGAAGGAATCGGGTTCATTCCTGCCATGGTGGGGCTTTTCGGTCTCTCCGAGGTACTGAAGAACGTAGGAGACGCAAAGCTCCTCGGAAAAAGCAGCATTCCTGAATTCGGACGCATCTCCCTTTTGAGAACCCTGAAGATCATTCTCAGAAACAAAATGACCGTTTTGAAGGCCTCGCTCCTGGGCACGTGCGTCGGCGCCCTTCCCGGCGCCGGAGCGGACATTGCGGCCTGGGTGGCCTACGGCATGGAGAAAAAGACATCAAAAAATCCGGAGGAATTCGGGAAGGGATCCATAAAGGGAGTCATTGCTCCTACGAGCGCCAACAACGCGGCCCTGGGAGGAACGTGGATTCCGGCCCTTGTCTTCGGCGTGCCCGGAGATTCCATCACGGCCATTGTACTCGGGGCCATGCTCATGTACGGGCTGAGGCCGGGACCACTCATTTTCCAGGAGAACCTGGAGCTCGTTCACGGTATTTTCGCAGTCGGACTGATTTCCCAGATCCTTCTCATTCCGGTGGGGCTCATTGGAATCCGTATTTTCGGAAAGATCCTGAGAATGCCCCGCAATATCGTCATGGTCATCGTGCTCATTTTTTCGGTCATCGGCTCCTACGCCATACGGAACAGTTTCTTTGACATCTACATCATGGCGGCCTTCGGCGTTGCCGGTTTTTTCTTTGAATACCTCGATATTCCCCTCCCTCCTCTCATTCTCGCCATCATCCTGGGGCCGATGATAGAGGACAATCTGAGGGTCGGGCTCATCAAAACCCACGGAGGTTTCGGCGAATTCATCTTCGACCCGATCTGCCTCACCCTTATTTTTCTCATCCTTTTTGTCTTTTTCGGAGGACCTGTCATGAAGTTCTTCAGGAGGAACAAAAGGAAGTAGCTTTTCTTTCCCGTTCATGGTATGTGTCCACAAAAGTGGCAACCCCAAAAAACGCTCTGCTGCCCAAGATTCCCTTCGGGGAATCTTTTTTTCTATTTCGTCTCTTCCTTGCATTATTGCATTATCCATAGCCTATGCTATCATGCTAAAGTGTTTGAATAAAGAAGACCTTGCAGGAAGATATCCTTCAGAGCTTTTTCAAAAACTGACAAAAAAAAGGAGTTTTCGACTGACATGACGGCATTTCTCGATCAGTTCTCCCTCGCCGGCAAAGTTGCGGTTGTGACCGGCGCGGGCCGCGGCCTTGGGAAGGGGTATTCACTGGGACTTGCTGCGGCGGGCGCCGCCGTGGTGTGTGCTGATATCGACGGAACGGCCGCCGGAAAAACAGCGGAAGAGATCCGCCTCTCTGGCGGAAGGGCCGATGGCATCCGTCTTGACGTGACGAAACCCGCCGAGGTGCAGGAGTGCTTCCGTTCGGCGGCGGACAGGCTGGGAAGCCTTGATATCCTTGTGAATAACGCTGGTGTGGAGGAGATCAATGATTTTCTATCGGTGACGGAGGAACAGTACGACAAGATCATGGCCGTCAACCTCAGGGGAGTGTTTTTCTGTGCCCAGGCGGCGGCCAGGATAATGGTCGGGCAGGGCCGGGGAAAAATAGTCAACATCGGATCTCTCGGAAGCGCCATAGGCCTGGCGAAGTCCTCCGTGTACTGCGGTACCAAGGGCGGTGTGGTGCAGATCACAAAGACCATGGCCATCGAGCTGGCACGGTCGAACATCCAGGTGAACGCCATGGGACCCGGATACTTCAGGACACCCATGACCGAGCCCTTTTTCCTTGACCCGGACCACAGGCAGTGGATCGAGGAGCGCATTCCGGCGGGAAGGGTGGGGACTGCCGAAGATCTTCTGGGTACGCTCGTCTTTCTCTGCAGTCCGGCTTCGGACTACCTTACCGGGCAGATTATCTACATTGACGGCGGCTGGCTCGCGAGCTGACCTTCCGGAAGGAGCAGGAAAATGATCGTATTCAAGGAAGCGCAAAAACGCGGAGCAGAGGAAACCGCATCGGTAGAAAAGACGGTAAGGGATATCCTCGATGCCGTCCGGGCTGGAGGCGACGAGGCCGTACGAAATTACACGGAGAAATTCGACGGGTTCCGGCCCGCTTCACTGCGGGTTGACGATACAACGGTCCGGGAAGCCTACGACAAAGTGTCCCCTGAAATGGTGGAGACCCTGCAGTTCTCAGCCCTGAGAATCCGGGATTTCGCCCTGAAGCAGAAGGAGTGCATGAAAGAGCTCCGCTGGGAAATTTCTCCCGGCGTTGTCCTCGGGCACAGGCTCATTCCTGTGACTTCCTGCGGGTGTTATGTTCCTGCCGGCAGATATCCCCTTCCGTCCTCGGCCCTCATGTCGGCCATTCCGGCAAAGGTGGCGGGAGTGAAGCGCATAGCTGCCTGTTCTCCGGCGAGCAGGGGGTATGAGGGCATTCACCCTGCCGTTCTTGTGGCCATGGATATTGCCGGAGTGGACGAAATCTACTGCATGGGAGGAGCCCAGGCTGTGGGAGCCCTCGCTTTCGGTACTGAAACTCTGGAACCGGTGGATATTATTGTCGGCCCCGGAAACCGGTATGTTACGGAAGCGAAGCGCCAGGTGAGCGGATCCGTGGGAATTGATATGCTCGCTGGGCCGAGCGAAGTGGTCATTGTAGCCGACAGTTCGGCAAATCCCGTATGGGTGGCGGCAGATGCCCTCGCCCGGTGTGAACATGACCCGAACTCGTGGACTGTTATCGTGACCACAAGCAGTGAACTTGCGGAGAAGACATCCGAAGAGATCCTCCGGCAGGCGGAGGTTCTTCCCACGGGAAAACTTGCCCTCGAAGCGTGGAAAAACAACGGAAGGATACTGCTTGCCGATTCCCTTGAGGAAGCCGTGGCAATCACCGACGACATCGCCCCGGAACACCTTCAGGTGATGACCGAAAACAGCGGGGAGACTGCAGAACATCTGACTAATTTCGGTTCCCTCTTTATCGGCCCCTATGCCCCGGTTGCCTTCGGGGACTATGTTTCCGGCCCGAACCACATTCTTCCGACCGTCCGCTGTGCACGGTTTTCCAATGGAGTCTATGCGGGAACCTTCATAAAGGTCAGCTCCTACCAGGAGATCACCCGTGAGGGTGCTTATTCTCTTGCGGAAAAATGCGCCGCTTTTGCCGATCTCGAGGGGCTTTTCGGCCACAAACGATCTGCGGAGCTCCGCAAAAAAGGCGAGGGGAGCGACAGGGAACAGGAATGAAAGCACCAGCCCTTTCCCTGAACGGGATCTCAAAGATTTATCCCGGAACGGTTGCCCTGGACCAGGTCTCTTTTGAGGTCTATCCCGGTGAAGTTCACGGGCTCATCGGGAAAAACGGGGCGGGGAAGTCCACTCTTGTGGGAATTCTCGCCGGTCTCATTGAACCGACGGAAGGAACGATCTCCCTGGGGGACCGGTCATACCACTCCCTTTCCCGTGTCCGGGCGAAGAAGGAAGGAGTGGCCATCGTTCCCCAGGAACCGGAGCTGATCCTGGATCTTACGGTGGCGGAAAACCTTTTTCTCGGGATTCTTCCTTCGAGAAAAGGGATTCTGGACAGGAAAACAATGCGCGCAGGAGCCGAAAAAGCCCTCTCGGCCTACGGAATCGGCATAAGCGTCGACCTGCTGGCGGGAGACCTTTCTCTGAGCGAAAGGCAATTGCTTCTCATACTCAAGTCCTGTGTGGTGGAAGATGCCCCCATCGTCGTCCTCGACGAGTCTTCCGCACCTCTCAGCGGCAGGGACGCCCTCATCCTCAGGAAGATCGTGGTGGATCTGCGCTCCCGGGGAAAGGCAATTGTTTATATCTCCCACCATATCGACGAGCTGCTGGACATCTGCGACAGACTGACGGTCCTGCGGGACGGGAAGGCCGTCGCCGTAAGAGAGAGGGCTTCCCTGGACCATGCCTCTCTTTCTGAGCTCATCATAGGAGAGGAATCGTCGCTCACCGGGGGCCGGCCTGAAGATGCCCCATTCCCGGGAGAGGAAATTCTCAGGGTGGAAGGGCTTTCCAGGTGGGGGACCTTCGGCGATATTTCCTTTTCCCTGCGGCGGGGGGAAATTCTCGGGTTGGCCGGTCTCCGGGGAAGCGGAAGAACGGAACTCTTGAAAGCTCTCGCCGGCATCGAACCTGCCGACGAAGGAGAGGTTTTTCTCCGGGGAAGCAGGGTCCATTTTCATTCGCCCGCTGAAGCTCTCGCCGAAGGGATTGCCTATCTTCCAGAGGAGAGGGAAAAGGAGGGGCTCCTCAGATCTTTTTCCATACGGGACAATCTCCTTCTCAACTGCTTCGGGAAAGTCTGCGGCGGCAGGTTCATCAACTGGGAAACGAGCGAGGAGAGGGCACTGGCCGTTTTTCGTGATGTTCGGATAAAAGCCTTCTCCATCCACCAGGGGGTGGACGAACTGTCAGGCGGCAACAGGCAGAAGGTGGTCATCGGACGGATCATGACGAACGGCCCGGAAATCTACCTTCTGGACGAACCTACCAGGGGAGTGGACATCGGCGCGAAAAAAGCGATCCTGTCCACTGTGTCCGGAAGGATCAGGAACGGGGCGGGCGTCATCATCACATCCCCCGGCCTGGATGATCTCATCGATGTATGTGACAGGATTCTCGTCCTCTCAAAGGGCGGCATCTTTACGGAATATGAACGGAAGGATTTCAGCGAACACAGGCTTTTTCTCGACATGCAGGGGTTCGGACAACAGGATCGGAGAGGTGGAAGAGAATGTCAGGCAGTTTGAAGCTCAGGCTCGCCCTACTGGACAATATTATATGGATGATGCTCATTGCGTTCTTTTCGGTGTGCGCTCTCGGCATACCATCCTTCGCAACCTGGACCAACATGGTGAACATTCTCTACCACACGACCATCATGAGCATGCTCGTTCTCGCCCAGGGATTCGTTCTCATGAGCGGAAACCTGGACCTTTCCATCGATGCCGTTCTCGCCTTCGCGCCGGGCATGGCGATCCTGGTGTCGGTCAAGTGGTTTCCGGGACTGCTCGGCAACCCCTGGACGGCCATTCTTCTCACCCTGTCCATCGGGGCCCTGCTCGGGCTTTTCAACGGATTCTGCGTCGCCAGGCTCGGAATGAACGCCTTTATGCAGACTCTTTCCGTCTCCATCATTCTCAGGGGACTGGTACTGTTCTTCATCCCCCTGTCCATTTTCCCCCTCGACCCGGTGTATTCCTTCATCGGGAAGGCACGGATCGTCCAGCTCGGCAATATTCCAGCGGCTATACCCGTGACGTTTTTGATCTTTTTCATCTTCCACGTGTTGATCAACTACACGGTCTTCGGAAGAAATTACCTTGCCACCGGCGGAAACACACGGGCGAGCTTCGTAGCCGGCATCAACACGAACAGGATGATCATCCTGGGATTCATGGTGGCAGGAATTCTGTCGGCCATAGCGGGAATGCTCACGGCGGGAAGACAGGATTCCGTGTCGAACACCATGGGAAACGGAATGACGCTCCTTGCTTTCGCGGGAGCCCTTCTTGGCGGAACATCCATGTCGGGAGGCAAGGGCTCGGCTTTCGGCATGCTGGGAGGGGCAATTTTGCTGGGCATGTTTTCCAACGCCCTGAACCTTCTCGGTGTCAAAGTGACCCTCATCCACGCCGCCCAGGGGACACTGATTTTCCTTGCCATCCTCATTGACAGGTTCCGGGTCGCTCTTCGGGGCTCCATTCTGAGGAAGGAGCAGGTCCGAAAACTCCATCATTCACTGAACGAACAGGCTGAAAATGTCACATCATACTAAAGGAGGAATTCAAATGAAGAGATTGTTTTTTTGTCTTGCGGCAGCGGCGCTTCTCATGGTGACCATTTCGGAGGGAGCACTGGCGGCCGGAAAGCAGCTGACCATCGGCATGGTGGTCAAGGCTCCTTCGGCACCGTATATTCAGGCGTTCATGAAGGCTGCTGAAGACAGGGCAAAAAGCCTTGGCGCCGAAATAATGATACGGGACGGAGAAGGGGATTCCATCAAGATAATGGAGATTATCGACACCTTCCTGGCCCAGGGAATCGATGCCTTTCTTCTGGGCGGGGCCGTTGACCTCAGGACTCTTGTGCCCGGCATAAGAAAGCTGAATGAAGCCAATGTTCCGGTGGCAGCTCTCGACTCTTCTCCGGAAGGAGGAGTCGTGGATTTTTTCCTTTCCTTTGACCTCGCGCAATCCAGCGCAAAAGCTGCGGAACTGTTCATAGAGGGAATCAAGAACAGGAACGGCGGAAAGGTTCCCGAAGGTGTAGTCCTGGAGATAGTAGGCGACAACGCCGACATGTTTACCCACGCCTGCACGGAAGGTTTCAATTCAGTCATCTCGAAGTATCCCCAGCTTCAGGTCGCACAAGGGGAGGGCAAGTGGAACAATACCGATTCTCATGCTGTGACGTCCGACCTTATTACCCGTTTCGGAGAAAAAATAGTCGGGATCTATGTTCAGACCCCTGATGTGATGGCTCCCGGAGCAGTGGCCGCAATTGAAGCCGCAGGCAGGAATCCGGCGGATTTCGGTATTGCCGGCATCTGTATAGGCCCGGAAGGAATCGACCTGATCAAGAAGGGAAAAATGCTCGGAGCGGTGGAACAGCCAGCCTATGACGGCGCAGCCCTTGCGGTTCAGTATCTTGTGGACAAACTGAAGGGAAATCCCGTTCCGAAAATCGGAGACACCATCGTCGTGGAAGGCGCAATTTGGTCTCCAGCGAAAGTCATCAGGAATCAATGGGCTGACGACGGGGCCTTCGTAGTGCTCCAGGGACCGCTCGTACCCCAGGAAATCAGCCCCGATGATCCGAGGCTCTGGGAAAATATGCTGACAAAGTAGCGTGATGGAGTATAATAGGACAAATTTTTCTGGAGGTGTGTTCATGATATCCCGTAAAAGAGTGTCGAGGGTTGTTGTCCTCATTTCCGCGCTTCTTGTTGTGCTCTCAGTGTCGGGAATGGCGTTCGCAGGGCAGAGGCTGGACAGGATCATGGAGACGAAAGTGCTCAGGGTGGGGACCCCGGGAGATTACCGTCCTTTTTCCATGCTGGACAAGGCATCGGGCAAATACGAAGGTCACGATGTGGAGCTTGCGGAACTTCTCGCCTCGGAACTCGGAGTCGCCGTGGAGTTTGTCCCCACTGCGTGGCCGAAGCTCATGGACGAATATCTTGCCGGGTCCTTCGATATCGCCGTTGGCGGAATCACCAGAAGCCTGGCCCGGATGCTGAAGGGGGATTTTCTGCAGCCCTACGCTCCCAACGGCAAAGTCGCCCTTATCCGGAAGACTGACAGAGAGAAGTTTTCTTCCCTGGAAGCAATGGATGTTCCGGAAACAACGGTTATTGTGAATCCCGGCGGAACGAACGAAAAGTTTGTCAATGCAAATTTCAAAAAGGCCAAAGTCGTCGTTCACCAGAACAATGCCGAAATACCCGCCATGATTGCTGAAGGCAAGGGAGATGTCATGATCACAGAAGTCTACGAGGCCGTGGTGTATTCACGGAAGGACGAGAGACTCTACGGCGCCTTCACTGACAAGCCCCTGACGAAAATCAGTTTTATGGGGTTCTTTATCCAGAAGGATGATCCCGACTTCCTCCGGGTGATGCATTACCTCTGGAACGATGCAAGGCTTCGGGGAGACCTTGACAGGCTCTTCGACAAGTGGCTGAAATAGCTCCGGACTCTCAAAGTACGCTGGAACGGGGAAGCGGGATGTCCGCCTCCCCGTTTTTTATGGGATGATCCGATAGTGGCAGAATGAAAGACGCCGTGCTATAATTTTCGGGTTCGACACCCCGCAGCCGTCTGCGGGGAATCCAGTCCCGTGCGGCGGAGACCTCCGAACCCTGTCAGGCCCGGAAGGGAGCAGCAGTAAGGAGAATTTTCCGGGTGCCACGGGGGAGCTGGGTTTCCCGCAGACGGCTGTGGTTATTCATCCCCGTCCCCGGAAAGAGCCTTCGCAGGGGAAATTTCAATGAGGGCCTCGATGAGTTTCTCCAGATTGTCGAAATCAGGGGCTTTCGCTTCATGGACACATTTCTGAAGGTAGTTCTTCAGAATTTCGATGCAGGCTTTCTGCATGGCCTTTCTGGCTGCGGAGAGCTGCAGAAGAACATCGTAGCAGGGTTTTTCCTCGATGATCATCCGCTGGATTCCGCGAAGCTGTCCTTCGACGCGCCGAAGCCTGTTCAGCATGGCTTTCCTGTCCTGAGGCAGGTTTTCCAGCCGTTCTATGAGTGAGTCTTTTGCCATGTCTCAATGCCCCCAGTCGTTTGTTTTTCATGTTGAAATACGGGGTATATCGTACTTCTTCCACAGTTGCCGGTCAACTGCCGGTTGTGGTATACTCTTTCGGTCCTCATCACACACACAAACTGATGGGGCTGGGGGTTGCTGTGCCCGAAAGGCATGGTCCCGGTTCTAGGCGATGTTTGTGGAGGGAAAAACATTTTACAGGAGGGGTTATTGTGGCAGTAGTCAGTATGAAGCAGCTTTTGGAGTGCGGCGTTCATTTCGGTCATCAGACCCGCAGGTGGAACCCGAAGATGAAACCGTTCATCTTCACGGAGCGGAACGGAGTGTACATTATCGACCTCCAGAAAACTGTCAGGGGCCTGGAGAAAGCCTATGACTACATCAGGGAGGTCGCAAAGAACAACGGTTCGGTTCTCTTCGTAGGCACCAAGAGGCAGGCCCAGGACACCATCAGGGAAGAAGCGGAACGGTGCGGTCAGTTCTACATCAACCAACGCTGGCTCGGCGGACTGATGACCAATTTCCCGACGATCAGGAAGCGGGTCGCCCGCATGGTGGAGCTTCGCAAAATGGAGGACGAGGGAAACTGGGCGGAGCTTCCCAAGAAGGAAGTTGCCCTTCTGAGGAAAGAACTCGGAAAACTGGAAAAGTACCTCAAGGGAATCACCAACATGAAAGCCATTCCCGATGCGATCTTCCTTATCGATCCCCGCAGGGAGGAAAACGCCGTTCTCGAGGCCAGGAAACTTGGAGTCCCCGTCATTGCCATCGTGGACACGAACTGTGATCCCGAGGTCATCGACTTCCCCATTCCCGGAAACGACGATGCCATCAGGGCCATCAAGCTTATTGCCGGACTTATGGCGGACGCGTTCATCGAGGGACGGCAGGGCGAGGACGCCGGCGTCAAGATGATCTCCTCCGAAGACGGGGAGCCCGTCGAAGTCTCCTCCGACAACATCATAGAAGTCAAGGAACGTCTTCACGAAGTGTACGACGATTCCGAGGAAGAAGCTTAAGCCATAAAGGGAGGCAATAAATATGGAAATTAGCGCCGGAGCTGTCAAGGAACTCCGCGATAGAACAGGTGCGGGGATGATGGACTGCAAGCATGCCCTTGCCGAGACAGGCGGGGATGTGGAAAAGGCCATCGATTACCTTCGTGAAAAGGGTCTCGCGAAAGCTGCCAAAAAGGCTTCCAGAGCTGCGTCAGACGGAAGGGTGTTTTCCTATATCCATACGAACGGGAAACTGGGTGCCCTCGTCGAACTGAACTGCGAGACCGATTTTGTCGCAAAGACGGATGAATTCCAGAGTCTCGGCCACGAGCTGTGCATGCATATTGCGGCGGCAGCCCCCCAGTTCCTCACCTCCGAGGAAGTGACAGGCGAGATTCTTGAGCGAGAGCGGGAAATCTACAGGCAGCAGGCTCTTGAAGAGGGCAAGCCCGCAAATATCGTCGACAAGATTGCCGACGGCAAGATCAACAAGTTCTACGAAGTAAACTGCCTGATGGATCAGGTATGGATCCGCGACGGTGACAAGAAAATCAAGGACATCGTCATGGAAACCATTGCCAAACTCGGTGAAAATATCGTCGTACGACGGTTCGCCCGATTCAACATAGGCGAGTAGTTTCTGCATCGAAAGGCGGGGCGAAAAGCCTCGCCTTTTTTCTATATTCCGTTTTCTAGCCCGTGAAAGGGAAGGGATAGGTATGCGATTCAAAAGAGTTCTTTTGAAACTCTCTGGAGAAGTCCTCTCCGGCTCCAACGGATTCGGATTTGATTTCGACGCCGTGCGCCGCATAGGGGAAGAGATAGTCGAGGTGGCCCGGTCGGGAATCCAGATCGCCATGGTCGTCGGGGGCGGTAATATGCTCCGGGGCCGTGAACTGGAAAAGCTCGGAGTTGAACGGGCCCAGGCGGACTATATGGGAATGCTCGCCACAGTGATGAATGCCCTCTGTCTCCAGGATGTCCTTGAGAAATTCGGCGTTCCCACCAGGGTCCAGACCGCCATTGAAATGCGCCAGATGGCCGAGCCGTATATCCGGCGCCGTGCCATTCGCCACCTTGAAAAGGGGAGAATCGTAATTTTTGCCGCTGGGACGGGGTCCCCCTATTTTTCTACCGATACGGCCGCAGCGCTGCGGGCTGCCGAAATGGAAGCGGATTGCCTGTTGAAAGCCACCAAGGTAGATGGTATATATAATGCGGACCCCAAGAAACACCCTGACGCGGTGCTTCTGCACAGGTTGACCTACATGGAGGCGCTTCGCCGGCAGTTCGAGGTGATGGACGCGGCAGCTTTCTCCCTTTGCATGGAAAACGCCATACCGATAGTGGTATTGAACATACTCCAGAAAGGAAACCTGAAAAACTTTCTGGTGAAGGGTACCGACACGGGAACTATAGTATCCGCACAAGAGGACGGCAGGGCCTGAAAAAGCGGGACGGGCGTCCGTCTTTCCATTCTTCATCAAGAGGAGGAATTCCGGTATGCCGAAAGAAGAGCTGAAAGTTCTGCGGGAACGCATGGAAAAGGTCATTGAACACCTGAAGGGCGAATTTCTGGCCATCAGGACGGGACGGGCTCATCCGGGGCTGGTGAGTGACATCAAGGTGGATTATTACGGAGCCCCCACTCCCATCAAGCAGATTGCCACCATCTCGGTTCCTGAGGGAAGGCAGATTGCAATTTCTCCCTTCGACAGGTCCGCTCTCAAGCTTGTCGAGAAGGCCATACTGGCTTCATCCCTTGGGGTTACGCCCCAGAATGACGGGGAAATTATCCGGGTGAACCTGCCTGAACTCACTAGGGAACGGCGCGTTGAACTGACGAAGCTCGTGGGCAAATACGCGGAGGAAAGCAGGATTGCCCTGAGGAACCTTCGGCGGGATTCGAATGAAGTCCTTAAAAAGAAGGAAAAGAACTCTGAAATCAGCGAAGACGACCTGAAAAAATACACGAAGGACGTTCAGGACGTAACCGACGAATTCATCAAAAAAGTCGACGAAACGCTGAAGGCCAAGGAAAAGGAGATCATGGAGGAGTAAACAGGTACTCCGGATTTTTCAAGAAGCGGGGGGAGTACCCCCGCTTCTTTTTTAAGGAGGGATGGACATGACGCTGCCGAAAGCGTACGTAACCCGCAGGATTCAGGACGCGGGGCTCAACCTTCTTCCCGGCCGGGTTGATTTTGAAGTGTGGGAAAAAACCTCCCCTGTGGAGCGGGAAGTGCTTCTTGAAAAAGCCTCGGAAGTTGAAGGGCTCCTGTGCACCCTTTCGGACAGGATAGATGAAGAGCTTCTCTCCCGCTCACCGGGGCTGAAAGTGGTGAGCAACTACGCCGTGGGATACGACAACATCGACGTTGATGCAGCCACAAGAAGAGGAGTCCTGGTCACCAACACTCCCGACGTGCTGACCAATGCAACCGCCGATATCGCCTTCACCCTCATCCTCGCCGTTGCCCGCCGTGTGGTGGAGGCGAACGAGTTCCTCCGTTCGGGGGAATGGGTCACCTGGCATCCTGACCTGCTTCTCGGACAGGATGTATCCGGATCTGTTCTCGGCATCGTGGGAATGGGAAAAATCGGTCAGGCCGTGGCGAGACGAGCGGCTGGGTTTTCCATGAAGATCCTGTTTTTCAACCGATCCCCGAAACCGGACCTGGAAAAGGAGCTTGGCGCACGGCAGGTGTCCATGGATGAACTGCTGAGAGAGAGTGACTTCGTTTCCCTTCATTGTCCCCTGAATGCGGAAACAAAAGGCCTTATCGGGGAGCGGGAGCTCCGAATGATGAAGAAATCTTCCATACTCATCAACACGTCAAGGGGACCTGTGGTGGACCAGAACGCTCTCTACAGGGCCTGTTCGGAACGATGGATCTGGGGCGCCGGGCTCGATGTCTTCGAAAAAGAGCCTGTCCCCCTGGACGAGCCCCTGCTGAAGCTGAAAAACGTCACCACCATACCTCACCTCGGGAGCGCTACAATAAAAGCGAGGGAAGGGATGGCACGAAAAGCCGCCGAAAACCTCCTGGCCGCCCTGGAAGGAAGAAAACCGGCCGACCTGGTAAACCCGTCAGCCTGGAAGGAATAAAAACCGTCCCCTCCGGCGAAACTCCGGAGGGGACGGTTTCTTCATCGGCCGTTCCTGTCTACTTCAGCTCTTCGAGGAACTCTTTAAAGCGTCTCATACCCTCTCTGATTTCCTCTTCGGAGTTCGAGTAGGAAATCCGTACGTTGCCCGGTGCCATGAAAGCGCTGCCGGGAACAAGAGCGACGTACTTGGATTCAAGAAACACCTTGCACAGTTCGGCATCGTCGGAAAGAACCTTCCCGTTCCAGCTTTTTCCAAGGATCCTGTCCACGTTGAACCACACATAGAACGCACCCTTGGGTTCAGTGAAGGAGATGTAGGGCATATCCTTCATGAGGTCAACGATGAGGTCCCGTCTTTTGCTGAAGGCCTTGTGCATGGTCCGGACATCCTGGTCGGCTTCTTTCAGAGCACCGACGGAGGCCCACTGGGCCACGGAGCACGCGTTAGAGGTAATATGACCCTGGAGGTCGCCGAGATATCCCATGATGGACGAGGGACCGAGAGCGTATCCGATCCGCCAGCCGGTCATAGCGAAGGCCTTGCTGACTCCGTTGATGATAATGGTGAGGTCCTTTGCCTCCGGTACGAGGTTCAGGATCTGGTGGTGCTTTTCTCCGCAGTAGACAAGGCGTTCATAAATCTCGTCGAAGATGATGACGATATTGTGTTCCACAGCGAGTTTTCCGAGATCCCTGAGGCACTGCTCGTCATAAATGGCGCCCGTCGGGTTGTTTGGCGTGTTGACTATCATGGCACGGGTTCTCGGAGTAATGGCTTTTTTTACGTCATCGTACCGGGGGATGAATTCTGTTTTGCTCGTGTCCACGAGAACCGCTTTCCCGTCGAAAAAGCGTATCTGCTCCACGTAACTCACCCATGCGGGGGTGAACACCAAAACCTCGTCGCCGGGATCGATGACACATCCCAGAGCCTCGTAAAGCAACGGCTTGGCCCCCGCCCCGACAACAACGTTTGCGGGGGAATATTCAAGGCCGAAATGGTCTTTGTAATAGGCGCAGACCGCCTCCCGAAGCTCCGGAATGCCCGTTCCCGGGGTATAGTGGGTCTGTCCCTTCTTCATTGCTTCTTCAGCATAGCGGATTGCCGAAGGGGGAGAGTCGAAATCTGGTTCGCCGGCGCCGAAGGAAATAACCGGTTTTCCTTCCCGTTTGAGACTCTTGGCTTTTGCAGTAACGGCGAGGGTTGCTGATGGTTCCATCTTTCGGGCTCTCTCGGAAATGTACATGACATAATACCTCCTGCACAATATGGTGGTAGCATCATTATACCCCATCCGGGGGCTGATGAGGGGCTTATTCCTTTTGTTGCCCAGAATCTCCCCCGGTGTTAGAATGATAGCATAATTACTGAGCCTGAATGGAGGGATTTGCATGGACATACGATTTGTCACCCGTGGAGTCGAACTGAAGGACGACCTGAAGGACTACATGGAAAACAAGATGTCCAAGCTTGAGAGATTTTTCAGCCGCATCATCGATGGTCAGGTTGTGATGAGTTTCGGGCGGGGACTGTTTACCGTGGAGATCACCTCCAACGCCAACGGGGTCATCATGAGAGGGCAGTCCAGCGCCCCGGACATGAGGAAGGCTTTCGACCAGGGGCTGAAGAACCTGGAGCGGCAGATCAAGAGGCATAACGCGTACCTGAAGGACCGTGCCCAGCTGAAAACCCATGACGTTTCCTTCGAACTGCCTTCGACGGAAACAGAGCTGCCCATTCCTCCCGAAGAGGAGATCGTGAAGGTGAAGCGTTTCCCCCTCCGTCCCATGAGCGCTAAGGAAGCAACCATGCAGATGGATCTTCTGGGGCACGAATTCTTCCTCTTCAAGAACGCGGAATCAGGTTCCGTCAATGTCGTCTATAAACGCAAGGACGGCGGGTACGGTCTCCTGGAACCTTCGGAGTGATCCGATCCCGAAGAGGGTTGTCCGACACGGAGAGGACCCTGAACGGGTCCTCTTTTTCATAGGACGGAACGAACATGCATGAAGTGTCTCTCGCAGAATCAATAGTGAACGCCCTGCTCCAAATGCAGGAAGAACAGCGATGGAAGTCCGTCGTGGAAGTCCGGCTCAGGATCGGTGTCCTGAGGCAGGTCTTTCCCGATATATTGTCTTTCGCATTCAGCACCGTCACCCGGGGCACCGCCCTTGAAGGAGCCCGCCTCGTCGTGGAGGATGTTCCCCTTTCCTTCCGGTGCAGAGACTGCGGAACGTCGTGGCAGGAGGAGACTGCCCTGTGCCCTGCCTGCGGCTCGATTCACCGGGATACGGTAGCGGGGATGGAACTGGATATTGAATCGGTGGAGGTTGAAGAACAGTCATGAGCAGGATCGTTACCCTTCAGCAGTCGATTATGGCCGAAGACGAAAAATTTGCCGCATCCATCAGGGAGGCGAACAGGAAAAGAGGGCTCCTCATGGTGAATATCATCGGCTCTCCCGGATGCGGGAAGACGACTCTTCTTGAGCGGACCGCGAAAGAATCCGGCCTCTCCTTTGCCGTAATCGAGGGTGACCTGGCGACGAACAGGGATGCGGAAAGACTGGACGTTCTCGGCATTCCCGTGGTGCAGGTGAATACCCGCGGAGGTTGCCACCTGGAGGCGAACGTGGTGGAGAAGGCCATGGAATCTCTTCCGCTGGACTCCCTTGACATCCTCTTTGTCGAAAACGTGGGAAACCTGGTGTGCCCCGCGGAATTCGACCTTGGAGAGGATTTCAAGGCAGCAATGCTGAGCACGCCGGAAGGGGCGGACAAGCCGCTCAAATACCCTTACCTTTTCAGTTCATCGAAGATCGTTCTTCTGACCAAGACAGACCTCCTCCCGTACCTCCCCTTCGACATGAAGATGTTCACAGACGATGTGAAGTCCCTCAATCCAGAGGCACCTGTTCTACACCTCAACGGGCTTACCGGGGAAGGATTCGGGGGCTGGACGGACTTTCTGAAAGACAGGATCAAGGAGAAAACAGCGGATGCCCGATGAGAAAAAACTCCTGGAAAAACTGAATCCCCGGCAGAGGGAAGCGGTCGCCTACTGCGACGGCCCCCTTCTCGTCCTGGCGGGCGCCGGCAGCGGCAAGACAAGGGTCCTTGCCCACAAAATCGCCTATCTCGTGGCAAAGGGACTGGCCAGGCCGGAAGATATCCTTGCCGTGACCTTCACCAACAAGGCGGCCAACGAGATGAAGGAACGGGTCCGGGCGCTTCTCGGGGACACGGGACGGGAGATGCAGATCTGTACATTCCACTCCTTCGGCCTTCGCTTTCTTTTCCGGAACAGGGCCTTTCTCCCCTCAGTCAGCCTAAAGGAAGGCTTCGCCATTTTCGACAGGGGTGACAGCCGTTCCCTTGTCAAGGAAATCATGGAAGGACTGAACATCGACACGAAGCAGTTCGAGCCTTCGTCCATGCTCGACCGCATATCCACGGTAAAGAACGACTGCCTCCCGGCGGGGAAGAGTTCCCCCCTGCTCGAGGGCATCTACGGTGATGTCTTCACCGCCTACAACGAAGCACTGAGACGGCAGAACGCCGTCGACTTTGACGATCTGCTTCTGCTTCCCCTCCGTCTGCTGGCTTCGGAACCGGATCTGCGGGAAAGGGAGCGGAACCGCCTTTCGTGGATCCTGGTGGACGAATACCAGGACGTCAACAGGCCCCAATATCTCACCCTCGGCAAGCTGGTGGGACCGAAGCGGAAAATAATGGTGGTGGGGGATCCGGACCAGTCGATTTACGGCTGGCGGGGAGCAGACATGACCATGATCCTCAACTTCGAACAGGATTTCCCTTCGGCAAAGGTCGTCATTCTTGACCAGAATTACCGCTCCTCCGGCACAATTCTCGGGGCGGCAAACGCCCTGATCGAAGGCAATTCAAAGAGGCGTAAAAAAGACCTGTGGACCGCCCGCAACATGGGGGAGAAAGTCTACACCCTCCTCGGCCAGACGGAGTACCAGGAGGCGGATTTCCTGATGTCGGAAATACGGAGGCTCCATGACAGGGAAGGATACAGCTACGGCGATATGGCCCTCCTGTACCGCATCAACGCCATGAGCCGGGTCTACGAACAGAAATTCCTCGAAAACCGGATCCCCTACCGGGTTGTGCGGGGAACAGCCTTCTACGACCGGAAGGAAGTAAAGGATATCCTCTCCTTCCTCAGGGCGGCGGTGAACCCCATGGACAGGGTGTCCCTTACCCGAATCGCCAATGTCCCGGCAAGAGGGCTCGGAAAGAAGAGCCTGGAAAAGGTGTTCGCTTTTTTGGAATCCCTGCCGGCCCTTTCCGCCGGGGAGTACTGGAAGACCCTTGCGGAAGGGGTCAGGGCGGCGGAAGGAAAGGCAGGGACAGGGCTGAAAGACCTGGCACGGCACATGGTGAAGATCCTCTCCCTTTCCGACAGCCTGGCTGACATACTTACCTACATTCTCGACACCATGGGATACGAGGACATCCTCAGGAAGGATGATCCCGACGGGTGGGAAGAGAGGGTGGAAAACATCAGGGAACTCCGCTCCATAGTCCCCACGGGCGGCGACCTCTCCGAAATGCTCGCCGAGGCGGCCCTTTTCACGGACCTTGAAAAACTCGACCTGGACGACAAGAATGCGGTGAACCTCTTGACCCTCCATGCTGCGAAAGGGCTCGAATTTCCCGTGGTCTTTCTTGTGGGAATGGAGGAGGCCGTCTTTCCTCATTTCAAATGCCTGGAAGACAGGGAGAACATGGAAGAGGAGCGGCGGCTCTGCTACGTGGGCATGACCAGGGCCGAAGAAAGGCTCTACATGACCGGAGTCAGATCCCGAAGGCTCTTCGGCACCACATTTCGCAACGGCTTTTCCCGTTTTCTCTGGGAAATCCCCGACAAGTTCAAAACAGTGGACGACAGGGGCGAGGAGGAAAAACAGCATGCTGGCTTTGGGAGTAACAGGAGACGTTGGGGCTGGTAAATCCACGCTGACCCGTTTCTGGAAGGAAATGGGGGCATCCGTCCTGGATGCGGACGAAATCGTCCGGAGCCTGTGGAAGCGCCCTCATGTCATCGGCGAGGCAGTCTCACGATGGGGCAGGGGAGTGGCGGATACCGGGGGGAACATCCTGCCGGGAGAAATAGCATCCCGGGCCTTCAGTTCCGCTGAAGATTACGCATGGCTCTGCGGGCTCCTTCACCCTCTCGTTCGGATTGAAATGGAACGTATGTCCGCCTCCCTGGAAGGCTGGGTGGTGGCCGAAATACCCCTTCTTTTCGAAGGCGGAGTGCCCCAGTGGATCGATGTTACGGTCTACCTTGCCGCACCTGAAGAAAAGAGAAGGGAACGAAACTCTTCAAGAGGATGGACTGCAGGCGAGATCATCAGGAGGGAATCCTTCCTTCTCCCTTCGGAAGAAAAGAAGCGGCGGGCGGATGTGGTGCTCGAAAATGCCGGCACCCTCGAGAACCTCAGGGAGACGGCGGAAAAGCATGCTCTCTTTTTCCGCCGCCTTGCAGGCCTTGTCC
Source organism: Synergistaceae bacterium (assembly GCA_018436595.1). Taxonomy (GTDB): domain Bacteria; phylum Synergistota; class Synergistia; order Synergistales; family Aminobacteriaceae; genus Aminivibrio. The sequence continues at coordinate 91,851 of JAHDLC010000004.1, read as the reverse complement.
GGTGCACCGTGACCTTCCAGCGATACGATGATGCCCTTCTGTACAGGGATTTTCTCAGGAAGGAACGGCTCGGGACTGATTTTGACTGCCTCAGGGTCAGCTCCATGGATAAAAATGCCGAAGGTTGGCTCGTCTCGTTTATTTCTTTCGAACACCTTTTTGCCGGTCTTTCCCGCCCCCATGTAATGGACGGAGCCAGGGGACCCTACATGGCCGCCATACGGCGGATGCCCCATAAAAGGCGCATTGCCCTTTCGGAGGAACTTACGCAGTGAAGGTCATCACTAGCCACATGGGTAACGATTTTGACTCGCTGGCAAGCATGGTGGCGGCCCAGAAGCTTTATCCCGGCGCCAGGCTCTGCCTGTCAGGTTCCGCAAGCCGCACGGTGAGGGAGTTCCTCAAAAAGCACGGCAGCAGATGGTCCGTGGCGACGCCGAAGAAGATCAAGTTTGACGAGATCACCATGCTCGTCGTGGTGGACGCGAGGTCACGTTCGAGAATAGGCCCCTTTGCATCCCTGCTCGGGAAAAAGAACATCCCGGTTCACGTGTACGACCACCACCCCCCCTCCACCGACGATATCGACGCCGAATTCATCGCCATCGAACCGGTGGGAGCGACCACAACTCTCCTCGTGGAAATTCTCCTCGAAAGGAGAATCCCCATCTCCTCCAGCGAGGCGACCCTCTTCGCCACCGGCATTTACGAGGACACCGGCGGCCTCACCTTCAGCGGCACAACCCCCCGGGACTTCGCGGCCGTTGCGAGGATGAAGGAACTCGGGGCCGACCTTACGAGCATACCAACGTTCATTGAAATGACCTTCTCCGCTCCGGAGAGGAAAATTCTCGACAGCCTCATTGAAAACAGCTGGATCAGGTTCATCAACGGCGCAAAAGCCGTTTTTTCCGCAGTCTCCTCCCCAGGATACGTGGACGGCCTTTCCCTGTTCGTCCACAGGCTGAGGGACTATTTCGACGCCGATATCGCCATCGCCGCGGTCCGGATGGATACCCGGACCTACCTGATCGGGCGGAGCCATGACGATGTCCTCGACATGGCGGCTTTTCTTTCACCCCTCGGAGGCGGCGGCCACCCCCAGGCGGCTTCGGTCACCCTTCACAACGCCAAGCCTCTTCCCCTTGCAAAGGAAATGGAGCTTCGTCTCGCCGACGCAGTTAAGCCTTCGCTGACAGCAGGCGACATCATGACCTCGCCCGTCATGGTGATACCGCCGGATTCCTCGGTGGATGACGCCTACAGGATCATGATACGGTACGGTCATTCCGCCCTCCCCGTGGTGAAGGGAAAGGCCATCCTCGGCCTCATCACCAGGAAAGACCTGGACAAGGCTCACCTTCACGGTTTCGGCAAGACCCTCATCAGGGAATTCATGACCGAGGGAATCATCAGCATTTCCAAAGAAGCCTCGGTGCACGAAGCCCACAGGCTTTTCGTCACCCACAGCATAGGCCGGCTGCCCGTCACCGAAGGGAACCGTATCGTCGGCATCATAACCCGTACCGACCTTGTGAAAGCCCTTTATCCCCTGTCTCTTCCGCGGGAAGAGAGAAGCGGCGCCCCGGAGCTTCCCTGGACCGAGGATGTTTCGTGGCTTCTTGAGAAAAGCCTCGCCCCGGAATCTATCGGCCTTCTGAGAACCCTGGGGGAACGGGCGGAAAAACTGGGAATGAGGGCCTACATCGTCGGCGGCATTGTACGGGATCTTTTTCTCGGGCGGGACAATCTGGACCTGGACATCGTGGTGGAGGGAGACGCTCCCCGATTTCTGAAAAGCTGGGAAAAGGACGGCCTCCGCGTATCGGTTCACGAACGGTACAAGACGGGAACAGTGGTATTCCCGGGAGGCAAGAAAGTCGATGTGGCCACAGCCCGGAGGGAGTTTTACGAGTTTCCCGTCGCCCAGCCGAAGGTGTTCACCGATTCCCTGAAGCATGACCTCTACCGGCGGGACTTTACCGTCAACGCCATGGCCGTCTCCATAAACCTGTCCACGTGGGGCATCCTCGTGGATTTTTTCGGCGGACGGAGGGATCTCGGCAAGAAAATCCTGAAGGTCCTCCATAACCTGAGTTTCGTGGAAGACCCCACCAGGGTACTGAGAGGAATCCGCCTGGAGCAGCGCCTTGGCCTCTCCCTGGAGGACAACACCCTGAGGCTCCTGAGAAGCTGCGTGCGGGGAGGTCTTCTCGTACGGCTTTCGGGCTTCCGCCTCAGAAGCGAGCTTGAGCTGTCCTTCATGGAGCGTTTTCCCTATCCGGCGGCACACCGGATGGAAGAGCTGGGAGTATGGGAAGTGCTGTTCCCGGGGCTCCGTCTCGGCGAAACCGGAAGGAGAACCTTCAGACGCCTCGGCGCCTTTCTCGGCCGTATTTCAAGAGATTTTCCCGATTTCCGGGGCAGACAGTGGCTTGCCTTCTTTTCCGCTCTTCTCATGGAATCTCCGGAGAATATCAGGCTCGCCGCCGTTGACAGGCTGAATCTTCCCGAGTCGGAACGGGGCATCGTAATTAAGTGCCTTTCCGAACTGGGAACGGTGGAACACGAACTCGGAGGCCGCTCCGGGCCTTCGAATTCACGGATCTATGCCTTTCTCAGGGACGCTGATCCGGCAGTCTGTCTCTTCTGGAGCGCCGCTACCGGGAGATGGAGGGTGCGGAGAAGGATTCTTCTGTACCTGACCAGGCTCCACCGCACATCTCCCGAGCTGAAAGGCAGGGACCTGATCGAGCTCGGGTACGGGACAACGCCGAGAATAGGGGTTATCCTCGAAAAGCTGAAAATCCTCAAGCTTGACGGTATCCTTAAAAATCGGGATGATGAGGTTCATTACGTGCGGTATAATTTCCCCCTGTGATTTTTTTGAAGGAGAGTGAAAAACAATGTTGCGTATGCCCGCGCTTGCGGACCTGCTGCTGAGTATTCCCGCCGTTCTCTGGGCCATCACGTTCCACGAGTTCTGCCACGGCTACATGGCGTACAGGCTGGGAGACCCCACCGCCGCCCGGATGGGCAGGCTGACCCTCAACCCCCTGCACCATTTCGACCCCATCGGAGCTCTCATGCTCCTTCTCTTCAGGTTCGGATGGGCAAAGCCGGTACCCGTTGACCCGAGGTATTTCAAGCATCCCCGGAGGGACATGTTCCTCGTCTCCATAGCGGGAGTGAGCGGGAACTTTCTCACGGCCTTCCTGTTCGGAATGCTCGCAAGGCTCTTTCCATACCCGTTCCTCGCTGTTCCGGCACTGAGACAGTTCATCTTCCTGATGATCGTCATCAATATCGGCCTCGCCGTCTTCAACCTCATCCCCATACCGCCCCTCGACGGCTCGAAGCTGCTGTACCCCATTTTGCCGCCGGCGCTCCTGGAGAAGTATTTCTGGCTTGAACGGTACGGGTTTTTCATCCTCATGATCCTGGTGGCTCTCGGTGTGGTCCAGGCCGTCATGGGGCCCGTGGTGATGTTTTTCCTCAGGCTCATCCTTCTGTAGGGAGTTCCGTCATGAAACTTCTTATCACCAATGACGACGGTGTTTTTGCCCCGGGCATCGTGGAACTGGCCTCGGCCCTCTGCAGGCTGGGACACCAATGTGCCGTCACCGCTCCCGACCGGGAACGGAGCAGCGTCGGTCACTCCATCACGCTGACCCGGCCTCTCCGGCTATGGAAAGCCGCCCCGGGACCCTATCCTCCAGAATGCGCCGTTTTCGCCTGCGACGGCACACCGTCCGACTGTGTCGTTCTTGGGATGGAGGAGGTCATGGCGGATCCCGACCTGGTGGTCTCCGGCATCAACAGGGGACCGAACCTGGGCGACGACCTGACCTATTCGGGAACGGTATCCGCAGCCATGGAAGGGGTCATTCTCGGACTGGGGGCCATCGCCTTCTCCCTGGACTGTCATGAAAGCGACCAGGAACAGCATTATGAAACCGCCTCTTCGGTTGCCGGGGCCCTGATCGGATTCATAAGCTCCAACCCTCTTCCCCGGGGAGTCCTTTTGAACGTGAATGTTCCCAATGTTCCCCTGTCCCTGCTCAGGGGAGTCAGGGTCACCCGGAAAGGCGTCCGGCTGTACGAGGGAAAGGTAACCCGCTTTACCGATCCAGGGGGAAGAACCTACTACTGGGTGGCGGGTCGCCCCGAGGACCAGCTCGAAGAGGGGAGCGACGTCTGGGCGGCCGCAAACGGATACGTTTCGGTGACTCCCGTGCATATGGACATGACCCATTTCCCTTCCATCGAAACGCTCACCGCCGACGGTGCTGAAAAAATAAACTTGAAGTAACTGAATTCATTTTACTTGACATTTGTTTATTCCTCTGTATAATCTTTTTCGTCGGCGTTTTGAAAGGCGATGACGGGGAAGAGTACTCCTTTGCGGGCAACAGAGAGGAAGGGCCGCGGCTGAAAGCTTTTCCGGCTCCGGCAGGGAGGAAGAGGGCCCCTGAGCCTGTTTCGAAGAAAGGCTTCCGGCCAAGTAGAAACAAACACCGGGCGCATTGCGCGCAAGGCAGGGTGGCAGTCGGGCAAACGCCCGCCCTTACCGGGGCGGGTTTTTATTTTTAGAGTATCCTGGAGGGATTTTCATGTCGAAAAAGGGCAAAGTGGTTCTGGCGTACAGCGGTGGTCTTGATACGTCCGTGGCCGTCATGTGGCTCACGGAACAGGGGTACGACGTGGTCACCATGACCGCCGACGTGGGCCAGCAGGCGGTTGACCTCGAGGCGGCGAAAAACAAGGCACTGCGGAGCGGAGCGGTGAAAGCCTATGTTCTCGACCTCAAGAAGGTCTTCGTGGACAAATTCGTATGGCCCTCCCTGAAGGCAAACGGCATGTACCAGAGCACCTACCCCCTGAACTCGGCCCTTTCGCGGCCTCTCATCGCTGAGGTCATGGCGGAGATCGCGAAGAAGGAAGGAGCAGTTGCCGTTGCTCACGGCTGCACCGGAAAAGGCCAGGACCAGGTCCGTATCGAGGTCTGCACCAATGCGCTCAATCCCGCGCTGCAGGTGCTTGCCCCCGTCCGGGACTGGCACTTCACCCGCGAGGCGGAGATGGAGTACGCCCAGGCCCACGGCATTCCCGTGCTGGCAACGGCTGCCTCTCCCTACAGCATCGACGACAATATCTGGGGCAGGTCCATCGAATGCGGCATTCTCGAGGATCCCTGGAATGAGCCTCCTTCGGACGCTTACACCCTGACCGTCGATCCGTGGGATGCCCCCGATGAACCAGAATACGTTGAGATAGCCTTCAACAAGGGGGTACCCGCAGCCCTTGACGGCGTGAAGATGGACGGTCCGACCCTCATCGAAACGCTGAACGCCAGGGCAGGACGGCACGGAGTCGGAAGGATCGATATGGTTGAAGACCGGCTTGTCGGATTCAAGAGCAGGGAAGTCTACGAATGTCCGGCGGCCATTACCCTGATCAACGCACACCGGGCTCTTGAGACCCTGACCCTTGACAAAAAAGTCATTGCGGCCAAAAAAGAGCTTGAGGTAAAGTTCAGCGAACTGACCTATGAAGGGTACTGGTTCTCACCCCTGAAGGACGCCATCAACTCCTTTATCGAAACGACCCAGGAGTATGTGTCCGGCCTCGTGAAAGTCAGGCTCTACAAGGGAGAAGCGGTAGTGAGGGGCATGAAGTCTCTGGATTCCATCTACAGCCACACCCTTGCCACCTACTCGGAGGGAGACGCTTTCGACCACAGCGCCGCCGTGGGCTTCATCAAGATATGGGGACTTCCCATCAAGACATGGAGGCAGGTGCACGAGTCCAAGGAAGCCATCGAGATTTCCGCCCAGTAACGGTTTAAAAATAGTCATGAAGACCGGGGCCTCCCAGGGAGACCCCGGTCTTTTGCAGCCCAAACAGACGTTTCGTCAGGAAAAGACGTCTTCAGGCGGGCAGGGGAGACCGCTGAGATCTTTCCTTACCGAGCGGACCCCTTCCTTTTCCTTTTCAGACCATTCTCCGAGCCTGGCCGCGATATCCTCCCTGTGAAGGCCCAGTATCCTTACAGCGAAAAGGGCGGCGTTCTTTACCCCGTCGATTCCCACCGATGCGACGGGAACGCCGGGTGGCATCTGGGCCACGGCAAGGAGGGCGTCAATTCCTCCTACGGACCCCGCATTCACCGGAATTCCGATCACGGGAAGAGTAGTATGGGCTGCGACAACCCCGGGAAGGGCGGCGGAAAGCCCCGCTGCCGCCACCAGGACCCGTATGCCCCGTTCTCTCGCTCTGGAGGCGTAGCGCGCCACATCTTCCGGGGTCCTGTGGGCCGACGCAACGGAAATTTCCCACGTCACGCCGAAGTAGGAAAAAACGTCCTCGACCTTCTTCACCAGTGCCAGGTCGGATTTCGATCCGAGCAGGATGCCGATTTCGGGTGTTGATCTCTCGTCACTCATCTTCAATTCCTCCCTCGAAGAAATGCCTTTCGCCCGATGTCCTTTCTGAAATGGATGTTCTCGAAACAGATTTCTGAAGCTCCTTCGTAGGCCTTTGCGATGGCTTCCTCCAGAGTGTTTCCCAGTCCTACGGCGCTGAGAACCCTGCCTCCGGAGGTGATGAGGCGTCCTTCCGGATCCAGGGCGGTACCCCCGTGAAAAACAACAAAATTCTGCATTTTCGCCGCTTCGTCCAGCCCTGATATTATTTTTCCTTTTTCGAATGGACCGGGATATCCTCCCGAAGCCAGAACCACGTCGGCAGCCCAGCGAAGGGGCTCACGGTACGAAAAATCGCTCAGCCTTCCCTCGCAGCAGGCGATGATCATCTCCCCGAAATCTCCTTCAAGAAGAGGAAGCACAACCTGGGCTTCGGGGTCTCCGAACCGGACGTTGTACTCGATGACCCTGGGCATTCCGTCCGGACCTATCATCAATCCCGCGTAGAGAATGCCGCAGTACGGTACGCCTTCCGCCTTCAGGCCAAGGAATGTGGGCTCGAGAATCATCTTTTGAATCCTGTCGAGCAGGGATTTGCCGGCCCAGGGTACGGGGGCGTAGGCACCCATTCCGCCGGTGTTCGGCCCGGCATCGCCGTCAAAAACCCTTTTGTGATCCTGGCTTGGGGGAAGCATCCTCCAGGTCTGGCCGTCGGTGACGGCGAGGACGGTCAGTTCTTCTCCCTCCAGGGCGTCTTCCACGATGACCTTCCTGCCCGATTCCCCCAGGATGCCCTCTTCGATCATTCTCCGGGCGGCCTGTATCGCTTCTTCCATGGAAGAGGCGACAACCACGCCCTTGCCCGCGGCAAGTCCGTCGGCTTTGACGATAAAGGGAGCCCGGCGTTTTTCAAGGGCTGCCAGTACTTCCTCCATGGTGGAGCATAGATCCCACGGTGCCGTGGGGATGCCGTGCCTCTCCAGAAATTTCTTTGCGTGGAGCTTGCTGCCTTCCAGCATGGCTCCGGCCTTTCCGGGACCGAATACGGAAAGGCCCTCATTCCGGAGGTCATCCGCCAGGCCGGCCACAAGAGGAACTTCCGGGCCGATGACCACAAGGCTGATGGAATAAGCCCGCAGAACGGGGAGAAGCTCCCCGGCGGTCAGACCGGTTGAAGGGTGAAGAACAGCGAGAGGTGCCATGCCGGCATTTCCGGGTGCCGCATGAACGGTTCCCACAGCCCCTGATTTCGAAAGGGCCCACACTATGGCGTGTTCCCTGGCCCCGCTGCCGATAACCAGGACGTTTGTCATAGCCCTTTGCCCCCTCAATGGCGGAATGTGCGCCATCCGCTGATGAACATGGAAATGCCGAGCTTTTCGGCGGATGAGAAGACTTCGCTGTCCCGTACTGATCCGCCGGGCTGGATGATCGCCTCGATGCCTGCGTCCGCAGCCGCCTCGACACCGTCGGAGAAGGGGAAGAAGGCATCGGAGCCCAGTACGGCTCCCCGTGCCTTTTCTCCCGCCTGCCTCACGGCAAAGTCAACTGCGTGCAGCCTGCTGCAGAAACCTCTTCCTATACCCACCGCTTCCCGGTTCTTCACGATGGAGATGGCGTTGCTCTTGGAAAGGGCGGCCACTTTCCACGCAAAGAGAAGGTCTTCCCAGAGGTCAGGCCGCGGCTTTCCTATCCATTCGCCCTTATCGGGAAGGGGAGGAAGGCTGTCCTGCTGGACCAGGAGGCCGCTCCAGGTTCCGGTGAACTGCAGGGGCGATACCCTGCCGCCTTTCCATCGGAGCACCCTGAGGGAGGGCTTCTTCTCCCTGAGGATTTCCACCGTTTGATCGTCATAATCAGGGGCGACGAGCACCTCGGTGAACCGGTCAGCTATGGAGAGCACCGTTTCCATGTCCACTTTTTTCGATATACCCACCACTCCTCCGAAAGCCGAAACAGGATCGCATCCCACCGCCTTCTCGTAGGCTTCCCGCGGAGAGGAACCGCAGGCCATGCCGCAGGGGGTTGTGTGTTTGATCACCAGGGCTCCGCAGCAGTCCTGGAGGAGGGCGCATCCTCTCATGGCGCAGTCGGTGTCGAGGATATTGTTGTAGGATAGGGGCTTGCCGGAGATCTGTTCCCACGGCAGGTCAGCCAGGGAGGGCAGGTAAAGGGACGCTTCCTGGTGGGGGTTTTCACCGTACCGGAGATCCTGCTTCTTCACAAAGGCAAGGGGCATTTTGTCAGGAAGACAAGAGGGAGTGCTGCCGGTCGCCTCCGCAAGTCCGTCGACGATGGCGGCATCGTAGGCAGAGGTTGAGCGGAAGGCCTTTACTGCCAGCATCTGCCTGGTTTCCTGGGAAACATCTCCTTCGGACCGGAGTTCGGCCACGATGCTGCCGTAATCGGCGGGGTCCGTCAACACGACGACCTGCCGGTAGTTTTTGGCGGCGGCTCTCAAAAGGGAAACTCCCCCGATATCAATGTTCTCAAGAAGCTCGTCCAGCTCGGGATCACGGCGGGCTGTCTCTTCGAAGGGGTAGAGGTTGCAGACGATCATGTCGAGCAGGGGAATGCCGAACTGTTCCGTCTCCTTCATGTCTTCCTCAACGTCCCTCCGGGCGAGAACTCCTCCGAAGACGAGGGGGTGGAGGGTTTTCACCCTGCCTCCGAGAATATGGGGGTACCCGGTGACGTCGGAGACTTCTGTGACGGCCAGACCGGCTTTCCTGAGATGATCGGCCGTTCCGGAACTTGAAAGCAGTTCCCAGCCCAGGGAGACAAGTCCTTCCGCGAACGGGACGATTCCCGTCTTGTCGAAAACGGAGAGAAGCGCTTTTTTGCCTTTCATTGTTTCAGCTCCTTTCAGATACGGTGACTCCGGAAAAAAGTGCCGCGAGGGTTTTCCAGTAGAGTCCGTGCTCCACCCTGTGGATTCGCTTCTCCAGGGATTCTGGTGTATCGGCGGGTCGGACGGGAACTGCCTTCTGGGCCAGAATGGGGCCGGAATCGATGCCTTCGTCCACCAGGTGGACCGTTACTCCGGTAATTTTGACCCCGTACTTCCATGCATCCCCTATACCGTCCCGGCCTGGAAAAGAGGGAAGAAGAGAGGGGTGTATATTCACGATACGGCCTCTGTGGGCGGCAACGAATTCTGGAGAGAGGATGCGCATGAAGCCGGCGAGGACAATCCACTCAACTTTATTCAGGGAGCAGAGGCGGACAAGCTGCCGTTCCGCCCCTGATCTGCCTTCCTTTTCGTAATCGAGAATTTCCGCCCGGTACCCGAATTTTCTTGCAACATCAAGTCCGGCCGCACCGGGGTTGTCGCTCGCGACAAACTTCAGGCGGGCTTTCAGCCTGTTTCCGGCCACCGCCCGGGCGATGGCCGCCATGTTCGTCCCCCGTCCGGAGATGAGGACGGCAAAGGATGTCATGCCGAGACCCCGCCGATGACATACCCCTTTTCTCCCAGACCTTCAAGAAGGGAGAGAAACTCCGGGAGATTCTCTTTCCTGACGATGAATGCAAAACCGATGCCCAGATTGAAGACTTTGCGCATTTCGCTCTCGTCGATTCCCCGGTCCCGGAGAAGGGTGAAAATGGGAGGACGGGGCCAGGCACCGTAATGTATTGACAGGGAAAGGTTTTCGGGGACGACCCGGCGGATGTTGTCATAGAGCCCCCCGCCGGTGATGTGGGCCATGCCTCCCACCAGCCCGGAGCGCGCGGCCTCGAGGGCGACGGAGACATACAGCCTGGTTGGAACAAGGAGGCTCTCGCCGAGTGTTTTTCCCTCCAGCACTTCCGGCGTGTCGGAAAGACCACAAGGGTTTTCGGAAGAGAAAAGGGCCCTCCGGACGAGGGAAAACCCGTTGCTGTGCACTCCTGAACTCGAAATGCCGACGACGGCGTCGCCGGTGGCGATCCTGCTTCCGTCGATTATTTCCTCTTCCCGGAGCATGCCGACGGAAAACCCCGCAAGATCCAGCCCGTCTTCGTTGTAGGTACCCGGCATTTCCGCTGTCTCCCCGCCGAGGAGGGCGCATCCGCTCTCCCGGCAGGCCCGGGCCGCGCTTTCCACGATAGGGGCGAGAATCCCGGGATTCAGCCTTCCGCAGGCGATGTAGTCGAGGAAGAAGAGAGGCCGGGCGCCGCACGTGACAAGATCGTTCACGTTCATGGCCACCAGGTCCTGGCCGATCCCGTCGAACTTTCCCGCTGCCTTGGCCACTTCGATTTTCGTTCCCACGCCGTCGCAGCACCCCGCGAGGACGAGCCCGCCGGGAATTCTGTACAGCCCGCTGAAGCCGCCTATACCACCCAGCACGTTCGGATCGGCCGGCATGGACCGGACGATATTCCTGATGCTCCCTACCCATTGGTCCGCAAGAGGGATGTCCACTCCCGCGTCCCTATAGTTCAGGTTCATGATCTTCTCCTCCCTCCATGTACTGGCCGGAAAAGCAGGCCGTGCAGACCTCGCCGCAGGGAAGGCCGATCGCCTCGATGAGGTCCTCCTCGGTGATGTAGGAGAGGGAATCCGCGCCCACCTCCCGTTCGAGCTGCCGGAGGTTCATCCGGGCCGCGGCAAGTTCCACCCTCGTCGGCGTATCGATGCCGTAATAGCACGGGAACCGGACCGGCGGGGAGGAAATCCTGACATGGACCTGGTTTGCGCCGCATGCCTTTATCATGGAGATCATCCTCTGGCATGTGGTTCCGCGGACGATGGAGTCGTCCACCACGACAACGTTCTTCCCCGACAGTACCTCCGTTATGGGGTTGAGTTTGATTCTCACGCCGAGTTCCCTGACCCGCTGGGTCGGTTCGATGAAGGTCCTGCCGACGTACCTGTTCCTCACTACGGTCTGTTCGTATGGAGTGGCGCTTTTTTCGGCGTAGCCCAGGGCTGCGATGGTGCCGCTGTCCGGCATCCCCGTGGCGAGGTGGGCTTCGGGGCAGGGGGCCCGGTCGGCAAGTTTCCTTCCCAGCTCTTTCCTGACTTCGTAGACCGAGCGCCCGCTGATGACGCTGTCGGGCCTGGCAAAATAGACGAATTCAAAGGCACATCCGTACCGGCGTTTTACTTCCACCGGAATGGGGATTGAATCCATGCCCTTCCGGCCGAAGATGACCACCTCTCCTGGCTGCACTTCCCGGACCACCGATGCGCCTACAAGGTTCAGGGCACAGGTTTCCGAGGAGACGTAAAAAACGTCATCCCGCTGTCCGATGACAAGCGGCCGGAATCCCCAGGGATCCCTGGCGGCCACAAGGTCCTGGCCCACAACCATGGCGAGGGAGTAGGCTCCCCTCAGTCTGGTGAGAGAATCCAGCAGTGCGTCCAGGGATTCCTTGTGGGGCTGGTGGGCCATGAGGTGAAGGATGACTTCCGTATCGGTGGCAGAATGGAAGATGGCCCCCCTGTTTTCAAGGAAAAGTTTGATTCCCCCCGCATTGGTCAGGTTTCCGTTGTGAGCCACGGCAAGGGAAGTTTTCGAGGTGCTCGCCGTGAGCGGCTGGGCATTCGCCAGTTCAGATCCCCCTGCGGTTGAATACCGGACGTGGCCGATGGCACAGGATGTCTCCACGGCTGCAAGTTCCGCCTGGTTCAGGGCCAGGTGGACCAGACCGGCTCCCTTGATGGAGGAAATCCGGCCCTGGGAATTGACCCATGCCACTCCCGCAGCCTCCTGCCCTCTATGCTGGAGAGCGTAGAGGCCAAGGTAAACATCCTCCAGGACCTTTTTGCCCATGGGGGAGTAGGCGCCGAAAATACCGCACATTCAGTTATTCCTCCATATTTCCTGTATTCGGGAAACCGCCAGGCTGAAAGCACCCCCGACGGAAAGGACGTCACCGCCGGCACGCCCCAGTTCAAGGCAGGGATATCCGCTCCAGATCGCTTTGAAGAGAGGCACTCTGGACATGGGAACGGAATACAGTGCCCGGGCTCCTCCCTCGCCGAAGAGAACCACGTCTTTTCTTGTGGGGATCCCCAGGGCGATCCGGGCCCCGCAGCCGCTTTCCGCCGAGTCCTTCGCCAGGGCCGCGGCAAGTCCTCCTCCGGCAAGAGCCCGTCCGCTGTGTGCCGCTTTTTTCCGGGCCGTTCTGAGGGCCCTCTCAGAAAAGTCCTTCTCGGCCTCACCGGAGAATTCAAGAGGCCGCCCTGCCTCCGGCCTCCCGAGAGACCGGATGTACAGGCTGCCCGCGAGGGATGGGTTGCAGGGGCCCACAAGAAAGAGGAGGTCCCCTTCTTCCCAGGCGCCGCAGGGAAGGAAATCTTCGGGGGAAGGAATGAGTCCCACCGTTCCCACCACGGGAGTGGGCAGAATGGCTCCCGATTTCGTTTCGTTGTAGAGGCTGACGTTCCCTGAGACCACTGGGCAGCCGAGGGCTCCGCACGCTGCCGCCATTCCCTCGATGCATTCTTCCAGGGCCCAGTATTGTCCGGGAACCTCGGGGGACGGGAAATTGAGGCAGTCCGTCAGCCCGAGGGGCTCGGCGCCGGCAACCGAAAGAGCCCGTACGGTCCGCGCGACCGTTTCCGCTCCTCCCCTGAACGGGTCGAGACAGCATTTCCAGGGATCCGCATCGAAAACCAGGCCAATGAGAGATTCTCTTCCCTTGATTCTGAGGACGCTCACCGGATGTCCCGGCCCGCTGACCGTATTGAGCTGCACCATGGAGTCGTACTGTTCGAAAATCCAGCGTTTGGGGGTCATGGACGGGTTTCCGAGAAGGGAAAGCATCGCGGCATTCCAGTCTCCCGGAGCGGGAAGTCCGTCAAGGTCGAAATCCCATCTTGTTTCAAAATCGGCGGGCTTTTCCGACGGCCAGTGAATGGGGGGACACCCGTCCCCTATGAGCGTGGCGGGAAGGGAGGCGACTTTTTCTCCATGGAAGAAAATGGAGTAGTCATCCCCCTCCTCTGTTTCACCGATGACCGCGCAGTCAAGTTCCCATTTCCGCGCGACCGAGGAGACTTCTTCCATGTGCTCCGGGGCGACGATGAGCAGCATTCTTTCCTGGGATTCGGAGAGGGCGATCTCCCATGGCTCCATGTCCGCAGCCCGAAGAGGCACCCTGTCGAAGTGGAGTTTCATGCCGACACCGCTCTTCGCCGCCACCTCGCTCGAGGATGATGTGATTCCGGCGGCACCCATATCCTGCATGCTGACGATGAGGTTTTTCTCCTTCAGTTCAAGACATGCCTCGATAAGCATTTTTTCAGCGAAGGGGTCGCCGATCTGTATGGAAGGCCTGCTTTCCTTCGCGTCCTCCGAAAGTTCCACCGATGCGAAAGCGGCGCCGGCGATGCCGTCACGGCCCGTTTTGGAGCCGAGAAGAACCACGAGCTGCCCCGGTCGGGCAGTCTGGGAACTGACGATCTTGTCCAGCTCAACGAGGCCGATGCAGAAGGCGTTGAGAAGGGGATTTTCGTTGTAGCATGGGTCGTAAACTGTTTTTCCTCCGACGGTGGGGACACCCACGGCATTCCCGTAGTCTCCCACCCCCTTCACGATTCCCGCAGACAGATGACCGGTTCTGGGATGCTCAGGGTCTCCGAAGAAGAGTCCGTCCATGGAGGCCACAGGCCTGGCCCCAAGGGCGAGAATATCCCGTATGATGCCTCCGACCCCGGTGGCCGCTCCCTGGTAGGGCGCCACCGCTGACGGGTGGTTGTGGCTTTCCGCCTTGAACGCCGCTCCCAGACCGTCCCCGAGGTCGACAATTCCGGCGTTTTCACCTGGTCCGAGGACGACCTTCGGCCCCCTTGTGGGAAAATGCTTCAAAAGGTGTTTCGTGGACTTGTAGCTGCAGTGCTCAGACCACATTACACCGAGGATCCTGAGTTCGCATTCATTGGGCTCCCTTCCGAGGGCGGCTTCGGCGGCGGCGAATTCTTCTTTCCTGATGCCGTATTTAGAGAAGTCCATGGCGCCTGCCTCCTTTCTCAAGGAAAGAAGCGACGGACCGCCAGAAAAGCCGGCCGTCCTCTCCTCCGAGAATGGCCTCGCTCGCCCGTTCCGGGTGGGGCATAAGGCCGAGAATATTACCCTGGGGATTGACAATGCCCGCGATGCTGTTCACGGATCCGTTGGGATTCCACTCATCCCCCCCGACACCGCCGGGGGAAACATAGCGGAACACGGCTCCGCCCCTGTTTTCAAGGTCGTTGAGCTCATCCGCCGGCAAGAAGAAAAGCCCGTCCCCGTGAGCGATGGGAAACTGAACCACCTGCCCTTTTTCGAAAAGGCCCGTAAAGGGAGTATCCGTGTTTTCCACAGACAAAAAGCAGGGCCTGCAGATAAATGAAAGGGTCTTGTTGGGCAGCAGGACTCCAGGAAGAAGGCTGGATTCGGTCAGTATCTGAAACCCGTTGCAGATGCCCAGAACAAGCCCCCCCTGCCCGGCATGCTCCTTTACAGCCCCCATGATAGGGGAACGGGCCGCCATGGCGCCGCTTCTCAGGTAATCCCCATAGGAAAACCCCCCCGGCAGAATGACGAGACCGGTTCCTTCAGGGAGCTGCTCTTCCCTGTGCCAGACGGCGTTCACTTCACAGCCGACGGTGTCCCGTACTGCGTGAATGACGTCCTGGTCACAGTTGCTCCCCGGAAAAATGACAACGGCGGTCTTCACCTACTCTCCCTCCACTTCGATGCTGTACTGTTCGATTATGGGATTGACCAGGAGATCGTCGCACATTTTTTCCGCTTCTTTCCTGGCGCCGGCTGCCGAATCTGCTTCGATCCAGAGCTGGATGTACTTCCCGACTTTTGCGGAACCCAGGGAATCATGACCGAGGGAAACAAGAGAATTGGCCACCGCTTTCCCCTGGATGTCGAGAACGCCGTCCTTGAGCTGCACGAATACATGGACGTGGCGGAGCATCACAGGGCCTCCGCAGAGGATATCCGTCTCCAGATTTCTTCGTAGGCTCCGAGAACGTCTCCCAGGTCTTTCCGGAAACGGTCCTTGTCCAGGCGGTTTTTGGTGTCCCTGTCCCAGAAACGGCAGGTATCGGGGGATATTTCGTCAGCGAGAAGAAGGCGGCCTTCCATGTCTGTTCCGAACTCGAGCTTGAAGTCCACCAGGATGATTCCGAGGGCGAGGAAGTATTCTGAGAGAAGAGAATTGACCTTGAGGGTAATTTCCTTTATTTTATTTAACTGCTCCGGGGTCGACCATCCGAAAAGAAGTGCATGATCCTCTGTTATGATAGGGTCTCCCAGGGCGTCGTCCTTCAGGTAGAACTCAACCAGGGGGCGGGGAAGCACCTTGCCTTCCTCAACTCCGAGGCGTTTGCAGAGGGTTCCGGTGGTGATGTTCCTCACAACGACTTCGATGGGGATGATGGAGACCTTTTTTACAAGCTGCTGGAGATCGTCGATCCTGCTGATAAAATGGGTGGGAACGCCCTTTTTCCCCAGGTACTCGAACAGGACGGAGCTGATGAGGTTGTTGAGCCTTCCCTTGCCTTCGATGGTGTCTTTTTTCAGGGCGTTGAAGGCCGTAAGGGAATTTTTATATTCCACGACGTACACGGAAGGATCGTCAGTGGTCCAGACTTTTTTCGCTTTTCCTTCATACAGAAACTCTTTTTTTTCCATGGGGGCACCTCCGGCAGAGTAGTGTGCTCACATTATTTACTAGATCGTAAAAAATGTCAATAAAAAGGAGAGCCTCGGAAAATGAAGGCCTTGGAAGGGGTTCCCGTAACGGCTATAGTCCTCGCCGGCGGTTATGGCCGCCGGATGGGGGGAGAAAAACTGTTCCTCGAGGTCAACTCGACGCCCCTCGTCCTGAAGGTGCTCAGGAAAGTATCCCGTTTTTCGGGAGAAATCCTCCTTTCAGTGGCGCCGAGACAAACACCGTATGTTTCCGGCATGCTCTCGGGTATAATCTCTCAGTACGGCCTGCGCCTCGTGGAAGACAGGCATGAAGGGGACGGCCCCCTTGCCGGCATCCTGGAGGGATTGAAGCAGGCTTCCCTGGGGTGGTCCTTCGTCTGCGGGTGTGATATGCCATGGATCTCGGAGCCCGTGGTCAGAACCCTGTGGCGGCGCGGTGAAGAAGACGCCGACGTGATCGTGCCGAGAATCGGCGGATATTTCGAACCTCTCCACGCTTTTTACGGCAGGGGATGCATACCCGCCATCGAAAGAGCGGTTCGCTCGGGAGAACGGAAGATCACGTCGTTTTATGACTTGGTGAAGGTGTCCGCAGTTGATGATGAGCATTTCTCCCACCTTCCGGGATATAAAAAATCTTTCGGCAATCTGAACAGCAGAAATGATCTCCTGGATCCGGGAAACGCTCACCTCTTTGATTAACGGAGATTCAGGCACTTCGGGAAGGAGAACACCATGGAACAGCAGTACATACGCAACTTCTGCATCATCGCCCACATAGACCACGGCAAGTCCACCCTCGCCGACCGCCTTCTTGAGAGTACAAGCACCATCGGCCTGAGGGATATGAAGCAGCAGATCCTCGATTCTCTCGACCTGGAACGGGAAAGGGGCATAACCATCAAGCTCGTTCCCGTGAAGATGAACTACACGGCGAAGGACGGTAGAGAATACGTGCTCAACCTGATAGACACCCCGGGACACGTGGACTTCGGCTACGAGGTTTCCCGGTCCCTAGCGGCCTGCGAGGGAGCGCTGCTGGTGGTGGACGCCACACAGGGCGTGGAGGCCCAGACCCTGGCAAACGCCTACATGGCAGTCGAACAGGGGCTTGAGATCATCCCGGTGATCAACAAGATTGACCTTCCCTCTTCCAGGCCGGACTACGTGATTCGGGAAATCGAAGATGTTGTTGGCCTTGACTGCGATCATGTCATCCTCGCCAGCGCCAAGGAGGGGAAGGGCATTGATGATATCCTGGAACGGGTAGTGGAGAAAGTTCCCGCTCCTTTGGGCGACCGGGAAGCTCCTCTCCAGGCGATGATTTTCGATTCCGTCTACGATAATTACAAGGGGGTCATCTGCTATATCCGCGTGGTCAACGGAAGGATCCGTGCCGGGCAGACCATCCGGTTCATGGCCACCGGAGGGGTCTTCCCCGTGGAGGAGGTAGGGGTGTTCCGCCCCGGCTTCCAGCCCTGTGATGAACTGGCCGCCGGGGAAGTCGGCTATGTGGTGTCCAATATAAAAACTGTGGCGGAAGCCCATACAGGCGATACCATCACGGACAACGGCAGGCCCGCCGCATCGCCCCTGCCGGGCTACCGCAAGGTCAAACCCGTGGTGTTCTGCGGGTTTTATCCCGTGGAGCGGGACGATTACCCCCAACTCCGGGACGCCCTGGAAAAATTGACCCTCAATGACTCATCCATCAACTTCGAGCCCGAGACGTCCGTGGCCCTCGGTTTTGGTTTCCGGTGCGGCTTTCTCGGTCTGCTCCACATGGACGTTTCCAAGGAAAGGCTCCGGCGGGAGTTCGGTGTGGAACTCGTGGCCACTGCCCCCAACGTGGTCTACGAAGTAGTGACGAAGGACGGGGGCCTCATCGAGGCCCACAGGCCGTCCGATTTCCCCGAAATCGGCGAGATCCAGGAAGTTCGGGAACCGGTCATCAAGATCTCTCTTTTTGTTCCCACGGAGTACGTCGGAAAGGTAATGAAACTCTGCCAGGACAAGAGGGGCACCTATATTTCCATGGATTACCTCGCACCGGACAGGGTCAGGCTGATGTATGAGCTCCCCCTGGCTGAATTCATCATCGACTTTCATGACAAGCTCAAATCCCAGACGAGAGGGTATGCCTCCCTTGATTATGAGTTCACCGGTCTGAAAGCGGCGGACCTGGTGAGGGTCGATGTGCTTGTGAGCGGCGAGGCGGCAGATGCCTTTTCTTTCATCTGCCACCGGGATTCAGCCTATCACAGGGGACAAGCAGCAGTAAGAAAGCTGAAGGAGCTCATCCCGAGCCAGCTCTTCGAGGTCCCCATCCAGGCCTCGGTAGGGAAGAAGGTCATCGTGCGCCAGAATGTGAAGGCCCTCCGAAAAGATGTCCTCGCAAAATGTTACGGAGGCGACATCACCAGGAAAAGGAAACTTCTTGAAAAGCAAAAGGAAGGAAAGAAACGGATGAAGCAGATCGGCAAGGTTTCCATCCCCCAGGAGGCGTTTCTTGCGTTCCTCCAGGTGGAAGAGGATGAAGAAAAATAACTTCCTTTCAGACGAAATCGGTTCTTCGCTGGGAAGCATTTCCGGACCCTTTTCCGTTTACATCCATATTCCCTTCTGCCTCCGGAAATGTCCCTACTGTTCCTTTTTCAGCGTTCCCGCAACACCCGGCGGGTGTGAAAAATACCTGGATCTCCTGAAAAAGGAGATCCTTTTCTACCGGGCTTTCCTCGGGAAGGAATCCGAAGCGTCCACCCTGTATTTCGGAGGCGGCACACCGACTCTGCTCACCCCTGAGCAGTGGGAGGGCCTTCTGGCATTCTGTGGCGAGAACATTCCGATTTCACCGTCTGCGGAAATAACCGTGGAGGCGAATCCGGAATCCTTTACGGAAAGGCATGCCGCCGTCTGGAGGAATGGACGGGTTTCCAGGGTGAGCATCGGTGTCCAGAGTTTTATTGACGGGGATCTTCTCTGGCTCGAACGCCCTCATAACGCCTCAAAGGCGTGTGATGCCGTCCTGACGGCGGTCCGGGAAGGTTTTTCCGTCAGCGCCGACCTGATGTTCGGGCTGCGGAACCAGACGCTCCGGTCCTGGGCCTCTTCGGTGAAGATTGCACTGGAACTGGGAGTGGAACACATATCCCTCTACCAGCTGACCATTGACGAAGGGTGCCGGTGGAATTCCTCCCCCCCTTCCGGAATGGCGGACGGGTATCCTTTCTACAGGTGGAGCCAGTGGTTTCTTCCCCGGAAAGGCTTCAGCCAGTATGAAATCGCCAGTTTCTCTCTGCCCGGACGCCACAGCCGCCACAACACGGCTTACTGGCGGAGAAATCCCGTTCTAGGCCTGGGAGCCGGTGGATGGGGGTTTCTCGGGGAGAAACGGTATCGGAATGAGGGCAGCCTGGAGGAATATGCCTCCTCCGTCCGCTCCTGCGGGGGAAGCGTGGCCGGGATCGAGCCGGTCTCCGGGGAGAAGGCCGCAAGGGAGGCTGCCGTGCTTCTGCTCAGGACAAAATGGGGTATTTCCTTCGACGCTTTTTCGCATAAATACGGTCAGGCAATGCTTGACACTATTCGGGACACCCTGAGGCGGGAAGCTCCCTGCGACTGCCTTTCGGAAACTTCTGCCGGCCTTTCGCTGACGCCGAAAGGAATGAGGGTCGCAAACGCCCTCTGGAGCCTGATTGTCTGAGAAATACGAAAGGGGCTGCTCCTGTGGAATACGGAATGATCCGCTTTGGTTCCGGTGAAGATTACGTGGTGGAAGACGTGCTGATGTGTCTTGCGAAATTTTCCCCCCCGCGGCCCATGAAGGGATACGCAGTAAACGTCTCCGATTCATTGAGGGGCGGTCTTTCCTTCATGGAAGGGGTGGATGGAGGGAGCGGATTCAACGGTGGGATCCTGCTTCCTCTCTCGAGGATCTATGTTTCCCTGGGCGAGGACGGAGGATCCCTTCTCATCGCGGCAGACACCATGGAAGAGCGGGCCCGGTGGATCAGCGGCAGGGTCGTTTCCCGTTCGGGGCGAAACTTCAACGGTGTGATTCACCATACCTATCCCGGAACGGACTGGACTCTGGTGGGGGTCACGACGCCGGGTTGGATGCTTCTTTTCGACGAGGACGCCCCGGAGGCGGAACAGGACCTCCTCGACGGTGAGGTCCGGGTAGCCTACCTTCCGGCGGATGAACGGCTTATGACGTTCCTTTCTCCTGACAGAAGCACCGGTGAAGCCCTTTCTTTCCTGGCGGAATATCTGCTTTCATGCCTCCCCTTCCGGGAAGAGGAGGCATGAAGGTTCTCTTCAGACGGTAAGCTGCTTCTCTGCTGAAAGCAGGGCTTCCGTAATCTCGAACATGTTGGAGATTATTCCCGCCCCGATGTCGGCAGTGATGCCGAAATGGTTGGTGCAGGTGCCGCAGACCAGTATCCTGGTTCCTTTCTTGCGAAGGGCGGAGAGGTGATCGCAGGAGGACGTGTTTTTCAGGGCCAGTTTCACCCCCTCGTTCATGAGCGCCACCACCGACGGGGGGTTGGAAAGCTGAGAGAGAGTGCCGAGGAATCCTTTCATAAGAACTTCTCCCAGAACCTGGTCTCCACCTCCGATGATCCTGTGGGCAATCAGGACGGCAGTATTCTGCATAACCTTTTCCTGTTCCTCCGTAGCCTGACCTGCGTCTGTCGCCCAGGCGTTTTTCGATCCCCTGATGGTAATGGTACCGTCATCGTCTATTATTTGTACCCGAAATCCGTTTTTTTCCAGAAAACGCTGAACATTAGAAGCGGACACCGCATTGTCGAGGTAGATTTCGATTTCCTTTTCACCGGAGTCCACGTGCGTTTTGGTCATCATGACCGGCTGGGGGCAGCTTTTGCCCCTGGCGTCGATCTTTGCCATTCTGTCGCCTCCCCGAAGTGTTTTGGTAATTCCCGAACCGTGCTGCCCGCTATTATAGGGTAGAATATGGAGGGGAGCAAAGGATTTTGCCGCTTCCCGGCTTTTTTTGACGCCGGGTCAATATTTTTTCCCGGAGAAAGGTGATGTTTCTTCCATGAAGGCTCAGACTGCAGAAAAAAACAGACTTCGCTCGCTCCCGGCCATGGACTGCCTCCTGGGCATGCCCGACATGGATCCCTTTCTGGAAAACCTGGGCAGGGAAGCGATAAAGACAGTCCTCGGCGAGGCCATGGATTCTCTTCGAAAAAAGATACTCGCCGGCGAAGATGTGGAACCTTCAGCTGAATCAGTTCTGAAACTGGCTCTTCCTGTCCTTGCCGCCAGGTCCGGAGGAAGTCTCAGGCCGGTGATAAACGCCACGGGGGTAGTGATCCACACGAACCTCGGAAGATCATGCCTGGCTCCCGAGGCCGGCAAAGCGGTTCTCGCCGCGGCTGAAAGGTACAGCACCCTCGAATACGATCTTTCCGAAGGCAAGCGGGGACACAGAAGCGACCACGTTGAATGGATCCTGAGGGAAATCACCGGGGCAGAAGCCGGGATTGTGGTGAACAACAATGCCGGTGCGGTTCTTCTTATGCTGGCAGGACTGTGCTCCGGGAAAGAAGTGATCGTCTCAAGGGGGGAACTCGTGGAAATCGGAGGATCCTTCCGCATTCCCGACATAATGGCTTTTTCGGGAGCCCGCCTCGTGGAGGTGGGGTCAACGAACAGAACCCACCTGAAGGATTACGGAAACGCGATAACGGAAAACACGGCGGCCCTTCTGAAGGTCCACCCCTCGAATTTCCGGATGGAGGGATTTACCTCCGCCGTTCCGCGGGAGGATCTCGCCGCACTTGCAAAAGAAAGGGGACTCCTTTTCCTGGAAGACCTCGGGAGCGGGACCCTCATCGACATGGCCCCCTTCGGCCTGAAGGGGGAGCCCACGGTCTCGTCGTGCCTCAAAGCTGGTGTGGACCTCGTGACGTTCTCGGGAGACAAAATGCTCGGCGGCCCCCAGATCGGCGGTCTGGCGGGAAAAAAGGAGATTGTGGACAGACTGCGGATTTATCCCCTTCTCAGGGCACTCCGAGTGGACAAGATGACCCTTGCCGCTTTCGAGGCAACCCTTCGTCTTTATCTTTCCGGCAAGCATCTCAGGATTCCGACGCTCGCCATGCTGAAGGAGACCGGTGATTCCCTCCGAAGGAAGGCCCGGAGACTGTCGGACAGGCTGAAAAAAATACTTCCTGCCGATACCGTATCCCTGGTTGAGGCCGACGACGCAGTTGGCGGAGGAGCTTTTCCCGCGGAACGGCTTCCGGGATGGGCTGTAGGAATTGTCATGGACTCCCTGGGGAGCGCCGGATCGGTTCTCTCACTGCTCAGATCCCTTCCTGTTCCCGTTATTGCAGGAGCAAGAGACAATATGGTCCTCCTTCACGTCCGGACTCTCCTTCCGGGGGACGAAGAAAGAATATGCGATGCCTTCAGGGCAGTCGCTTCCGGGAGGTGAAACCGTGGACCGCCGGGAAATTTCCCTTGTGCTCGGAACCGCAGGACACATAGACCATGGGAAGACGACTCTCGTAAAAGCCATAACGGGTGTTGACTGTGACCGCCTCAGCGAGGAAAAAAAGCGCGGAATAACCATCGAACTCGGATTCGCCCCCCTCGTACTCGACGACGGACGGATTGTCAGCATTGTGGATGTCCCCGGTCATGAACGCTTCATCCGCCAGATGGTGGCCGGAGCATCAGGAATAGACGGAGTGCTTCTCGTGGTGGCCGCCGACGAGGGAGTTATGCCCCAGACGCGGGAACACCTTGAAATCCTGAAGCTCCTCGGCGTGAAGGACGGGCTCGTGGCTGTTACGAAAGCGGACTCGGTCGAGGAGGATTTCCTTGAACTAGTTCTTGAAGACGTCAAGGACTTCCTTGCCGGCTCCTTCCTGGAGGGGAAGCCGGTAATTCCCGTTTCCGCAATTTCAGGAAAGAACCTCCCCCTTCTCAGGGAAGAACTCGGGGCTCTCGTGGACAGAATACGTCCTCGTCCACGGAAAGGCCCGTTTTTCCTCCCCATTGACAGGACGTTCCCCGTGGCCGGTTTCGGAGCCGTTGTCACCGGGACGGCCTACAGGGGGGAGATATCCGTCGGCATGGAAGCAGCGGCTCTCCCCTCAGGAGGTGAAGGCAGGGTCCGCAGTGTCCAGGTCCACGGTGCCGGAGTCCAGACCGCATGGGCAGGCCAGAGGGTCGCCGTAAGCATTTCCGGTATTTCATCGGAAGAGCTTTCACGAGGGGACGTCCTCTGTGCGAAGGGGATCTACAGGCCCACCCGGTGTTTCGAGTGCGAGCTCAGTCTGCTCGAGACCGCCGGAGAGCCTGCTCGCCACTGGCAGAGGGTCCGGCTCCACATCGGCACCTCCGATGTGGTGGCCCGGATTGCCCTTCTCGACAATCCCCTGCTCCAGCCGGGAGAAACTGCTCCAGCCCAGATCGTTGCGGAAGAAGATATCGTCTGCCTCGTGGACCAGCGTTTTGTCCTGCGGAGATACAGCCCTCTCGAGACCATCGCGGGAGGAAGGGTGCTCTTTCCCTATGCCGCCAAGCCGAAGGGAAGGAAAGCAAGAAACTCCTGCATCTCAAGGGTAAGGGATCTTGCCTCTGTGCACGGCCCGGAGGAACGGCTCCTTGCCCTGGTGAGGTCTTTTTCCATACTGGAACTTTCCGACGGAGCTCTTTATATCCAGGAATCCACGGGAGAAACAGCCCGCCTGGCAGAGAAACTCGGAAAAAGGGAAGACACCGTCTTTCTCCAGGGGGAAAAAAAGCTGCTTCTTTCCAGGGAAAGCTTTCTTCGGCTTGCGGGGGACGTTGAAGCCTTTCTCGGCTTATACCACGATTCCCACCCCTCGCAGAAGGGCGCTCCTCCCGACGTGACGGTTCTTTCAGCCCTGAAGTCCTTCGATTCCAGGACTGCAAAGGCTTTTATAGAGGCCCTCGTGTCCGGCGGTTCCGTAGTTGTCACCGAAGAAGGCCTTCTCCGGATGAAAAATTTTCAGCCGAGGGATGACAAAGCCTTTGAAAGGCGTTCCGCCGGAATCCTTTCCCTGTGCAGGGAAAGAGGATTCCAGCCTCCCGTCATTTCCGAGGCGAGAGAGAAGCTCGCACTCTCCGAGGATGCCTTTTCAACCCTGCTCAACGGCATGCGCAAAACAGGCATGGTTTCCATTGTATCCGGGGAGTTTATTCTTTCAGCGGAGGTGGAGAATGAACTCCTCCGTATACTCCTCAGGGAAAAAGACGGGATCACCCTGGCCAGGGTACGGGATATCACAGGCAGTTCGAGAAAATTCATTCTTCCCCTGCTCGAGTATCTCGATGCGAAGGGCTATACCAGGAGGGCAGGAGAAAAAAGAGTTCTTCTCGCCTCAAAGCTTCCGGGGGAGATTACCGGTCCCTGAGATACCGGGCCCATGGCCCCTGGTCGGCATGAGCCCCCTGACATTTGATATTTTTTCATATTTATGATAAGATTCATGCAATATTTGCAGTGCTGGGAGTGACCCGAATGGCGACAATAACTTCGATCCGAGAACAGGTTGCGTTGTACAAGGGATTGAAAGTCCGGTACCGGACGGCCAAGGGGCGCCGAAAAGTTGAAGAGCGACAGGGAGTCATCCTGGAAACCTATCCGAACCTCTTTACTCTTTACGTCGAATCTCAGGATAGCAAGGTATCCTTCAGCTATGCGGAGCTTCTGACCCGGGAGGTCGAACTGGAACTTCTTTCCGGAAGCAGGAACTGATCCCTTTTGAACGTCAAAAAAAGACGCCCCGACACCCGTGCGTGCCGGGGCATCTTTTTTGCTCTCACAGGAGGAGGTATGTATGTCCTTTTTTGTCCAATCGGACGCAAAAATCAATATTTCGCTTCGGATCACCGGAAAACGCCCTGACGGATACCACGAACTCAGATCAGTTTTTTTGCGACTTTCAGCGTTAGAATCATTGACAATTACCCCGCAATATGATCATAATGTCCGGAACAGCCTGTCCGTTCACGGAGAGACCGTTCAGGGGAAAAACATACTTGATGAAGTTCTGGCCCGTGCCGGGCAGACCATGGATCTTCCGCCCCTTCACATAAGCCTTGTGAAGAATATACCGCCGGGAAGCGGTCTGGGCGGAGGGAGCGGAAACGCAGCGGCCCTGCTTTCCTGGCTGAACCGCATGGGGGGACGAAATAGCCTCCTGCCGGAAGAGTTCGGATCCGACGTTCCCTTCCTTTTCAGCGATGCTCTGTGGGCCTCGGTGAGCGGAAGAGGAGAAATCATCACACCCGTTGCCTCACCACCTGAAACGCCTGTGGTTCTTGTTGCGGTTCCGTCCTGGAAAATGTCCACTCAAACTGCATTTTCCCTGATTGATGAAGCACGGGGAGGACGTTTTCCTCTGAATGGCGGCGAGGCGGAAAGGGAGAGGGACGACCTTCTTGACGGATTGCGGGAACAACGGCATGTTGGTCTTCTTCCAAACGATTTTTTGCCGGTGCTTCTGAATTTGTACCCCCGGTATTCGGAGCTTTTCAGCGCCTTCAGCGATTACGGGGCGGCAGGCTGGGGAATTACGGGAAGCGGAAGCGCTTGTTTCGGCCTTTTCTACAAAAAAAACGGCCTCGGAAGTTTTTTGCGGGACATGAAGAGATACGACTGGATACGGAAAATTTTCTGCCTGGAGTGATGACGAAATGAAAGGACAAAGAACGGAAAGGCTTATCCGCACAGCGGCCAGGTTTTTAACCTGCCCATCAAAGCAGCTTTCACTCACATCCCTCGCCGAGGACTTCCTTGTTTCGAAGACGGTCATCAGCGATGATGTGGCGATCATCGACGAAGCCCTTTCCCGGGAGGGGATGGGAGGCATCAGCGTCGACAGGGGAAGAACGGGCGGCGCATCCTTCGTTCCGAGGATGGCTGCGGCGGTAAAGGATTCCCTCCTCAGGGAAATCATGGACATCCTCAACTGCGAAGACCGTTTTCTTCCCGGAGGACTTGTTTATTACAGCGATATCCTTTTCAACCCCCACTACGCCCTCCGTCTCGGATACGCCATGGCGTCCCTATTCAGCGAGACGAGGCCCGACGTGGTCATGACATCCGAAGTCAAGGGAATTCCTCTCGCCATTTTTACCGCTCATGCCATGGGTATTCCCCTGGCGGTTTGCCGTTTCCGGAACAGGGCGAGCGACGGCTCGGCGGTTACCGTCCATTACCCCACGAAGAACGGCGACGTGAAAGCCATGTACATGGGAACCAAGCAGCTGGGAAAGGGGAAGCGGGTTCTCATCGTGGACGACTTCATGCGCGGCGGAAGTACGGCGGCCGGAATGCTCCTGGTGGCCAAGGAATTCGGAGCGGAAGTTGCGGGAACGGGAATCTTCATGGTTTCCTCAGATCCCGAGGTGAAGGCGGTTTCCTCCTATAAGGCCTTACTCCGGCTCGACGGAGTTGAAAAGAGACAGCCGAACGTGGCCCTGTGGGAATGAACCCCGGGGATCAGGCGAGGCAGGTTTGACGATATCCGGCGACTGATATACAATCCCTCTGACGGAAGGAGGTGACCACATCTTTCATGCGTGTATCTATTAATCAGGAAGAATGCATCGGCTGTGGTGTATGCGCTCAGGTGTGCCCCGAGGTTTTTTCCATGGACGAAGACGCCGGGGTTTCCAAGGTGATCCGCCCCGAAGGCGGCGAATGCGCTCAGGAAGCTGCCGAGAGCTGCCCTGTGGGCTGCATAGTTATAGAGGAGTAAATCGGCTGATTTTTTAGAAATAAGGCATGCTCCTTGCATATTTTCAGAGCTGGGGCGTATAATTGGCAACGCTTCTTTCCGGGCCTATAGCTCAAGTGGTTAGAGCCACCGGCTCATAACCGGAAGGTTCCTGGTTCGAGTCCAGGTAGGCCCACCACGAAATCGCCGTTTCCTTCCGGGGAAACGGTTTTTTTTATTTTGGAGGAGGAATCCCGATGCTGGTGAAGGATCTTCTGAAATCCCTTGACACCATGGTTCCTTTCAGCTGGGCAGAGGAGTGGGACAATTCGGGACTGCTCGCCGGAGATCCGGAGTCTCCGGTGACAGGGGTAGCCGTATGCCTCGACCCGAGTCCGGAAGCAATGGAATTTGCCGCCGAAAAAGGCTGTTCGATCCTGGTTAGCCATCATCCTCTGATCTTTTCTCCGCTGAAGAAGCTGGATGTTTCAACCGGTACCGGAAAAGCCGTCGCCTTCGCGCTGAAAAGGGACATTGCCGTGATCTCCATGCACACAAACTGGGACTCCAGTCCGAGAGGCGTCAACGCCGCCATTGCCGCGGCCTTGGGACTGGAGTCCGTCAGTGCTCTTGTTCCCTCGCTCTCCGGGGCATGGGGGCTCGGAGCCCTGGGAGATGTACCCTCGGCGTTGACGGGGCGCGAACTGGGGCAAAGGATCTGTTCAGTGCTGAACCTCTCCCGACTCGATCTCTACGGCGACCCTCACCGCCCCGTGAATAGGCTCGCACTGTGCGGAGGATCCGGAGGAAGTCTCTGGAGCGCAGCGAAAACCGCCGGAGCCGATGCCTTCTTCACATCGGACCTAAAGTACCACGAAAGGATGGATTCCCTCGCCTCGGGACTCGTCCTCTTCGCGGGAGATCACGGAGAAGTGGAGTCTTTTTCACTTGATGCCATGGCCCGGGTTGTTTCCGAAGCTTTCGGCTTCGAGCCGCCTATTTTCAGGACCATGCCGGCAATCCCGGTCATTATTGGCTGACACCGTTCCTCCTATGATGATTTCATTTCAAATGATATGATATCTCAGGTTTTTTGACGGATTTTTCCGGACATTTCCCATTCGAGGTGGTTAGAAATGAATCAGCGTGTTTTCAGCGGAATGAGGCCGACAGGACAGCTCCACCTGGGACATCTTGCGGGAGCCCTTACAAACTGGATCAAGCTCCAGGATGGATACGAGTGCTTTTACAGCATTGTGGACTGGCATGCCCTCATGTCGGACTATGCCGACAGCTCAAAAATAGAATCGAACTGCAGGGAGGTTCTGATCGACTGGCTTTCTTCCGGCCTTGACCCTGAAAAGTGCGTCATCTTCGTGCAGTCCCACGTCCCCCAGCACGCGGAGCTTCACCTCGCCCTCTCCATGGTCACTCCTCTCGGCTGGCTCCAGAGATGCCCGACCTACAAGGAGCAGATCATCAACATACAGAACAAGGACCTCAGTAATTATGCATTTCTCGGATACCCTGTCCTCATGGCGGCGGACATTCTTCTGTACAAGGCGGGAATCGTGCCCGTGGGAGAGGACCAGAGCGCCCATCTGGAAATCGCCAGAGAAATGGTGCGGAGATTCAACGGCTTTTTCGGCGAAGTCCTGGTAGAACCCCAGATCATGCTGACCCCAACGCCGAAAGTACCCGGAACCGACGGAAAGAAGATGAGCAAATCCTACGGAAATTCGATCAACCTTGCCGACAGCCCGGAAGATGTCTGGAACAAACTGCGGACCATGGTGACCGACCCTGCCCGGGAAAAACGCACCGACCCCGGCGATCCGGACAAATGCCCCGTCTGGGATATCCACAAGGTCTTCAACAACAGTGACGGCGAAAAAGACGAGATTGCGGAGGGCTGCAAAACCGCAGGCATCGGTTGCGTTGACTGCAAAAAGAAGCTGAAGGTCCACGTTGAGCGGGTCATGAACCCCATACGGGAGAAAAGGGCTTATTATGAAAAGAATCCCGACCTTCTCGGGGACATCCTCAGGGAGGGTGCGGTAAAGGCCGGGGCTGTCGCCCGGGAAACCATGGACGAGGTTGTGAACTCCATAGGATTCGTCCGGAGAGGGTAGGTCGATGAGGTGGTTCAAAACCACGACCTGAGTGGTTTTCAGGCGGAAGTAAGCGGTTTTTCCGGCCCGTTTGATCTGCTGTGCTACCTTGTGGAAAACAGGCAGCTCGATGCGGCCGGGATTTCCGTCGGCCAGGCGGTCAGGATTTACGGGGCCTACCTGGCCAACACGAGGCGGGTATCCGTCGCCGTGATCTCCGAGTTTCTCGTCCTGGCTGCCTCTCTCGTGCTGAACAAAATCAGGTCTCTTCTCCCGGGAAAAACCGCTGTGCAGGAAGATGGTCCCTGCGGCACGGAAGAAGAATCCCGTGATGAGTTCGATGTTGAGGAAAAGCTTTCCCGGTACAGGCCATACAGGAAGGCATCAGCATTTCTGTGGAATAAAAAAGAAAAGCAGGATCTCGTTTTTTCCCGCCCTTCCTCCGGAGATGAAGGACAAACATGGGACCTCGGCGACCTCTATGGGCTGTGCAGTCTCTGGTGGGACATTCTTGAAGAAAAACGAGGTTCCGGTTCTTCGGCAAAGTCAACCTGGATGGACAGAGAGGATAACTGGGAAGGTATGCCTGTTCCCCTTCCTGACGAGGAACAGATTGATATGAAAATTTCCGAGATAATGGGAATTCTCAAAAATTCCCCTGCGGTCTCGTTTTCGAAGCTTCTCGGAAACAGCAGGAGTGTAAGCGTTTTTGTCGTGACGCTTCTTTCCCTTCTTGAAATGAGCAGAATGGGAAGAATCCGCATCGTACAGGAGGAGTTGTTCAGGGATGTGCTCATATACAGCATCTGAAGGCATTTCTGACACCGGCCGGAAAATTCAGGCGATCCTCTTCGTTGCCGGTTCTCCTGTTCCGGCTGCTGAACTCGCTGAAGTCCTCTCCCTGCCCCCTTCTGTCACGTCCAAAGAAATATCCCGGCTTGATGAGTTCCTCAGGCGGACCGGATCAGGCGTTCTTCTCCAGGAAACAGCCGGCGGGTGGCGAATGGTGACGGCAGAGGACACGGCCGATGCAGTCTCCCTGTTTCGCGATACAGCCCAGACACAGAAAATCCGCCTGAGCAGGGCGGCGGTCGAAACTCTTGCAGTGATAGCCTACAATCAGCCGGTGACCAGGAGCGAGGTGGAGGACATCCGCGGGGTACGATGCGAACGGGTGATTGAAACCCTCCTTTCCCACGGGATGATCAGAATCGCGGGAAGGAAGAAAGGAACCGGCTCTCCTCTTCTCTATAGGACTACGGACCTTTTCCTGGAGACCTTCGGGCTGATCTCTATTTCGGAACTCCCGACGCTCGAAGAGCTTCAGGAACTTGCGCCTCCGCCCGAAGAAAAAAACCGGAAAGGAGCGGCCGGTGAGACGGAGCAAGGCCATATCGGCGGAGAGGGGGATGACCTGCCATGAATGAAGGGATACGACTGAACCGGTATCTGGCCATGTGCGGGCTGGGAGCGAGAAGAAAAGTGGAGGAAATAATCGCTTCCGGCCGTGTAAAGGTGGACGGGAAAGTGGTTCTCATGCCGGCCTACCGCGTGAGCGAAGAGAACACTGTTTCCGTTGACGGCAGCCTCGTTCAGCCGGAAAGCAAAGTATACGTCGTCATGAACAAGCCTGCAGGCTGGGTCTGTTCCGTCAGCGACCCCTTCGACCCCGTCATTGCGGACCTCCTTCCCGAAAAATATCGCTCATTCCGCCTGTTTCCGGTGGGACGGCTTGACAGGGAAACGGAAGGCCTTCTTATCCTTACCAATGACGGCGCCTTCGCCCAGGAGGTGCTGCACCCCTCCCGGAATATCCTCCGGGAATACCATGCCCTCCTCGACAGGGAAATCAACGGAAAAGCCGTAAAAAAATGGCTTTCCGGAATTGAGCTGGGCGGACGCCTGCTGAAACCGTCGAGCGTACGCATCCTTGACCGGGAACCGGCGGGACGGTGGGTCTCCGTCGTCCTTGCCGAGGGGGTCAAGCGGGAGGTGCGCCGGATGGCCCAGAGCCTCGGTTTTGAGGTTGAAGTGCTAGTTCGGAAAAGAATTGGTAAAATGGAGCTGAAGGAACTCCCTGCAGGAAAGTTCGTCGAGATGTCCCGGGGAGAACTCTGGAACGCGATCCGGTCGAGAGGCAGCGTTTAGGTCATTCAAGGAGGGCGGAAGATGGACGGTATTGACGAGCGATCACGGGAACTCATAAAAACACGCATCCTCAACAAAATAAAAGAAATCAAATCTTTTCCGCAGTTCGTCGTAGAAACGATGCGCAAACTGAATGACCCGGACAGCAGCGCTCAGGATGTGGCTGCCAGCCTTTCCCGGGACGAAGGACTCGTTATTCGGACCCTCAAGCTGGCCAATTCCGCAGCCTATGGAATTTCGAGGGAAATTTCCAGCGTCGCTGAAGCCATCGCTCTTCTTGGGTACAAGAACATCAGCAACATCGTTCTCTCGGCCTCCGTATACTCCGTCATGGACAAATCCCTCACGGGATATGCCCTGGACAGGGGAGCCCTCTGGCGCCATTCTCTCACCGTGGCCTACGCCGCCCGCCACATTGCCCAGAAGACAAGGAAAGCCCTTCCGGAAGAAGCCTATGTCGGCGGGCTTCTTCACGATATAGGAAAAGTTGTGCTGAACGATTATGTCCGTTTCGGATACGGCATCATCGTCAAACTGGTGGAGGAACAGCAGATTCCTTTCCTTGACGCGGAAGTGCAGGTTCTTGGTTTCGACCACGCAGCCGTGGGAACCCTGCTGGTTGAAAAATGGGGGCTTCCCGACCCCTTCAGATTTGCGGTGGCTCATCACCACACCCCCAACGCTCTGCAGGAACCGAAATATCAGTCCCTGGTCGACGTGGTCCATATCGCCAATTCCCTCTGCCTCATGCTTGGCGTTGGACTCGGTGCCGACGGTCTCCAGAGCTATCTCTATCCCGAATCCCTTGAGAGGCTCGGCATCACGGATTACGAAACTCTCATGTCCGAACTTGTGGATTTCGTTGCCCAGGCAGAGGCCGAGCTGTCGGAAATGGAGGAAGCTTTCCAATGACGGATCAGCCGCTCATTGTGGCCATCGACGGCCCGGCGGGAGCCGGGAAAAGCACCATCGCTAAACTGGTCGCCGGATTCCTGGGGATTCCCTACCTTGACACCGGAGCCTTGTACAGGGCTCTTGCCCTTTTTCTTGACGCCAGGGGCATTCCGCCGGTGGAATCGGATGCTCTGTTTTCCGCCCTTCAGGAGGCATCCCTGGAGATAACCGAAAAAGAAATACTGCTTGAGGGAAAAAACGTCGGGGCCGAGATCCGTACTCCCCGTATCGATGCCGTTGTTTCCGCCTACGCATCGCTGCCCATGGTCAGGAACCGGCTCCTTGACCTCCAGCGGGAACAGGGAAAGAGAAATGGTCTCGTAGCGGACGGCCGCGACATGGCGACCGTTGTATTTCCTGACGCCAGGGTCAAGATTTTTCTTACCGCGTCAGACGAGGAAAGGGCACGTCGCCGTTTTCTCGAGCTCAGGGCGCGAAAGGAAAGCACCGGTTATGAGGATGTGCTGGAACAGATACGGGAGAGGGACAGGACAGACAGCAGCCGCTCCACGGCTCCTCTGAGAAAGGCCGATGACGCCGTGGAACTGAGTACCGACGGACTCTCCATCGGGGAAGTGACAGAGAAGGTGCTCAATCTGATAAGGGAAATCCTGGACAAGGAGAATCATTATGACGCTGTCCAATAAATTGTTTTATTTTTTTGTAAAGTGGTTCTTTTACATCTCTCTCAAGGTGTACAACAGGATTTCAATCCGATGGCTCTCTCCGCTTCCCCGCCGGAACTACATCGTCATAGCCAATCACTGCAGCAATCTTGACCCCGTGGTCATGGGAGCTATATTCCCCGGAAGACTGCGCTTTCTGGCCAAAGCGGAACTGTTTGAGCCCTTTATTTTCGGGAGCATGGTCCGGGCCCTGGGTGCCACTCCGGTGCAGAAGCAGGACAGCCAGAGCGCCGGAGCCGCCCTGAGGGCTTTTCTGAAGCTGCTCGATGACGGTGAAAATGTGCTTCTTTTTCCCGAAGGAGGAAGATCCCTTAACGGAAAACTCCAGCCTCTTGAAGGAGGAGCCGCCCTTATTGCCCTGAAGTCAGGCGCACCGGTCGTTCCAGCCTTTGTCGCCGGTACGTTCGAGGCCATGCCTCCCGGCTCAAAATTCGTCAAGCCCCTCCATCTTTCGGTGGTTGTCGGCGGGACAATTGATACAACTGATTATGCAGGCCGTGGCAGGGAGGGGAGAGAACTGCTGCTCAGAAAACTTGAGGAAGAGCTGGTTTCCCTTGAGCCGAAGGCCCGGGCCCTCCTTTGACGGCCATGCCGGAACGTAAGGCGGTGATCGCGGGACTGGAACTCCCCGGTCAGCCCTTTTCTCCTTCGGTTCTTCTGGAGGAGGTTGAACTTCTCCTCAGGAACCTGGGTATAACGTCCGCAGGTACGGTCATCCAGCGTCGAAGCAGGCCCGACCCGGCATTTCTTCTCGGAAAAGGCAAGGCGGAAGAACTGGCTCTCTTCTGCAAAACCCTTGGCGCCACACTTCTTGTTTGCAATGAATCCCTGACCCCGGGGCAGAAGAACAACCTCCAGAGAACAACTGGAGTGGAGGTTTGGGACCGACCCTTTGTCATAATGAAAATCTTCGAGCTTCGGGCGAGTTCTTCCGAAGCAAAGATGCAGGTCGAAATGGCTCTGTGCAAATACGAAATTCCTCACCTGAAGGGGCTGGGAGCCCAGATGTCCCGTCTCGGGGGCGGGATCGGAACAAGAGGTCCCGGAGAAACCGAATTCGAACGGCACAGGAGAAAACTTGAGCGTCGCGTCAGGGACATCGGCAAAAAACTCGGGATACTCAAAAGAAAGAGGACCCTCCAGCGCGACCGGAGGAAGAAAATGAACCTTCCCGTTGTCTCGCTGGTCGGATATACGAACAGCGGGAAATCCTCCCTTCTCCGGGCCCTGAGCGGCGATGCGTCCCTTGTGGCGGAGAACAGGCTTTTTTCCACCCTGGATACGTTCATGAGGAAAGTGAGACTTCCATCGGGGAGGGAGATCCTGCTGTCGGATACGGTGGGCTTCATCAGGGACCTTCCTCCCGGTCTCGTGGCGGCTTTCAGGACAACACTTGAAGAAATTGTGTCGTCCTCGTTCCTTGTTTTTGTTCTCGACGCCGCCGCGGCTGATTTCCAGGAAATACGGGAAGTCGTCGAGAAAACGGTTCAGGAAATCGGCGGAGGGGATATCCCCCGTTTTTTTGCCCTGAACAAATGCGATCTTCTTGCCGCGGATACAAAACGGGTGATGGAGGAGAAGTTCCGGGAGGCAGGCGAAGCAGCCGTTTTCATCAGCGCCCTTTCCGGAACCGGGTTGTCCGAGCTGCTTGCGACCCTTGACGCCTTTCTCCTAAAAACGGAGACGATTTCCAGAGAAGGGGATGGGGACTGATGATACGCAGCATGACTGGTTTTACAAGGGAAAGCAGAAACTTTGAGTGGGGAACTCTCACAGTGGAGATTTCATCGGTGAACCACAGGTACCAGGAACTTTCGATCCGCCTGCCGAGAGAGCTTGCATCCTTTGAATCAACAATCGGCGGCCTTCTCCGTTCAGGCCTGGGCAGGGGGAAAATACGGTTCTTCGCTGAAATCACCTGGGCTCCGAGGTACAGGGCACTCGCCATTGACGGGGACGTTCTCAGCAATTATTATACCCAGATTCTCTCTCTCTCCGAAAAACTCGGCACAGGGCAGAAACCGGGACTCCAATCCCTTCTTTCCCTTCCGGGGGTTCTCGACTCGCCCGCCGTTCTCTCCATGGTGGAGGGGCAAGCGGGCGGGGTCCTTGAAGAGATCGTGGGCACCGGAATACAGAACCTGGCCGGAATGCGGGAAAAAGAAGGCCTTAACCTGGGGGGGGCAATCGAGGGATATCTCGGCGCCTTTGAGTCCCTTGTCGATTCCATAGAAGAATACTGGACCGGAAAGAAAGCAGGACTTTTTGAAGAACTCCGGAAACGGGTAACACTTCTCCTTGAAGGAGTAACGACAGAAGCTGACCAGGGACGGGTTGCCCAGGAACTCGCCCTCATGGGAGACAAATGGGACATATCCGAGGAGTTCGTCCGTTCCAGAAGTCATTGCAGACAGTTCCGAACCATACTTAAAGGACCTTCTTCCGAGGGAAGAAAACTCGATTTCCTGATCCAGGAAATGAACCGGGAGGTCAATACCATGGGCTCGAAAATAACGGACGCTGAGCTTCGCTGGATGGTGGTGGAGGCAAAGACTCTCCTGGAAAAAATCAGGGAACAGGTTCAGAACGTGGAGTGAGACTGATGACCGCAAAACTGGTTCATATCGGTTTCGGAAATATGATCGTGGCGGAAAGGATTGTGGCCGTCATTCATCCGACCTCTGCTCCCATCAAGCGCCTCAAGGAAGAGGCCAAGGAAGACGGGAGGCTCATCGACGCCACACAGGGGCGCAAAACGAGGGCTATTCTGATAACCGACAGCAACCACGTGGTGCTGTCGGCCATTCAGCCCGAAACTATCGTGAACAGATTTGAGGAAGATATCGAGGATGAATCGGTCGTACAAGGGTAAACTCTTCGTTCTTTCCGGCCCGAGCGGCGCCGGAAAGGGAACGCTGCGGAAAAAAGTATTCGAAACAGTGGAGGACATCCGGTTTTCGATCTCATGCACCACGAGGCCTCCCCGCCAGGGAGAGAAAGACGGTGTTGACTACCGCTTTATATCCGAAGAAGCCTTTCTGACCCTTCTGGAGGAGGACAGGTTTCTGGAGTACGCGAAAGTGCATGGCCATTACTATGGGACCCTCAGGGACGACGTGGAGCGGACCCTTTCGAGCGGCATTGATATGGTACTGGAAATAGATGTGCAGGGGGCTTTCCAGGTCAGGGAAAAAATGCCTGAGAGCATCCTTGTGTTCGTCTCTCCTCCCTCTCTCGAAGAACTTGAGCGGCGGCTCAGGGAAAGAGGAACGGAAAGCGGTGAAAATCTCAGGATCAGGCTCCGGAATGCAAGGCTTGAGATGTTGAAATCAGGGGATTATGATTACGTTATTGTGAACGACGACGCCGAACGGGCTTCAAATGAACTGAAGTCCATAATAACCGGATTCAGACCATTCAGGGAGGAACGGAAATGATTTTCTACGATATGGATTCTCTGGCGGAAAAACAGGGCATAAACAACAAATATCTTCTCACTGCCGCAGTGGCTGCCCGTGCCCGGGCTCTCAGCGAACAGAAAGGGCGTACACTCGACGAGGACAACGAAAAATTCATCTCAACCGCCCTTCAGGAATTTGATCTCGGTGCAGTCCGCCTTTCCCAGGAACGGGAATCCGTTCCTGAAAGCGGAGCCGGATCAGAATCAGCCAATGCCTGACTGGAAACAGAAGAAAAAAGTTGTTCTGGGCATAACGGGAGGCATTTCCGCCTACAAGACCCCTGAGATAGTCCGGGCTCTTGTGAAGGCCGGATGTGACGTTGAGGTCGTGCTGACCTCCGAAGGAGAGCGGTTCGTCAGCCCGATGGTACTGTCCACCCTGGCCGGAAAACGGGTCTGGAGGCAGGCTGATTTTCTTTCCGACGACACGGGATGGAGGATACCCCACATTGCGCTTGCGGACTGGGCTGATGTAATTTTAGTCGCTCCGTGCACTGCGGAAACCCTGTCGAACATGGCCCGGGGGGCCGGGAAAGAGCTGCTCTGTTCCATTCTGCTTGCTGCCGGGGCCCCGGTAGTGGTTTTCCCGGCCATGAACGTGAATATGCTCAATCATCCCGCCACGGCCAGAAATATGGAGATACTGAAGGAAACGGGGATTTTCATTGCCGACCCGGAAACGGGAAGCCTCGCATGCGGCTACGAAGGCAAGGGAAGACTCCCCGCAGTGGAGGTCATCCTGGAGGAGATGTGGAAGGCCCTGTGCCCTTCAAAAAAGCTCGAGGGGAAAAATGTGCTTGTCACCGCAGGACCTACGTGGGAATTTCTCGACCCCGTACGTTTCCTCAGCAATCCGAGTTCGGGGAAGATGGGGTATGCCATGGCGAGAGCGGCCTGGTACAGAGGCGCCTCCGTAACATTTGTCCACGGTCCGGCTTCGTTTTCTAACCTCAGCGGATTTGGAGTCAAACCTGTCGTATCTGCCGAGGAGATGAAACGCACCGTCCTGGCCCTTTCGGAAGAGATGGACTATATCGTCAAGGCAGCCGCGGTCGGAGATTTCAGGGCCGCCTCCTTCAGCGACAGAAAGATCAAGAGGGCGAATGCCGACACTGTCACGATTGACCTCGTTCAGAACACGGACATCGCTGCCTCCCTCGGAGAGAGGAAGCTGCCCGGCCAGGTTCTCGTCGGCTTCGCCGCTGAAAGCCACGACCTGCTTGTCAACGCCTCCGAAAAAATGAAGCGGAAAAATCTCGATTTTATTGTCGCCAACGACATAACCGCCGCTGACTCGGGGTTCGGGACCGACACAAACAGGGTGAAACTCCTTTCCAGAAGCGGAACCGCTGAAGAATTCTCCGGGACGAAGGAGGATGTGGCTGAACGGGTGTGGAGCAGCATCCTCGACGAGGACTGGCTTCTGTGAATAGAGTGGGGGCTCACTGCTACTGCAGCGTCATTGTTCCGGGACCATGGTGGAACCCCCTGACCTACGAACTGCAATCCCCCCTTCCACGGGGAAGCCGATTGAAGATCCCCGTAGGCAGGGGAACCCGGTTCGGAATAGCGGATTCTTTTTTTCCGACCCCTCCTGAAAAGGGAACCTTCAACATTCGCCAAGGGAAGCACCTTTCGGACAACAGTCCGTTGCTGACAGAAAAAACGCTCGATCTCATCAAATGGACAGGAAAAACGTTCCTTTGCGGCTCCGGGGAAGTCCTGAAAGTTTCTGTACCTTCTTCCATTCTCTCTTTTCCCGGCCCCCTTGTTGATTTTGATTCCCTCGACGGGGAGAATCAGCAGACTTCCGGTCAATACGAAGAGAATTTCCTTTATGAATGCAAAACGTTCTCCCGGTGGAAAAAAATCGTGGAATTGCTGGAGAAAGGCGATTCCTTCATTGCTCTTTTTCCTGAACAGGCGCTGGCTGCCTCTTTTTTTGCCCTCCTTCCACCCGCGATGCAAAAGTCGGCTCTCCTCTGGCCATCCACTGGAGGGAAAAAGCTCCAGGATGCCTGGATCGCCGCCCGCAAAGGAAGTGTTCCCGGCATTGTGGGAGGTCCCGGTGCGGTTTTCGCTCCCCTCCCCGGAGTCCGTTCCATAATTGTCGATGAGGAAAGCAGCGGCGCCTATAGAACCTACAGGCATCCATTTCTCAATATGAGAACGGTCGCAGCCAGAAAGGCCCTTCTGGAAAAAGCCAGCCTGACACTTTCCGGAAGACTACCTTCCTCAAGGGTGTATCTTCGGGGAAAACCCCGGTGCACAGAACTCCCTCCACGGGAAAATGTAAAGCTTGTCGACCTGAAAAACAGTTTTTCTTCGGAATTCCAGGGCATCGCTGGTTCTCTCCCCCTTTCCGCCGCTCTCTTCTCTGAAACCGCCAGGGTTCTCTCCATGGGGAAAGTCGCCCTGTGGCTTCTTGACCGGAAGGGGTATGCAGGAGAGGTGGCCTGCGAAGAATGCGGCAAGCCCATTCTCTGCAGTTCCTGCGGCCGTGTTATGGCCTGGGAAGAGCAGCGCCGCAGGCTCCGCTGCTCTTCCTGCGGCAAGGTTTCGCCCCTTCCCGAGACCTGCCCTTCCTGCAGGGGAGTCCTTCTCTCAGGGAAGCGCCCGGGGCTTGAAGCCCTTCTTCCAGTCGCACGGGCTACGGCACCCGATGAAAAAACCGTTCTGATATGGGACGGGACGAAACCTTGCGGCAAAAAGGCAGCCAGGGGCCTCACAAAAGACCTTTCCGGGGGAGGCATAGTGCTCGGAACCCGTTCCGCCCTGACAGTGTGCGACTTGGCGGACGTAGGCTTCGCCGCGTGGGTCGACGCGGACAGCGAAGTTCGGAGCGTAGCTTTTCAGGCGAAATTCACGGCCTTTTCCATGATGTGGGAATCCTTATGGAGAGGAAATTCCGGGGGCGGGCGAACCGTTCTTCTGCAAAGCAGGCGTCCGGGTTTCGGCTGGCAAAAGGGTATGGTCCTGGGCTGGGATCATTTCTGGAACGAAGAGCTCCGGGAAAGAAAAGAACTCGACCTGCCTCCTTTTTCCTTTTTGCTGGAAATCAAGTCTCCATCCCTTGGGCTGAAAGAGAGTATAATGGCACAATTGGAGAAAATCGGCCTGTATCCTATGGATCCGGGGGAACCGCCTCTTGTTTTCTGGGTGACAACCCCGTCGCCGGCCAGTGTCCAGAATGTTCTTGCCCCTTATTTTTCCATAGGAAACTCCAGCACCGGTTTTCCTGAAATTACCGTCTGGATAGATTGAGGCCAAGGAGGAAAAGCACCCATGCCAGTAGTGTCAATTATAGGAAGACCAAATGTCGGCAAATCCTCGCTTTTTAACCGGCTTATCGGCAGGCGGGAAGCCATCGTCGACGACATGCCGGGGGTGACGAGGGACAGACTGTATGGAGAAGCCGAGTGGAGGGAAAGAAAGTTTTACGTTATCGATACGGGGGGCTTTCTCGCCAAGGATGAAAACGCCTTTGTCCAGGGGATGAGACAGCAGGTCGGAACTGCCATCACCGAAAGCGACCTGGTTCTTTTCGTCATTGACGGAAAAGAAGGCCCGACCTGGATGGACGAGGATGTCGCCGACATGCTCAGAAAGTCGGGAAAACCGGTCATCGTCGTCGCCAACAAAATTGACGACGGCATCCACGAAGACTCTGTCTTTCAGGCCTATTCCCTTGGGTTTGAGGACGTGATCGGAGTCAGCGCGGAACACAAGCGGTACATCTACGACCTTCTTGACCTGATTCTTGAAAAAATCCCGGGAGACGAACCCGCCCCGGAAGAAGACAGCTCCGTGAAAGTCGCCATCGTGGGCAGGCCGAACGTGGGCAAATCAAGCATCCTCAACCACCTGGCAGGGGAAGAGAGGGCTCTTGTGAGCGACATACCGGGAACCACGCGGGACGCCCTGGATACGCTGGTGAAGATCGACGGAACGACATTCCGGCTGATCGACACAGCGGGGCTGAGAAGAAAAAGCAGGGTCGAAGACAACATAGAATATTACTCTTACGTCAGAACGCTCCAGGCCATCGACAGATGCGATGTCGCCCTCCTCGTAATGGATGCGGAGGAACCCTTCACAGACCAGGACAAAAAGCTTGCGGGGGAAATCATCGAACGGGGAAAAGGAATTGTGCTCCTTCTGAACAAATGGGATCTCCTCGGGAAGAAGGACAGCCTGGGAGATTCGATGAAAAAGAAACTCAGGGAAGAAATGGTCTTCGTTTCCCATGCCCCTGTGCATTTCGTCTCAGCGCTGACGGGAAGAGGGATGCAGAAAATATCAGACCTGGTGCTCAAAGTTTTCGAAAACAGGAAGAAACGGATTAAAACCACTTTATTAAACAGGCTTCTCCGTGATATCCTCGCATTCGACAGGCTGCCGACCGACAACAGGGGAAGAGCCTTCAAAATATTTTATTGCACCCAGGCGGAAATCAATCCGCCCACCTTTATCTTCTTCGTCAATTACCCGGAACTTGCGGAAAAAGCCTTTGAAAACCACATTGAAAACGAATTGAGGGAACTTGAAGACTTCGATGGTGTTCCATTGCGCATTTTCTGGCGGGGAAAAGAGGAAAAATGAAGTTTAATGCTTGACCAGAACTGGACTTGCTGGTAATAATAAACGTAATGATGGATCGGACCTGAGTTGGCTTTATTTTACTCGAACCGTTACCACATTTTAATCCAGAGGAGGCTGTAAAAGGTGACCAAAGCAGAACTCGTAACTGAGGTTGCAAAGGCGACAGGGTTGAACAAAAAGGCATCCGGCGCTGCCGTCGGAGCGATTTTCGAAGCCATCGAAAGCGCCCTTGCCAAGGGTGAAAAGGTTCAGCTTGTTGGCTTCGGAACGTTTGAAGTCCGTGAAAGAGCTGCCCGTGAAGGCCGGAACCCCCAGGATCCCAAGAAAGTCATCAAGATCCCCGCAAAGAAGGTCCCCGTTTTCAGACCCGGCAAGGCTCTCAAGGACAAGGTGGAATAATCGCTCTGTTTTCTTTTTTTCGTTGGCCTCTTCCCTTGCGAAAGGAGAAGAGGCCTTCATTTTTTAGCTTTCCTGTGAAGGGCGAGCCATTGTTCACCGGAAAGCTCTTCAGCCCGGGAATTTTCCCCGATTCCCAGATCTGCAAAGACCTCCGCCCATGGAACTTCATTCCTGAAAGCTTTCAGGTTTTTCAGCAGTTTTTTTCTCCTCTGGGCAAAACCGCTCCTGAGCATTCCTCTCCAGAATGCATCTGTTGCGAGTTCCCTGTGCTCTTTTCCCAATGTGATTTCCAGCAGACAGGAATGAACCGCCGGAACGGGACGGAATGCGGTCGGAGGAACATTCAGGACTTTACGAGCGTTCCCCATCAGTTCAAGAGTCACTCCAAGAGGATATCTCTCCTTCGTTGAAGGAGAGGCCGTCATCCTCTCTGCGGCCTCTTTCTGCACCATGAGCAAAAAATAACCGGCCGAAGGCAGCGTCTCGAGAAGTTTCCAGAGCAGTGGCGTCGTTATGTTATAGGGGATGTTTGCAACCACCTTGACCGGTGCGGGAGAGAGATGAGAGAAATCCGCCTCCAGGGCATCGCCCCAGATGAGTTGAAAACGGTCTGGGTGGAGAAGTGGGATGTCGGAAAGAAAAGGCTCAAGCCCCCTGTCGATTTCCATGCTGTATAAGAAGCCGCAGGGAGAGGCGAGAAGTTCCCTGGTGAGGACTCCCTGCCCGGCTCCGATCTCAAGAAGGACTTCTCCGGGGGCCGGAGCGGCCCTTTCCACGATTTTTCCAAGAATATTCCTGTCGGCAAGGAAATTCTGGCCCAGGCTCTTTTTGTGACGGAACGACTTTTCAAAAAACATTCTTTTCACTCCCTGGGAATACAAAAAAGCGGGGTTATAAACCCCGCTTGTTATTTCTGGTCGGGACGAGAGGATTCGAACCTCCGACCACCTGCACCCCATGCAGGTACGCTAACCAGACTGCGCTACGTCCCGTACTGACCGGGATATTCTACCCTTTTCCGGCGTTCCGGTCAAGGGAGAGAAATAATGTACTCTTTTGAAAAGAGGGAGAGGCGCGGCCTCTCCCTCCGGACGGATGGACCTATGCTTCCGCCTTTACCGGCTGCTTGCCCATTTCGGCGAGCTGCTTGTAAATTTCGTACCGCTTTTTGGCATCCATTTCGGCCTTTTCAAAAAGCTGTTCCGCCATTTCGGGGAACGTCTTCGTCAATGAAGCGTATCGAACTTCACTCATCAGGTATTCTTTGAAATCCGCCTTCGGTTCCTTGGAGTCAAGAACGAAAGGATTCTTCCCTTCAAGCTCGAGGTCCGGATTGTACCTGTAGAGATGCCAGTACCCCGCATCCACTGCCTTCTTCGTCTGCTCCTGGGTTTTGCCCATTCCCGCCTGGATCCCGTGAGCTATGCAGGGTGCGTAGGCGATGACGAGGGAGGGCCCCTTGTAGGCCTCGGCTTCCTTCAGTGCCTTCATGAGCTGGTTCTTGTCAGCGCCCATACCGACCTGGGCAACATACACGTACCCGTAGGTCATGGCGATCCTGCCGAGGTCCTTCTTTTTCACCCGTTTGCCGGCAGCGGCGAACTTGGCGATGGCAGCAGTGGGAGTTGACTTCGAGGACTGACCGCCGGTGTTGGAGTAAACTTCGGTGTCAAGAACGAACACGTTCACGTCTTCACCGGAGGCAAGGACATGGTCGAGGCCGCCGAAACCGATATCGTATGCCCAGCCGTCACCTCCGAAGATCCATACGGACTTCTTGACGAGATAGTCCTTTCTGCAGGCTATCTCGCACAGGAGCTTATTGCCTTCCGCCCCGATATCACGGCCGAGAACCGCAAGAACCTTTTCCGCCGCAGCCTTGGATTTTTCTCCGTCGTCCATGGATTCAATCCACTCGTTGAAAGCGGCCTTCATGTCTTCGGGAATATCCATCTCCAGAAGGCCCTTCATCGCAT
Source organism: Synergistaceae bacterium (assembly GCA_018436595.1). GTDB lineage: Bacteria > Synergistota > Synergistia > Synergistales > Aminobacteriaceae > Aminivibrio. Next base: position 48,716 of record JAHDLC010000004.1, on the reverse strand, counting down.
CGACGATGTACGTCATGGTGGCGTTGAGGGAGAGTTTCATGCCGTAGCCGTATTCGGCGTTGTCTTCGAAGAGGGAGTTGGCCCATGCAGGTCCCTGTCCCTTTGCGTTGACTGTGTAGGGCATGCTCGGCGCGGAACCTCCCCAGATGGAAGAGCACCCTGTGGCGTTGGCCACGATCATCCTGTCGCCGAAAAGCTGCGTGACGAGCTTGATGTAGGGGGTTTCTCCGCATCCCGCGCAGGCTCCGGAGAACTCAAGGAGGGGCTGGGAGAACTGGCTTCCCTTAACGGTAAACTTGTTCGTCTCCTCGGACTTGTCGGAAACGGTGAGGGCAAAGTTCCAGTTCGGGATTTCCTTCTCCTGGCTCGCGAGAGGCTTCATCTCCAGGGCGCCCACCGGGCAGATGTCGGCGCAGTTTCCGCATCCGAGGCAGTCGAGAGCGTTGACCTGCATCTTGTACTTATGGCCCGGGAACTCCTTGCCCTTTACGTCAACTGCGCCGAAGCCTTCCGGCGCGGCTGAGGCCTCTTCGTCGTTCAGCAGGAAGGGACGGATCGCGGCATGGGGGCACACCATGGAGCACTGATTGCACTGGATGCACTTGTCGCTCTTCCACTCGGGGACATTGACGGCGACGCCCCGTTTCTCGAAAGCCGCCGTTCCCAAGGGGAACTGACCATCTTCGCGCCCCATAAAGGCACTTACAGGAAGGCTGTCGCCCTTCTGGGCGTTTATGGGCATGCAGACTTCCCGTACAAAATCAGGAATCTCCTCGGGAAGACCGCTCACAAGAACCGGATCGGCCGTTGCTTCAGCCCATTCGGCGGGTATCTCGATCTTTTTCAGGGCATCCATTCCGGCATCCACGGCCTTGTAGTTCATCTCGAGGATCTTGTCGCCCTTCTTGCCGTAGGTGTGGTCAATGGCGTCCTTCATGTATTTCACGGCATCTTCGATGGGAATGACGCCGGAAAGCTTGAAGAATGCAGACTGCATGATCATGTTGATCCTGTTGCCGAGCCCGATCTCCTCGCCGATATCGGTTCCGTTGAGGATGTAGAATTTGATCTTTCTGTTCGCAAGGTACCGTTTCACCCTGGCCGGCAGGTGACTGTCAAGATCCTCGAGAGTAGTCCACTGGGTGTTCAGAAGGAAGGTCCCTCCTTCTTTCAGCCCTGAAAGAACGTCGTAGAGATGGACGTACTCCTGCTTGTGGCAGGCGATGAAGTCGGCCGTGTCTATGAGGTACGTCGACTTGATGGGCTTCTTTCCGAAGCGGAGGTGGGAAACCGTGATGCCGCCGGACTTCTTCGAGTCATAGGAGAAATAGCCCTGGGCGTACAGGTCAGTCTCGTCGCCGATGATTTTGATGGAGTTCTTGTTGGCGCCCACCGTTCCGTCGGAGCCGAGGCCCCAGAACTTGCAGCGGATGGTCCCTTCCGGTGCCGCGGCGATCTCCTCGGCGGCAGGAAGAGAGGTAAAGGTCACGTCGTCGGTGATGCTGATGGTGAAATGGTCCCTGGGCTGGTAGGACTTGAGGTTATCGAATACGGACTTGATATGGGTCGGGGTCGTGTCCTTGGATCCGAGGCCGTACCTTCCGCCGATGACAAGCGGCTTGACAGCCTTGTCTTTGAAGAGCGTGCAGACATCCTCGTACAGGGGATCTCCGAGAGCGCCGATTTCCTTGCACCTGTCGAGGACCGCAATGCGCTTCACGGAGGCCGGAAGGGCATCGAAGAAGAATTTCTCCGAGAAGGGCCTGTACAGGTGCACTTCAACGACTCCCGTCTTTTCTCCCCTGGCGTTCAGGTAGTCGACTGTCTCCTCGATCGCCTGGCAGACGGAACCCATGGCCACTATGACGTTCTCGGCGTCAGGTGCACCGTAGTAGTTGAAGGGATGGTACTCGCGGCCCGTGAGCTTTTTGATCTCCTGCATGTAGGCCTCGACGACCTCGGGGATATCGGTGTAGAAGCGGTTGATGGCTTCCTTCGCCTGGAAGAAGATATCCGGGTTCTGGGCGGTCCCCTTCTGGTAGGGATGCTCCGGGTTCAGCGCGCGGGCCTTGAACCTGGCGATGGCATCATAATCGACAATCTTCGCGAGGTCGTCATATTCGAGGACGTCGATCTTCTGGATCTCGTGGGAGGTGCGGAATCCGTCAAAGAAGTTCAGGAAGGGGATGCTGGCCTTGATCGCTGAAAGATGGGATACTGCTGTGAGATCCATGACCTCCTGCACGCTGCCGGAGGCAAGCATTGCAAAACCTGTTCCGCGGCAGGCCATGACGTCGCTGTGGTCCCCGAAAATGGACAGGGCGTGAGCCGCAAGGGACCGTGCGGTGACGTCAAAGACACCGGGAAGCATTTCGCCGGCGATCTTGTACATGTTGGGCATCATGAGGAGAAGTCCCTGGGAGGCAGTGAAGGTTGTGGACAGAGATCCGGCCGAAAGGCTTCCGTGGACAGCTCCCGCTGCTCCCGCTTCGGACTGCAGTTCGGTGACCTGAACCGTCTTCCCGAAAATGTTCTTCCTGCCGTGAGCTGCCCATTCATCGACCACTTCGGGCATAGGCGAGGACGGCGTTATCGGGTAGATCGCGGCAACTTCGGTAAAGGCGTATGAAACATGAGCCGCAGCGGTGTTGCCGTCCATGGTTTTCCAGTTTCTTTTCATTAAGGTACCCCCTCTTGAATTTCAGGCAGGGGCGCCTTAAGCCCCTCGGCCTGATTATTATTCCTTCGGAAAAGTGCGAAAGGCGAATCCGGACTGCTATACCTTTTTATTTTACATCAAAAAAGGGATTTTGCATTCTGTATAATCTGAGCGCAGGGAAAACAAAAAACCATAAAACATACATTTTCACGTGCTGATCTTACCATAAAGACACGTACGGTCAATTTGTGAATTCACAGCTGTGAATTCACAGCGAAACGGAGGCTGCGGCATGAGGAGAAGATTTCAGCGGCGCCGATTGATTCCGGTGCTCCGGGGGAACGGCCGTTTTCCCGGAGCCGTTGTGAGAAGCCGGGGACAAGACTGTTATAATTGTAGTCTTGAAAACCTTGAACTGAACGAAGAGGGGTTCCGAACGTGAGCGATCTGAAAAGTATCATTGTCCTGCCGGAGAAAGAAAGTCTTCCCCTTGAAATGGACCGGGGGAAAACAGGAGCAGAGGTATTTCTGGAAATCGGATTCGGCAACGGGGAATTTCTTGAGAACCTTGCCGGCAAAAACAGAGACAGGGTATTCTGGGGCGTCGAAATGTCAAGGGCATGTCTGATGAGAGCCTGCCGGAGGATTGAAAAGAAAGAACTCAGCAATGCCTGTCTCATCTGCGGGGACGCCAGGTTCATATTGAAAGAATGCGTACCGTCCTGTTCCCTTGAGGGTATTTTTATGAATTTTCCCTGTCCGTGGCCGAAAAAGAAACATTCGAAGAGAAGGGTTTCGAGCGGGGAATTTTCTTCGGAAATAGCCAGGGTGCTCAGACCCGGAGGCTTTTTCGAACTTGTGACCGATGAGGAATGGTACGGAATGGAAGTGCGGGACGTCCTTGCATCTCACCCTGCGCTGTCGCTCGGTGCATGGGAGATCGATCCTCCGAGAGAGGTTACAACGAAATATGAAAGAAAATGGCTTGAGATGGGGAAGAAAATTTTCCTGTCACGTTTTGTGAAACGGGACGGGAACAGCGAAAGGAAATCCGGTTTCCTTGGGAGGGCTGAAGAAGTGCACGTTCGTGTTATGGGAAAACATGATCTTGATTCTTTCCTTGACAGTCTTTATGGTTCAGAAGGCAAAGCGGCCGGGGGACGCTGGGTTTTTAAAAAACAGTATGCTTCGGGAGATGGTGCCCGCCTGATTGAAGTGGTCGCTGCAGACGGATCTTTCGAACAGAAGTTTTTTCTCCAGGGGGTCCAGCGTGAAGAAGACGTGCTTTTCAAAGTGTCGCCTTATTCCGCTCCCTTTCTGACACCATCGGTCAAGGGTGCCATTGAAATGCTCGCAGAAAAACTCGGAGGCAGCCCCGGGAAGCCTCTCAGCGGGCAGGGCTGAGGAGGCGCATTTCAGGTGAAGGAAGCCCGTCCGACCTCAGGGAAAGTGCTTCAGGCCCTTTTCAATATTCTCGGCGACATCCGCGGCAAGGCGTTCCTCGACCTGTTCTCGGGTACCGGAAGAGTCGCGGGTTTCGCGAGGGAGCGCGGTGCTGATCCGGTGGTGGCCGTTGAAACCCTGGCCAGGAGGGCAAAGGACATCAAGTCCCTTTTTCAGGGAGATGAAGGTGTTACCATACTGGCTATGGATGTCAGGAGAGCCGCAGGTCTCCTCCGAAGGAAAAATCGCGCTTTCGACGTGATTTTCGCAGACCCGCCCTACGGGGAAGGGTGGCCTGCCGTTCTCGGCCCGATTCTCTTTCCCCCTGAAGGATCCCTTCTCGTCCCGGGGGGAGTTGTGGTTTTGGAACATTCAACAAGGGAGAAGATGCCCGAAGGGGAAGGATGGAAGATTACCGACAGCCGCGAATACGGAGACACGGTCCTGACATTTCTCTCGTCTGCCGGGAGAGGGGGAGAAAAATGAAACGATCCATCAACGCGGTGTACCCTGGTTCCTTTGACCCTATAACGAACGGGCACATTTACATCGCAGAGCGTGCAGCCGCTCTTTTTGACGAGGTTGTGGTCAGCGTCCTGCTCAATCCCCAAAAAAAGGCGGCCTTTTCGGTGGAAGAGCGAAAGGCAATGGCCCGGGAGGCTTTGAGCCATCTTCCCAACGTGAAGGTCGATTCTTTCTCCGGGCTCCTCGTGGACTTTCTGCGGCAGGAACAAAGCCGCATCATCATCAGGGGACTCAGGGCCCTTTCCGACTTCGAGTACGAATTCCAGCTCGCCCTTATGAACAGGCAGCTTGCCCCGGAAATCGAGACCCTGTTCATTGTCACCGAAGCCCGGTATTCATACCTGTCGAGCCATGCAGTGAAGGAAATATACCAGTTCGGCGGAGCAGTTCACGACATGGTCCCCCCCGGGGTCTTCCGGCGTCTCAGAGAACGTTTTCCCCTTCCGAGAAACATTCTTCCATGAGGGGATGGCGTTTCTTTTCCTCCCCTGGAGAAAAGACAGCCGTCAGTTCTTCCCAGACATTGGCAGCCGACTGTTCGATGCCGGCGAGGAGGAGCCCTTCTCCCCTCAAGCCTGCCGGAGCTTTCCCCATCACCGGAAGATGTGCCGTTGACCTCATTTTCCGGAGAATCTCCATGCCGACAGCATCCGCCCCGAGAACCCGTATGTATTGGGGGCCCGAGCTCTGGAGTTCCCTGTTTTCACGGTGACCGATCCCAAGAAGGAAATGGACCAGCTGCCGCTGGATTCTGCCCCGGGGATAGCGGGCCGTGGTGCATTTCGAGACGAACCCGGACCAGGAAGAACAAAGGACGGCGTATTTCAAGAACCTGTTTTCCATCCCTTCGGTCATTTCGGATGACCGGGCAAGTTCTTCCGCCGGGGTCCTCAAAAGAAGGAAGCGAATCAGCCTCCAGAGCATTTCCCTGGAGAGAACCACCATGCCTCTTTCGATGCACCGGTTCAGTATCCTGACGGTAGAGGAGGGAAGAGCCTTTTCCGCATCTTCCCGATTGCCCTCCGCCAGGGCTTTTCTGACTGCGGCAGCGCTCGGGAAGGTGTTTTCGAGATCCGTGTCATGAAAACCGGATCCCATCCGCTGGACAGGTCTGCAGGAAATACTGTATCCCTTTCTCAGGATCCTCTCCATGTAAGAGAGGGCCAGAGTATTGTTCGGCAGCGAAACGAAAGCCCCCCATCCCTCGTGGATTTCTTCCAGGGCCGCAGCCCGGGCTTTGACGTAGGAAAATCCCGAATTCAGCTTTTTTTTCAGATTATCCTTGAAATGTGAGGGTTCGTGCACTAGAATATCAAGAATCGGGGCCGGGTCGAATTCGGGTTGCTCCATTCCAAAAGAAAGGGTCTCAACCATTCCTGTGGCGGCAAGAATGTCCACAGCACCGGCGGCGAAAATGCCGGCGTTATGGCAGGAAAAAAAAGCGGGCAGTTCGAGCACGAGATTGACCCCCGCCCCAAGAGCGGCTTCCGCACGGTCCCATTTGCTCATAACGGCAGGCTCGCCCCGTTGGGTAAAATATGAAGACAGCACGACGACAACGGCGTCGTTCTTGTTTTCCCTTGCCTTTCCAAGATGGAAAAGATGCCCCTTGTGAAACGGGTTATATTCGGCCACAATACCTATTATTTTTTTATATATTCCGACCATCCGCCTTTCTCCGGCTTTCTCCATAAGATACAGCCGGGAAGAGGCGGCGGTCAAGAAGAAGAGAGGAAGGGGTCGCGCAATGAAAATTCTGGTGGTTAACTGTGGAAGTTCATCCCTTAAGTATCAGCTTTTTGACATGACCGACGAATCGGTCCTCGCCAAGGGACTCGTTGAGAGAATAGGCATCGAGGGAGCCAGGATCAAACACACGAAAACCGGCATGGATTCAGTGATCAGGAATACCGATATTCCAAACCACAAGGTGGCCTTCAAGGTTGTGGTCGAAGCGTTGCTCGACGGCAACCACGGAGTTCTGAAGAGCCTCGACGAACTTTCCGCCGTGGGACACCGAGTGGTGCATGCCGGTGAAAAATATGCCGGCTCGGTCATGATCACCCAGGACGTCATCGATGCCCTTGAAGAATGCGTGCCCCTCGCGCCTCTTCATAACCCCGCAAATCTCATGGGCATTTACGCCGTTACCGAAGCCCTTCCAAACATTCCCCAGGTGGGCGTTTTCGACACCGCCTTCCATCAGACCATGCCCGGATACGCGTACATGTACGGCGTCCCCTACCATTATTACGAGAAGTACAAGGTCCGCCGCTACGGCTTCCACGGCACAAGCCACTTCTACGTTTCCGGAAGAGCCGCGGAAATCCTCGGGAAACCCGTGGAATCCCTCAACATCGTAACCTGCCACATGGGGAACGGCAGTTCCATCGCCGCCGTCAAGGGAGGGAAATCCATGGACACCAGCATGGGATTCAGCCCTCTTCCCGGAGTGATCATGGGCACGAGATCAGGAGACGTGGATCCGCTCCTCATTTCCTTCCTCTCGGACCAGGAAGGAATTGACAACAAGGCCATGAGCCATGTTCTCAACAAGGAAAGCGGACTTCTGGGAATTTCCGGCGTGAGCAGCGACCTCAGGGACATCGAAGAAGCGGCGGATGCCGGAAACCAGAGAGCGCGGCTTGCCGAGGAAATGCTCTATTACGGTGTGAAAAAGTACATCGGATCCTATGCTGCTGCCATGGGCGGAATCGACGTACTGGTCTTCACCGCCGGCATCGGCGAAAACAGCGCCCGGGCCCGGGAAGGTATCTGCTCCGGCCTTGAGTTCATGGGAGTCAAGCTAGACCTGGAGAAAAACAACGTTCGCGGCAAGGAGCGCATCATAAGCTCCGACGAGAGCCGGGTAAAGGTCCTCGTAGTTCCAACCGATGAAGAACTCGTCATCGCCAGGGATACGAAGAAGATCGCCATTGACAGGAACTAGCGGATTACTTCCTGGAGGCCCTTCGGAATGCTGACAGAAAAGCCGGCTTCATGGAAATTCGAGCTTGAAACTCCGGAACTCGGCAACCCCGAAGCCGTGACATATCTGCATGCCGAAGCCGAAACCGGGCAGTTCGACGGAATTTTCTACGACGGCATGAGGTTCAGCTTCGAAGGTCCGGTCATTGTGGATGCAGAAGGCCGCTGGATCGACAGCGATCTTTCGGTTTCATTGAAGATTTCCGCGACTTTTTCAACTCCATGTTCACGATGTCTTGAACCTTCACGTATTGAAATTCTGAACGATTTCCTGTATCTTTATTCATTGCGGAAGAAAGAGTCTCCAGAGGAATCTTCCGAGGATGGAAATTTCCATGAAGTACAGGTGTCGAGATGGCAGCGTTTTTTCGATATCTCGGATCATGTGTGGGAGAGCATTATTGTATCCCTTCCCGGCAAGGTTCTTTGTTCGGCTGACTGCAAGGGCTTGTGTCCCCAGTGCGGGCGTCCTCTCAGGAACGGCGATTGCGGTTGTTCAGCGAAAGAACTTGATCCGAGGCTGGAAAAGCTTCTCGGCATAAAAATTGAAGAAACGAAAGAATAGCGAAAAGGAGGGAAGTCCAGAATGGCAACGCCGAAAAGCAGGGTATCCCATGCCCGTACTCATAAAAGAAAGTCCGAGTGGATCGGGGCTCTTACTGCTCCGGAAGTTACTACGTGCCCCCATTGCGGTGAGGTTATCCAGAATTACCGGGCCTGCGGTGAGTGTGGTTTTTACCGGGGCAGACAGGTAGTCAAAACGGCCTCGGAAGAAAAAAAAGAGGCTTGATCGGAAGAAACCGGGCAAGAGGAAGGGAAACCTTCCTCTTTTTTTTATTTTCCCCTTCCCTCCATATTGACCGTTCGGCCATGGGGTACTATACTTTCCACATCTTTAAGAGCAGATACTATCATCAGGTGCCAAAATGGAGGGGACATCCATTAAGTCTCAGAGGAAGAAAAACAGGCAGGACAGGCTCTTAAAACTTATCGAACAAAATCCGCTGGCCACAGATGAGGAACTCGCAGCCTCGCTCGAGGCAAGCGTGAGCACCATCAGGCTGGACAGAGCCGTTCTGGGTGTCCCGGAGTTGAGGGAGAGAATGCGCTCCATGGCCCAGAAAGCTACCAGCAGGCTTCGCTCGCTGAAACAGAACGAAGTGGTAGGGGATCTTCTTGAACTCGAGCCGAACAAGTGGGCCCTTTCGGTGCTTGAGACCCGCAGGGAAATGGCTTTCCGGAAAACGGACATGGTGTGGGATCACTATATTTACGCCCAGGCCAGCTCCATAGCCATTGCAGTCGTGGAAGCCGATCTGGTCATAGTAGATTCCATGCGGGGTGAATACAAGGGGCACGCGAGAGTGGGAGATTCCCTGGTCGCAAGGGCAAAGGTCGGTGTCCAGAAAGACGGAAAGTACATCGTCAGCGTGAGGACAAAGGTCGGTGAAAAAGAAATCTTCGTGGGGAGATTTATCGCTGCTATTGTTTCGCAAATCGAACCGGCGTAGCGTGAGAGAGGTGAACTTCATTTGATTCTTGCCCTGGATGCCATGGGCGGTGACCATGGCCCTTCAGAAGTGTGCAGGGGAGCCATAGCCGCCTGCGAAGAGCACTCTGATCTCAAACTTGTACTTGTTGGAAACAGCCCGGAAATAGAACCTATGCTCGACGGGGCTTCCCGGGACGTTTCCGGGAGAATTTCCATTGTCCACGCCGAAGAAAGGATCGGCATGGATGAGCACCCTACGGTCGCCATCCGGAAGAAACGACATTCGAGTCTTCGGATAGCCATGGAAATGGTCCGCAGCGGCGAAGCTTCGGGGTGTGTTTCCGCCGGAAACACGGGAGCCATCGTCGCGGGCGGAGTGCTTGTCGTTGGAAGAATTTCGGGAATTGACCGCCCTGCCCTTGGTGTGGCGCTGCCTACCCTCAACAAGTACACCTTCCTGCTCGACGTAGGGGCTACCGTACGGAGCAAGCCTGAAAACCTGTTCCAGTTCGCCCACATGGGAAACGTGTATTCCAAAAAAATCCTCGGTGTTTCGGAGCCCCAGGTTGCCCTTCTTGCCAACGGGTCCGAGGAGATCAAGGGCGATGAAGTCATAGCCGGAGCGAAAACCCTCATAAAGGCAAGTTGCCTGAATTTTACAGGATATGTTGAGGGTGACGACATTCCCTATAGCCGGGCAGACGTGGTGGTATGCGACGGCTTTTCGGGAAACGTGGTGCTCAAGTTTGCCGAAGGCCTCATGTCGGCTGTATATTCCATACTCAAGGAAGAGATGGGGCACAGGATAATGCCCAAGTTCGGAATGGTTTTCATGATCCCGATGATGAAGGACCTCTGGGCGCGGTTCAATTACGAAAAACACGGAGGAACGCCCCTCCTTGGAGTGAACGGGATCGTTGTGAAAGCTCACGGGCGATCGAAGGCCCCGGCAATCACAAACGCCCTGAGAGTCGCACGGAATTTCGTTCTGCAGAACGGTGTCGAACTTATAAGAGAAGAACTGGGGTAAAGGAGGTTTCCCCTATGGGTTTTTTTTCCGGTATTGCCGTTTCCATAAAGGGCACGGGAATGTACGTCCCCGAAAAGGTGCTGACAAACAACGATCTTTCGCAGATGGTGGAAACCAGCGACGAATGGATCCGGGAGAGAACGGGCATCTGCCGCCGCCACATTGCCGCGGAGGGGGAACTGACAAGCGAGGTGGCTGCGAAAGCCGCCCGAAACGCCCTCGAGAATTCCGGCACCGATCCTCTGGAGCTGGATATGATTATCGTTGCGACGAACAGCCCTGATACCCTCTTCCCCGGAGTGGGCCCCAAGGTCCAGGGAATCCTCGGAGCAGAAAAGGCGGGCGCCTTTGACGTCCAGTCGGGGTGCACCAGCGGTGTGTACGCCCTTTCCCTGGCCGCCGGCGGAATTGCGTCGGGGATCTGGAAAAAAGTCCTCGTTATCGGAGCGGAAGTCCTTTCTCCCCTGATCGACTGGACCGACAGAAACACGTGCATTCTCTTCGGCGACGGTGCGGGGGCCATGGTCCTGGGGGTGTCGGCAGAAGAGGAAGGCCGTTTCATTTCGGCAGACCTGAGGTCAGACGGAACACGGCACGACCAGATCACCTTGTCCGGCGGACTCGTGGAACACCCTGCATCCCATGAGACCCTAGAAAACAAGCTTCATTTCGTCTCAATGAAAGGAAACGATGTTTTCCGTTTCGTCAACAGGATCATTCCGCCCTTTTTGCGCCAGTTTTGCCTTGATTCAGGCATGGAGCCGGAAGAGATCACCTGGTGGTTTTTCCACCAGGCCAATCAGAGGATTATCGAACGGTCAGCGGAGCGTCTTGGGATTTCTCCCGAGAAAGTCGTCATCAACATCGACGAATATGGGAACACATCGGCGGCTTCGGTTTTCATCGCCCTCCATGAATTTCTCGGGACGGGCAGGGTGCAAAAAGGAGACAGGCTGCTCTTTACGGCTTTCGGAGCGGGCATGACATATGGAGGTATCATCTATGAAGCATGACTCCGGCGCTGCTTTCAGCGACAACAGAATTACCCGTCTTCTCGGGTGCGATTATCCCCTGGTCCAGGGAGGCATGGCCTGGGTGGCGGATGCCAGTCTTGCAGCTGCTGTGAGCAACGGCGGAGGACTCGGCATCATCGCCGCGGCGAATATGCCGCCGGACCTTCTCGAGATCCAGCTGCAAAAGGTGAGGACCCTGACGGATAAACCCTTCGGCGTCAACATAATGCTCATGTCACCCACCGTAGACCAGGTTATCGACCTCGTTGCCGGATACAGGGTACCCATCGTTACCACCGGAGCGGGAAGCCCCGGAAAGGTCATTGAGATCCTCAAGCCCCTCGGGACGATAATCGTTCCCGTTATAGCCTCTGTCGCCCAGGCGAAAAGGGTGGAAAAACAGGGAGCTGACGCAGTGGTAGCCGAGGGAATGGAAGCAGGCGGACATATCGGTGAACTCACAACTATGGTGCTTATTCCCCAAATTGTCGATTCCGTGGAAATACCCGTCATAGCGGCAGGCGGCATTGCCGACGGGAGAGGAGTGGCGGCAGCCTTTGCTCTTGGGGCGGAAGGCGTTCAGGTCGGGACCCGTTTTATCTGCTGCGAGGAATCCACCGTGCATCGTGCCTACAAGGAAGCCGTCCTCAATGCCAGGGACCGAAGCAACGTGGTGACCGGCCGATTTACGGGACATCCCGTCCGCTGCCTGAAAAACAAGCTGACTTCTAAATTCGAGGAACTCGAAAAAAGCGGAGCCACGGTAGAAGAGTACGAACGACTCGGCGCGGGGAAACTCCGGGCCGCCGTTGTAGACGGTGATGTGGAGTGGGGGTCCGTCATGGCGGGACAGAGCGCTGCTCTTGTAAACGACATCCTTCCTGCGGCCGAGATTATAACGGAACTCTTTTCCGGAGCGGAGCGGGTTGTCGACTCCCTTCCCGGAAGAAATTCCAGGTGAGGTGACAGGGTTATGACCTATGCGCTGGTCTTTCCGGGCCAGGGATCCCAGGAAACCGGGATGGGGAAGGATTTTTACGATACCTTCTCTTCGGCAAGGGATGTTTTCAACCGCGCCGACCAGGCACTCGGGTTTTCGCTGTCGGCTGTCATCTTCAACGGTCCTGAGGAAGAACTGAGGAGAACAGCCTTTACCCAGCCGGCAATTCTCACCGTCAGCATAGCCGTTCTGGAATGTCTCAGACGGGAAACCGGCATCCCTCGGGCTCCTCTTTTCCTGGCCGGACACAGTCTCGGCGAGTATACTGCTCTTGTGGCTTCCGGTGTCCTTTCCCTCGAAGACGGTGTCCGGCTGGTTCACCTTCGGGGCAGGCTCATGCAGGAGGCGGTACCGGAGGGAGAAGGCGCCATGGCCGCCATTCTGGGACTTGCGCCAGAATCTGTCGCTGCCGTCTGTTCTGAAGCAGCCCCCGAAGGCGAGTGTCAGCCGGCGAACTTCAACTCCCCCGGGCAAGTGGTTATTTCCGGCAGCACCGAGTTCGTCAAGGCAGCCATGGACAAGGCAAAAGAGGCAGGGGCAAAAAAAACAGTTCTCCTGAACGTCAGCGCCCCCTTCCACAGCAGGCAGATGCGGCCCGTCGCGGACAAGCTGCAGGAAGCCTTCAGCTCCATGAACTGGAAGGAGCCGTCTGTACCCATTGTCTCCAATGCCCTTGCCTCTCCTGTGCATTCGGTCGCCGAAATACAAAAGGCCCTTTTCGACCAGACCTTTATGCCTGTCCTCTGGCAGGACTCGGTCGTCAGAATGGCTGAGGACGGTGTGGATACTTTCTGGGAAATCGGCCCCGGTTCGGTACTCACCGGGCTTGTAAAGAAATGCAGAAAAGGTGTTGCAGCCCAGGCCTGCAGTTCAGTTCCCGAATTTGAGGCTCTTTCAAACAAACTGAAGGAGATGGTGTAGAATGACTGATGCCAGGATTGCACTTGTAACAGGTGCGGGCAAGGGAATCGGCAGAGCGGTTGCCCTTCGTCTTGCTGCGATGGGTTTCCTGGTCGCAGTGAATTACAACCGGAGCGAAAAGCCTGCAAACGAAGTATGCCGGCTGATCAGGGACGGAGGCGGAACAGCCGTTCCTTTCAAGGCCGACGTTTCTTCCGGAAGCGATGTGAAGACCCTTTTTTCCGATGTCGAACGCGAACTTGGGCCGGTTGCCGTACTCGTCAACAACGCGGGAATAACGAAAGACGGACTCCTCATGAGAATGGGAAGCGAAGATTGGGATTCCGTGCTGACAGCGAATCTCTCCTCGGTGTATCATTGCACGAAGGAAGCGATACGCGGAATGGTTCGGGCGAAGTGGGGAAGGATCATCAATATTTCTTCTGTGGTCGCCCTCATAGGAAATCCCGGGCAGGCAAACTATTGTGCCTCCAAGGCGGGCATCATCGGTTTCACCAAGGCCGTGGCGCGGGAATACGCCGGCAAGGGCATCACGGCAAACGCCCTGGCTCCGGGGTATATTTCTACAGAAATGACGGATTCCCTTCCTGAAGCCGCACGGAACACACTTTTGCAGCAGGTTCCCGCCGGCCGCCCGGGGACGCCGGAAGATGTGGCTGCTGCAGTCGCCTTCCTGGCTTCGGTGGATGCGTCGTATATTAACGGACAGGTAATCGCCGTTGACGGCGGTATGACCATGTGCTGAAATACAATGGAAGGGGGTGAACGAAGATGAAAAAAGAGGAAATGCTCGCCCGTTTGAAGGAAATCATCATCGACAGGCTTGATGTCGAAGAGGATCAGATAGTGCCGGAAGCCTCCTTTGTGGAAGATCTCGGTGCAGATTCACTGGACATCGTCGAGCTCATTATGGGCATCGAAGAAGAATTTGACATTGAAATTCCCGACGAAGACGCTGAAAAGCTGACCACGGTGGGAGAAGCAATGAACTACACCCTCGGAAAACTCGGCGTAGACGAGTAAGCCCGGGAGAAAGACGGTTTTGGCGGGAATCCCGACGGATTTCCCGCCAAAATCCTTCTGAATATCATGTTCCAACCCTGCTGCGGAGGAGTGAAGCGTTTTGAGAAGGGTTGTCGTAACCGGGCTGGGAGTCGTGAGCCCCATAGCAACAGGAAGAGAAAATTACTGGCAGGCATTGAAGGAAGGCAAAAACGGCATCGCGCCGTATACCACTTTTGATGTCACAGATTGCCCCGTTCCATTCGGAGCGGAAATCAAGGATTTCGACCCGTCCCGATGGATGGACAACAAGGAAGCCAAGCGATCCGACCGGGTCATTCAATTTGCAGTGGCAGCAGCGGATTTGGCCGTTGCTGACGCGAAGCTTGATACGGCAAGCCTGGATCCCCATAAATTCGGAGTCTACATAGGAAGCGGACAAGGCGGCATTGAAACGACATTCAACAACTTCAAGACCATGATGGAAAAAGGGGCGAAACGAGTCAGTCCCTTTTTCATTCCCATGATGATCAGCAACATGTCCACGGCATACGTGGCGATAAAGCATCAAGCCCGGGGACCGAACATGTGCGTCGTAACAGCCTGCGCCACGTCGGTCCACAGCATGGGCGAAGCATACCACACCATCATTCGGGACGATGCCGATGTCATTCTTGCCGGAGGCACTGAAGCCGCCCTCAGGAGCATAAGCATCGCCGGCTTCGCCGCCATGAAAGCGATCTCGACCAGAATGGACGCTCCTGAAAAAGCCTCCCGTCCATTCGATGCAGACCGCGACGGGTTTGTCATGGGAGAAGGGGCAGGTGTTCTTGTCCTCGAAGAACTGGAGCATGCGCTGAAAAGGGGTGCTCATATTTACGCCGAACTTGTCGGCTACGGCTCCACCTGCGATGCAAGCCACATCACGGCCCCCGATCCTGAAGGCGAAGGCGCTGCCAGAGCCATGCGAAAAGCAATGGCCCACGCAAAATGGCTGCCTGAAGACGTGGATTACATCAACGCCCATGGAACATCAACTCCCCTCAACGACAAGATGGAGGCCATGGCAATCCGGAAAGTTTTCGGCGATCATACCGACAAGGTGCTTGTCAATTCGACCAAGTCCATGATCGGGCATTGCCTCGGTGCCGCAGGCGCCCTGGAAAGTGTGGCCGCCATGCAGTCAATCGAGGAGGGAGTCATTCATCCGACAATCAATCTTGATACCCTCGATCCTGAATGCCCCATCAATGTCGTTGGTGCCGGAGCGGTGAAGAAAAATGTTTCAAGGCTCCTTGTCAACAGTTTCGGATTCGGCGGCCACAACGGCGTGGTTGCCTTCCAGAAATTTGAGGAGTAGACCCATTCTTACTCCATGAACTACGCTGCCTGGTTTTCCGGAGAACTGGAAAAACTCCAGGATTGCCTTGGGTATCGTTTCAGCGATGTCGGGAAACTGGAGAATGCTCTTGTGCATTCTTCCTTCGCATACGAAAAGGGCAAAACGGTGCATAACGAGAGAATGGAGTTTTTGGGAGATGCCGTGCTTGAGCTCGGCGTCTCCCGTTTTCTGTATGAATCTTTTCCCTCTTTTGACGAAGGCAGGCTGACCCGTTCCCGGGCTGCCATTGTCTGCGGAAAATCCCTTGCCGAATGGGGAAGGGAAATCGGGCTGAGCGAGCTGCTCAGAACGGGGAAAGGCCTTGAAACAGAACAGGTGCGTCAGGGCTCCCTTTGTTCCGATGCGGTGGAGGCCCTTTTGGGGGCTGTTTTTCTCGATGGGGGGTACTCCCCGGCCATGGCGGTGATCGGCCGTTACCTGGCTTTTCATCTTTCACGGCATTCCATCAGCGGTGCAGAAAACGACCCGAAGTCCGCCCTCCAGATGCTCGCCCATGGAAAAGGCTTGTCAAGCCCTGTGTATGAGGTCCTTTCAGTCTCTGGCCAGCCTCACACGCCTCTCTTTTCAGTCCGGGTCATGATAGGAAATGAAGAAGCCGGTTCGGGTGACGGCAGAAACAGGAAAGCCGCGGAGTTTGCGGCCGCCCGAAACGCTATTTTTTTGCTGAACCGGGAGGGCTCGGAGCCGAAATGAAAAAAAAAACTGGAAAAGGTTTTTCCATCGCTGCTGTTCTTCTGTTCCTCCTTTTTGCTCCCGCATCGCCCGGGCATTCATGGGAGCTGTACGTGTCCTCGCCATGGCTTTCAACGATTGCCCGCTTTATCGGCGGGGTGAACGTGTCCGTAAAGGCGATCCAGGAATGGAACGAAGAAGGAACTTCCATCAGGAAAATCCGCAGCCGGAATATTCCGGACAGCTCCAGAATCGTGGTCCTGGACGCATTCGAGGCCAAATCACTCGGCCTTGACGGTAAACGGTTCACCAGCATCTTCATGCTCTATGGGACAGTGCCTTTCGACAGGGCAAGAGCTGACTACCACTTTTCCGATCCATCGGTACTCCCCTTCATAGCCCAAAGAGTGCTGACCGCCATGTCCCAGTACGATCCCGGGAATTATTCCTATTACCAGAGAAGATTGTCGGAATTCCAGACCAGGCTTGACAGCACTGTCCTCGTCGGAAGACAACTCCTGAAAGATTACCCTGTGTTCGACCTTTCCGGTGGTTTTACCAGTCTGCTTTCAGCAGCGGGATGCACGCTGCTCCCGGGAGACGAAAAAGTCAAAATGTGGAGCAGGGGAGAGGACCTGCAGAATCTTCAGGCTGCCGTTGCCGACGCAATAAAGGTGAGAATTCCGGTGATAGTGGATCCCAGCACGCCGAAACCGGTCAGGGAGGCTCTGAAAGGGAACAAAGACGTCCTGTTCCTGGGACGTCCTGGCCAGGAACAGGATTTGCTTCTTTTTTTCCATGACCAGTTTCTCCTTTTATGGAACCGCCTGGCCCCTCTCAGGCAACATCGGCAGCAGGAAGGAAAGGAAAAATCCTAAAAAGAAAACCCTTCCTTTTTCTCTTCCCTCACCGGGTTTCTTTCAGGGAAAGAAAGGGGTAGGCCGAGAGAAGCAGCGCGGCGCTCAGAAGATAAAAGGGGAGCCCTTTCCCCGTGTGATCGAGAAGTATCCCCACGACCACAGGCCCCGTAGTCATTCCAAGGCTGAAGGCGATATTGAAAAGGGCCATGATGCGCCCCGAACCATATGTCTTTCCCCTTGCAGCAGCCATGGCGGCCAGGGAAGGAGAGGCAAAGGCGTGTCCCACCCCGAAGGCGACGCTCGCGATGGAAAGACTCCATGGAGTTCTCAGGTTCGGAAGGCCCAGCAGGGTGACTGCCGAAATAAGCCCTCCTGCGAGGATAAGCCTGTGTTTGTGCAGATTATCCGCAAGTCTGCCGGAAAACCGCTGAAGCACTCCGGTCGATAGAGAGTTCAAGGAGACTACGAATCCGATCTCGGAAAGGGAAAGACGAATGTCCGAGGCGAGGAGAGGTATCATCATCACGAGAACACCCCTGCACATGGCAGAGCAGAACTGGAAGAAAAAAACGACCAGCATTTCATGATCCGAAAGGATTGCCTGAAAAACGGATCTTAATCCGCAGAGAGTTTCGCTCCCCCTGCCCGATGGGAGGTTGCCAGGCAGGAAACGAAAGACAAGGATCATGGAAAGAACGGTAAGGGATGTCATGGCATAGAAAGGGGCATTGAAACCTATTGTCTCCGCGAGAAGGCCGCTCAACAGAGGCCCTGAGCCGACCCCAAGAAAAAGGGCTCCCTGGAGGGAACCGAAAAAAAGCCCTTCTTTCCCTTTCGGTACCACCTCCGCCCCGATAGCCATCGTAATGGGTACAACCATGGCTGAACCTATCCCGTGACCTATTCTGATGGCGATAAGGCTTTCCGTCGTTGAGGCAAATGTATAGGCAACTGAAGCAAGAGCATAGAAGGCAAGACCAGCGAGAAGAAGCACTTTTCTGTTCATTCTTTCCGCCAGTTCCCCGGAGATGAGCATCCCGCCGCTTCGGGAAAAGGAAAAAGCCCCGATAATCGTTCCGATGGCAAAGCCGCTCGCCCCCAGCCGTTTCGCATAAAGGGGGAGCACAGGGGCAATGATGCCTATGCCCAGCATGGCACAAAACATCGAAAGGCTGAGGACGGTCAAAATTTTACGGTAGGAACCCTCTGTCGATAACAACAATAATGCACTCCGTTCGTTCCATGTTGATTTTTTATCCACATTTTTATTCATTGAGCATTATACGATGTTTTGTCTACAATTTCAACGCTTCTCCGGATTATGGGTAATCCATGCGATCCTCCACGGGGAAAGGCTGCATTTTTTCTGCCGTCTTTTTTTCGCTCCGGAACAAACGGGACACAACGGAAAAAAGCGTGAATCCCTTTTCAGAATTCACGCCGGATCATTGGAGAGACATCAATGACTTCCACTCTTTTTTTTTTCACGGAGGCAAGCGGGGAGCCCGCAATACGATTTTACCTGTCTTTCACGTCAGGAGTTGCGTGGACCACATCGGCGGCGCAAAAGGACCGTATTCCGTCCTTTCCTTCCACAAGAAGCTCTCCGTTGTCTCCAATACCAGCAGCTCTTCCGGAAAAAGCGTCTTCCTCTGTCAGGACAGATACGTTCTTCCCTATGGTGGAGCATTCCTCCCTGTAGCGGGAGAGGAGAGAATATCCCCCATCATTGGCGAGGTCCGCTGCAAGGCGATAGAACTTTTCAATGACTGCCGCGCAGAGGCTGCCCCTGTGGACCGTTTCGGTTCCCGCTCCCAGTGATGCGGCATTTTCGAGGCCTCGGACCGCAAGTTGCTCCCTGGTCAGGGAAATGTTGATGCCGATTCCTGTGCTGCAATCCCGGATTCTTTCCGGATCGCTTGAAGCCTCGGAAAGGATTCCGCAGATTTTTCTCCCGCCATACAGAAGGTCATTCGGCCATTTGAGGGACACCGGTTTGCCGCAAACGGCCCCGATGGCATCCCTTACAGCAAGTCCGGCGGCCAGGTTGATGAGCTGCAGCCGTCCGGGAAGCATGCGGGGCCTGAAAAAGACCGAAAAATAGAGTCCCGTGCCCCGGGGAGAAATCCACACTCTGTCTCTTCTTCCCCTGCCGTTCGTCTGCTCCTCGGCAATGACGACAAGCCCGTCCGTTTGGCTCTGTCTTCCGATTCTTTTCGCTGCCTCCTGTGTTGACGGGATGCTCTGAAAAACATGGATTTCCTCTCCCCAGGGACATTCCGGTGAAATCAGGCTTCCTATTAGAGAAGGAGAAAGATCGTTTGAAGGGAGTTCCCGGAGGATGTAGCCCTTCTGGGGAACAGAGTCCACCACGAAACCTTCTTCCTCAAGATCGCGGACAGCCTTCCAAACGGCCTGCCGTGAAAGAGAAAGAACCCGTGAGACATGACCTCCTGAAACAATATTTCCCTCGGACTCGCGGAGAAGGCGGCAGAGTTGAACAGTTGCATGTCGGGATTTCATGGAATTGCCTCCTTATCTTCCTTACTGAATGATATAATTAAAAATCGCGCAGCACAATAACGATGAGGGGGAATTGACATGGCGATAACTTCAAACGCCACTGTTCTGGAGGAACTGCGGGTTTTGAGAAAAGACCTGCAGGACAGTCTTTGACCTGGATTCAATAAGAGAAAGAAAGGATAAGCTGGAAGCATCAGCATCAGCACCGGATTTCTGGAACAGGGAAGACTGCCACGGCGTCACCAGGGAAATTTCAAAACTCCAGCAGAAGCTGGATACTTGGGACAGGGTTGACGGCGTTTTTGAGGATCTGACCGTTCTCTCAGAAATGCTTTCCGAATCGGATGATGATGAACTCCAGAGCGAATTTACAGCTACTTCGGAACAATTAAGGAAAATCATCGAAAAGGAGCAGCTTCGTCTGCTTCTTTCCGAAGAATATGACGGCAACAACGCAATTCTCACCGTCCACGCGGGTTCAGGCGGTCTGGACTCCCAGGACTGGGCGGAGATGCTTCTCAGGCTTTTCCTTCGTTGGGCGGAAAGGGAAGATTTCCGAACCAAAATCCTTGAAATCCTCCAGGACGAGGAAGCAGGCATCAAGAGCGCCACTGTCCTTGTGGAGGGAGAGTTTGCCTACGGCTACCTGAAGTCGGAAAAAGGGGTTCACCGTCTTGTAAGAATTTCTCCTTTCGACGCAGCCAAGCGCCGACATACAAGCTTCGCTTCAGTGGATGTGGCGCCGGAACTGCCGGATGATGTGGAGATAGAGATTCGCCCCGAGGATCTGAAAATGGACACGTACAGAGCGAGCGGGGCAGGAGGGCAGTATGTCAACAGGACAGATTCCGCAGTAAGGATAACCCACCTTCCGACCGGAATTATCGTCGCCTGTCAGAACGAAAGATCCCAGCACATGAACAGGCAGGTTGCCATGCAGGTACTTCGAAGCAAACTTTTCGAGAGAGCCTGGCAGGAAAGACAGCAGGAACTCCTGGCAATTCAGGGAGAAAAGAAAGAGATCAGCTGGGGAAGTCAAATACGGAGTTATGTTCTCCATCCTTACACCCTGGTGAAAGATCACCGGACAGGACACGAAACGGGCAACGTTCAGGCTGTTCTCGACGGCGATATTGACGGGTTTATTATGAACTATCTGCGCTGGAAGAAGCAGAGCTGACGATTCTTATTCAGGAGGATAAAGCCCATGAAGCCTGTTCGACGTTTTTTGTTTCTTCTCGTGGCAGTCGTTCTGCTGGCTGTATCCGCAGAGGCTGCCCCTTTCAGGTCCTCCGAGCCTTATTTGAGAACGTCTTCCCTCAGGCCGGGTATGAAGGGGTACGCTCTGACAGTCATCTCAGGACGGGAGATTCTCCGGTTCCCTGTAGAAATCGTCAGCATCATTCCCAGAAAAGGATCTCCCAAAAACCTCGTTATGGTGCGGGCTTCCGGTTCCGTGATATCCAAGACCGGAGGAATAGCGGCCGGAATGAGCGGCAGCCCTGTCTATATAAACGGCAAACTCATAGGCGCCGTCGGCTACGGCTGGAACTTCAGCGATCACAACCTCGGCCTTGTGACTCCCTATGAGGATATGGCTTCTGTGTGGGACTGGCCGGAAAAGATAGTCACTCTGCCGGGGCTTCCTCCATCCGGGATTGAACCCCAAGATGAGGAAGGCGATGACAAAAAAAAGAGCTCTCCCCGGAACGAAACTCCAGAGAAGAGCGGCAGCGGGAATACGGATGAGCCCGTTCTAAAAGGAGAACTTTCGCCTCTTTTCATTGATGGAATCAGCGGAAGGACGGCAGCGGAAATCACGGCTCTCCTTGGAAAGGAACGGTTCATACCGGGCGGGAGCTTTTCCGAAGACATACCGGTCGAAATGAATGCAAGGCTTGTTCCCGGAGAAGCGATAACCGTTCTCCTTGCCTGGGGTGATGTAACCATAGGATCCACCGGCACCCTCACGGCGGTCGCACCGGATGGCCGGTTCATCGGCTTCGCTCACCCCTTCCTCGGGAGGGGAGCCGTAAACTACCCCGTTGCCAGGGCGTATATCCATAATGTTGTGCCCAGCATCGAGGCACCCTTCAAAGTGGCCAGCCCCCTCAGAATCGTCGGAACGGTAACCCATGACAGGCCACAGGCAATCGGAGGAAGGATCGGCTATTTCACCCCTTCCGTTTCCGGCACGCTGACTTTCATGGACACCGACAGGAAATCCAGAGGACAGAAACGGTTCCATTTCGTACCCGATCCTTTCATGGGAGCCAAGCTTTCCGCAGGCATATTTACAGGTCTCATTGACGATCTCTGGGGAAGAAAAGGGCAGGGAACCGCCGTTTTCACCCTGACCGTGCACGGAAGGGGCCTGGGACAGGGCTGGACCCGAAAGAACATGTTCTTCTCCGACAAGGATCTCGCATTGGACGCACTAAAGGAAACGGCTGAACTTCTCGATGTCATCTTTCTCAACCCCTTTGCTGAAGTCTATCCCCTCGGCGTGACGGTCTCGGCGGAATTCACGGAAGAACCAAGGCTCATGTTCATAGAGGGCATCGATGTCAAGGGAGATTCATTCTCTGCGGGAGATACTGTCGAAGTGGAAGTAAACCTGCGGCCTTACCGGAAAAAGCAGGTGAAAAAAAACTTCAAAATTGTCATACCGAAGGATGCCGACGGATTTTGTGAAATCCTTGTCCGGGGCGGAGGCATTGAACCTCTCCACCAGTCTGCCGTTGTCCAGGGATGGAAAACCATTGCCAACTTCCGCCAGATGTTTACTGAGATGTCGGCCCTGGAAACAAACAATGAACTGATTATTGAATTCAACTACGAAAAAGTTTCGAAACGCGGAAAAGACCGAAAGGATCCAGAGGATCCTGTTTCAAAGGAAGAACAGGAGCTTTTAAGCGAGATGAAGAAGCGGCGGCTGGAGGACGGAACCCTCCAGATTTTCAAATCGGAATTCGTGGTGGAAGGACTGCTCAGAAAGATTATAGACGTGAAGCCGTCCGATGGAAAAAGCGGCGGCCAACAGGAAGATGACGAAGAATAACGGAGTGTTCCTCACCCTGGAAGGCATCGACGGATGCGGGAAAACAACCCAGGCGAGGATTCTGGTCGGGAACCTGGTTTCACGGTTCGGAAAAGAAGCGGTGTTCTGGACAAAAGAACCGGGAGGGTGGCCGGGGGGGGAGAAAATAAGGGAACTCCTTCTGGAACATGGAATGCAGCACCCCTTGAGCGAACTTTTTCTTTTTCTTGCCGACCGATGCGAGCATATCAGGAGGGAAGTCGCCCCCGCACTCTCGTCAGGCCGGATTGTGGTCTGTGAACGATATATTGATTCCACCCTTGCATACCAGTCATGGGGGCGGGGGATCTCATCTGAAAAGATCGAAGATCTGTTCCGGTGGTGCTGTTTTCCTGTTCCTGACCTTACCTTCTGGATTGATTTGCCCCCCGGGAAAGCCTATCATAGAGTCTCCCGCCGGGGAAGCCCGGACCGTATGGAAGAGAAAGGACAATCCTTTCTTGAAAATGTCCGTGAAGGCTTTCTTTTTCTTTCCCGCCGGGATCCGGAGCGGATAGTTTCTCTGGACGGAAACAACGATATCGAGACTATCGCCCGGGAGATTGAACGCAGGGTGGAGGTGTTTCTTTCCCCTTGAAGGTCAAGAAAAATGCCGAAGAGCGGATTTCCGGAGGGGAATCGGGATTCCAGGCAAAGAAAAAAGGACTGCTTTCCCCTTCCCGGGGAAGTGAACCCCATCCTTTTTCCCAGTCCCTTGAAGATGCCGAGACCCGGGAACTCATCGAAAAACTGGATCTCTTCGGCAGAAAGCTGACGCACTTTCCTGCGGAAAACACCCTTCTGCAGTACAGGAACCTGGTGAAAGAACTCCTGCGAAGGGCAATCGCCGGCCTTCGTGTCCGCAGGGACATGAAATGGAGGCGCAATGACCGGAATCTGTTCGTAACGGTCGAGAAAGTTGAATCCATCATGGAGGAGCTTGAAGGCGTTTTTCAGAGGGAAGGGGAAAGAACCCGGATGTTCCAGCTTATGGAAGAGGTGAAGGGATGCCTCATCTCCCTGCTTCTCTGACGGCTTCTGAATCCTGGAGTCGGCTCTGTTCCCTCGCCGCTCTCGACCACTTTCCCCATTGCGTGATTCTGTCCGCCCCCGAGGAACTTCACGGATTCGTCGCCAGGGAAATTGCGGAGGTCGTTCTCTGTCTGAACCGGACCGGAGGCGATGACTGCAATGCGTGCAGGGCTTGGTCCGGGGAAGACCACCCTGACCTCGTCAGGGGCGGTGAACCAGGGAAAGCTCCCGCCATCGACGCCTGCAGAGAAGTCATACGGGCTATGGCATACCGCCCGGTGGTCTCAAAAAAACGATGCGCCGTCATTTTTTCGGCCGAACGCATGCTGTTGCCTGCAGCCAACAGCCTTTTGAAGCTCGCGGAAGAACCCCCGGAATACGGAGTCCTGTTCTTTCTCGTCTCAGAGGATGATTCTATGCTCCCCACATTGAAAAGCAGGGCCTGGTCCGTATCTCTCAGGGGAGCGGGAAGGAAGGAAAAAAAAGCGTCTCCGTCCACACCGGAAGAATGGAGCAGGTGGGTGGAGAAAAACAGCGGTTCAGAGATAGATGATTTGATCCCCCAACTCGAACCATGGATCGGTTTTCTCACGGAATCCGGCGACCACGCAAGCGCAGGAAAAATGGAGCGCCTGCGGATTTTGCTGGAAACCAGGCGTCTTTCCCGAACCATGGCTCTTGATTTGACAGTGTTGGCTCTCAAGGAGGGTATTGCTTTTGAGCATTTATTTGGCGATTTTTGGTAAACCAAGATATCTTGGTCTTCTCGATCTTCAGGAACAGGTACCTCAGCGAGGTACGTGGCTTGTGGCGGAAACGATGAGGGGGATGGAACTCTCCCTTTTGGGCGGACCTCTTTCCCCCGAACAGGAGGAACGTTACAGGAATTCCTGCAGTGACGATTCCTCGGACAGCCAGGTGAAAGGGGGAGAGCCCGCACTTCAGGAAATAGCTTTTGTCAGGGAAGCGACCGCGGACGATTTAAACGACGCAGAAGCAGAACGAGAGGAAGAAAACGCGGTCCTCCTGAAAGCCAGGGAGCTTCTTCGGAACCACAATCTCTCCATGAAACTTGTGGATGTCGAGTTCCTCCTCGACAGAAAAAAACTCTTCTTCTACTTCACATCGGAACAGAGAGTCGACTTCAGAGCATTCGTCCGGGATCTGGCGAAAGAATTTAAAACCAGGATAGAACTCAGGCAGATCGGTGTGCGGGATGAAGCCAAAGCTGTAAAGGGACTGGCTCCCTGCGGGCAGAGGTGCTGCTGCAGCTACTGGCTTCACCGGTTTACCCCCATCTGCATCAAAATGGTGAAGGAACAGAACCTCGCGCTGAATCCAACAAAGATATCGGGAATCTGCGGAAGGCTCATGTGCTGCATGTCCTTCGAACACCATTTGTATGGAGAATTGTGGAAAGGACTGCCCAATCCCGGCTCCAAGCTCAGGACACCGGCCGGTACCTATCTTACCGACGGGGTTGATCTCTCGAGCCAGTCTGTCCGGATCAGAACTCCGGAAGGGAAGGAAATCCTTGTCAAAACCGAAGATTTTCAGCGGTTTAAAGAAACTGTTATGGAGGGCAGCCCCTGGGAGGAAAACGGCCTGAAGGAAAGCAGAAGCATACGGGACGACAGCTTCCGCCCGGGAAGGAAAAAGACAGGCGAACCCCGGGAGGAAACAACGGGAGAAAAACCTGCACCCTCCAGGCAGGATCGGCGAAAAACAGAGGAGAAACCCGTTCCCGACCAGGCAAAAGAAAAGGAAGGCACTTCCCAGGCGGTACCGGCGAAGAAAAAAAGACGCAGAAAGAGAAAACCCTCCGGAGGTGAAAAAACGGAGACTCCGATAATCTCTTCTCCGGAAAAAACTCCCCCTGCAGCCGAAAAACCAGTACAACAGCAGGGGCAGGAAAGTAAACCCGTCGACGGGGCCCAGAAGAAAAAGAGACCGAACAACAGGCGCCGCCGCTCTCCAAAAGGAAACAGGGAAGCGCCCCAGCAGGGACAGAATACCAACAGCAGCTCTTCTCCGGAGGTGTAGAACGCCGTGGCTTTTTTTGAAAGGTTGAAGCAGGGGCTGAAAGGCGTCCGGGAACGATGGAGCGGAGGACTGTCCCTCCTCTTTTCCGGAGGTGTGGTTGACGAGGCTTTCTGGGAAAATCTTGAAGAAATACTCATCAGCGGCGATGTTGGAGTAGACCTGACGATCAGTCTTATTGATTCACTGAAAAGAGACGCCGAAGAAAAGAGGATCCGCACCCCGGAAGAGCTTTTCAGGCTGTTCGAGGAAATGATTTCGTCCCGTCTGCTTGCTGTTCCGTTCATGGGGGAACCCCTCCCCGTCACTCCCCCTTCACCCTCCGTCATCCTCCTTGTGGGGGTCAACGGAAGCGGCAAAACCACAACGGCGGGAAAACTCGCTTCACGGTGGACGAAAGAAGGGAAAAAGGTCATCTTTGCCGCAGCGGACACTTTCCGTGCCGCTGCCATCGAACAGCTCAAAGTGTGGGGAGACCGGTCCGGAGTCCGAGTTATCGCCCAGCAGCACGGCAGCGACGCAGCTGCCGTCGCCTTTGATGCCTTGCAGGCTGCAAAGGCATCCGGGGCGGATGTACTTATCGTGGATACGGCCGGAAGACTGCATTCCAAGCACAACCTCATGGAGGAGCTCGGAAAAATCCACCGGGTTCTTGAGAAAGAAAAGGGAGATTCCCGGATGGAAGTGCTGCTTGTTCTCGACTCCGTCATGGGGCAGAACGGTCTTGCACAGGCGGAAACGTTCAACAAGATGCTTCCCCTGACCGGCGTAGTGCTCACCAAATACGACAACACGGCCAAGGGAGGCATCATCCTTGCCATAGCCCACAGCCTGAAAATTCCGGTTCGGTATGTCGGCCTCGGAGAAGGTGAAGACGATCTCCGGGCATTCGACGTACCAGAATTTGTCAAAGCTCTTTTGGGAGATAACGGTCATGGGCAGGGAAACTAAACGCCCCCCCTGGCGGAGAAAAGTGGAAAAAAACGAAGTGACTCTTTCGGAGCTTCTTCGCGATCTCTACCTCCATGGAGTAGAGTACTGTCTTTTGTATTCTCCCCCGGAGGGACATCCCGTCTTTTCGAAAGAGCAGATTGTTTCGGTGCTGGAAAAGGGAGAAAGTGAAAGAAGCGTAAGTGAACTGGCGACGCTTTGCTCTTCCTTTTCACCTCTGAAAGACCTTCTC
This sequence comes from Synergistaceae bacterium, assembly GCA_018436595.1. GTDB lineage: Bacteria > Synergistota > Synergistia > Synergistales > Aminobacteriaceae > Aminivibrio. Next base: position 21,852 of record JAHDLC010000004.1, on the reverse strand, counting down.
GAAAAGAACGTCCTGAGCAAAAAAGACAAACTTTTTGTTCTGAAGGACGCCGACCTGAGGATTCTTCCTGTTTCTACCATTGCCGAAATGACTGGAGAAGAAATCGGTACAGGTGTTCCTCTCTGGTGGGACGCCCCGCTTCCATTCGTCTCCTGGGCAGGGGAAAGGTTCTCCGCCAACCGGAAAGCAGCCGGACTTCTTGACGGCATCCCCCTTACCCGGGGTGAGGGGTCTGAATTTCTCCGTGAACTTCCGGGAGGGAAATGCTTTCTGTTCAGGGAGATACATCCCTGCATATTTCTTGTGGATGACGTTTCTGAAGATATGGGAAACGCCAAGGAGATGACATGGTGGGCAGCGGTAGGAAAAGCCTTCGTCTCACGCCTCAGGGGAAAAGGTTTTTCCGTGGAAAAAATGACGGAAGATTCTCTTTCCGCCGTTGATGAAAGGGATGAAATCCTGACCTGTGTCTGGGAAGATGATATCGTGGGATTTCTGAAGGTGAAGGATGGAAAAAACTTTTGACGGCACTTTTTTTTATCCCGTAAAACTCGTCACCGGGATTCTTTATCCTGACGAAACACGGTGGCGGTGGGCCGAGGAAAAACTTTCCACCCTATGGGGAACCCCGGAAATGGTAAGTTCCCCGTATCCTTTTACGGTCACGGATTATTACACGGATATTTCTCCTGTCCTGTACCGCCGGTTTCTTTCATTTCCGGGTCTTCGGAACGGCGGATCTCTGCCGCAATGGAAACGGACCGCCTGCCGACTCGAAAGAGAAAGCGGGGAACAGAGAAAGGTGAACATTGACCCCGGATACGTGAACGGTGCACGGCTGGTACTTGCATCGACCAAGGACCACGCCCACAGGGTCTATATCGGAGAGGGAATTCACGGGGAAGTAACCCTCCGTTTCAGGCACAAAAAATGGGAGTCTTTTGACTACACCTTTCCCGATTTTGCACAAGGTCTGTACGACGAGTTTCTCTCAGCCGTCAGGAAACAATGGATTCAAGAAATGGAATTGAGGAGGAACACACAATGATCGGGAGGTACCAAACTGCGGAAATGAACTCCATTTGGAGCGAAGAGAGCAAGTTCAGCGCCTGGCTCGAGGTGGAACTTGCAGTTTGCAGGGTCTGGATGGAAAAGGGAGTCATCCCTGCGGACGCCTACGGGGACATCTGCGAAAAAGCCTCCTTCGACATTGGAAGAATAAACGAAATAGAGGAACAGGTGCACCATGACGTTATCGCTTTCGTATCGGCGGTCGCTGAAAAAGTCGGGGAAAACGGAAGATACATCCACCTCGGCCTGACAAGCAGCGACGTGATTGATACAGCATCATCCCTGTCCCTGAAACGCTCTTTTTCCATTGTGAAGGAAAAAACGGAGGCCCTTATGGATGTTATTGCACGACGGGCAGAGGAATTCAAATACACCCCCTGTGTCGGGCGCACCCACGGGATCCACGGAGAACCCACCACCTTCGGGCTGAAGCTCCTCAACTGGCTCTACCAGCTCCAGAGGGACACGGAACGGCTGGAACTCGCGGAAGAACAGGTCAGTTACGGGAAGATTTCAGGGGCAGTGGGAACCTACGCCCACTGTGAACCATCGGTGGAGCGGAGAGTGTGCGACCTCCTCGGCCTCAAACCCTCTCTTGTATCAACACAGATTCTCCAGAGAGACCGGCACAGCAACGCAATGAATGCTCTGGCCCTTCTTGGAGGCGCTCTCGACCGTTTTGCAACAGAAATCCGCCACCTGCAGCGAACCGAAGTAATGGAGGCAATGGAACCCTTCGGCGCCAAGCAGAAAGGATCGAGTGCCATGCCCCACAAGAGAAATCCCATCCTGTGCGAACGCATTTCCGGAATGAGCCGCCTCCTGAGAGGATACGCCCTCACCGCCATGGAGAACATGACCCTCTGGCATGAAAGGGACATCAGCCATTCCTCGGCTGAGAGAGTCATCTGGCCGGATGCTTTTCACCTGATAACCTATATGCTCTCAAAAATGACATATATTGTGAAAAATATGGTTGTAAATACTTCAAAAATGAGAGAAAATCTGGATATAACCCGGGGACTCGTCTTCAGCCAGCGCGTTCTCCTTGACCTCGTGGAGCGATTCAACCTTCCAAGAGAAGAGGCATACGCCATTGTTCAGGAAAACGCGATGAAATGCTGGTCCGGCCGGAAATCATTCCGGGAGCTGCTTCTGGAGGACGACCGGGTTTCATCCCGGATCAGCCCGGAAGACCTGGGAGATCTTTTTTCTACAGATCATTATTTTCGCTGGGTTGACGAGATATTCGCACGTTTCCGCCGGTAACAGGGCAACATACAATCTATTCGGGAGGAGATACTATGTTTGCTGCTGACAGGAACCTTGCGCTCGAACTGGTACGGGCAACCGAAGCCGCCGCCATGGCAGCGGGACGATGGATGGGGCGGGGAGACAAGAACGCCGTCGACGGTGCGGCGGTAAATGCCCTCAGATACATTCTGAACACAGTGAGCATGTCCGGCGTGGTTGTGATCGGCGAAGGGGAAAAAGACGAAGCTCCCATGCTCTACAACGGAGAGAAGCTTGGAGCGGAAAAGGCCCCTGAAGTCGACATAGCGGTCGATCCCATTGACGGAACCCGGCTCACCGCCCTCGGGTTAACCGGTGCCATAAGCGTTGTTGCCGTTTCTGAACGGGGAACCATGTTCAACCCCAAGAACATATACTACATGAACAAGCTCGTCGTCGGTCCGGAAGCGGCTGACGTTATCGACATCAACCTCTCTCCCGAGGATAACGTGGCCCGTGTTGCAGAGGCCAAGGGAAAGGCCCTCGATGACATAACGGTGGTCATCCTTGACCGCCCCCGGCACGAGGAACTGAAGACCCGGGTACGGAATGCCGGAGCAAGAATAAAGCTTATACCGGACGGAGACATAGGCGGGGCCCTTCTCACGTGCAAAGACCAGGGCGGGGCGGATGTTCTCATGGGTATCGGCGGATCTCCCGAAGCCGTCATTACCGCCTGCGCTATCAAGTGCCTGGGAGGCAACATGCAATGCAAGCTGTGGCCGAGAAATGACGAGGATATTGCGGAAAGCAGAAAACGTGGCCTTGATCTGGACCAGGTTCTTTCTATCAACGATCTCGTCAGGGGTGACAACGTGTTCTTCGCCGCCACGGGCGTTACCGACGGAGACTTTTTGAAGGGAGTCCGCTACGAAGGACGGGAGATTCACACCAGTTCCATGGTCATGAGATCGAGAAGCGGCACCATCCGTTTTGTTGACAGCATCCACAAACAGAAAAAACTTTCGGAACTCTCAAAGGTCAGCGGCATCGAGTACAGCACCGTCTGATAATAAAGAACAGGAACAGCAGGGCGGGGAAACTCACTCTCTCCGCCCCGCTGTTTTTATTTCTTTTTCCACCGCTCAGCCCCTATGGCCACCTGGCCGACGGAAACGCATTCGTCGTTTGGAGGAACAAGCCGGTGGAGCAGGGAATTGAGTCCCTTTTCTCCGAGGAGCTTTCGTACCGTTGCGGTCAGCCTTCTGTTCTGCCAGACCCCTCCCGAAAGAGCAACATCCCGTATCCCCGTTTCTTCAGCAAGGCAGCCGCATATTTCTGCCACTCCGAGGGCAAGTCCGGTATGCACCGCTCCGGCAATGATTTCCTTCCTCATCGTGCCCACATTATCCGCAACCCATCGGACTGCCGGCCTCCAGTCAAGGACGAACCGTCCTTCCCTCCGTTCCACAGTAAAAGGAGCACTGAGCTGTCCGCCTTCGGCAATCCCTTCAAGAGCCATGGCAGCCTGTCCGTCAAAGGTTATTCTTTCCATGAGACCGAGAAGGGCGGCAACTCCGTCGAAAAACCTTCCGCAGGACGTCGTAACGGGTGAAAACCGGAGAACGGAAAGAATCATGGGGATCATGTCTTTCCTGCCCGGCCAGAGTTTTTCTCCAAGCTGCCGTGCGGTTTCTTCTCCCAGTGTTTCGACGAGAAGGGAAAGCCCATAGCGCCAGGGTTCCGCAACGGAGGCATCTCCTCCCGGAAGGCGGGAAGGGAGAAAATGTCCCCTTCGCGAAAAGCCTGAAAAGTCACCCACAAGAAATTCTCCTCCCCATACTGTTCCGTCCTCACCGTATCCGGTACCGTCAAAAATCGCACCTATGGCCGGGCCCCTGACCCCGTTTTCCAGAAGGCAGGCGGCGAGATGGGCATGATGATGCTGTACTGCCAGTTTTTCTCCCCTGAAGCCGGGGAGGTTCCCGAGAGCTGTTGCGGTAGAAAGAAACTGGGGATGGAGATCATGGACAAGATATTCTGGCGTGAGTTCATACAGCGTCAGGAAATGCTTCATGGCCCGCCCGTAATAGACCGCCGTTTCTCTCTGTTTCATGTCTCCGAGATATTGTCCCGGAAACAGCAGATCTCCCTTGGAAACGCAAAAAGAAGACTTCATTTCCGCACCCGCTCCGAAGATGACGGGAGAATCTGCATGAAGAGCCATCGGAGCCGGAATATACCCTCTCGCTCTCCGGAGAAGGAAGTATGACCGTCCCAGGGGAGCGGCTACGGAATCATCGATGGCCATGTATATCTCCCTGTCGTGGAGCAGGAAAAAGTCAGCGATACCGGAAAGGACTGAAAGGGCTTTCTCGTTCGAGGAAACAATAGGCTCATCTGAAAAATTGGCACTGGTCATGATCAGGGCTTTCTTTTCCTCGAGGATGAGATGGTGGAGCGGTGAATAGGGAAGGAGAATCCCCACCGTTTTCTGTCCCGGAGCAACAAGGTCCGACAACGGGTACTCCGCTCTCCGGCAGCAGAGAACAATGGGTTTTCTCGGGGAAAGCATCAATTCCCGGGCACTTGCCGGTATGTGCGCCATTCTCTCAGCCTCTTCGATGGAAGAGGCCATCACGGCGAAAGGTTTGTCCTTTCTCCCCTTTCTCTGCCGCAGCCGGGCCACGACCTCGTCACTGAAGGGAGTGCATGCGATGTGGAACCCCCCGATACCTTTGACGGCAATTATCCTGCCCTCATCGAGAAGGGCGGAGCATTTCCCGACGGCCTCATCGCCCCGGCAGAGAACCGTTCCCCAGCTGTCGGTCAGCCAGACCGAGGGTCCGCAGTCAAAGCAGGCATTAGGCTGCGCATGAAACCTCCGGTCGGAAGAGTCATGATATTCCCGGCTGCAGGAAGGGCACATGGGAAAAGGGGCCATGGCCGTTTTCGGCCTGTCGTAGGGAAGGTCCCGTATGATTGTGTACCTCGGACCACAGTTCGTGCAGTTGATGAAGGGGTACCTGTATCTTCTGTCGGACGGATCACGCATCTCGGCGGTACAGTCGTCACAGACGGCGAGATCGGGCGGAATAAGTACGGATTGGTCCTCCTCCTTTTTGCTCCCGAGAATCCGGAACGTCTTTTCGCCCGGGTCTGACGCCGGTCGGTTCTCGAGAACGACTGCCGAAGTGATGACTGAAGCGGGAGGGTTTTCGGCAGAAAGAGACTGAAAAAAACTGTCCAAAATCTCCGGTTCACCGGTAAGCTCTATCTCCACACCTCCGGAAGTGTTTCTGACGGAACCGGCAAGGCCAAGCCTTTCTGCCAGACGAGCGCAAAAAGGACGAAATCCGACACCCTGAACGATGCCGGAGACGAGAATCTTTCTATGGGAAAGCATTGACAAACCTCCAATCTGATTGCATTGTAATATACAAAGAAAAAGGTGCATAGTGGGACGGGGTGATGAAGCTATGTCTCTTTTGGACTTTGGTCTTATCCATGTTTATATGGGCGAAGGCAAGGGAAAAACCAGCAGCGCCCTTGGGCTTGTGGTTCGAATGGCCGGATGCGGCGGAAAAACCGCTTTCATCCAGTTCATGAAGGGGTGGGTGTACAGCGAAGTCCGGGGACTCTCGTTTCTTCCCGGAGTAAAACTTATTCAGACGGGAAGGCCGGATTATATTTACCCCGGAAGCATCGACCCTGTGGATTATGCCGAAGCGGAAAAAGGGCTCCGTGCGGCGCGGCAGATCCTCCAGTCAGGGTGTTATGACCTGGTGATCCTTGATGAAATCAATGTTGCCCTGTCTTTTGGACTTCTTCCGCTTGGTGAAGTGGTTGATCTTCTCAGGCAAAAACCTCTCCATGTGGAAGTTGTGCTCACAGGAAGAAATCCCCCCAAGGAACTGATTGAACTCGCCGACCTGGTGACGGACATGGCCGAGATAAAACACCCTTACAGGAAGGGAATCCTGGCCAGAAAAGGAATCGACTGCTGAAAAGGCAACTGAATACATGACATATTCCGGGAGGATATCTCTATGGCCAAACGAACTGTCGGGAAACAGCTTTCACTTGAACAGCTCCGAAAAAAAACCGATATCGGGTCTCTCGGCTTCACGACAACCGAGGATCTTCAGCCCCTGCAGGAATTTATAGGACAGAAACGGGCCGTTTCCGCCATTTCCTTCGGACTCGAAGTGGAGAGCAAGGGGTACAACATCTTTGTCCTGGGCAACCCGGGCAGCGGCAGAACGACTTATTCTCTTGAGCGGCTCAAGACGGCGGCGGCCAAAAGGGCAGCTCCGGACGACTGGGTCTATGTGTACAACTTTGACGATCCCGGACAGCCCCTGGCTATAAATCTCCCCGCTGGAAAGGGAAAAGCCCTCGGCGCAGCCTTTGATGACCTTCTCGAAGAACTCAAGGTCGCCATCAGCAAAGCCTTCGAGAAGAGCCAGTACGAAGACGCGAAGGCGCAGCTGGTGAAAGAGTTCCAGGAAGAGGTCAACCAGCTTATGGAAGAAGTGAAGGGCTGGGCGGCCGAAAATGAATTCTCCCTGAAAAGAACTCCTCAGGGATTCGTCAACATTCCCCTTACCGAGGAAGAAGGCGAAAACGGGGAGAAAAACAAGCGCGAAATCCAGCAGGAAGAGTTCGAGGCCCTCTCTGAAGAGGAGCAGAAGACCTGGCAGAAGAAATCAGAAGAAGTCTCCCAGAAAACCCTGGATACCCTCAGGAAAATCCGCGACCTGGAAAAAGGCCTCAAGGAGCGCATCGTCAAGTTGGAGGCGGAAATCTGCAGAAACGCCATAACACCCTATCTCCAGGACGTAAAGGAGAAATTCGGAACAACCGAGATTCTCTGTTCATGGATCGACGACCTGACCGAAGACATCATAGACAACTTCAGCATCTTCGTCGCGGCCGCAAAAGACGAAAACGCCGACATAGACTTCACCCGGTACACGGTGAACGTCTTCGTGTGCAACGATCCGGAACACGGTTCTCCCGTCATATGGGAGACAAATCCGACATATTACAATCTTTCCGGGAAGGTTGAATATGAAAGCCGCCAGGGATACCTGTACACCGATTTCAGAAAGATTGTCCCCGGAGCGTTTCAGAAGGCCAACGGCGGGTTTCTCGTTCTTGATGCGGAGAAAGTCCTTCTCAACTTCATGTCCTGGGAAGCCCTCAAGAGGGTTCTCAGGACCGGGGAGGCAAATATCGAAAACCTTGGGGAGCAGTACGGAGCCGTTCCTGTCTCTTCCCTCAGGCCCCAGCCCCTCCCCATCCGTTTCAAGGTCGTCATGGTGGGGACGCCATACCTGTATGCCCTGCTTCAATACTACGATCCCGAGTTCCTGAAAATGTTCAAGATCAAGGCAGACTTCGATACGGACATGCTGAGGACTCAAGAGACGGAACGGCAGATGGCCCAGTTTATAGCCACCTGTCTGAAGCGGGAGAACGGTCTTCCCTTCGACGCTTCCGGGGTGGCGGAGGTCATCGACTGGTCGAGCAGGACAGCCGATGACCAGGAAAGAATATCCACGGAGTTCAACAAAATAACAGAAGTCATCGTCGAATCATCAGCGTGGGCAAAAGCGGACGGAGCCCTCCTCGTCACCGGTCAGCACGTGCGAAAAGCCGTGGAGGAGAAGAAGTTCCGTTCGAACCTGATCCAGGAACGGATCGCTAGGGCTTACGAGGACGGGGTCATCAGGATAGACACCTCCGGAGAAATCGTGGGCCAGATCAACGGCCTCTCCGTTGTGGATCTCATGGACTACCGCTTCGGCCATCCTTCAAGGATTACCGCGAACGTCTACATGGGGCAGGAAGGCGTTGTCAACATCGAGCGGGAAGTGAAGCTCACAGGACCTATCCACAACAAGGGACTGCTTATCCTGACAAGCTTCCTCGGACGGAAATATGCCCAGGACATGCCCCTCTCCCTTTCGGCCCGCATCACCTTCGAACAGATGTACGGAGGCATCGAGGGAGACAGCGCCTCTTCCACGGAGCTGTACTGCCTTCTTTCCGCCCTTTCCGGGACCCCCCTGAAGCAGGGATTCGCTGTAACCGGATCGGTGGACCAGTTCGGCAACATTCAGCCCATCGGCGGAGTCAACGAGAAGATAGAGGGCTTTTTCCAGTACTGCGAACACCGGGGCCTCACTGGGGAGCAGGGCGTTATCATTCCGGCCCAGAACGTCCGCCATCTCATGCTCGAGGAAAAAGTCCTGGAAGCGGTCAAGGCCGGAAGTTTTTCGGTTTTCTCCGTAACGACCATCGACGAGGGGATCGAGCTTCTGACGGGTGTTTCATCATCCACGATCCACAGGAAGGTGAAAAACAGGCTGAAGAAATGGATGAAGGAAGGGGCAAGACTCAAGAAAAAATACAAGCTCGAGGCTGAAGAAGACAACAGAGCGGAGGAAGACAACAACGATGGGGAAGAGTAGTTTTTCCCGTCCTGCTGCAATCGACAAGGTATTCGACGGCCTGGAAAAAATGTGGGGGAATGAATCGGCTCCTCCGGACCTGGCTCATGACGAACCTCTCGACGGGCTCGTGCTGACCCTTCTTTCCCAGAACACTAACGACCGGAACAGGGACCGGGCCTTTGCGGCTCTCAAGGTGCGTTTTCCGGAATGGGAAGCAGCCGCTGCGGCTGCTTCAGAAGACATCGCCGAATGCATCAGGCCCGCCGGGCTGGCAAGAACAAAATCGGAGAGAATGCTCCGCATCCTGGATATGATCAGGAAATCCTTTGGCGGTTATTCACTGAGGGATCTCAAATCCTGGGAAGGGGCGAAGGTAAGGGAATACCTTTCCTCCCTTCCGGGAATCGGCGCAAAGACCATCGCCTGCGTCATGCTGTTCGATCTCGGGAAACCGGCTTTCCCTGTAGACACCCACATCGCAAGGTTCTGCAGGCGGATGGAATGGGTTCCGGAAAAAACGGCCCCGGAGGATATTCAGGGTCTCCTCGAGGAATGGGTTCCCCAGGAGCGTTTTTACGGGGGGCACATCAATATCATTGAACATGGCAGAGGCATCTGCGGTGCAAGAAAACCGGACTGCGGCAGATGTCTCATCGCCCTGCTCTGTCCATATAACGGAAAAAACGGGGCCCTCTCATGAGGGTCCCGTTTTTCACCGACGATTATCAGGATTCTTCTTTCCGCAGTCTTTCAAGCACTATTTTATAGCCGTCAGCTCCGTATTCCAGGAATTTTTTCACCCGGCTGATTGTCGCGGTGCTGGCACCCGTCTGCTGGGCAATCTGGGGGTAGGTATACCCCTCACTCAGGAGGCGCGATACTTCAAGACGCTGGGCCAGGGCCCTGATTTCCCCTATGGTCGCCACGTCTTCGAGGAAACTGTAAATTTCCTCCGGAGTTTCGAGGGAGAGAAGCGCTTGGCAGAGCTGATCCGTTAATTTATCCTTCCATTTTTCGACCATAAATGGCACCTCCTCGGCTTCTAAACCGTTCAGGATTTTTTCCCCAGTAAAGAAAAGAAACGAAGAACTTCAGCCATTTCATCCTCTGTCCCGATCGTCAGCCTTATCCAGCACTCCCTGTTTCCTGTTTCCGGCGTCAGACCAAGAAATTTGAAGCAAAAATCCTCTTCAGCAGCAGAACGTACCATCCCTTCCGGAAAAGGAATCCGCAACAGAAGGAAATTTCCGTCGCTCCTGAATGCCTTCCACCCTTCAAGGGCATTGATGCACTGCCGGACAGATTCACGCAGTTTTTTCACTTTTTGTGCTGAGATGGCAGGAAACTCAGGATGGTCAAGGACAATTTCCGCGGCGGCTTCCTGGAAAATGCCGACATTGAAGGGGCTTCTTGCCTCTTCGAGTGGGGATGCGGCAGAAATGCCGCAGTACGCCCATCCGAAACGGATTCCGGCCATTCCCCATGCTTTTGAGAGTGTTTTCAAAACAATGACTCTGTCGGGAATCCCCTTTCCTGAAAAACCGGCCAGGAAAGTGGAATCAGCGAATTCACCGTATGCTTCATCGACCACGACAAAGGACTCACTTCGGGCAATCACATCTCCGATAAAAGAAGAAGGCAGACTTGCTCCGCTTGGGTTATTCGGCGTATCGAGAAGCACCAGGGCCGGTTTTTCCCTCTCAACCGCTTCGAGAAACGGTCCGGCGGGAAAAACGGCTTCATCTCCCTCCATATGGATGGGAAGAGTGATATGTCTCGCTCCTGCCATCCGCGACAGCCTGTAATACTCCGAAAAAGTGGGGGAAAAGGTCAGAACCGGGTCTCCGGGGCGTACAAAACGTGAGAAAATCATTGCGAGGATTTCATCGCCTCCGCTGCCGGTCACCACGGATTCCGGAGAAAGGCCGGCAAGGTCGGCGAGCTTACGCTTCAGGGATGGATACCAGGGGTCAGGATACCTGTTGAACATAAGCCCGGAAATCTTTTCCGCAACAGCATCCCTGATTTCCTTTGGCGTCTGGAAAGGATTTTCGTTTTTGTCCAGATAAAGGGGCATAATGCCGTCTCCTAAAGTGTTGAAAACTTTATCATATTACATTGTGCATTTCCTAAAGTCTTTTGCAGTCTAGCATGGTGGTGCGTCAATGTCAATCTCGCAGGAAGGCAGTATGCCCGCCTTCCGCAGTTCTGATTCCCGCAGGGAAGAAAAAAAGTGGGGGTAATCATTCTTTTTTCGGAGGTAGAGGAAGTGAATTCCGTCAAACTCATACCGGTCGACCTGCTCTTCGATGAAGAAGGAACCATTGCGGCGGACGTGGTTTCTTCTTCCTCGGCACTGCTCCTTCCCGCCGGTCTTCATCTTCAGTCGCTCAGAAAGACCCATCCCGGGGCACTTGACCTGCTTCGAAAGCATGGGGTTACCCAAATCCCGATCAAAAAAGCGGTTCTTATCACCATCGACGAATTTAGAAACCTTCTTCACCGCGTACACCCGCCCGTCTCCCGGCTCAATCCCCTTGCGGCCCAGGTCGCAGCTCACCAGATGGAAGTAGTGTACTCCCACATCCGGAACAAGGCAGTTCGGGAAAAGGGAATCCGTTCTCTGCTCACACTCGGAAACACTCTCTGCCGGCAGGTGAAAAAAACCCCCCAGGTCACCCTTTCTCTCGGGGAAGGTGCCGAAAGGAAACAGACACCCTATCTTCACGGAATCAATGTCTCACTTCTGGCGGGGCACATTGCCGGCAGTCTTTTCCCTCTCTGGACAGGATTCGTCGAATCCGTTACTGTAGCCGGCCTTCTGCACGACATTGGGAAATCCTTCCTTTTTCCCTTTGCAGGAGAGCGGGGCAGGAAATCCGCCATTTCCGACAGTCAGGCCATCCACACACACCCCCTTCTTGGAGAAGCTCTTTTAAGGGACGCCGGAGTCACGGCACAGGATATACTCTCGGCAGTCCGTTCCCACCACGAATCCTGGGATGGTACGGGGTACCCCGACGGCCTCAGCGGAGAAGCCATTCCGGTGGGGGCGAGAATCGTAGGGGTAGCAAACTTTTTTGAGAACCTTGTTTCCGCATGGGATGTAAGGGAAAGGAAACGAAGCGACCAGGCCGTATCATCCCTCCTTGCAGCTGCAAACGGCCGTTTCGACAAATTTATAGTACGGGCTCTCCTGGCGTCGGTGGGTCTCTTTCCTCCGGGCGCGGTGGTTGAATTGTCCGACGGTCGCAGGGGAGTGGTGCTCGAGTCAAAGGAACGGGATCTGATACGACCGAGAGTCCTTCTGGTGACCGGAGAAGAAGCTGAAGGCGACGCCATTCCGGCCGTCATCGATCTGAAAAAGGCGGGAAACGTATTCATACGCCAGGTCTTCGACGATTACGGAAAGATGACCATACCTCCACTGAGAAGAGAAGAACGGTCAGGCGTCCTGTTCCGGAAATACCACGCACCGAGTTCAATGGGGTAAAATTCCCGTTCTTATGGAGAAAAGAACCTTCGGTCGAAAAAACACCTCCATATCTGCTTGACGAAACAAGGGGGGGTGCTCTATAATGCCCTAGTGCTGGCCGGGCTGGCGGAATGGGTAGACGCACGGGACTTAAAATCCTGTGGACGAAGGTCCGTGCGGGTTCGAGTCCCGCGTCCGGCACCAGGAAAGACAATATCGCGGGGTGGAGCAGCCAGGAAGCTCGTCGGGCTCATAACCCGAAGGTCGCAGGTTCAAATCCTGCCCCCGCAACCATTTTTTTCGGCGGTGTAGCTCAGATGGCTAGAGCATGCGGTTCATACCCGCAGTGTCACTGGTTCGATTCCAGTCACCGCCACCAATTGAGAATACCATGAAGGCGGAGATTGTTCTCCGCCTTTTTCTTTTCGGGAGGTGATCATGGATACGATGGAGAAATCTCCCCGTCCCGACATCCCATTCGATTATTCTCTTGCCCGCCTGAAAAAAGAATTCACCCAAACCGGTATCGAACAGGGCTGGCTGCATACGGAATCCCCAATCCTTCTGGCCGTTTCGGGCGGAAGCGATTCCATGGCCATGCTCTGGCTTTTCTCCAGGTTCCGGAATACAAACCTGGTGGTCGCTCATCTTGACCACGGGATTCGCGGAGAAGAAGGGAAGGAAGACTCCCGGTTCGTGGCTTCAATGGCATCCCGCTTCGGGGTCAGGTACATCAGTGAATCTCTTCCTGTTCCGTCCCTTCTCCAAAAAGGAGAATCCCTCGAAGACGGCGCGCGAAGAATAAGATACCGTTTCCTGGAAGAAACCGGAAAGGCTCTCGGCGCATGGGGCATTGGGGTCGCTCACACGAAAGACGACTCAGCGGAAACCTTTCTGCACAACCTGTTTCGTGGAACAGGCGTTCGGGGACTTACGGGCATCCCTGAGAAACGGGGCCTCATTTTCCGTCCTCTCCTGCAATATTCCAGGGATTACCTCCGTCAGCTTCTCCGCTGGTATGGCCTTCCCTGGCGGGAGGATTCCACCAACGAGGACACGGCCTACCTGAGAAACAAAATCAGGACCGTTCTCATTCCGTTTATTGAAAGAGAAGTCAACAGTTCCGCCAGGAAACACATTCTCGGTACGGCGGGCGATCTCGCATTCTTCCGCGGCCGGGAGGAAAAGCTGCAGAAGTCCCTCCTCCGTCTCGCCTCGGTATCGCTGCCCTTTTGTTCTTATGCCTGCCCGGTCTCGTTCCTTAGAAAGCTTGACGGGGAAACGGCGGCCGTTTTTCTTCGAGGAGCAGGCCGGATTCTCGGCCTGAAAGCCCTCTCCAGGGAAAGGACGGAAACTCTCGTCGGACTTCTCAGGACAGACGGTCCCTGGTGCTTCCAATGGCAGAGCAGCATGTATGTTTTCTGCAGTTTCCCCTATGTTACCTGGGTCGACCCTGTTATACTTAATCAACCAGATCCCTCGGGATTGAATGTCCATCTTGAAGGCAACCAAGGTAATTTCGAATGGAACGGCTGGCAGTTTACATGGAAGAGAGAGACCTCGGAGAAGGTATGCGCCGGATGGATGCGGGCGGTCCTTCCCTGGTCCGGTGTAATTCACGTCTCCTCCCTTTCGGAATTGCAGCAGTACAAAGACGCTTGGGCTCCCCGTTGGGCAAGGCGAATTATTCCTGTACTCCGCTCCGGTTCCTTCGATTGGATTCCGTTTTGGGGGAGACGGACCTCCGGAATATTAAATGAAACCGGAGATCAGGTCGCAGTCATTCAGGCCGAGGTTTACCACTTAACTGCTGAAAAGGGGAAAGACTATGGAGTATAAGGTTTCGGATGTCCTGATACCGAAAGAGGAAATTGAAAAACGAGTTGCCGAACTGGGAGCACGGATCGCTGCAGACTACGAAGGGCAGGAGCTCGTTGTTGTCGGCATTCTGAAAGGTGCGGTCGTGTTCATGGCCGACCTGGTCCGGAACATCCCGCCGTCAGTGAACATTTCTCTTGATTTTATGGCGGTATCCTCCTATGGCGATTCAACGAAAACCAGCGGGATAGTCAGGATCGTGAAAGATCTCGACAGCAGCATCAAAGACAAAAATGTCCTTATCGTCGAGGACATAGTTGACACGGGGCTGACTCTGTCATATCTTGTCAAGCTGATGCATGAGAGGCAGCCGGGAAGCGTAAGGGTATGCGCCCTTCTCGACAAGGAGGAACGGCGGAAAATTCATGTGGATGTTGCCTACAAGGGGTTTTCCATTCCCGACAGATTTGTTGTAGGCTACGGCCTTGATTATGCGGGCAAATGGAGGAATCTCCCCTCCGTTCATATTGTTGATGTTTCAGGAGAATCGAGAGCGGCATTATAATTCAAACCTAGTCAGGAGGCGGCGATAATTTGGGCCGATTGGTAAAAAATCTCGGGTTGTATCTTATTCTCATTGTGCTCGTTGTGAGCCTCGTGAACATTTTTCTTTCTCCCACACAGGGTCCCCAGCAAATACAGGAGATCGGGTACAGCACATTCCTTTCGGAAGTTTCCTCGGGGAGAATCAATACTGTCACCGTCAGGGAAAATTCCATCAAGGGCAAGTTCACCGACGGGAGAGAATTCGTTACTTACGTGGTCGGAGTCGGTGACCTGGCCAAGGAGGTCGCCCAGAAAGGAGTGAATGTGGAGGTTGAGCCTCCGCAGAAAACTCCCTGGTGGGCCAACATGCTTTCTTCCTTGTTTCCGACCCTGCTGCTTATAGGTGTCTGGATATTCTTCCTTTACAACATGCAGGGCGGCGGGGGCAAGGTGATGAACTTCGCGAAAAGCAAGGCCAAGCTCTTCCTCGACAACCGCCCGAAGGTGACCTTCAACGACGTGGCCGGCTGCGAAGAGTCCAAGGAAGAACTCTCGGAAGTAGTGTACTATTTGAAAGATCCCAGCAGGTTCACTGCCCTCGGCGCAAAGGTACCGAGGGGGATTCTTCTCCTCGGACCTCCGGGAACCGGAAAAACACTCCTTGCACGGGCTGCGGCAGGAGAGGCTGATGTTCCTTTTTTCAGCGTCAGCGGTTCTGACTTCGTCGAGATGTTCGTCGGCGTGGGCGCGGCAAGAGTTCGGGACCTGTTTGAGCAGGCCCGGAAATATCAGCCGTGCATTATTTTCATCGACGAGATGGACGCCGTCGGAAGACAGCGCGGAGCCGGTCTCGGAGGAGGACACGACGAACGGGAACAGACGCTGAACCAGCTTCTCGTGGAACTCGACGGATTCGATGAATCCACGGGCATAATTCTGATCGCGGCCACGAACAGGCCGGATATCCTGGATCCCGCACTGCTCCGTCCTGGCAGATTCGACAGGCACATAGTCGTTGACAGGCCTGACGTGAAAGGCCGGGAGGCAATACTGCAGGTTCATGTCCGGGAAAAGAAGCTCGCTTTGGATGTTGACCTTGAAGTTCTTGCCCGCCGGACCCCGGGTTTTGTGGGCGCCGACCTGGCGAACCTCGTGAACGAAGCAGCCCTCCTCTCAGCGCGAAACGGGGAAAAGGAAATTTCCATGAGAAATTTCGAGGAGGGAATCGACAGGGTCATCGCCGGTCCCGAACGGAAAAGCCGCCTCGTGAGCGAAAAGGAAAAGAAGATCATCGCGTTCCATGAAACCGGCCACGCTCTTGTGGCGAAGCTGATACCTTCCTGTGACCCGGTGCACAAGATTTCCATCATCCCGAGAGGACACATGGCTCTCGGCTACACCCTTCAGCTGCCGGAGGAGGATCGCTTTCTCATGTCCCGTTCAGATCTTCTTGACAAGATCTGCGTTCTTCTCGGCGGAAGAGTGGCCGAAGAGCTTCATTTCGGTGATGTCACCACAGGCGCGAGCAACGACCTGGAACGGGCCACCCAGATTGCCAGGCAGATGGTCACCGAATTCGGCATGAGCGACAAGCTGGGGCTCGTCAAGCTAGGCCACAAGCACCAGGAAGTATTCCTCGGGAGGGACATCGGAGAGGACCGGAACTACAGCGATGAGGTGGCATACGCCATTGACCAGGAAGTGAAGAAGATTATCGATTCCTGCTACGGCAGAGTCCATCACCTGCTGGCTGAAAACGCCGACGAGATGGCGAAGGTCGCCCAGGTTCTCCTGGAAAAGGAAGTCATCGAGGGAAAGGAGCTTACTCTTTTGCTCGGCATGGAAGAGAAAGAGGAGAAAAAAGACACTCCCGCCGAAAAAGAAAAACCGGAAAGGGAGTCTTCCGGAGTGCTTTCCGAAGACAGCCGAACTCCGAACGTCCTGGGAGAAGCTCCAGCAGATTAGTTTCGGCAGAAAGAGTGGAAAGAGAGGAGCCGGGAACTTTCCCGGTTCCCTTTTTCTTTTCCGGGCAGCGGGAAGGAGGTGTCTCATTCTTATGAACACGGAAGAAAAAAAATTCAACCTGATTTCTGAATGGGCGCCTTCAGGTGATCAGCCCGAAGCAATCCGCCGTTTGTCCGCCGGTGTATCCGAAAGGCACCGCTACCAGACCCTCCTCGGAGTAACGGGAAGCGGAAAAACCTTCACGGTGGCCAATGTCATCGCCGAAGCAGGCAGGCCCGTTCTCGTCCTCGCCCACAATAAAACTCTCGCCGCACAGCTTTACAGTGAATTCAAAGGGTTTTTCCCCCAGAACGCCGTGCATTATTTTGTCAGCTACTACGATTATTACCAGCCAGAGGCCTATGTTCCCGCAACGGATACCTATATTGAAAAAGACGCTTCAGTCAATGACAGGATCGAACGGCTCCGCCTCGCGGCAACCAAGGCGCTGATAGAACGGCGGGACGTCATTGTCGTTGCAAGCGTTTCCTGTATTTACGGACTCGGACGTAAAGAAACATATGAAAAAGTCATTTTCCCCTTCTCCGTGGGTGACCTGTGGGAACGGAGGGCGTTCATGGAAAAGCTGCTGGAAAACTACTACGAAAGAAACGATTTGGTGGTTGAACAGGGCAGTTTCCGCGCGAGGGGAGACATAATCGAAATATTCCCCGCCTACGGAGAAACGGCTCTCCGGATCTGTTTTTTCGACGACGAAATAGAAAAAATTGAAGAGTTCGACCCGGTTTCCGGAAAGGTGAAGGAGAACCTCCTCCATGCTTCAATCTTCCCGGCCCAGCATTACGTTACCGACAGGAATGCCATTGACCGGTCCATCGAACCTATTCGGGCTGAAATGGAGGAGCAGGCCGCAGCATTCGAAAAGGGGGGGAAGTTTCTCGAAGCCCAGAGAATCCGGATGAGGACCCAGTACGACCTTGAAATGCTTCTCGAGACAGGCTACTGCTCAGGAATTGAAAACTACTCGAGATACCTCGACGGGAGAAATCCGGGAGAACCTCCCGGAACACTGCTCGATTTCTTTCCCGGGGACTTTCTCCTCGTGGTGGATGAATCCCACATTACCCTCCCCCAGGTTCGGGGCATGTTCAACGGAGACCGAGCCCGGAAGCTGACCCTGGTGGAAAACGGCTTTCGCCTTCCTTCCTGTCTTGACAACAGACCCCTGGAATGGGCCGAATTCGAAAAATACATGAAGCAGGCAATTTTCGTTACCGCAACTCCGGGTGATTACGAGTTCCGTGTTTCGGGGAAAGTGGTGGAGCAGCTCATCCGTCCTACCGGTGTCCTTGATCCGGAAGTGGAGGTCCTTCCCGCGAGCGGACAGGTGGACGATCTCATAGGACGGCTCAGGGAGATCACTTCCAGGGGTGAGAGGGCTCTGATCACCACCCTGACGAAAAAATCGTCTGAAGACCTTGCGGAGTATCTGGCTGATCTTCAGTTCAAGGTGAAATACATTCATTCTGAGCTCAATACCTTCGAAAGGGCCGAACTCATCCGGGACCTCCGGAACGGCGACATTTCGGTCCTTGTGGGAATCAACCTTCTCCGGGA
Source organism: Synergistaceae bacterium (assembly GCA_018436595.1). Classification (GTDB taxonomy): domain Bacteria; phylum Synergistota; class Synergistia; order Synergistales; family Aminobacteriaceae; genus Aminivibrio. The sequence continues at coordinate 3,666 of JAHDLC010000004.1, read as the reverse complement.
GGGAATGGATCTCCCGGAGGTTTCTCTTGTGGCTATTCTTGACGCCGACAGGGAGGGATTCCTCCGGTCAGAACGGTCTCTTATCCAGATGATGGGCAGAGCGGCAAGGAATACGGCGGGGAAGGTTATACTCTACGCTGACGTAATAACGGACAGCATCCGCAACGCCACTGCCGAGACCGCCAGGAGACGGGCTCTGCAGATGAAGTACAATGAAGACCACGGAATAACGCCGGCATCAATAAGGAAGGACGTCATTTCTCTCCTGCCCGAAGAACTCATGGCAGACGCGGGTTCCGGTTATCTCCGGAAAAGGGAAAAGGATACCCTGGATGGGATTGCCCCGGCAGAACTTGAAAAGATGATGTGGCAGGCCGTGGAACGGCTTGATTTTGAGAAGGCGGCCCGACTCAGGGACGCGCTTGCTTCTCTGGAAGGGAAGGAATGGAACCGTGTTGCAATGGATTCAAATAAAAGGAGCAAGGGAACACAACCTAAAAAACATCGACGTTGACATCCCGAAAAACAAGCTTGTGGTCATCACCGGCCCTTCGGGATCAGGCAAATCGTCCCTCGCCTTCGATACTCTCTACGCGGAGGGGCAGCGAAGGTATGTTGAATCTCTTTCCGTCTATGCGAGACAGTTTCTTGGCGTCCAGAACAAACCGGACGTGGACGACATTTCGGGACTCTCTCCGGCCATTTCCATCGAACAGAAGGGCGTATCCCACAATCCCCGCTCCATCGTCGGGACCGTCACGGAAATTTACGACTATCTCCGGCTGATTTTCGCTCGGGTGGGAAAGCCTCATTGCCCCTCCTGCGGAAAGGAAGTGGTGCGCTATTCCCTCGATGAAATAGTGGACATCCTCTTTCGCAGTTTTCCTGAGGAGAGGGTTGAGATTCTCGCTCCCCTGGTGAGGGAAAAAAAGGGAGAATACAGAAACCTGCTTTCCCAGACCCGGGACAAGGGATTTCTTCGAGTCAGGGTCGACGGCGCCGTTCTGTGGCTGGAAGAGGAGATATCCCTCGACAAGAACAAACGCCATACCATCGAGGTCATAGTGGACAGGCTTCGTATCCAGGAAGACCGGCGGAGCAGAATCGCCGAGGCCGTGGAAAACGCCCTTTCCCTCAGCGGAGGCTACGTTGTGGCGGTCCCTGAAAAAGGGGAAGAAAAGCTGCTCACGGAAAATTTTACCTGCCCCTCATGCGATATTTCTCTGCCCGAGATAGAACCCAGGCTCTTTTCTTTCAACAACCCGTACGGAGCCTGCCCGGACTGTTCCGGTATAGGCAGCCACCAGTTTTTTTCGGAGGAGCTGGCAATCGACCCTGAGAGATCCCTGTCCGAGGGGGCGGTTCTTCCGTGGAAGAAAAAACACTACATGCTGACAAAGCTTGAAAAGTTCGCCGCAAAAAAGGAATGGGATCTTTCCGGGCCCTACGGGAAGCTCCCCGGGACTGTTAAAGAGTTTATTCTCAGGGGATCGGATGAACGAATTCCGCTGATGTTCCGGGAAGGCGGGGAAGAAAGATCCTACATGGGACGATATGAGGGACTCCTGCCATGGCTTGATGCCCGGTGGAAGGAAACGGAATCTGAGGCCGTCCTCGAAGAGCTCGCTACCTACAGGGTGGATGACGAATGCAAGACATGCGGCGGACTGAGACTCAAACCGGAAGCTCTCAATGTGAAAATCCAGGAATACGGGATCGGGGACTTTGTCTCCATGCCCATCGATGAATTGTGTCACATCCTGGAAAACCTCTCCTTTACCTCGGGGGATGAGCATATCGTACACCAGGTTCTTCTGGAGACGAAAAAACGCCTTCATTTTCTCACTGACGTGGGGGTGGGATACCTTTCTCTTATTCGGAGAGCCGATACCCTCAGCGGTGGAGAAAGCCAGAGAATCCGGCTCGCCACCCAGATCGGATCGAAACTGAGCGGTGTATTGTACGTGCTGGATGAACCTACCATAGGCCTTCATTCACGGGATACCGAGAAACTCGTCAGGACCCTCGAATCGATCCGCGACCTCGGTAACACCGTCGTAGTGGTTGAACACGACAGGGAAACCATGATGGCAGCCGACTCCATCATAGAAATGGGACCGGGGGCAGGTGACGGAGGGGGAAATATTGTTTTTGCCGGAGAGTACGAAGAGGCGTTCAAATCACCGTTTCTTACCGGCCCCTACCTGCGGGGGGAATGCAACGGCATCGTCCGGCCGAAGGAAAGACGGAGACCCAAAGGAACCCTTACTGTAAAGGGAGCCCGGCACAACAATCTGAAAGGCATCAATGTGGAGTTTCCGACGGGGCTCTTCATCACCGTGACAGGCGTTTCAGGATCGGGGAAGAGCAGCCTTATTCATGACGTACTTTACAAGGGGATGAGACGGCACCTGGACCGGGATTTCCGGGAACGGGCGGGAAACCATACAAGCATTGTCGGGTGGGAAAATTTCAGAAACATCATTCTCGTCGACCAAAGCCCCATCGGGAGAACTCCAAGGTCGAATCCCGCCACATACACGGGATTGTTCACCCTCATCCGGGAACTTTTCGCCGAACTCCCGGAAGCAAAACTGAGGGGATATCTTCCCGGCAGGTTCAGCTTCAACGTGAGGGGAGGGCGGTGCGAAGCATGCGGCGGCGGTGGATCCACCAAGGTTTCCATGCTGTTTCTGCCGGATGTCTACGTGCCCTGCGAAGTCTGCGGGGGCAAACGATACAACAGGGAAACCCTCGAAGTCAAGTTCAAGGGAAAATCCATATCCGACGTTCTGGACCTGACCGTGGACGAGGCCCTGCAGTTCTTCAGGGACATCCCGAGAATCGCCTCCAAACTCACTCTCATCGCAGAGGCGGGGCTGGGATATATTCGACTGGGCCAATCGGCACTCACCCTCAGCGGAGGGGAGGCCCAGAGAGTGAAGCTGTCCAAGGAACTGAGCAAGAAATTCTCGGGGCCCACCCTGTACCTTCTTGACGAACCGACTACCGGCCTTTACTACACGGACGTGGAAAAGCTTCTGGTCATCATCAACAAAATCGCCGACCAGGGAAACACGGTCATCCTGATAGAACATAACCTGGATGTCCTCATGTCAGCGGATTATATTATCGACCTCGGCCCGGAGGGAGGAAACGGAGGAGGGTGTCTCGTCGCCGCAGGCACGCCGGAAGACCTCATTCACTCTTGCAAAGGTTATACGGCCCGGTTTCTCAGAGAGTATTCCGATCAAATCGGTGAAAGGATGAAAAAAAGTGGATAAAATGGAAAGAAAAGAGGGAAAAAGGCCATCAGGCAGGAGGTTCGGAAAAGAAAACGGTTCCTCCGCCCCCCAATTCGAGAAGAAAAGAAGTGAAGACCTCAACTGGGGGAGGCAGGTCGTGCTCCAGCTCTTGAAAGAGTCCCCGGACAGGGTTCAGAAAATATTCCTCGGGAAAAACGTGAGCGAATCTTTTTCCAGGCAGATAAAAACCCTGGCTGAAAAAGGCGGGGTAGTGGTCCAGATTTTGGCACCCGAGGTTCTTTCGGAGATTTGCGGGCCGGTAAACCACCAGGGAGTCGCATGCAAAAGCAGCGAGGTTTCCATGGCGGACCTCGGGGATTTTCTCTCCTCGCTCCCTTCGGGCGGGCCTCTCCTTGCGGTC